>JBPBQZ010000079.1:0-12010 GCA_050955105.1 Janthinobacterium lividum | reverse complement strand
AGGTTGACGATGCGTAAAACGCAATAAGGGCGACGCCGGCAAGCAGCGCGGATCTTATATTTTTCATGATGCGGGTCCGATCGAGAAAACAGAACAATGGAGTACTGAAAAGGCTTCTTCCATCGGTCACGTCGGACATGTAAGAAAACCGTAATCGACGTCGATAATAAGGTGCTGCCATTTGATAGCTAAATATTTTCTTGGCCTTATTTAATCTCTATTTGTTGTTTCCGAGCCGTTGTTCAAATCTCTATCATGGCCTTCGCTCCGAAGCTCGCTGATGGCGTGCCTATCAATAGAGCGGACGACGCGTGCCGCGCTGGTTCAAGCGCTCGAGGCGCACCGCTAGAAGGAATCGCATGTATTTTCAGGCACCCCCGCAGCGCAACGCCGAGGTCTTCACTGCATTGCCGGAGGCATTGAAGAGCGGCGGCCCGCAGTCGAGCTGGAATAGAGTGCGCGCGGCAGGCAAGACGCACAGTTCCTTTCTCGAAGGCCCATCGTTCGATCGCGCCGGCAATCTGTGGTGCGTGGATGGTGTCAATGGACGCATATATAAGATCACGCCCAACGGTGAGTTCGAAGTCGTCGTCGAATATCAGGGCTGGCCCAATGGCCTGAAAATCCACGCCGATGGTCGTATTTATGTAGCCGACTACATGCACGGCATCATGTGCCTGGATCCGCTAGCGCGCGTTATTCATCCGTTTCTCGTGAACTTCGGCGGCGAGCATTTGAAAGGCGTGAATGACCTGTTTTTCGCGCGAAACGGCGATTTGTATTTCACCGATCAGGGTGCGACGGGGCTACAAGATCCCACTGGACGTCTCTTCCGCTATTCAGCCGACGGTGTGTTGAGTCGTCTGCTGGACAATGTGCCGAGCCCGAACGGGCTGGTGATGAACCTGCAGGAAAATGTTTTGTATCTGGCAGTGACGCGTGCCAATGGCATATGGCGCGTAGCGTTCGATGCTCGGCATCAAGTTACCAAGGTAGGCCTGTTCATCCAGTTGTCCGGCGGCATTGGTCCCGATGGCTTGGCATTGGATCAACAAGACCGGCTTTACGTGGCGCACGCCGGGCTCGGTTCGGTTTGGGTATTCGATCAAAACGGCGAGCCGGTTCAACGGATTCGTACGCCGCAAGGGCTCGAATCGAGCAATCTCGCTTTCGGCGGCGCGGATAATCGCGAGTTGTATATCACCGAGTCAGAAAGTGCGAGTCTGTGTCGCATTACGCTCGACGTGCCGGGAAAGCCGATGTATTCGCATTCACATCGTGCGTCCCGCTGAGCCGCGGCATGCCTTGATTTACAGGCGCGCGGTCACGTCGTAGGTTTGCCCGAGATGGAATTTGCCGAGTGTGGCAGCCGTCTTGTCGAAATTTTCGTGCAACGTTTGATAACGCAGATCGCGAATCAAACGGGGCAGGGCAGAGCTATTCGACAGTGCGCTGGAACCGGCAATCTGCGCGGCGCGGTCCATCACCGTGATGGCACTGTCCAGCGCCTGGTGCTTGGCATTCATCGCGAACAATTCCGCCTCGGCGTAACTCTTCGTTTGCCATAGCCAGGCAGCCCGATAACTCAGCCAGCGTGCCGCGTCGATCGCCACGCGAATCTCGCCGAGCCGTAACTGCGCATAGGCATCCCCGGCGGTGCCTCGCTGCGGCAGATAATCCACCAGGAAATCGAAAATGCCCTCGCTGGCGCCTACATATTGGGCCGCGAAGCTCGCATGCGATTTTGCCTGCCAGCGGTTTGCCGGCGTCTCTCCGGGTGCCCCCAAAACATTTTCGTCAGCGACAAAACAGTTCGTCAGCTTCAGGTCGGGACTATAGGCGGCTCGCATGCCCAGCGTATCCCACGTATCCGGCACGATGGAAAAGCCTTCAGCATCTTGCGGCACCAGGAAGGTCATATGCCCTTCGGGCAGCGATTTACCCTTGGCGACCGCCGCGATGATATTGAACTTCGCGACGTCGGCCAAGGTACTGTAGTTTTTGTAGCCATTGAGAATCCAGCCACCGCTGACCTTTTCGGCCGTCGTCTGGAGGTTATACAAACCCCGCGCGGTGCGACCCGGTTCGCTTGCGGTGCCGTTGATCAGATCGCCTCGCGCGCTTACACCCGGCAGAATGCGCGCGCGTTGTTCCGGTGTGGCCACCGCTTCCAAGCGATGCACATTGACATAATGGATGTGGATGGAATGCGCGGTCGAAAGGCAGTAGCGCGCCGTTTGCTCGACGACCAGCTGTGCAAGCAATGGATCGGCTCCCAGGGGCCCGCTGCCCAGACCACCGAACTCTTCCGATATAGCCGCCCCGGTTACGCCGGCTTCAAACAAGTCGCGCAGGTTCTCTACCGGTGTGACTGCGCGGCGGTCATAGTCGGCGGCACGTGCTGCGAAGCGCGTGCGTCCTAACTCGCCGATCCGGTCATAAATGCTTTGTTGTCGAGGCGTAAAAGCAAAATCCATTGCATATCCATCAGTTATAGGACGTCGCCGTCCTCATGGCGCTTAGGGAAGGTCGTGGTAATGGGGAAATGCGTCGAAATCCTCGATCAGCACACGTTCCATCTCGCGGGGATAATCGCCGTAGTTGGTAACGGGATAATGAAGTCCCGCGCGGTTGTCCCAGAAGGCCAGCGCGCCGTTGCTCCACTTGAAGCGCACATGGTGTTCGGGCTGCAAATAGGCTTTGTAGAGCTCATCGACCAGATCTTGGCTTGCGTCGCGATCCCGGCCGATAATCGACGGCTTTTGATCGAAGTTGATCCAGAGAATCTTCTCGCCGGTTTCGGGGTGCAGCTTGACCAGACGATGCGCGACGATCGGATAATCGATCTTCAGTCGCCCGAGCTGCCGCTGAAAGTCGTGCACGACATAAAGATCGGCGATCTTCTCTTTGGTTTCAGCCGGCAAGCTTTCGTACACCGCATTGCCGTTCGCCCAGATCGTGTCGCCGCCGACCGGCGGGATATCGATAGCGCGGAGCAGCGATCCCCAGGCAGGGTGCACCAGCCAGCTGGTGTCCGCATGCCAGCTACTTTTCGATGCCTGATGCTTGCGTTCCCAGGCTGCCGAAATGCGATGCGAATCGACCGATGCCGACACATCTTCCTCGGCGGGCACGCGCCGATCGGCTTGTTTGGTCAGCGGGTGAATATAAATCTTGCCGAACTGCCGTGCCAAGGCGATTTGCTGCTCGCTAGAAATGAACTGATCGCGAAAGAACAGCACACGATGCCGCAGCAGCAATGCCTTGATTGCATCACGCAATTCGAGCGTCAGTGGTTGACGTAAATCCACGCCACTGACTTCGGCGCCAATGGTGAGCTCGAGTTGCTTGACGACGAGCGAATCGCTCGCCGCCGGCTTCAAAGATTTGGAGGGTAATTGGGACATAGCAATCCTTGCATTCGCTCGAAAACAAAATGCCGATGCAAGATGCCAGCATCCTGCGGCGTATTTTCCGACGCCTCACTTGCGGTCGTCGTCGCGATGAGCCTGCATATTACGGAAAGCCGTCAGCGCCCTAAATATCGATTCCTGCTAAGGGTATGAGGAATTTGCCAAGCGGTTCGCGGCCTGAGTGCCCGGGCAGTCATTCACTGCAAGCGGCCGCGAAGATTTTGCTGGCCGTGGAGCTGCCCTGCAATGGCACGTCGAAGGCCAGCTCGCCGCCTAGGTTGATGTGCAATGTGTCGCCGGCGGCATGCGCAGCAGCGAGCCAACGCAGCAGCGGGTCTTGCTTGGTCGCAGTGAACACCGGCACGGCCACGCCGAGATTTTCATCGACCATGGCGCGCGCCAGATAGAGGCCCGTGTGCGTACCATCGGTGACGCTGACCGTCAGATAGCCATCTTTCGTAAGCGACGGCAGCGTGCTGCTCAGCGTGACCTGCATCGTCTCCGTACCCTTCGTGCACTGTGCGCGGAAATCCCGGTCGTCGGTTTCTTTCACGCCGTGTTGCAGGACCACTGGGTCGCCGGTGGTGACATACCAGCGCTTCCGCGCGGCGGCGGTATCTGCTTTGCGCTCGGCCGGGTCGGTCGCGTCGCTGGCTGCGGCGCTTGCCGAAGCGTCAGATGAAGTCCCGGCGGGCGGGTTGGCCGATGCACTGACCGAAGCGGAAGGCGGCGCCGTCGCCGGGATAGGCGCCAGCGTTTCAAAGCGGAACGACAAGGGCTGCCGCAAATCGGCGCGCAGGCCGCAAGCGAAGCGCACGTTGAACCATCCATGCGCGTTCGACAGACGGCCGTAGCCGCTGAGCCGATGCGAAGCATCGAGGACCAGCGGCGCCGCGCCACCCAGCGGCGCGCTGGGATCGGCGCTGCCGAGGAAGAAGCGTGGACTGACGCCCCTGGCCCAGGCCTTCTGCAGGAAGAAGTTGGCGCCGTTTTCACAGGCCCATACCGCGCGCTGCAGATCGTTGGTTTGTTCCAGAACTTCGGGGCCCAGGGCCGGTGCACCGACGGCGGCAAAGGTCTGAACCGGGCCCAGCATCAGGGCCGCGGCCACGCTTATAGGCGTGCTCACCCGGATCAGCCTTGATGTGAGCCGATGTCTGTGCATGAGATTCGTCCAAATGATCGCGGTATGAAGGAGAGATGGTAAGCGGGATGCGGGCGCCGCAGAATAGTTGACAGCCCAAAAACAGTCTCTATAATAGCGGCTTCGCTGTAGCGTCATCCTTGGCCCAGGTGGCGGAATTGGTAGACGCACATGGTTCAGGTCCATGCGCCGCAAGGTGTGGAGGTTCGAGTCCTCTCCTGGGCACCAAAGGAAAGTTTCAAACGCTGCAGAGAAGCAGAAAACCCCGCAAAGCATCAGCCTGCGGGGTTTTTTTTGTCCAGATTTCCTGACGGCTTCGCTGTCGAGGCCTGTCGCCAAGGGGCCGCGCCGTCCGTCAGAGAACCAGCGTTAAAGCCCCTTGCGGCACTTCGCCGTTGAGGCTCTTAACCCGAGAGTCCTCGACCGACAGTCGTCAAAGCTTGCAAGCTGGACTCGGCGGCGGCGCAATCTCGTTCCCCGGCGCGCTATAGATAATCGAAAACGTCGGCTTGCCATCCGTTCCTTTCACCACTTGAGCCATCAGCATCTGATGCATCAGCATGTGGTCGGCGGCGCGCATCTCGATATTGCCGTAGACGGTATCGGTCTTCAACCCCGACAGCGCCGCCCGTACCTTGTCCACATCGGTCGATTTGGCTTTCTCAATGGCGGCTTTCAGCATCTCTAGCGTCACATAGGGATCGGCGTCGATGAAGCTGGGCTTGCGGTGATAACGCTCCTCGAAAGCTTTGACGAAGGCCGCGTTGCGGGCACCAGGCATGGTGTAGTAATACGGCAGCGTGGCATAGAAGCCGAGCATGGCGTTACCCTGAATCGACAGCACCGTATCGTTGGTCCAACTGGTCGACACGACCATCTTGTATTTCTTCAACTGGCCGTACTGATCTTGCTGCTTGGCGAAGGCCATCGCATCGCTGCCGATCACGTACACAAATAGCCCTTCGCTCGGATTGTCGCGAAGTTGCGATATATAACTGCCGAAGTCGGAGGTGCCGAGCGGTTCGAACAGACGCAGTTTGACCTCGCCGCCGGTGTCTTTGGCGACCTGGGTGAACTGGTCCGCATAGCTGTGGCCCGCCGCATAGTCCGAGGCGATCACGCTCCAGGTCTTGATGCCGGCTTGCTTCAGCAAGCGCCGATAGGCCTGCAAGGTCGACGAATCGGTGGGCGCGAAACGGAAATAATTGGGTTGGCAACTCTTCTCGACCAGTTCTGCGGTGCCCGACATATTGTCGAGCAACAGCGCATTGAGGCTGCCCATGCGTGGTGCCAGCGCCAATGACATCGACGAGGTCATGCTGCCGATGATGAACGACGCGCCATCCTGCTGCACCGCGCGCGTGACCGAGCTGATGGCGCCAGCCGGTGTGCCGTTATTGGTTTCCGAGACGATCTCGAATTTGCGGCCATTGACGCCGCCTTGCGCATTCATGGTGTCGACCCACAGCTTGGCGGAGTCGACGACGTATTTCGATACCAATTCCATCGGCCCGCTGTCGATGGTTACCACGCCAATCTTGATCGTATCGGCGGCCTGCGCAGGCAGTGCAACGCTGCCGCATGTCAGTAACGCCGCGATCGCTACGCCGAACCAAGTCCTTTTCATATTTTTATTCCTTTCCGACTGTCTCATTAATAGTTGGCAAAATCGCGAAGCAAACGTCCGGAACCACGCTCCTGCGCGAGCGCTTCATCGTCGCGCAAGATCCGCACACCGTTGACCCACACGCCACGTACGCCTATTGGCGCAGACGACTGTCGCGGCAGGCCGCCCGGCAAGTCATTGATGCGGAAATTGGCGGTGCGACCGACACGTGCCGGATCGAACAACAGCAGGTCGGCGGCGAAGCCTGGCAGCAGGCGGCCCCGATCCTTGATGCCGTAGATTTCAGCGGCGCGTCCGCTGAGCTGCCACACGGCTTCCTCCAGTGGCATGGCTTTCAGGTCGCGGGCCCAATGTCCGAGCAGATGCAAGCCGAAACCCGCATCGCACAAAAAGCTCAAGTGCGCGCCGGCGTCGGACAAGGCAATGTGTCCGTTCGGATGCCGTAGCACGCGCGCGAGTGCCTCGGCATCGAAGTTCATCACTTGAATCGTGAACTGCGTGCCGAGGTTTTCGCTCAAGCTGAAATCGAATAACCAATCCAGCGGAGCCTGGCCGGCTTCGCGCGCGACACTTTCAATCGTGCGGCCTTCCAGCGCGCGGTTTTTCGGATCGACTACTTCGGCGATCACGGTGCGGTCCCACTGATTGTTGAACATGCGGCCGATCGCCGGTCGCGACAGTTCGTCTCGCACGGTTTGCCGGAAGGCATCGCTGCGATACAAGTCCTTCAATGCCTCGCCACTGGCTTCGAGCGCGGGCTTCCAGGCCGTCATGCCTTCGAGAACATAGGGCGAGGCCATCGAAAACTCGAACGTAAGCGGGCAGCACGAGGTTTGGCCATAGAGCTTGGCGCCACGTTGTTGCGCTTGCGTCAAGCGGTCGAGCCGCTCGAAAACGCGCTGCGGAAAGGCTTCGCTATGCAACATCGCCGCGATCATGATGGGCACGCCAGTGCTGGCTGACATCTCTTCCAGCAGCGCGGTATCGGAAACCGGCAGGTTGACGCCCTGAGTCAGCATGAACACGCCGTGCCCAAGCTCGCCGAGCACGCCCACCAGCGCGCGGAATTCGCGTTCGTCGGCAAGGCGGGAGGGCATGGGCACGCCTTCGTCGCCGCTGTGTGAGGCGAGGGTCGAACTGGCAAGCCCGATGCATCCCGCTCGCATGGCTTCGCGCAGTACCCGCTGCATGGCTTCGACTTCCTTGCCGGTTGCCGGGCGCTGGCTCGCCTCGTCGCCCAGTGCCCATACGCGCAGCGCCGAGTGGCCGACGAATGCCGCGACGTTGATGCTCGGCTTGATCGCTTCGATCATATCGAGATACTGCGGCACGCTTTCGAAATCCCAGCGCGTGCCTTCGCGCAGCGCTTCGAGTGGCATGCCCTCGACTTTAGTGAGATTGCGCAAGGTTCTGTCGCGATCGGCCGGTCGACAGGGCGCGATCGTAAAACCGCAGTTGCCGATTACAACTGTCGTCACGCCCAGCCGCGACGAGGGGTCGAGCGTGCGATCCCAGGTGATCTGCGCGTCGTAGTGCGTGTGCGTATCGATGATGCCGGGCGCCAAGGCGAGACCTTCGGCATCGATGGTTTCGCGGGCGGGGCCGACTTGCGCGCCGACTTCTATGATGTAGCCATCGCGCACCGCGAGTGCGCCGCGGCGCGAGGCTTGCTTCGAGCCGTCATAGAGCTGAACGTTGACGATCGCCAGGTCATGCATGAGGAGTGGTCCTTTCTTGAATGCCGGCTGCTACCGGCGACTTGCGGCTAGAAGGAGCTAGCGGCAGCAGCGAGCGGCTAGCCGCGACGGGCAGCCGCCGCCTATTCGGCAACACGGCCATTCCGTACCAACCGGCCAGGCGTGGCGCCCGTGGCGACGCCATTGCGTCGAATCACCACGCCCGAGACGATGCTCGCGTCATAGCCTTCGGCGCCTTGCATGAAACGCTTGCCGCCCGCGGGCAAGTCATTTGCCATCACGGGTGCTTCGATGCGCAGTCGCGCGAAATCGATGACGTTGATATCCGCTTTCTTGCCGGGTGCCAGCACGCCACGATCCGTCAGCCCGACAGCATGAGCGGTGTCCGACGTGAGTCGCTTGATCAGCCACCCCAAGTCGAAACGGCCTGCGCGACGGTCGCGGCCCCAATAGGTCAGCAGATAAGTGGTGAAGCTGGCGTCGCAGATAGTGCCGACGTGCGCGCCGGCATCGCCCAGGCCGGGCAGCGTAGCCGAGCTGGCCAGCATTTCGCGGCAGGCTTCGTAATTGCCGTCGACGTAATTGAAGATCGGCACGTAGAGCGCGTTGCTGCCGTCGCCGTTGGCCATCAGATCGTAAAAGTAGGCGTAGGGCGATATGCCCTGCAGTTGTGCGAGCGCGGCCACTGAATGGTTCGCGAGCGGCTCGTAATTCAACGGGTCGCCCAGCGGATAAACGCGCTCGAAGTGCCGGCTCAGGGTCGGTTTTCGGTCAGCGGGCGGGTTGCGGTCGAGTGCGTCGGCCTGCGCCAGCAGCAGTGCCCGAAACGACGGGTCGCGCATGGTGCGCAGCTTGTCGGCAAGCGATAGCGCTTTCAAGCTTGCATACGCCGCGCAATCCTGGAACGGGCTGACCGACGATTCCACCGTCATCACCAGGCCGACCGCGCGCGGCGCGACCTGGCCGGTCATCGGCAGGCCATCGCGGCGTGCGGCTTCAAGCTGCGTCAATACCTCGCGCCAGCGGCCCGGTTGGTTGCCGTCTTGCATCAGGCTGATCGAGCAGGGTATGCCGCTGCGTTCGACGATGCGACGAAACATCGCAAAATCATCGGCGCGCTCATCCAGCCAATCCGAGATGGCTTCCAGCACGCCGAAGCCGGCGTCGCGAATCCCCAGCGCGATGTGGGTCAGTTCGTTTTCGGCGGCGGCGATCGAAGGCGTCAGATCGCCGCGCGAACTGCGATGCACCATGGTGCGCGAGGTCGAAACACCGAACGCCCCGGCGCGTATCGATTCGCTTACCAAAGCACGCATGCGGCGCATGTCGTCGTCGGTGGCGAGCTCGTGGCGCAAGGCCCGTTCGCCCATCACATACAGACGCAGCGCACCATGCGGCAGCTGCGCGCATAGATCGATATCGTGCGGCAGCTTTTCAATTTCATCGAGGTACTCGGGGAAGGAGGACCAGGTCCACGCCAGGCCTTCATGCAGGGCGGTGCCTGGAATGTCTTCCACGCCTTCCATCAGTTCGATGATGCGGTCGTGGTCAGCCGGCTTGACAGGCGCGAAGCCGACGCCGCAATTGCCCATCACGACAGTGGTCACGCCGTGCAGACTCGACGGAGTGAGAAAGCGATCCCAGCTTGCCTGACCATCGTAATGGGTGTGGATGTCGACGAAGCCCGGCGTCACCAGCTTGCCGCGCGCGTCGATTTCCTCAGCGCCGTATCCGTTGACTTCGCCGATCGCGACGATCAGGCCATCCCTGACTGCCACGTCGGCGAGCACGGCGGCCCCGCCGCGCCCATCCAGTACTTGGCCCCCGCGAATGATCAGGTCGTAGCGGAGATCAGCGGCGTGAGTAGTCATCGAATGGTCTGCATGGTCTAGAGGAGGCAAGCCAAGGCTCAAGCGGTCGGTCGTCGCTGACTCTAGCGAGCAAAATCCCATTGGTCTTGTACGCAGCGCGGTGCCCATTTGGATTTTTTGGCTAGGCGGGCCGGGAACTCCCTGATGGCGCAATGGTTCGACATTTACTACATTGGCCCGATGCATGCTGATTTCTACCCGAGAGCGCCGAGTCCGCCAAGGTCGCCGTCAGTGGTTACCCTGACGCGACCGCGCAGCATTTCGCCATCGGAGATGATTGCCAGCATTCCCGCGAGGTGCTGGTTGCAGGCGCCTCCAGGGGGTGTCGACGACGTCGCGGTGTACGGACTCGAATGCGATCCGTATGGACTGTCTACTTATGTAGGCAGTCACACGGTGATTGCTTACGTGGACGGAAAAAGCCGGCTGACACGCCGCTTCGAGGGTCGCGAGTTGAGCGCGGAGGTCGAGCCCGGCGATCTCGTATTGAAGAGCTTCGGTACTGCGGGAGAGTGGCTCTGGGATCGGCCGAACAGCGCCATCCAGGTGTTCCTGTCGCCCAACTTGTTGCAAGGCTTGGCGACCACCATTTATGGCCCACGCGCCGGCACCGTGCGCTTGCGTGACAGCGTCAAAACACAGGATGACGAGGTGCTGGCCCTGATGCATGCGCTGGCACGCGAGGCTGGCTCGGATGAGCCTGGCTCGAGCATCATGGTGAAAGCCTTGGCGCAGCAACTGGCGCTGCATCTGCTGCGGCGCCACAGCGATCTGGTGCCGAACGCGCCACCGCGTTCATTGGCGTTCAGTGATCTGCAACGTAGTCGCATTATCCAGTTCATTACACGGAATCTCGATAAGGCGATGCCGGCCACCGAAATGGCACGGCGCGAAAACCTCGGCGCCGACCGCTTTATCCAGCTGTTTCGCAATACCTTCGGTTGTTCGCCGCAGGAGCACGTGCGCGCCCTTCGCTTGCAGCGGGCGTGCGAGTTGATGGACGATCCGTCGCGCTCGCTGGCTGAGATCGCGTACCAGACGGGCTTTGTCGACCAGAGCCATCTCACACGCGTGTTCAAGCAACGTTTCGGCGAACCGCCCGGCATCTGGCGCAGCCGACAACTGGCGGCCGAGCGTTGCATCGGAGCGTCTCAGTAGGGACTTACCACTACCTTTATATGCTGTCCTAATAGCCTCCCGCTTCGTCCGGATGTGGTCGCGAGACCCGCGCGTGTCGAGGATGGCCAGGCCTACGCCGCAACCGTACATAAGCCCTCCGACTTGTCAGGGCTCGAGCGTTTTGCGGGCACCTGGTATCACAGCGCCCAATGGCCGAAAGAAGGCGTCGATTTCCGGGGCAAGCGCGGCGGCTGGATCGGCACGGGCTCCAGCGGAGAAACCCTGACCTCACCAGGAGATCATTGCGTCTAGACTTCCGCGTGTGTTGCCGCGCGCGGCCGCTGGAATGCGCCGGATGCGTGAGTAGAACGCCAATTAAAAAATCAATGACGGTTTCAATAACGGAGGAGACAACATGCTTTCAAACAGTTCGCTAGTGCAGAACAAGGGCGCTCGATGGTTGCGCTGCAGCCCGGTACCCAAGGCGCTGTGCGCGCTGATCGGCGCTTTGCTGCTTACGCCGCTTGTGGCGCACGCACAAGATGCGTCGCCCGTTACCCTCGGCATCTTGATGCCCAAGCAGGGCGTGCTCGGCGAAATTGGCAGGGACGGGCAGCGCGGCGCCATGATGGCGATCGAAGACGCGGACTCCAAGGTGCTGAACCGACCGGTCAAAGTGGTCTGGGCCGACGATCCCAATCCGCAGGCGGCGCAGGAAAACTTTTCGAAGATGGTCGATGCCGACAAGGTCGTGGCCATCGTCGGCGGCATCAGCAGCGCCTCCACGCTCGCCTCGTCGGCCACCGCGAAACAGCGCAAGATACCGTTCGTCAGTGTCACGGCCGCCACCAACGAATTGACCGGCAAGCTGTGCAATCGCTATACGTTCCGCACCTTTACGCCGATCTCGGTGAGCGCGCGCGCACTCGAAGGCCCGATGCTGGAAAAGGGCAAGAAATGGTATTTCATCGTTCCCAACTACGCGACCGGCCAGGACATCTACCGCGACATGCACGCCGACCTGCTCAAGGCCGGCGGCGAAGAAGTGGGTTACGACAACGTTGCGATGGACAACTCCGATTTCAGTAGTTTCATCCTGAAAATCCGCCAGGCCAAGCCCGACGCCGTGATCGTCGGCC
>JBPBQZ010000078.1:0-12058 GCA_050955105.1 Janthinobacterium lividum | reverse complement strand
AAATCCGCTTGAATCACTGGTACCGGCGCGCTGCCGAGTGGCACACCGAGCCGGTCATCAAGGCCATCTACGACACCATTTCGCGTGACGAAGCGCGTCATGGCGGCGCGTATCTGCGCTACATGAAACGCGCGCTGAATCAGTTCGGCGACACCGCGCGCGCTGCATTCGCCAAAATCGGTGTCCTGATGGCTTCCGCCCGCCGCACCGAAAAGCCTTTGCACCCGACCAATCTGCACGTCAGTCGCGAGCATTTTCCCAAGGATACGATCCAGTCGCGCCTGCCCGATCCAGAGTGGCTCGAGCGCTGGCTGGACGAGCAGATCCGCTTCGACGACACCTGGGAGAAGAAGGTGGTCGATCGCATCCTGCACAACTTGTCGATCCTGTTCGAACGCACCTTCGCGACGGCTCAGGAACTCAATCGCTATCGGAGAGAAGTGGTGGCGCGCCTGCCCACGCCGGCCGAAGGCGGCGTCAGCCAACCTGCGTGAGCGCGCCTGCTTTCGAGCGCAAAGTGATAAGTCTGGCGGCGCTGCTGGCGCGGCGCCAGAGCTTGCCCGCACCGTTGGTTTTCACCAATGGCGTGTTCGATATCCTGCACCGCGGCCATGTCAGCTACCTGGCCGATGCGCGGGCACTGGGCGCTTGCCTGGTGGTGGGTGTGAATAGCGATCGCTCAGTGCGGTCGCTTGGCAAGGGCGAAGATCGTCCCATCAATCCCGAAGCTGATCGCCTGGCCATGCTGGCCGCGCTGGAATCGGTCGACTGGGTGATCTTGTTCGACGAGTCGACGCCGGTATCGCTGATCGATGCGCTGAGTCCCGACATACTGGTAAAAGGTGGCGACTACGATATGGACGCGCTGCCGGAATCGGCGCTGGTGCGCGGCCGCGGCGGTCGCGCATTGGCAATTCCGTTCGTTCACGATCGTTCCACCACGTCCCTGTTGCGGCGCATTCGCGCGACGACTGCAGGCAGCGACAGCTGAAGTCATCTGGTCCAGATGGGCGCTAGAGGGGTTGCCTAAAGATAGGCCCCGCAGCGGTCGCCACAGTCTGTCTCGCGTTCCGGCGCGTGTTCGTGCAAACGCTTGCCACGCGTCTTGGGCGCCGCCGGCGGCAAAACCCTTACCACCAAGCTATCGGCGCGAATCTCTTCGCCCAGCCGCCACGGCGCGCGTTCGCCTGCGGCGGGCGCCGGGCCGAAGCTGCCATGCACGGCGGCCCACATCGCAAGATTCGCCACCGCGAGCAGGATGATCAGCGCGCGCATCGCTCGATTTCTCGTATGTGAATATCTATCTCGCCGGGCTAGCTGACTACGCGCGCCGCGGAAGTTTGGCCCAAGGCCTCGGCCGCGATGACCGCCAGGCCAGTCAGCACCAGCCCATCATGCCGCGTGTGCGGAATCGATAGCGCCGGCGCGATGGTTTGCGCCGCGCCGCCACCGATCAGGCAACGCACCGGTGCCTGCACGGTTTCGCCGAAAGTGCGCCAGGCCTCTTCCACCAAGCCGCTTTGCGCAAGACGGCAACCTTCGACGATCGACGTCGGCGTGTCGCGGCGGAACGCTGCCGATTGCCGGTCGTCATCGTTTTCCTCGCCGATCGCGCGCGCGGTGTGAGGCGTCAGCGCAGGCAATTGCGCCGTATGCTGGCCTAGCGACAACAACATCAAGCCGAGACCGGGCGCGATCAGGCCGCCGATGAATACGCCATCGGCCTGCAGCGCCTCGGTAGTGGTGGCGGTACCGAACGTAGCAATCAGCAGGTGCTCGCCTGGATATGATGCGCGTGCGCCGATCAGCGCGGCCCAGCGGTCGCTACCTAGCGAACGCGGCACATCGTAGCGATTGGTCACGCCGCACTGTTGCGCGCAAGAGTGAATCTGTGCGCGCGGCACGCCGGGCCAATGCGCATCGATCAGCGCGTCGAGACGCGCCATCAAGGCCGCACCGGCGACGTTCGAAATCCATATCGATGTGGGTCGCGGCAAGTTTGCCCAAGCGGGCTCGCCGGCCAGCGCATGCACGGTGCCGACGTTTTGCGCGGGCTGTGTTTCATGCGCGAAGGCGCCGGTGCGCCAGGCGCTGGTATCAGCGCTCGGCCAGTTGTCGACAGCCGGCAGCGCCGGGACCCATGCCCATTTCACGCGGCTGTTGCCGGCATCGATCAACAGCAATGGCGCGTTCGCAGTCATGACGCAGCGCTCGTCTTGCGCGCGCTGGCGTCGCCGCTCAGCACCGGCGTCGGTCCGGTACCGGGGTCCACCAGCAGCCGCCCCGACGCATCGACGCCGCAGGCGATGCCACGCATCGTTTCTCGTCCCTGTTCGTGAATCGACACCATCTGGTCGCGAAACGCATCGAGCGCTTGCCAGGCGTCGCGAAACGGCGCGAAGCCTGCGGCGGCGAAGCGCGTCAGGGTCTCGTCCAATTCACCCAGACAAGCCGCCAGCACTCGTTCTGGAAGTGCCGCGCGCGCGGTGCCGTCCGGTAGCGCCGCTTCCAGCGCCGTCGGCGCTAGCGGGCGCGGCGCCCGCTCGTCGAGAGCGAACTCCGCCGAGCCCGGCGCGGCCCGCAGATTGATACCGATGCCGATCACCAGCGCGCAGGCCTGGCGCGTGTGGCCTGCCGTCTCCACCAGAATGCCGGCCAGCTTGCGGCCGTCCAGCAGCAAGTCGTTCGGCCATTTCAGCGTCAGTTGCGTTGAGGTTGCCAATGGCAGCTTGATCAATGCGCGACTGAGGGCGGTGCCCAATGCCAGGCTCAGTCCGTCGATCGCGCTCAAGGGGCGCGGCATCGGCCATGCGACGGAAAACAGCAATGCATCGCCGGCGGCTGCTAGCCAAGGGCGGCCGTGCCTGCCGCGCCCGGCGGTTTGCACACCGGCAGCGCGGGCCACCGGTCGCCAGGCTGGCGCGTGACCATGCTGAAAATCGCCCAACGCATACTGACCTGCGGCAAAGCGCGCCAACAAGTCGGCGTTGGTCGAGCCCGTCTCGTCGACGTATTCGAGCGACCAATCGGTGCCTTGCCCCGGCAAGAGCGTGGCGACGGTGCGTAGATCGAAAGCGGCGTTGGCCGCGGCGCCAGCCGAAGCGTCGGTCGACGCCTCGGTCGACGCGCCGATCGACCCGGCTGATGCGCGGGCCTCCGGCGGCGTAATCGAAGCGCAGAGTGGAAAGCGGGGAATTCGAGACATGCGCGGTATTGTAACGGGCCGTCATTGCCGCGGGCGCGCCAGGTCTGGTGCATCGCTACAATGTCAGTCGGCAACGTCGCGCCGGTGCTGTTCAGCGAGTGCTCCGCACATGACGCGGCACGCGCCAGGCCGTCGTTTCTCGATATCCGTTGGGCTTGAACAGATCTGGTGACTTCCGATACCGTTCCCGGGCTACATCTCGAAACCCTGCCATCAGGCCGCACCGCGCGGCTGTCCGGCAACTGGACGGCGCTCGCGCTGGCGCATCACCAGCAAGGCGCCGCGCGCGACCTGATGCAGCAGTTGAACCAGTTATCGGCAGCCGCCGCAAGCTGGGACCTCACCGCCATCGCGCGTCTCGACCACGTCGGCGGCCAGTTGCTATGGCGCGTCTGGCAGCGACGCCTGCCGAATGCGGTAAGCCTGACCGCGGCCCAGCGCGAAATCTTCGAAAGAATCGAGCTGCTCGACGGCCCATCCGATCTAGCGCGGCCGCATAGCCCCATGGCGCGCGTCACGCAAACTCCAGCGCAAGCTAGCCAGGCGACCGATCCTTTCACCCGTCTGGGCCTGGGGCTATTTTCCCTCGGCCATCACCTCTACGACGGAGTGGCCTTGGCAGGCGGTTGCGTGCTCGATTTCGGCGACATGCTCAGGCGTCCGCGGCGCGCTCCCTGGACAGAAATCTCCGCCAACCTCTATGCGGCCGGCACCCGGGCGTTGCCTATCACCGCGCTCGTTGCGTTTCTCATCGGCGTCGTGCTCAGCTATTTGTCGGCGCAGCAACTTGCCGCCTACGGCGCAAGCGGCTATATCGTCAACATCCTCGGGCTGGCGATCGTCCGTGAACTGGGTCCGGTATTGGCCGCCGTGCTGGTCGCCGGACGCTCCGGTTCGGCCATTACCGCGCAGTTGGGCGTTATGCGCGTCACCGAAGAACTGGATGCGATGCGTGTGATGGGCATCGAGCCGGGGCGTCGCCTGGTGTTGCCGCGGGTGCTGGCATTGGCGGTGGCGATGCCGCTGCTGGTGATGTGGACCGATATCGTCGCGCTGCTGGGCGGCATGGTCTCGGCCAAGCTCAGCCTGGGCATCGAATATGCCGACTTCCTGCGCGCGTTGCGCCATGCAGTATCGATCGTCAATCTGTTGATCGGCCTGGGCAAAGGCGTGGCCTTCGGCATGTTGATCGCCTTGGTGGCCTGCCATTTCGGCTTGCGCATACAGGCGAACGCCCGCAGCCTGGGGCAGGGCACCACGGCCGCGGTGGTCACCTCGATTACCGTGGTGATCTTTGCCGACGCGATCTTTGCGATCATCTTTCAAAACGTAGGCATGCCATGAAGCAGCCGCCGAGCGTTGCCACGACAGCCGTCGCAGCCACCGATCGAGCTCCGGTTATCGAGATATCGGGCCTGCTCAAACGCTATGGCGACGCACTGGTGCACGACGGTATCGATCTCACGGTACATCGCGGAGAAGTGCTGTCGCTGGTCGGCGGATCGGGCGCCGGTAAAACCACGCTGATCAGGCAGATCATCGGCCTGGAGAGTCCGAGCGCCGGATCCATTCGCGTATTTGGCGAACCGATCATCGCCGGACAGGGCGCCCGCGCACAGGCCATGCGCCGCCGCATCGGCATGTTGTTCCAGCGTGGCGCACTGTTTTCTTCACTGACGGTATTCGACAATATCGCGCAGCCGCTGCGCGAGCTCGGCAAAGTGCCGGCAGACCTGCTCAACGATGTCGTGCGTCTGAAGCTCGAGATGGTGGGCTTGTCTTTCGACGAGGCTGGCAAGATGCCCGCGGCGCTGTCGGGCGGCATGATCAAGCGCGTAGCGCTGGCGCGCGCCATTGCGCTGGAACCCGAATTGCTGTTCCTCGACGAGCCGACCGCTGGACTGGATCCGGACGCATCCGACGACTTTGTCGAACTGATTGCCATTTTGCAGCGCGCATTGGGACTCACCGTAGTGATGATCACGCACGACCTCGACACCCTGGTGTCTCTCTCGACGCGCGTCGCGGTGCTGGCAGCGCATCGCATCGTCGCCGCCGCACCGTTAGAGGAAGTGGTGGCCGTCGATCATCCCTTTATCCGCGAATACTTTCTGGGCGCACGCGGTCGACGCGCGCTGCTCGGGCTGCCCGCCGAGCGACGCGCGCAGCTGCCGGCATGGCTGCGCGACGGCGGCGCGCTCGCCGCGTCTCCACATTTGCACGCGCCCGCGTCGTACGCACCGCCCGCAGCCAAGGAATTCGCCGATGGAAAATAGAGCACATGCGTTTTGGGCCGGGCTTTTCACGGTCGTGCTCGGCATCGTCGTGGTGGGCGTATTGCTGTGGCTGAGGCGCGATACCACCGAACACGTGCCCTACGAGATTGTCACGCGCGGCAGCGTTGGCGGCTTGTCGCAAGATGCCGCGGTCAGGTATCGCGGTATCGCGGTGGGCCGCGTGGTCGACATTCATTTCGACAAACAGGTGCCCGGGCAAATCGTCATTCGCATTGCGGTCGACAGGCAGGCCCCCATCACCGCATCCACCTATGCCTCCTTGAGTTTCCAGGGTGTTACTGGCCGCAGCTTTGTACAGCTCGACGACAATGGCGCCGATCCGCGGCCCTTGTTGTCGGATGATGCGCATGTCGCGCGCTTGCCGCTGAAATCTGGATTGATCGAGCAATTGCAGCAGCGCGGCGTCGCGTTGCTCGACCAGGCACAGGTCATAGCCAATGAAATGCAGGCGATGCTCGGCGCCGATAGCCGGCACCAATTGCTGGCCACCGCCGCTAGCCTGCAGCAGGCCGCCAGCGGCGTTGCCGCGTTATCGCGGAATCTGGAGCCGGTCGCGCGCGCGCTGCCCACCACCATGAAACATCTCGATCAAGCGCTGGCATCGACCAGCCGCTTGGCCAATTCGCTCGACGATCCGCGCGGACCACTGCTGCGCAATGTCGAGCGCATGGGCGCGGCGGCGGATCGCGCCAGTACCGCCGTCGGCAACCTCGATCGCACTGTCGCCGATGTGGCAGCGCGCGTTTCGTATGACACGCTGCCGCGCGTCGACGCGTTGTCCGATGACGTGAGAACGGCTGCGCGCAGCATCGAACGCGCCAGCGATTCATTCCAAAGCAATCCCCGCGGGCTGATCTTCGGTGCGCCGGCCGCGCCGGCTGGTCCCGGCGAAGCGGGCTTCGTCTGGCCGCAAGCGCCGGGCGCTCGATAGTGGCCAAGGCGCAATGAAATCGACAATCAAAGGATCTCGGATGTTCCGGTCATCGGCGCGCAAATGGCTGGCTGCGGCAGCTTGTATCGCGTGCCTTGGTGCGTGCACGGCGACGCGACCGCCAGTGCGTTCGGCGCAATACGACTTCGGACCGTTGCCCGCGTCGGCGGAGGCGCAGTCGCCAACGCCAACGCCAACGCCAACGCCAACGCCAACGCCAACGCCAACGCCAACGCCAACGCAGTCGCAGTCGCCCGCATCAGCATCGGCACCGCCTTCGCTCGCACCTGCACCGGCACCGGCACCGGCACCGGCACCGGCACCGGCACCTGCACCTGCACCTGCACCTGCACCGGCAGACGCAGCGTCCTACCACCGCTCAATCGGTGTCTCCGAACGATCGACCGTCGCCCCCTTGCCACGTGCCGTGCGTCTGCTCGCAATCAGCGCCCCCGCTGAGCTGGACACCGACCGACTCTGCTACCGGCTTATCTACGCCGAGCCGAACCGCGCGCGCTTCTACGCTGACAGCAGCTGGACCGCACGACCCGCGCAGTTGCTGGCGCGGCGACTCAAGCTCGGTCTGGGGGCCGCCGCGCATCTCGATGCCGTGCTCGATGCCAGCGACCCGGGCCGCGCACCCTTGCTCAAGATCGAGTTGCTGGAGTTCGCGCAATACTTCGATGCGCCCGGGCGCAGCCGCGGCGTAGTCTCGCTGCGCGCCACCTTGTTCAACGGCGATCTCGCAATCGCGCAGCAACCATTCGTCGCGCAAGTGAGCGCGCCATCCGCCGACGCGGCCGGCGGCGCGCAGGCCTTGGCAAGCGCGAGCGACCAAGCAATCGCCGCCTTGGCGGCGTGGCTCCTTGCGCACCTCGGTCCATGAAAACGCGCCGTCCACCACTCGTGCCACCGCACAAGTCGTGGCAACCCCAGCCATCGCCCCTCGCGCGCCAGGTGCTGATCTGCTATGCGGTGCTCATCGTCTACGGCAGTCTTTATCCGCTTCGGGGATGGCTATTGCTCGGCATCGGCCCCTTCGACTACCTGTTCGCGCCGCTGCCGCAGTATCTGACCACCTTCGACGTCATCACCAATGTGCTCGGCTATATGCCGCTTGGCGCGCTGTTCGTATTCAGCGTGTACCCGCGCTGGCGCGGGGTTGCAGCAGTATGTCTGGCCTTGCTCGCTGGTGGCGCATTGTCCGCGTGCATGGAGGCGATCCAGACCTATCTGCCCGAGCGCGTCGCGTCCAATCTCGATCTGGCATCGAACGCGCTCGGTACTTTGCTGGGCGCAGCGCTCGCCGCACCGTTGGCGCGGCCCTTGTTGGAGCGCGGCATCTTGCGCCGCCTGCGCAACATGTGGTTCGAGCGCCGCAGTGGCTTCTTGCTGGAGGTGCTGCTGCTATGGCCGTTGGCGCAGATGTTCCCGCAGCCATTCCTGTTCGGTAGCGGCGGCTGGCCTCGTGACGCCTGGGACGGGCTCGACCCGGTCGCGCGCGAAATCCTCACGATCTGGGCCGGCGGCCTGCCCGACCTGATCAGCCGGTTCGGCGACCTTGCCGCGTCGAGCGTTTGGGAGGCCATCGTAGCGGGCACGGCAGTACTATCGACCGGCCTGCTGGCCAGCCTGGCGATGCGCAGCAAAGCGCCGCGCAGACGGCTCGTGCTGGCACTCATCGCGGCGGCGCTGCTGTTGAAGACGGCGGCAAATGCGTTGCAATCTACCGGCGACACGTTCAACTGGCTGACCCAAGGCGCCACCGCGGGCGTTTGCGTCGGCACATTGCTAACGCTGATAGCGCTGCAGTTGCGGCATTCGGTGCGCGCGGCCCTGTCTCTGCTGATGCTGGTGATCAGCGTCGCGCTGACCAATCTCCTGCCCCTGAATCCCTACGTCGACGTGCTCTTGGCGGGCTGGCGCGACGGCCAATATCGGCACTTCAACGTGCTGGCGCAATGGCTCGCCTGGGTGTGGCCGTATATGGCGCTGGCGTGGCTGCTGCTATCGGTGGAGCGCGCCTGGCTGGCGCGGCGCGCGTCCAGCCGTGCCTCGCTATAATCGTCTGCACCCCCGCGACCGCGAGCACCTCCGCTGTCCTCACGTCATTCTCTTCGTCCCGCCATGGAACCTTTCTACGCGCACCACGTCTTCTTCTGCCTGAACCAGCGTGATGATGACTCACGCCCGAGCTGCGCGAATTGCGGCGCCGAGAAAATGCAGGCCTACGCGAAAAAGCGCATCAAGAAACTCGATCTGGCCGGTCCCGGCAAAGTACGCATCAACAAGGCCGGCTGTCTTGATCGATGCGAGCAGGGTCCTGTCGTCGTCATCTATCCGCAAGGCACCTGGTACACCTATGTCGATGAAACCGACATCGACGAAATCATCGATTCGCATCTGGTCGGCGGCAAAATCGTCGACCGTCTCTTGATCGACTGACCTCGCACGATGAATATCCATACGCGTAAATATCTGATCGACGGCCCCGTGGGCAAAATCGAGCTCGCTCTCGACCTGCCCGACGCGCTACGCACCGACACCGAGGGCGATACGCCAGCGAGCGCACCATCCGCTGGCGGCGCGGCCGTGCCAGTCGGCATCGCCTTCGTCGCACATCCGCATCCGCTCTATGGCGGCACGCTGGACAACAAAGTGGCGCAAACGCTGGCGCGCGCGTTCGTACAGCTCGGCTATGTGACGTATCGCGCCAATTTCCGCGGTGTCGGTCAAACCGAAGGCGAGCACGATCGAGGCATCGGCGAACAAGACGACGTGTTGGCGATCATCGAACACATGCGCGCCGATCCTGCACATCGTGATTTGCCCCTCGCACTCGGTGGCTTTTCATTCGGCGCTTTTGTAGCCGCGCGCGTCGCGCAGCGCTTGCAAGCCGGCGAGGGCGGTGGCGCCGCCCAGCGGCTGGTGGTCGTCGGAACTCCCGCGGGCCGCTGGGAAGTACCTCCGGTGCCGGCCGACAGCATTGTCATCCACGGCGAAAAAGACGAGACCATCCCCTTGGCCGACGTCATGACGTGGGCCGAACCGCAAGATTTACCGGTCATCGTGATTCCCGCCGCCGACCATTTTTTTCATCGCAAATTGGCGTTGATCAAGCGGGTTGTGACGGAAAGCTGGCGCGTATAATGAGCCGCTTTTATACGGTAAAGCGCTCTCGAGCCAGCTTATGAGTTTTCCCTCAAGTCTTACCCGTTGCGTGGCCGCCTGCGCAACGGCAGCTGTTTTGCTGCCTGTTTCGTCCACCGCGGCGTGGGCCCAGGTGCCTCCTCCCGCAGTGCAAGCCCATGCCTGGTTATTGGTCGATGCCACGAGCAATCAGGTGCTGGCATCCGCCAATGCCGACGAACGCGTCGAACCCGCATCGCTGACCAAGCTGATGACGTCGTACCTGGTGTTCCAGGCCTTGCGCGACAAGAAAATCTCGATGGACCAGACAGTACTGCCAAGCGAGGCAGTGCGTCGCGTCGGCACCGATGAATCGCGGATGTTCATCGAGGCCAACAAGCCGGTCTCGGTGCACGACCTGCTGTACGGCATGATCGTGCAGTCGGGCAACGATGCGGCAATCGCGTTGGCCGAACTGGTTGGCGGTAGCGAGTCCAATTTCATCGCCATGATGAACGCCGAGGCGAAAACGCTCGGCATGAACGGCTCGCATTTCGCCGACGTCAACGGCATGCCCGATACCCAGCACTACATGACGGCGGGCGATCTGGCGACGCTGTCCACGCGCCTGATTCGCGATTTCCCCGATTACTACACGATCTTTTCGGTCCGGGATTTCAAGTACAACAACATTCGCCAGCCCAACCGCAACCGGCTGTTGTGGCTCGATCCAACCGTCGACGGCCTTAAAACCGGTCATACCAAGGCCGCCGGCTACTGCCTGATTGCCACCGCCAAGCGCCCCTTGCCGAATACGCCGGATGCCAGCCGTCGATTGGTCTCGGTAATGATGGGTGAGCCGTCCGAGTCCGCGCGCGTGCAAGACAGCCTGAAGATACTAAACTACGGCTATCAGGCCTACGACTCGGTCAGGCTGTACAAGGCTGGTCAGGCAATCGATACGCCGCGCGTCTACAAGGGTGCCGACAGCACGCTGAAGATCGGTGTGCTGGCCGATCAATACATCACGCTGCCTAAGGGTGTCGCGGACAAGGCCAAGCCAGTGCTCGAGCGCACCGACCCGCTGATCGCGCCGATTGCGCTCGGTCAGAAGGTAGGCGTGGTCAAAATGATCGTCGATGGTCACGAAGTGGCGCGCTTCCCCGTGGTCGCGCTGCAGGCGGATCCGGCAGCCGGCATTTTTGGCCGTTTGTGGGATACGGTACTGTTGATGTTCCAGAAGAAGAAATAACGCGCGTCGGACGAGCGCCGCGACGCTCGTCCGCTTCCGGTATTTCAGTTGCGAGCCCGCATGCCCGACCCCAACGACACGATCGATCCAGACGACCCCGCCTCGTCAGCCGATTCGAACCTCGCCAATCCATTGGATGAGCTGTTCGATTTCCCCTGCGATTTCCCCATCAAGATAATGGGCGCGGCCCGGCCCGACTTTGCCGACGCCATCGCCACCTTGCTGGAAGGCTTCGACCCCGGCTTCGATCGCACACGCATCGTCGAGCGAGCATCCAGTAGCGCTCGCTACCTGGGCCTCACTTGCTATGTGATGGCACTGAACCGTGCGCATCTCGACGAAATCTATCGAGCGCTCACCAGTCATCCGATGGTCAAGATCGTTTTTTGACGCCCCGGGGGCAAGATCGCCGTCCGGCGAAGCTGGCCCGAAGCGGATAGACTTCAAGCATGGATGCAGTCGAACACCCTGTCGCGTCAAGCGCCGATTTCGCGATCCGCTGGCGTGGACGTGAGCCCTATAGCGTGAGCTTCGAGGCGATGCGCGCGTTTACAGCTGCGCGCGACGCCAACACGTCCGATGAAATCTGGTTGGTCGAACATCCTCCCGTCTACACACTCGGTCAGGCCGGCGACCCCTCACATCTGCTGCAGCCTCGCGCCGACATCGAATTGGTGCGCGCCGATCGCGGCGGCCAGATCACCTACCACGGGCCTGGCCAAGTGGTCGCCTACGTGCTGGTCGACTTGCGACGCCGCAGATTGATGGTCCGTACGCTCGTCGAACTGATTGAGCAATCGGTGATCGAAACCCTGGCGGCGTATAATCTGCAGGCTGAGCGAAAGGTCGGCGCGCCCGGCGTTTATGTGGCCGAAGGTGCCAAACGCGGCGCGAAAATCGGCGCATTGGGCCTGAAGATTCGCGGTGGCTGCAGTTATCACGGCGTCAGCTTGAACGTCGCTATGGATCTCGATCCCTTCACGCGCATCAACCCTTGCGGTTACGAAGGCCTGGAAACCATCGACATGGCGAGTCTGGGCGTCGACGCCGGCTGGGATGCGGTGGCGGCAAACCTGGCGGATCGTCTGATCTCGCTTATCGAGCAACGTTTCCCGACGCGCATGCCGGCGGTCGTCGCCCAGCATTAACGGAATTCACCATGACGATTCTCGAAACCGGCGAAAGTGCGCCGGACGCTTCCGCGGTAGCCACACCGGCTGCCCCGGCTTACGACGCGACCGAAA
>JBPBQZ010000077.1:0-12321 GCA_050955105.1 Janthinobacterium lividum | reverse complement strand
TGAACCGGCGACGGATCGGGAACTATAGCGGCCGCGAGGCAGCGGGCAAAAATCAGGCGAAAACTTCGGCTCTAGTGCCAGAAAGCGCGCTGAAACCGGGACAAACGAACGGTGGCTCGAGACTGCTGGGTTTCAAGGGACGGGTTTTTAACACATCGCCGCGCGCCCGGCAAGGACGCGCCCGATGCGCCGCGAGCCGCGCAAAAACGCTGGTAACATGCGTTGGTACCTTATCACCCCGATCCACTTCCCGCGGCCGCCACGGCCTGCGACGCGTTCCAACGCCGCTTCATGTCGCTTCCAGGTTTCTTCGTTCCATGGGAGTTTTCTCCCACCCTGCTCGTCGCTTTCGCCTGCGCGGGGCTTGGCTTCGCGTGGGGCACACGGCGCCGGCGCGTGCCGCTGCCACGCCAACTGGCGTTCTGGAGCGGTTTTGCAGTGCTTTACATTTCGCTGCACACGCGTGTCGACTACTACGCCGAACACGAATTCTTCGTGCACCGTATCCAGCATCTGGTGTTGCATCACCTCGGGCCGCTGTTGGTGATGGCTGCCTACCCGGCGGTCGTCATCAAGGCCGCGCTGCCGCTGCGCTGGCGCATGGCTTGGCGACGCGCCCGTCACACCACGGTGCTGCGCTGGACCTTGCGCGCACTGTTTCATCCGACCGTCGTCACGCTGGTATTCATTGCCTCGGTGCTCGTCTGGGTGATTCCCTCGGTGCAGTTCGTCTCGATGCTGGACTGGCGCCTGTATCGTTTCATGAACTGGTCCGTCACGCTCACCGGCTTCGCCTACTGGGGCATGCTGCTCGATCACCGTCCAGCGCCACCGGCGCGCCTGGCGCCCGGCCTGCGCGTGTTGTCGCCGATTTTGACGATGTCGCCGCAGATCCTGGCCGGCGCGATCATCACTTTCTCACAACGTGACATGTTTCCCATCTTCGATATCTGCGGCCGCGCCTTTTTCGGCATGCCGGCGCTGATCGATCAAAGCCTGGGCGGCCTGATCATGTGGGTGCCGGCGGCGTTGATCGAAGCAGTGGGCGGGCTGATGGCGCTGCGTTGCTGGATGCGGCTGTCGCAAAACGGCCGACTGCAACGCCGCCCACGGCGACAATTTGCGGCGCCGACCTCCGCTGCCAAGCCCACTTCCGCGCCGGCAGGCCCAGGTCCTGCTGGCTGAGGTCGTGCCGCGCGCTGATCACCATCTGCGTACCGCGGCGCAGCACCATTCCTTCGGCACACGCACAGGAAACGCATGAACGGCAAGCAAACGCTGGATGCGCCAAGCGGCGGCGCCGCCGACGCGCAAGTCATCGAAACAGACCTGCCGGCACGGCTCGATCGACTGCCATGGGGCACCTTCCATACACGCGTGGCCGTCGCGCTGGGCATCACCTGGCTGTTGGACGGCCTTGAAGTAACCTTGGCAGGCGCGGTTGCCAGCGCGCTGAAGGCGAGCCCGCGCCTGCACTTCTCGAACACCGATGTCGGTGTCGGCAGCAGCGCCTACATTGCCGGGGCGGTCAGCGGTGCGCTGCTGTTCGGCTGGCTCACAGACCGCCTGGGCCGCCGCAAATTGTTCTTCATCACTTTGTTTGTCTACGTCGCGGCGACCGCGGCCACCGCCTGCTCTTGGGATTTATTCAGCTTCGCGCTGTTCCGCTTCTTCACTGGCGCCGGCATTGGCGGCGAATACACTGCCGTCAACTCGACCATCCAGGAATTCACGCCGGCGCGACTGCGCGGCTGGACCGACCTGGCCATCAACGGCACCTTCTGGATCGGTGCGGGGCTGGGCGCGGCGGGCTCGATCGTCTTGCTCGACCAGGCCTTGCTGCCGGTCGACGTCGGCTGGCGGCTCTGCTTCTTCATCGGCGCGGTGTTGGGCTTGGGCATCGTGCTGCTGCGACGGCATCTTCCGGAAAGCCCACGTTGGCTGATTACGCATAATCGCGTCGACGATGCCCGCAAGGTGGTGGAAACGCTGGAAAGCGATTTCCGCCGTGGTGGCATCGTGCTGAAAGATGAAGGCTTGACGACGCTGCGTCTACATAGCCGCTCGCAAACGACCTTGCGCGAAGTGGCCAATACGCTCTTCAATGTGCATCGGCAGCGTGCACTGGTGGGGTTGATGCTAATGACCGCGCAGGCGTTTTTCTATAACGCCATCTTCTTTACCTACGCGCTGGTGCTGGGGGAATTCTATGGCGTGCCGGCGGACCGCATCGGCTGGTATCTGCTGCCGTTCGCGGCGGGCAATTTCGCGGGACCGTTGATTTTGGGACGGCTGTTTGACGTGGTGGGGCGCAAGCCGATGATCGCCTTCACCTATGGCATCTCGGGCGTGCTGCTGATCATCAGCGGCTATCTGTTTCAACGGGGATTGCTCGACGCGCGCACGCAGACGATCTGCTGGATGGCGATCTTCTTCTTCGCGTCGGCGGCGGCCAGCTCGGCCTACCTGACGATCAGCGAAACCTTTCCGTTGGAAGTACGGGCGCTCGCGATCGCGGTGTTTTATGCGATAGGCACGGGACTGGGCGGCGTGGTCGGCCCGGCGCTATTCGGCCATTTGATCGATACGCACCGGCGCGGTGATGTGTTCGCCGGCTACTTGCTGGGCTCCGGCCTGATGCTGCTGGCCGCGCTGGTGCAGATGATCTGGGGCGTGGCCGCCGAGCGCCGTTCGCTGGAGTCGGTGGCCGCGCCGCTGTCGGCAAGCAAGCAGACTTAGAAGCCCTTGCCCCAGGCGCCCGAATAAGCAACCTCGGCCAGCGGCAGGCGACTGCGCGGTCCGACCTCGCGTTCACGCAAGGCCGCGTCGAGCGCGTCGGTGCTGCCATAGCGGCCGATGGCGATCAGCGCGATCACTTCCACGTCGCTCGGAATCGCGAACGATTCGCGAATCTTGTTCGGATCGAAGCCGCTCATTTGGTGCGCGGCCAGCCCTTGCGCATGTGCCTGCAACACCAGCGAGAACGCCGCGGCACCCGCGTCATAGGGCGCCGTGCGGTTGACTTCGCCCTTGGCGTTCAAGGTATGCGCGAAGACGCCGACCAGCAGGTTGGCAGGCTCGACCCAACCCTGGTTGAACGGCACCAGCGCGGCGAAAGCCTTGTCGTAGGCGGCCTTGTCCTCGGCGCGATTCCAGACGATAAAACGCCACGGCTGCACGTTGTAGGCGGACGGCGCCCAGCGAGCGGCTTCGAGCAGCGCGGCGATCTCGTTTTTGTCGAGCACTTCGCGACTGAGCGCACGCGGGCTCCAGCGACCGGCCAACAAGGGATCGATGGGCGTGGAGGTTTCGGCAGGTTTATTCATGGCGGCGAGAAAATAAAGTGGTGATAAGGAGGCGTGATGCGCAGCGGCGCTGTAGCGCGATGGCATGACGCTGGCGTCTGGCTAGCCCGCGCAGAGGCCGAGCATAACGCCAATCTCGAAATTCCGTGCGCTGGGCGAGCGTGTAACCGCTTATCTCTTAAACCACCACACCATTGCGCCCCGCAGCCTTGGCGCGGTACAGGCACAGGTCGGCCGCTTCGACCAGCGCAACCGGCATGGCGGTTGGATCGGCTGCCGGCAACATGACGCTGCCACCGGCGCTGACGGTTACCACGCCGCTGGCCGACTGCTGATGCGCCAACTGCAATGCCTCGACCGCCGCGCGCGCCTTCTCAGCCAGCATGCGCACGCCCGTGATCGCCGTGGTCGGCAGGATCAGCGAGAACTCTTCGCCGCCGAAACGCGCGACCAGATCGGTCGAGCGGCCGGTACAACTACGCAGCGCCTCGGCCACACGCTTGAGCACTTCGTCACCGGCCACGTGGCCGTAGTAATCGTTGTAGGCCTTGAAGTTGTCGACGTCGATCATCAATAGCCCGAGCGGCGTCTGATCACGCTCGGCGCGCCGCCATTCGGCTCTCAGGTATTCATCGAAGTAACGGCGATTCGACAGCCCGGTGAGGCCATCCGAATTGGTCAGTCGCTGTAATTCGAGATTGGTTTCGAGCAGTTGTTGCTGCGAGTGACGCAGCGCTCGATAGGCCTCGTCACGTTGCAGCAGATTACTGTACGAACGCGAATGATAAGAGATACGGGCGATCAACTCGATCGAGTCCGGCAGCTTTACCAGATAGTCGTTGGCGCCGGCGGCAAAGGCCGCGCTCTTGGTTTGCGGATCGTCGTTGGTCGACAGCACGATGATAGGAATGTCGCAGGTGGCCGGCGTTTCGCGGTACCGCCGCACGAGCGTGAGCCCGTCGATGCCCGGCATCACCAGATCTTGCAAGATCACCGTCGGCCGCGTTTCGGCGGCATAGCGCAGCGCGTCTTCAGGCTCTGCGCAGTAACGAAAATTGATGCTGGGATCGACCGCGATGGCGCGCCGCACCGCCTCGGCGATAAAGGCTTGATCGTCGACCAATAGCACCACGGTCGCCAGGGACTGCTCCGAGATTTCTTGCTGCTGAGCCATTTTTTTTCCAGCGCGCATGCATTCGTTCCATCGCATCAGTCGTCCACCCACGCGCGCTGCTGGATGGCGGCATGGGGAAGACGGCGCCTACAGGTGGCGCGTGATGTCGACTGCGATGGAATCCAGGGGAAGGATCGATACTGCGGCGTCGAGTGCGGCGGCTGCTTTCGGCATGCCGTATACCGCGCTCGTCGCCGCGTCTTGCGCGATCGTATAAAAACCTTTGTCACGCATGGCGCGCAGCCCTTCCGCGCCGTCGCGACCCATGCCCGTCAGTAATACGCCGATGGCGCGACCGCGCCAATGTGTCACGATACTGCGAAACAAAACATCGACCGAGGGTCGATACAGCGCATCTTCCGGACTGGCAGTGTAGCCGAGAATTTTGTCGTCAATAAATCGCAGATGGTCGTTGGTGGCGGCCAGCAGCGCCACGCCGGATTCGAGTGCTTCGCCCTCGCGCGCGACCCGCACGCGCACGGCCGAACGGCTGTCGAGCCAGTCGGCCATGCCCGCGGCAAACGCCATGTCGACGTGCTGCACAATCACGATCGGCCCGGCAAAATCAGTTGGCAGACCAGCCAGCAGCGTCGCAATGGCGGTCGGGCCGCCTGCCGAGGCGCCGATCGCCAGCAGTGGCGCAGCGCCGGTCGCCTGGCGGCGCGACGGTGTGGGCAACGGTGCCTGACGCGACGCGCTGCCGCGCTCGTCACGCACCATACCGCCCAGTCGGTCGATTTTTTCCAGCAGCGCCAGCGCGCACAAGGCATCGTTGGCGTCGGCGCCGAGATACGGTGTATCGACTGCGTCGAGCGCACCGGCCCCCATGGCGTCGAAGACGCGCGACGCTTGTGCGCCGACGTCGGCCGTGACGATCAAGATCGCGCACGGCGAATGCGCCATGATCTGCCGCGTCGCCTCGACACCATCGACGTTCGGCATGATCAAGTCCATCAACACCAGGTCGGGACAGTCGGCGCGACAAAAATCGATCGCTTCACGGCCGTCTTGCGCCACCCATGACACCTGGTAGTCGCTGCGTGCCGCCAGCACGCGCCGCAGCGCCTGCACGGCCAGCGACATATCATTGGCAATTCCGATTTTCATGCGCGTGCCTCGCCGATCAAGTCGCGCACCGCGTCGAGCAGTGCCGCGTCGTGGAAACTGGCTTTGGCCAAGTAGTAATCGGCGCCGGCTTCAAGCCCGCGCTGTCGGTCTTCTGGCCGATCTTTGTAGGAGACGATCATCACGGGCAAGCGCGCCAGACGCGTATCGCCCTTGATGAGTTGCACGAGTTCGATGCCGTCCATGCGCGGCATGTCGACGTCGGTGACCACCAAATCGAATTGACCTGAACGCACGGCGTTCCAGCCATCCATGCCGTCGACCGCGATCACCACCTCGTAGCCGTGCGCGGTAAGCAGCTTGCGTTCGAGCTCGCGCACCGTGAGTGAATCCTCGACCACCAACACGCGGCGCGCGCTCACACCAGCACGGGTCTCGGCTTCATTGCGGCCCAGGCGCTCGATGCGGCCATCGGCGGCCAGTCGCTGGATCGAGCGGATCAGGTCGTCGACATCGACGATCAACACCGGATCGCCGTTTTCCATGATGCTGCCGGCAGCGATGTCCTTGATCTTGCCGAGGCGCGGGTCGAGCGGATGCACCACCAGCATGCGCTCGCCGATGAAGTTGTCGACCGCCAGTCCGTAATCGCCGTGCGCATCGCCCAACACCAGCACGTGCACTGCCGCGTCGTGCACGCGGCCACCGGCCACGCCGAACACTTGGCGCGCGTCCACCAGACCTAGTCGTTTGCCTTCATGCAGGAAGTGCTCGCGGCCTTCCAGCGAGGCGATTTCATGCGGCGCCAGTCGATAAGTCCGCTGCACCGAGGCCAGTGGCAACGCATACGGTTCGCCACCGATTTCCACCAGCAGGCTGCGTGCCACCGAACGCGTCAGCGGCAATTCCAAGGTGAAGCGCGTGCCATGTCCGCGCAATTGCGAGATGCGCAAGCTGCCGCGCACGCGCTTGATCATGTCGTGCACAGCATCGAGGCCTACGCCACGTCCTGATACGTCAGTCACGCGTTGGCTCAAGGTGAAGCCGGGCAGCAGCAAGAAATCGAGTAGCTCGGCCTCGGACAACTGCATCACTGTCGTGGTACTGGCGAGGCCGCGTTCGATCACCGCGCGACGTACGCGCTCGAGGTCGATGCCGCCGCCGTCGTCGGCCACCGTAATCAGCAGCTTGCCCGCGCGGTGGCGCGCATCGAGTGTGACGCGGCCAGTGGCGCCCTTGCCGATTGCCTGGCGCGCGGCGGCGCTTTCGATGCCGTGGTCCACGGCGTTGCGCAGCAGATGGCCGAGCGGCGCGTCCAGTAGATCGAGGATGTCGCGGTCCACTGGCGTGGCGGCGCCGACGATCTCCAGTTGTACGTCTTTGCCGAGCGCGCGGCCGAGGTCTCTGACCATGCGCGCATAGCCGCCGGTGCTATCGGAGAACGGCCGCATGCGGCACGCCAGTGCCTCTTCGTAGACGCGCTGAGCCAATGCGCTGGTGCGGCGCTCGTGTACGTCGACTTCGGCCAGACGTTCGTTGAGCAGACCCTCCGAGCGTTCGACCGCATGCCGCAACTGGTCGAGCGCGGCCAGCACGACGGGGTCGGGCGGCGCCGACGGCTCACCGCGCAGATGCACGGCCAAGGCGTCGAAACTGCGCGAGACTTCGCGCTGTGAACGCTTGACGCGCCGCATCGATTCGCTGAAAGGCTGTAGCCAGCGCGATTCCACCAGTGACTCGCCGGCACGGCGCAACAGCCTGTCGAGGCGCTCGGCGCTGACGCGTAGCGAGCGCTCCGGCTCGTTGCCTGGCGTGGCGGTTGCCGGGCCGATGGAAGCGGCGGGCGTAGCGTAACCACTCGGGGCGACTGCCGCGGCGGCGCGGCCGGCGGTGGCTTCGGCGCGCGCGGGCGCGTCGTTCGGTGCGATGCGCCGTTCGTCCCGGCGCGACGCGGGCGGAACGGGGGCGCTGGTGTTGAGCCTTTGCACGAAGCGATCGGCTTCAGCCGCGTCAGCCTGCTCGGCACCGCCCAGCCGCGTCAGCAAATCCACGCCGTGCAGCAGAATGTCGATATGCGCCGGCGTAAGCCGCAGCGCGCCACGCTGCGCGGCGACGAAGCTATCTTCCATAGCGTGCGCGATGGCGAGGCCTGTGGGCACGCCGACGATGCGTGCCGCGCCTTTGAGCGAGTGCGCGGCACGCATGCAGGCCTCGAGCGTGGCGGCATCGTCGGGCGTGCGCTCGAGTATCAGCAAGCCGTCGCTGAGAGCCTGCGCCTGCGTTTGCGCTTCGAGTCGAAACAACTCGTCGAGCGACATCTGCGATGGATCGACCGCGCCGCCGCTTGGCCGGTTTTGTGGGTCGCGATCGCGCGGCATGTCCTGACTCATGTCAGGCTCTGGCTGAGCGCGGCGAATACCGCGTCGGAATCGAGCAGGCCAACGCTGTGGCCCTGCCACGAGATCAAGCCACGCGTGAACGCCTCGCGGGCATCTGGCGCACCACCAGCCTGGCGCGCCTGGCGAATCGTGGCGGGAACCGGCAATAGTTCGGCCTGCGTCACGCGCTGCACACCGCCGACGGCGCGTACGGCAAATGCCGCGGTCTGCCTGCTCCGTCCAATCACCAATAGCCGGCGAGCCCAAGCCTCGCGTTCGCGCGTAGCGGTTTGTTGGGCACTGGCATCGACGCCCGCATGCGGCGGCGGTGCCTCGGCATTGTTTTGCGTCGCACGCGGAATGCCGAGCAACTTGGCAAGATCGATGAGCAAGGTCAAGGCGCCGCGTACGTTGACAAGGCCGAGCAAGGCTTCGTGGCGGCGATGCGGCAACGTATGCATGCCGCGCAGTTCCGCCACTTGCCGAAATTCAGCGGTGGGGAATGCCAGCCATTCGTCTTCGATGCAAAAGATCAGATAGGATTGCTTGGCGATACCGTATTCGCTGGCGCTTCCAATCACGTTGGTGTTGGCGGTCGACCTCGACGCTGCTACCGTGCGGGTGATCGAGCCGATGCTCGCGTTTGCCGCCGCACGCTCTTGTGCCGCGCTGGCCAAGTCATCAGCCGACAGCGGGCGATCAAGCAGCGCGGCGGCGGCCGTGGCGAACACCGGGCAGTTACGGCAGTGGATGACTTCGCGCAGCACCGGGCAACTGCGATCGCCGCGTACGCCGATACGCTTCCAGCAATCGGCAACCTGGGCCATACGCAGGCGATCGGCCAGCGTGGTCGTGCTGACGTGCGTGGCCGCTGCCGTCGCCTCCACCGCGGGCGCTTGAGCCGGGTGCGGCGCTTGGCTCGACACTGGATGCAATGCCGGTGCCGTCGGTGCTGGCTGCTTATCTGGCAAGCCCGTCTCCTAGATTTGCCTGTTTCATCGCTTCGCCCCGCTGTTGCCCTTGCTTGCGGCGACGCTTTTGCCGGCCAGTCGGGCCACGCGACGCATCAGCCTTTGCGCGCCTTCGCGATCGCCTTCCAATTCCAGCCGCGCGGCCAGATGCGCCAGCGCGCCAGTATGCTCAGGTTCCAGGTATACCGCTTTTTTGTAGGCCTCGCGCGCCGCCGCACCGGCGTCGGCCGCATCGGCGATCAAGCCACTTAGATAGTAGGCCTCTGCGGACGGCGCTTGCGTGCTCAAGTAGTTGTCGAGCAATCGTTGTGCATCGCCAAGTTTGCCTGCATCGGCGAGGCGGGCGACTTCGCTCAGGCTGGGGGACTGGCTGATGGGGGCGGTGGCCGCGGTAGCTCTGGCCGCGGTCGCTGCCGTCGCGGCGGCAGGCGCGGCCGTGTGCGCGGCGGTAGCGCTGGCTGCGCCCGGGTTCACGAGGCGAGCGGAGGTAGTCGTGGCAGGTCGGCGCACGACATGCAGCCGGCCGGCTATCGGCTGTGTCGGCTGTGTCGGCGGCTTCGCGCCGACATTGCGCATAACGGTTTGTGCATTGCGCCGCACTGCGTTCTGCATCGCGGTGGCGGCAGGTTTTGGCGCCGAAACTCGCCTGGACGCAGGCGGGACGCCGGCAGCGACAGTGCCCGCTGCGTGCCGGCGAAACGCAAAGGCACGCGGAATTTTCTCGGGCGCAAAGCCAGCGCGCAGCATCATGCCACTCTCCGCTGGACCGACGAACAGCAAGGCGTCGTCGGCTAATAGTCCGCTCAGTGTTTCCAAAGCCAGCGCTTGGCGCGCGCGATCGAAATAGATCAGCACATTGCGGCAAAATACGAAGTCGTAGCCGCCCGGCGGCAAGCTGGCGGGATCGAACAGATTGGCCTGCCGCAGGCGCACCGTATCGCGCACCAGGTCCACCGGCCGCAATCCGCCCGGCACTTCCTCGAAATAGCGTTGCTGCAACGCTTGCTGCGCGGTATTGCTGCGTCGGAACGCATTGCGCCCATACACGGCGCGGCGCGCTGCGGCGATCGAAGTCACGCTGATGTCGGCGGCGTCGATCGTGAAGCGTCGCGGGTCGACGCCGGCATCCAGCAGCGCAATTGCCGCGGAGTAGGGCTCTTCGCCGGTCGAACAAGGCAAGCTCAATACACGCAAGCGCCGCGTCGGTGCGGCGGCCAACTTGGCGACGGCCGTGCGCGTGAGCGCCGCGAAGGCTTCGGCATCCCGAAAAAACCAGGTCTCCGGCACGATCACGGTATCGATCAGCCGCTGCTGCTCATGCGGATCGGCGCTCAGACGACGCCAATACTCATCCGGCGTTTGCCCATCCGCACAGCTTCGCACCGCGTGCTCAATGGCATTGCTGCCCAGCGAAGCCGGGTCGAGACCGATCATCTCAGTCAGCCATTTGGCGAAGCGCTCGACCTTGAAGGAGGCGGCTGGCGACATGGTCATCGATCCAGCGTGGCGGCGAACAGCAGTTCGCGTACGGTGTCGCCGAGCAGTTCATCGACATCGATGCGCTGGATGAGGCGCGCGTCGCCGGTGGTCGCGGCACTGGCTTCGGTCATCGTCTGATCAATCGCATGATCGACTGCGACCGGACCCAGGAAGCGCGCGTGCGGCGTGCGCACGCCGCTGTCGACAAAGGCACCAGGTGCATAGCGCACCACGGTGGCAGCGCGTTCGAGGATCAGCCCCAACAGGCGCCGGCCGCCCGCGGCTGGTCGGTAATTGACCAGCACCAGTCGCGTCGAAATGCGCCACACTGCCGCATGTCCGGTGCTCAGTGCCGACACGTCGACCACCGGTACCGGCACGCCGTGATAGGCGAGCAAGCCGGCGACCCATCCCGGCGCGGCCGGCAGTGCCTTCAAGGGCTGCAGCGGCAAGACCTCGGCAATCTGCCTGGCGTCCAGCGCGTAGGCATCGCCATCGATTTCGAATCTCAAAAACAGCATGCCGGCCTCGGCATGCGTGGACAAGCGCTGACCAAACGGCTGCACGACCGTGTTAGCGCTATTGCCAGAGGCGCCGAGCACTTTTGGTGCTCGCTCGTCGGGGCCCGCGCTCATCACTCGACCAGCTTGAAGCGCGACACACCGGTGCGCAGACCGTTCGCCGTATGCGTGAGATCGTCGATCGCCTGGCGCGACTGGTGCAGCGACTCGACGGTCTGCTGCGCCGCCTCGGAAAGCTGCGTCAGCGCCTGCGTGATCTGCTCGGCATTGGTGGCTTGCGTCTGCATGCCGTCGTTGACCATCATGAAGCGCGGCGCCAGCGCCTGCACATGCTGAATCACTTGCGACAACTGCGCACCGACGTGGCGCACTTCGAGCATGCCGCGCCGCACTTCTTCAGAAAACTTATCCATGCCCATCACCCCGGCCGATACCGCCGACTGCATCTCCTTGACCATCTCTTCGATGTCATAGGTAGCGACCGCGGTCTGGTCGGCCAGCCGGCGAATCTCGATTGCCACGACCGCAAAGCCGCGACCATATTCGCCGGCCTTTTCCGCTTCGATCGCCGCGTTCAAGGACAACAGATTGGTCTGGTCGGCCACCTTGGTAATGGTGGAGATCACCTGGTTGATATTCGACGCCTTGTCGCTGAGGATCGCCAACTTGGCATTGACCGAGCCCGCGGCGTCCATCACCGACTGCATGGTCTCTTCCATATGCGTGAGGCCCGATTGGCCAGTGCCGGCAAGCGTGGCGGATTCTTCGGCGAGCCCTGACACCTCGCTCATGGTTTGCGCGAGGTCGCGCGCCGTCGCATAGATTTCTCGCGAGGTCGCGCCGATCTCGGTGGTGGTGGCGGCGGTTTCGCTGGCGGTGGCCTGGTGTTCGCGTGAGGTGGCGGCGATCTCGGCCACCGAGGTCGTGACTTGTACCGAAGATTTCTGCGCCTGGCCGACCAAGGCGGTGAGCTCGTCGGTCATGCGGTTGAAACCGGCTTCGAGCTTGCCGAATTCATCGGTGCGCTGCAGCGGCAGGCGCTGGCTCAAGTCGCCGCTGCGCATCACGTGCAGCACTTCGACCAGCCGGTCGAGCGGACCGGTGACCGCATGCAACAGGAAATAACCGGTGAAGAACGCCACGATGACGATCACGATCAAGGCGACCGAGATGGCGATCAAGGCGCTGCGCACTTCGGCGCGGATGCTGCTGCTGGCTTCGATCGCATGCTGATGATTGACGTCGATCAGCGCACGCAAGGTGCTGCGCCCGTTTTCCCAAAATGTCGTCATGGGCAGCAGCGCCGCCACCGCCGATGCTTTTGAGATGGCGGAGGCCTGCAGCACGGCGTCCTGCGCCGGTAAGTATTGAGAGACCGTGGCGCGGAAGCTATCGTATTGCGAGCGGTCGTCGGCGTGGATCACGGTT
>JBPBQZ010000076.1:0-12704 GCA_050955105.1 Janthinobacterium lividum | reverse complement strand
CGCTCGCCCTAGCCAATGGCATCAATGCGAATCAATTGGCGAGATGGTGCCGAGAGCATTTCCGGTCTGAGAGTCTGGTTAATGCCACTCGGCTTGTTGCGGTGAGTGTCGCTGAATCCGCCATCTCACATGGCGAGCCTGTGCGGCCCACTGCCGCGCCGCTTGGCGAGATCGAATGGCGCCATGCCGATACCTGCGTGATCGTACGCGGCAATATCCACCCAGAAGCGCTGCGCGTGATCATTGGCCAAACCCTAGCCTCTTCGCGTGCCGCATGATCGGCCTACCTTCTGGCACGCAGGTATGGCTTGTCGCCGGCGCGACCGACATGCGCCGTGGCTTCGATGGGCTGGCGGCGATCATCCAAACCAAACTTGCCAGCAACCCCTATGGCGGCCAGGTGTTTGTGTTTCGTGGCCGACGCGGCGACCGCATCAAAGTGCTGTGGTGGGACGGCCAGGGTCTGTGCCTGTTGTGCAAGCGACTCGAGAACGGTTACTTTGTGTGGCCGCAGGCCGATAGCGGCAGCGTGCACTTGAGCGCGGCGCAACTGTCCATGCTGCTCGAAGGCATCGACTGGCGGCGCCCACAGCGTACCCATACACCGCGCGCAGCCTAGCGCAGCCGTTGTAAACGGTCATCGAAGTGCATAAACTGGCGCGATGGCCGAACCTTCTCCCGATCCGCTGCCAACCGAGGTCGAAGCGCTCCAGCGCATCGTCGCGGAGATGGCCGGCCAGATCCGCATGCTGCAGTCGAATCTGAGCGCCCGCGAGTTGCTCATAGAGCATTTGCAGATCCAGATTGCTGCCTTGCGGCGCCAGATATACGGGCGCAGATCCGAGAGAGTAGAAGCCGAGATCGGTCAGCTCGAGCTCAAACTCGAAGAATTACTGCTCGATAACGGCGAGGATCCGCCACCCGAAACGAGCGCGTCCAAGGCAAGGGCCAGTCGTGTACGCAAGCCGCTACCGGCACACTTGCCGCGCGACATCGTTGAACACGTACCGCCAAGCGATGCCTGCCCGGACTGCGGCGGTTCGCTCAAACTCATCGGCGAGGATGTTGCCGAGCAGTTGGAATACGTGCCGCAGCATTGGCGTGTCATCCGACACGTTCGTCCCAAATTCAGTTGCGCCTGCTGCCAAACTCTCGTGCAAGCCAGCGCACCGTCGCGCCCCATTGCACGCGGCCTCGCCGGCCCCGGCCTGCTGGCTCACGTGATCGTAGCCAAATTCGCTGACCATCTGCCGTTATATCGCCAAGCGCAGATCTACGCGCGAGACGGCTTGGAGTTGGATCGCTCGACGCTGAGCGAATGGGTCGGTGGCGTCACGCGTTTGCTGCGCCCGCTGGTGGAGGCGTTACGCCGCTACGTGATGGCCGGCGCGACCGTACATGCCGACGATACGCCGGTGCCGATGCTCGCGCCCGGCCTAGGCAAGACCGTCACGGGCCGGTTGTGGGCCTACGTGAGAGACGAGCGACCGGCGGGCTCGACAAACCCCGCGGCACTGTGGATGGCGTTCACGCCAGATCGCCGTGGCGAGCACGTGCAGCAACATCTACAAGCATTCGCCGGCATCATCCACGCCGATGGCTTCGCCGGCTACGACAAGTTGTACGACGCCACGCGAAGGCAGGCTGCCTGCTGGGCGCATGCGCGCCGTAAATTCTATGAGCTGACGAAATCACATCCGTCGCCAGCCGCGGGCGAGGCGGTACGCCGGATTGCCGCGTTGTACGTGATCGAAGAACAGGTCCGGGGCAAACCGCCCGATGTACGGTTGCGGGTTCGTGCGGAACAAAGCCAGCCGTTACTGACAAGCATGCGTGCCTGGCTGGACGCACTGCTGCCGACGCTATCGACTAAGTCGGCACTTGCCAGTGCGGTGCAATATGCGCTGAATCGATGGGACGCACTCAACACGTTCGCACAAGACGGTCACGCCGAGATCGACAACAACGCGGTGGAGCGCGCGCTGCGCGCGGTCGCGCTGGGACGAAAGAACTATCTGTTCGCGGGCTCGGAATCGGGCGGCGAGCGCGCGGCTGCGATGTACAGCTTGATCGGCACGGCCAAGCTCAACGGCGTCGAGCCGGAGGCCTATCTGCGTGACGTACTTGCACGCATCGCCGAGCATCCGATCAAGCAGATCGATGACTTGCTGCCTTGGAACATCGCCAGCGGCGGCACGGCAAAAGCTTAAAAAGCTAATTTAAGTTCCCACTTATTGAATAAGTGGGAACTTGCAATCGTTCGCACGCCGACCTCAGCCTGACATCGTCCGCATCATGCAAGATGCCTTCGGTCGACGCTTACCTAGCAACAAAGCTGGCTATGACGCTATTGGGCGCTGGCGTGACGGCCGTTGCACTACCGGCTGCGCCCGCGATCCAAAAATGGCGCCGCCGGCCTTTCTCACGTGGTTTCGAGTTTCGGTTCGCCTCGACTTGCAAGGCAGACGTTCGGAGATACGATTTTCGGCTAAAACAGCGTTAGCGAGTATGCAGATTCGCTTAAGGTCTAAGACCGCGAATTGATCGCTATTTAGTAAGCGTCCAGCCAAGGCATCTTTCGTGATGCATTAACAGTGCGCATGCTGTCGAATTTCTTGGGCGGAAGCGAAGTCGAAGCCATCCAATGTCTTGATCGCCAGGAAGCCTGCCAGGCGCGCGAACGTCGCGCGCTGCCGGACGAGCCTCGCAGTGTGCTCAGCCTTCAATACCGATTCCAGGAACTCGGTCAGGTTGGTCTCATCGGCAATAGCCTTCTGTGCCAGATGCGGCAAGGCGTGGGCGACAGTTGTGAGCTTGAGCTGGGCGCACAGCTGCGCCACGCGTTCATGGGCGACATTCATGCTGCATCCCGGATTCGTTGGTCATACACCGACAACGGGTGCTGCAACGGAGATAGCCAGTCGTGAAACCGCTCGCGCAACTCTCGCTCGCTTGCCGGTGTCGTTGCCGGCAACAATGCCGGATACGGCGGCGGCAGACTCTGCAACGCCTTCTGCTCCACGATGAGTTGCTCACCCGGCGGTAGCCTGGTTGTTCCATGTATCCGAAGATGTGCCACTTCCCGCAGCCAGCGCCAGACTTCGGTGTTGGCCGTCGTCACGTCCAACTCGACGCCGGCCGACTTGAACTGGGCGGCCAACGGCACATAGAAGCTGCGGCGCAAATAGCCGTTCATGCGTTCAACCTTGCCTTTAGTCTTGGCGCGATAAGGCTGACAAAGCTCAGGCTGAAACCCGTAGTGCCGTGCAAAGTCTAGAAATCCGGGTTGGAAACGGTGCTGCTTCGGGCCATATGCATCTCGCTCGATCACGACGGTCTTCATGTTGTCGTACAACGCTCGGCGGGGCACGCCCCCGAACCAGTTGAAACAGTTGGCGTGGCACATCAACAAAGTGTCGAGCCGCATGTCGGAAACGAATTCGACGTAGGTCGCCCGGCTGTAGCCCAGGGTGGCGACGAATGCGAAAAAGTTCGCTCCCTTGCGACGCCGAATTCGACCCAGTCTGCCTGCATCTGATCGCCTGCAACCGTTTCGAATCGCACCAGCGGGTCGGCAGCCTGGGCAGGCCGCAGCGTGGCAACAAACTTGCGCACGATGCGCTCGCCACCGAGAAATCCCATTGACTGGATCTCGCGCCACAGTACCGTCGCCGGAATCCAGTCTGGTGTCGCTGCCGTGATTCATTCGCGTAGATACCCTTCGAACGGACTCAGTATCGACTCGCGTGGTGCAGCTGCGGGCCGAAATCTCGGTGCGTCCTGCGCCGCTAGGTACTTCCTCACTGTGTTGACCGAGCAGCCAACCTCACAAGCAATGGCGCGAAGGCTCTTGCCCTGCTTGTGCAATATCCTGATTTGCATGTATCCCTCGTACGAGACCATCGCCGCTCAAAGCGGCCGTTATCCCTTCGTCGAGGTGTATCAACCCCTCAGTGCCGACGTGTAGCAATTTACAGGTGCCGGTGACACCGTCCGAGAGGGTCATGCAGACTGCAACACAGGCCTTACTCTCGTTGCCGGAGCCATCGCTGGAATGAGTTCTGCTATAGCTGACAGCTGCTTCCCGTTAGTAACTCCGAGTTGGTATGCTTGGGTACGATTGACAATGGTGCCGCTGGCATTATTGCCCCGCAAATTGGTCCGCCTCACGCGCCCGCAAAAGTTGTGCATTTTTGTGAAAGCAAAAACGACGGCAAAAGGCCCCATGTCGATCATTCCTAGACCTTTTTCCAAAGCGAGTTGGCACTATCTATTGGCGAAGGAATCGAGTCCGTAGCCGTTTGGCGCCGACGGACCAACGGGCGCCCATACTCTGTACTTCGGCAAGCTGGCGCAAGAGAGTCTGACGGGATTGGTGGGCCGTGAAATTAAGCGTCATTCTTACCAAAGATCGATTGCCGATGATGCCGCACGTGTTCAGGATGGGGGCGATGCGATGGTTCAACAGGCAGTCGAAGCTGGGTTCCTTCAAGCTCCTCGTACTCACTGCTCAGCAGTCGCTCAGAGAGGCGGATGACAAGGTCGTCGTCGAGCCAAATAAGCCCCTTATCAAAAAGCGTATGAATGTCCGCTCGTAGGATGAGACCGTTATCAACGCGGTTCGTATCTTCGCCCCGATATGGCTTTATATGCGCTGCCTCTAGGATCTCAATGACAGTACATCCCGTCATTGCGCAGCGGTTTGCGTAGGCATTCAGGAGGTTCGATCGAAATTCGCATTGACCTTCCCGCAAGACCAACGCACGAAGTTCTCTAACTCGGCCATCGTGGTCTGAGAAGATCGGTTGCCGGAGTTCCTCTATGGCCAGGCGCCGTGCGTCGACTAAAGCGCTCTGCAGAGGGCTAGCCGGCACTTGGATAGCCCGGGCGTTCCCCTGGCTGTCCTGGGCGATGTCCCATACGCCGTGTTGGTCTACCCAGTAGAAAGTATAAGTCACATTCTTTGCGTGACCTTCTCGGTATAGCGCGTCTTTCTCGTTGCCTCGATCAGTCCGAAAGCTTGCACGGCCCCGATCGTAGTGGCGTCGGTTCGCATCGTTCACCGTTAAGAGAGTCGCGTTTTCGCGAGCGTCGCTGCTGTTCTCCGTAGGGTAATTACTTTCTAGCCAATCCTGCACTTCACGTATTGAGCAAGGGCGCCCAATGGCTCTTACCGCTTCGACCACATGCCAGTACTTGGCCGTTTTGGCAAACGAGTCGGCGACTGCGTTCTCTTGCTCCCCGGCACGCGCAGCAAGCAGCGCTACTATTCCCTTCGCAATTACTTCATTCCGCTCTAGTTCTTTCGTATGGCGCGGCGCGTGCCGTCCAGCCTCTTCGATGCTGACCGCACGGTCCACATCGAAGACGGTATGTGTCCAATTGACGCTACGCTCGTGGCGATGGTCAGATAACGATCCGACGGGTACCGTACCGTGTAGGCCGTAGCTACTTTCAGGTCCAACAACACCTGCACCGACAAAACCGTGACCGATGCAGTAGGCGATAACCCAGTCTCCCTCTTGCATGTCATGCAGGATTTCGTCACCGCGGTCACCGATCGTGCCGGCGAAGCCCGCAGTAATCACTCGGCGCTCTAGATTTTGCCTCCACCAATCTGTCGTTGCGGGTCTGCCAATGTTAAAGACATGGTATGACATTGCATCGTCTCCATAGATTGCCGCATTATATTCACGTCTTTTGCTCACCCATTGGATTTGCGAAAAAATTTTATGATCTTTACTTGTTCGAAATAGAAAGGTTAGTTCTTGAAAGGTGGGATTATCTTTTGAATCTTAAAAATTATTAAAATATGCAGCGATCGGAGCTCAAAGAGATGCTGGACGCCTTTTCAAGGTTGCGCGGGGCGAAGCGATTCTACCTTCACTGTTGAATTGCCATTATTGATTAAATCACGGTAATTCTTTCTTTTGAAGCAGCAATGCGAGACGGAGTCGAGCGCTGTATGCTATTGAAAAGTTGCTCGCATATCTCGAATTTCCACAGTTCTCTCTACCCCCGGATCTTCACATCTTCGACCGTTTGATTTATCCGGGCTATTACCCGAGCGCTCAAAGGAAGTTGAAGATGAGGAGTGGCTGTGGCTTCTGAATAATCACGTTGACGCGTGCTCGGCAAATTTACTAAAAAGAAGCTGACGTGCCGGGCGTCGCAGCGAGGGAGCTTCAGCGACATCAACACCGAAACACGCAACAAGCTTTATGTCGCCTGTTAAGGCCATGGGGCGATCTCACGTTCGTCCCGGATCCCTTCTTAGAGATCGAAAACGATTCTAGGCATTCTGCGCATTTTCGACGAGTGTGATCCAACGCTCGGGATTTGGATGTTGCGTGCGTCAGCCTCGCGTTCTGTAAGGCAACCTTCAGATTTTTAATTAGGGATTTTGCTTCATTCCCTTATGAAATATAAGCCGTTTGTCATCTAATTCAGCGCAGCCACTTCTTCCGATATCAGCCTCTCGGAGGCGTTGTTCGCGTCGAAGACCGGAAAAACGTCCAAACCTTCGCGCCTCGCTTGCTCACCTAGCTCCGCAATTGTGTCGTCGACGACTGCATACTCCCGCTCGGAATAGATCGGAAGACCAGGGGCGGGTGTCCAGGCTGTCAACTCGATCTTGTCGGGTGTAGCGAAGCCAAACGCATCGCGGGCACGTGCAAGTCGCCACAATGCAGCAGATGCAGCTCTCAGTCGAACGAAGGCTCTGCTCTTAGGATCAATGGCTGCGTAACACGTCGCGTATGCATGGCCGATGTAGTCAATTGTGAATCCGGTCGATGATCCGGTAAGGCTGAAAACTCTGTTGAAGCCGGCTTCAAGAGAAGGTCTATGCAGCAACACTTCCCGTTTTACGCTGTGCGCGAATCTGTTCTCAAGCGCTGGCCGTGGAGTGACTGTTTCTGCGGGTTCGATGACAGGTGCGTCACGGTTGGCGCGATGAAAAAGTGCGCACCGCTCCAGCGCGTTGCGTACTACGCCTTCTTTGTCATCTGCATCAACAGGAAAAGGTTCGCCGATTTCTAATCCACCGAGGGGGGCTTCCCAGCGACTGGCGTTTTTTCCCGTACTCATCCAGGCCATATAGTCTGCCGCGACAAGTGTGCCGAAAGAATGGCAAGCAAAACCAAGCTCCTGAGGTAAGCATTTGAGAACCTTTGGCGTAACTACGCGAGCGAAAGGGGTTCCCTCATCCAGAAAGCCGACTACGGCTATAACTAATAATTCTCCGGAAACGTCCAGTCGCAGTTTCACAAGCCGCGCATATCCACAGAAGGAAGGAGCGTTATCGATTGGCGGTGAGAATATTGACAAATTACTCATGGCAAGGCGGGACGCTGATCTAGGCGGGCAAAGCCGGCAAGCTCGGGCATCCCTAGTGCGCTAGAAACTGTCTCAAACAGGCGGTCTGCTCGCTTGAGCAAATAGTCTTGAACGCCAGCGCGTAGTACCGGCGACGGTACTAATTCCGAATAAGGGAGACGTTCAACAGCATCGGCGCAAGATGCGCAGAAGCTGACCAGATCGGCCTTTATTGCGTGTCGGCGCTGAGCCGAAAAATTCTTGATCTTTTCAAGGAAATGATTCCCTCCGGCCGGGGCCAATGTCGAAAAGAGGTCAAATCCCACCCCTCCAATTGCCTGTTCGTGATCGATCAAAAGCACACCTGCGGGCGGAGCCCATAATAGGTTCCCCTTGTGCCGGTCGTCATTGCCGATTAAGGCATCGAAAGTTGCGATTCGTCCTATCAAACGGTCGTCAAGCCCCAACTGGCGGGTCAGCGAATTTCGATCAGGTCCGAGGAGCTGAATGGGACGCGCGTGCATTATCGCCTTTGTGGCGAAGCAAAGGCGCGGATCGTCGGTCTCATACGGCCAGATCTGCGGAACTCGGTTGCGATGGACCCAGACCCAGAAGGGCTCGGGGCCGGGTAGATAAAGCTCACGAACGAGCCACGCACATACTGACTCGACCGCAAAGGCACGCGCCCCAAGCAACTTCACATATGCATGCACTGATTCCGCCCGAGACGGAACCTGAATACGCCCTAGTACTACGACACTGGATGATGTTCCCACTCGATCGATTGGTCTATATCGAAGCGTCCCCATCGTGAACGGAGAGGCTGGGAAGTCAGCGCTTTCGGCCGTCATGTTCTTTCGCCACCCCTTTGTAAGGGTCGCCGTCAGCTTTTTGGCCCATAAATTGGCCGTTCGAATCGTTACGCTTCACCCACTGGTTAGTACGAGGGTTCTTGATTTGAGACCGCCCATCGACGGAGCCGATGCGATGTCCATCTCCGGTGTTCTTTGCCATATCCCTTTCTCGCGAAAACACTACATATAGTGAAAATCGAATATCGTTGCGCTAACTATAGTATCTTTCGGGTCAATCTCCAATTTTTGATTTGCCAGGGTTAACCCCAGAGTCATCCGGGCGGTAGTCGCTATGAGACCGCCTCCAGCATCGGGAGCCGTGCTGCGGCATGGCGTGGAGGACCGGCTCACCATGCGATAGGCAAGCGAATGTCCTTAACCGAACGCGAGTTTTTCTGTGACCATTGCATTCGTTGATCAGCGAGACCCGATGTAGACGCCTTCCTGTCGTCTCTCGAATCGATGCGACTATGCTGGTGGTCTGCAGGCGATCCAAGGCCGCTCTGAGTCGCTGGTAGTCGCGGAGCGATGTGCCGCGGCCTATGAAGCGAAGGATCTCGTATGGTGTCGCGCGTATGAAACGTGAAGTGGCAATCCCGACGTCGTGCGCGGAGACAATCTGACTTGCTGCCCAGATCATGATGTCCGCGTCTCAGATGGTGGCAATGCCGTGCTCGACTGTTCCTTCGACGCGCACCGTGACGTCGCCTGAGCGGAAGTCGATCGGCTTAGTCCGTGGCGATTTCGCGAGCGAGAAGAATAGATAAGTCATTAATTCCTGTACATCGCGCGGCGCGATATCGCTCGCGAGTGCATGAAAGAAGTCGGGCTGCTGTGTTGGCGGGGCGGAGAAAATCGTTGCCGGCATATCGATCGTCATCGGCCACGGCGTGAGCCGCAACCGTGTTGTTCCAGATATTCCAAGTCGCATGTGGCTTGGAATGTGCGCGTATCGGCCCAGGCAATCAGGTCGGCGACCGCGTACATCACTCGGCGGCCGAATTTACGGAAGCGCGGGCCGCCGCCGATGACACGATGCTTCTCTAACGTGCGAGGCGAGAGGCGCAGGAGGGCGGAGGCTTCGTCGTTGGTTAGGAAGCGTGGGGCGATAAGCGTTGGTGCTTCGGTTGACGGCGAAAGCGTTTGCACATGGTCAGAGTTCTGCGAGCGCCGGACGGTCTCACTAGGTAACCTCCATCGAAAGCGATAGTCGGCAGGACAAGTGCCGCCGACATAAGAAGTCTTTGGCGAAGATGCCCATTCGCACAGGAACTCTCAGCAGACCAAGTGTTCCGTCCCTCCGCGGATCGGAAGTATGGAGGATCAGAAAGGCCGGCGAGGCCAATGGCTCCTTTCAATCATAGCGAGCCGTATTTGCAGTTGGCGGGCCACCGTTCGACGGCCTCAGCGTTACCGCAGATGAATATCCAAGCGGTCGCCACTTCATAAAGACGGGATCAGCGAGGTCGAATTGATGGAAAAACTGGGCATTACCGGCTGGGAGAAAGAGCATCCCCCAGGAGCGCCCTCGCTCGCTTCCGGTATTTGCCGCGTTAAGCGCTTGTCGTATGAAGCGCAGCCATGCATTCCGATGCGGACGGCTTTAGGAAAACGAACAATAAGCAAATCTCTTCACGTGGATATGTTCGTGTTATGCGCTCATTCGGAAGCTGCCGGCCTACAAAGCGTCACTTCTGTCTCCCCTGACGAATAAGGATTACGTCTGCCATACAATTGAGCATACAATTTACTTACCATTAAAAAAATTTCAGAATGACGTCGAATCTGCTTGTCGCGTGCGCTCCTAGCAGGTAGATTCAGCATCGGTTGACGGGCGTCCACTAGGGTTTTTTTAAAATCCCGTCTATGAGCGACGCTTATGGCCGAGATTTTTAATGAGATGCTCGAAAGCTGAACATTGGGGTGTCGCTCAGTAGACAATGACAATAAAGATCGGTTTGCCAATCGGGCGGTTTGATGGTTGGTCGTTATGGCGCGGATCGTAGCAGAGCGAAGTTTGGTGACAGACTCAATGCCGGCTTCAATAAATTCGCAGAACGATGCTTTGGATGGGCAGGAAGAGCTGCTTAATTGCCTGAGCCTAGGACAGCGCTTTTAATGTGTTCGGGTGCGACGGAGCATTATGCGAGCCCGAAAATTCGCTTCATCTTTATCTTATTCGAGATTATTATGCTAATTTTCGGGATATTTTAAAGAAAAAGAGTTTGTTATTAGGCTTCGTTAACGTTTTTCGGGTGTAATTGATACGTCTTGGGTTATTTTCTTTCTTTTTAACTTATATCAATTCGGCAATACATTCAGTATCTAGAATAAAATTATAGTATCGCTTGGCATATTTTAAGATTCAGGGTACTTAGGTTTTTATCTTGGCTTTGTTTTAGACGTTTTTCAGATATATTGCCTACCGTTAATTTTAAAAATCCGGAAAAATATTCAAATTTAGGAAATCTAAATAATTAGATATTTCTAAGAGGCTGCTCTATTGAGATGTAAAAAGCCATTTGGCCGGCAAATCGTCCAAATAGGCGTACCAAGTGAATTTTTACCGGCTTGACTCCAGCGCTGTCGGGCAGAACTCGTCGAACGGTATGGCGGCGCTGCTCGTCATTTGAAGCTGAATGCGATGTCGTCGCTTAGAATACGCGCATAGATGATACAACCGCAGCCCGCTATAAAAATGGCCGCTGCGGCGTTGAGAGGAGAATATGGAAGATAGACATTTCTCTGTGCCGAGCTCGAGAAATACCTAGTTGAACCGGGCAATCGCATGAATATGAAGTTGTTCAGAAGATATTTTTCTACAATTATCGGAATGGTTATGTATCTCATTCTTGGGGTATATCCATTGATAACAGTTCTTATAAATCCGGAGCCACAACTTTCCACGCTCCGTCCACAAAAGATAAAGATTATTCGGGCCCATGCCCTTAGCCCCCAAATCGTCGGCGTACTGGAAACGGGAGCACAGGTAAAAATGGATTTCGCACATGGCTTATATCTAGCGCCTGTTCATCCAGTGCGATTTTCTGGGCTCGGTTTAGAGCAAATTTCAAACCTGGAGGGTTGTAATGCCATTGTCGTGTTCGATGAAGTGCATTCGATTTTTACTCCCGAACTGCGGCTTTGGAGTTTAAGTTGTGGAGCCATTAATTGGTCCCTTTCTGATGGTGATCAATATTTTAGGCGGGACAGCAAGGTAGGTGTTTGGTTGGCCGTAGGATTTGCCGTCACCGTGCTAACGATTATTTTTCTAACTGTAAAAGTGAATCGGAGAACGAAGTGAGTTCAGTCGCACCTATTGAGGGCTTTGTTACCTTCATTTCTTCAGGTATCGCTGCTGGAAGTTCCGTCGCAGTAAATCCAAATGGGACGGTCAATGGCTTGGGGACGGTTATTGGAATCGGCCAAGCGGGGCAATCGGTTGTCGCTCTCGCAACTGCGGGATCTGCGTTCACCGCGATTCCGGTCGCCGGCGCAGTTTTAAATGCGGCTGGGGCGTACCAAAGCATTGCAGATATATTTGACTCGGTTAATGCTGGGAATCCAGTGTCAGGCAGTGATGTTGCGAATTTGGCCGGCAATCTCGTCGGTCTTGCCGGGAACATTGCGGGATTTGTTGTCATAGGTGCTGCCGAAGGCACGGCTGCTGCTGCTGTCGGTTGGTTAATCGTGCCTATCTCTATAGCTTCAGCGGCTGCCGGTGGGATCGCGTTGGTAGCTCAGGCAACCGGATACACCATCAACGCATCGGGACAGTCGACGGCGGTTTCATTGACTCCAGATCAACTTGCTCAAGCGAGTTCGATGACGCAACAGGCCAACAGCAACGCTCCGGCTGTGACCTCTGCTCTGGCGGCGGTTAATGTTTCTCTGTCCAATTCCGGGGAGTTTTTGGTCCCGCAGTACGATGACTCAGGAAATTTGCTTGGTTCGACGCAACAGCTTGCGACGGAAACCCAGGAAGTGGAGGGTGGGATTCAATATACCTTCGCAAATGGCACGACGCTAACGGAGTATGCGAGTCCTACGTCGGCTATCGGAGGTTTGGGCGACTACGATAGCGTATGGTCGTTTCCGGTACCGAGTCCCTCGATAACGGTAACGACGCTGGGTGAAAATTCGACGAACGGTGATACAGGGTATTCGGGAACCAGTCTGGGCACTGCGGTTAGTGCCGCCGTAGCCAATGGAACTTCATCATCCGGCGGAGTCGGTGATGGAACGTCATCATCCGGTGGCGGATCCCAAGCAGTGGCCGTAACAGAAGCGGGAGTCGGTGCTCAATTAGTCAGTACCAGCACTGTTGCTAACGGCACAACGACCCTGAATTCGACGGGCTACGACACCAACGGAAACGTGTCCTATACAGAAGATAAAACGTTATCCGATGGAGTGATTCAAAGCGATGTCATCGATGTTGCAGATGGCGTCAATTTAAATCGGATTGGCGATGGTATGACCATCAATGCCGGCGCCGGAGATAACCTTGCGATCAACGGCAACGAGAACGAG
>JBPBQZ010000075.1:0-13971 GCA_050955105.1 Janthinobacterium lividum | reverse complement strand
GCGCCAGGGTCGAGTTTTCGCTTCATGCGAAGCGGAAACGCGACGTTCTGTGCCGCCGTCAGGTGTGGAAAGAGCGCGTAATTTTGAAAAACCATGCCGATGTTGCGCTGATGGCTGGGAACCTTCGTCACGCGGCGCGAGCCGATGAAAACCTCGCCATGATCCGGTGTGAGCAGTCCGGCCAACAGCTTCAGGGTGGTTGTCTTCCCACAGCCGCTAGGACCCAGCAAAGACAGGAATTCTCCGCCGTTGATCTCGAGCGAGAGCGCATCGAGGTTCGCCGGCACTCCGTGCGAGGGGCTATCCGATGAGTACCGGAAGGTGACCTGATCCAGCTTTACGGGCGAAGGCGTCGATGCCATGAGTACTTGCGAGAGAAATGTCCAGGGGAGGCTGCGGCTCGGAATCGAGAGGAGCCTTTAATCGTTGAGCGCTTTCAAGAAAAGCTGTCCCAACGGCCGCGCCACCGGCACGACCTTTTCCCATGGGACCGCCACCACCGATGCGTCCTTAGCGCTCGCGCTCGCAGACGAATTCGAATTCTGCGTCGTCGTGGCTTTGGCATTGGATGGGCGATATTGGCCGCATTGATAGAACTGGCTCTGCACGGCGGGATCAAGCATCGTTTCGATCAGGCGCGCCGCCCAATAGGAATTAGGCGTTCTGGTGATTGCCGCCAGCGTCGGCGTAAGGATGGCGCCCTCTTTGGGAACGGCGAATTGAATCGGCAAGCCGGTCTTCTTTGCGACGTTTGCGGTCAGCGAGTCCATGCCGACGGCGAGGGACACATGTTCGTTCGAAAAGGCCGCGGCAAATGCCCCCGAGTTTTGCACCAGCACGGCAAGTCTCGGCCGCAGATTGGCCTTTACCAGCTGTAGAGCGGGCGCGTAATCCGACAATTCGGTCGGCCATTTGCCATTCTGGGAGCGCGCGATCATGGCCAGCCATCCCACCGTGTTTTCCAGATCGGGTTGACGTACCGCGATGCGGCCGGGAGTCTTCGGTGAGACTAAATCGAACCAGGAGGTGGGAGGGGTTTGCCATTGGGAGGCGTCGTACGCCAAGCCCAAGGCGTTAAAGGCGATGGGAATCGCCATCGGTTTGCCTGACACATACCCAACCTTCTGCAGCGCCGGCAGGATGTCGTTGGCACCTCGCACATTAGCCGTCGTGAGCGGCGTCAGCAGGCCCTGATTCGACGCGGCGAGAACGTCTACGGCGCCTCCCAGCATAACGTCGATTTCGGGCGCGTCTCCTTCAGCCTGCAGTTTCGCCAGCGGCGGAGCATTCGTTACCAACACCAGTTTGATACCCGAATCGGTTTCGAAACGCGGCAAAACTGTTTGACGGACGCAGGCTTCGTACACGCCGGCGTAGACGTTCATAACAAGCTGCGTCGGCTTCGCCGGTATCGAATCCGCGGCCTGCGAGAGTCCGGGCGGCGACCCGAGCACGACGAGAGTAAGAATTGCCAAGACCTTCGATTGACTGCTTCTCATCGCTGCAGTGAAAAAATTAATGTTCATCGTGTTGCGCCGTAGTTGATAGGGAGCAGCGTTCGCTCGAATGGAAATTCGCTTATGCAGTGGCTCGAATATGCCCGCGTCGAATACTGAAATCGTTATCGGTATTGGAAAGCTTGGTTGCCTTCCGAACGCCACGCCTGTGCGTTAATTAGCGAGGCGATTACGTCAGCCGATTTTTGTCGTGGCAGTGAGCGGCGGCTAATAAAGGGCGTCGAAGCACGCACAAATACCGAGCCGAAGGCGCACGTGCGGATTCGGAAAGTAAGCTTGATTTCTATGCCATTGCCACCGTGGGCGAGGCTCTCGATACTCGTCGAGGTGTCTCTATCGCGCGCGGAGCAAGCTATGAGCGAATTTGATTTGGTGGTGCGAGGGCGTTTGGTGGACGCCCAGCAAGTGCTTGAAGATGGCTGGTTGGCCATCCGGGATGGTCGTTTCCACGCGCGCGGGAAAGGTGTCCCGCCCGCGGCCCGCGAGACGCTCGACGCCAGGGGGCAGTGGGTGCTGCCCGGGGTGATCGACGGCCAAGTGCATTCAGGCAGCCAGGCCGCTCAAGAGGGACTTGGCTGGGCTTCGCGTGCCGCGGCCGCGGGTGGCGTGACGGTGATGGTCGACATGCCGTATGACGATCCGGAGCCGGTGGCGTCGCGGGCGCACCTCGACCGGAAGATTGCGGAAGTCGAACGCGACTGTCATGTCGACGTGGCGCTCTTCGGCACCCTGAATGAGACGCATGGCCTCGGCGCCGCCGCGGGGCTGATCGAGGGCGGGGTGTGCGCATTCAAGTTTTCAACATTTGAAGCCACGCCCGGCCGATTCCCGCGGGTCGAGGAGGATGTGCTGTATGCGGCTTTCGCGCTTATCGCGCCGTCCGGCTTAGCTTGCGGAGTTCACAACCAGATGCAGGAAATGACGCGCAAGAGCGTTAACCGCCTGATCGAGGCGGGAGACACCGGCTGGGACGCCTTCTTGCGCGCACATCCGCCGCTTATCGAGAACCTGGCAACCGCCCTGATTTACGAGATCGGCGCCGAAACCGGCGCGCGCGCTCACGCCGTGCACGTGTCGACCTCGCGTGGTTTCGAGCTGTGCAATCTGTATCGGCACGCAGGACATGCCGCCAGCATCGAAACGTGCATCCAGTACCTGATGCTGAACCATGAGGAGCACACGCGGCGCTTTGGCGCAAAGACCAAGCACTATCCGCCGATTCGGCCGAAACAGGAAATGGACCGACTGTGGACTCACATAGCCCGCGGCGAATGCACTTTCGTCTCGTCGGACCACGTGAGCTGGGGCCTGGAGAGAAAAGAAAATCCAAACGTGTTCAAGAACTCGTCCGGCGGGCCGGGTCTGGAGACGCTGCTGCCCGCGCTCTGGTCGGGCTGCGAAGCCCGCGGCATATCGCCCACCACCGTCGCGCAACTCTTGTGCGCGGGTCCCGCCAGGCACTTCCTGCTTGACGACCGGAAGGGCGGCTTCAATGCGGGGATGGACGCGGATTTTGTGATCCTCGATCCGTCTCGATATCGCTTTGATCCAGCGGAGAGCCTATCGGCCGTGAAGTGGAGTTCGTTCGAGGGCATGGAGTTTTCCGTAAAGGTCAAAGACACCTTCTGTCGCGGTCGGCATGTCTACTCGAACGGCAAGATCTTGAACCAGGCGGGCGACGGTCGCTTTCTCAGGCCTGCTCTCTCGCCACGGAGCGGTCCGTCATGTTAACCACCGTGCCGATAAATTTCGATCGCTTGTGGACGCGGGTTCACACGCTGTCCGAATTTACCCGCAAGGACATACCGTGGACCCGACGCGCATTTACCCGCGAGTTCGCGACGGGTCGAGATTGGCTGGTTTCACAATACGAGGAGGCCGGCCTGCAAATCCGTCGCGACGAGGGTGGCAATTTGATCGGACGTCGCGCAGGAAGCGAGCCGGCCCTCCCGCCCCTGGTAAGTGGCTCCCATAGCGACACCGTCATGGGTGGCGGCCGTTTCGACGGAATTATCGGTACGCTCGCGGCCTTGGAGGTGGCCCATGCCTTGCGCGACGCCGGTTGCCGGCTGCGCCACGATTTCGAGGTAGTCGACTTTCTATCCGAGGAACCGAGCGATTACGGCGTTTCTTGCGTCGGCAGTCGCGCAATGAGCGGACGTCTCGATGCCGAAATGTTGCGGGCGCGTAACCAGGACGGCGAAACGCTGGTCGACGCCATCGGCCGCGTGGGCGGCAATATGCGATCAGCCTCCTACGCGCCGCGCCAGGCTGGCAGTGTCGCGGCTTTTATCGAGCTGCACATCGAACAGGGGCCGGTGCTGGAGTCGCGCGGTATTCCGATTGGCGCGGTAACGAATATCGTCGGCATCCGCCGCGTGGCGATCAAGGTCAGCGGGCAGCCCGATCATGCGGGGACGACGCCGATGGATCTGCGGCGCGACGCGCTGGTGGGTGCCGCGCGACTCATCGACAAAGCGCACCGAATGGCGACCTTGCTCAGCGGCAAACCGCACTATGTCGTGGCGACCATAGGCCGCTTGAGCCTGACGCCCAATGTGCCGAATGCAGTTCCCGGCACGGTGGACATGATTCTGGAAGTACGCAGTGACAACGCCGAGGTACTTCGCGAATTTCCGCAGGGCCTGCTGCGTGCATGCGCGACCAGCCTGGCCGAACTTCGCGTCAGTGCAAGCTTTGAGGAGCTGACTTTTGGCGCGCCTACGGACTGCGCGGCCCCGGTGGTAAAGTGCATCGAAGACGTCGCGGCGCGGCTCGGCTTGCCCTCGATGCGGATGCCAAGCGGCGCCGGGCATGACGCGGTTTATATGGCCGGCCTTTGTCCAGCGGGGATGATCTTTATTCCGTGCCTCCACGGACGTAGTCACTGTCCGGAAGAATGGATCGACCAGCCACAATTGGACGCCGGCGCGGCGGTACTTGCCGAATGTCTTATCGAGCTTGATCGGGCCTTGTAAGCGCGCTTTCATTTGTGCCGGCGCGCCTTCCCAGTTCACGTTTATTCGCCGCCCTTTTGGGGATTCTCGTTGAAGCCGCTGTCTATTCCTCCCCTGCACGACGTCGACATCAAACATCTGCGGCTGTTCAAGGCGGTCGTCGAGTGTGGTGGATTGTCCGCCGCGGAGGAAGTGACAGGGCTGGGTACTTCGGCCATCAGCAAGCAGCTGGCGGACCTTGAGACGAGGGTCGGCTCGCAGCTCTGCATCAGAGGGCGCGACGGTTTCAGTGTGACGTCGATCGGGTCGGTAGCGTATGAGGCCACGCTGCGGCTGCTGGATGCTATCGACGAATTCCGGGAAACCGTCGGAACCGCGAAGGCCGACGTCAAGGGCGAGTTATCGCTGTGGTTGATCGATCACTGCACGCTCACCCCCGGCAACCCCATCTCGGTGGCGATCGCCGAATTTTGTCGTCGCTACCCGAACGTCGATCTGAGCGTCAATGTTGCCGTGCCCGATCTGGTGGAACGTGCGGTCGCCGAAAAAAAAGCCGCGATCGGCATCACGATAAGCAAGTCGAATCTGGCCTCGCTGGTTTATCGCGTAGTCGGCTCAGAGGTCGCCTCGCTCTACTGCGGCAGAGGACATCCGGCGTTCGGCCTGGAAGCCCCGGCGGCGTCCGCTTTGCTAGGGGACGGCAGCGCATACGTCCGACGCGGATATTTGACGCACGAACAACTGCCGGTGTCATTTCCGCAAGCGCCGCGCGCCGTGGCGCATCACGTCGAGGGAACCGTGCAGTTGCTCCTGAGCGGCCAATTCATCGGCATCGTCCCCGATCAGATCGCGCAACCCTGGGTAGACAAGAACGCGTTGTATCGCATTCCCATCGCCGACTTTATCTTTGAGCGTCCGGTTTTCGTCGTAACGCGTGGCAGCCCCGCGGTCACGCGCCTGGCCGACCTGATGCGCGACGTCGTATTCGAAGCCTATATAAAAGCGCAGTAAGCAAAAATAATCCGTTGTTAGTCCGTAACCCGAGAAGGGTTGTGCAAGTGCGTAACCCCTTGATTTTTTATATTGACGTATCAGCGGCTTGAGCCGCGCGCAAGTGCGTGAGCGGCGCCAGCGACACCGTGCGCCGACGCGAAATCGGCAATCTGCATAGAATCGGGAAGTTAGCCGCACAGACTCCGGGAACCGAAATGACAACTTCCAGCTATTCAGATATCCGACTTCTCATCAACAACAAATGGATCGACGCCAGCGGTGGCAAGACCATCGACGTCGTCAATCCCGCTACGGGAGAACGCATCGGCAAAGTTGCCCATGCCGGCATCGCCGATCTCGACTTGGCGTTGGCTGCCGCCCAAGCCGGTTTCCAGGCCTGGCGCAAGATTCCCGCCAACGAGCGGGCGACGACAATGCGCCGGGCGGCCAGCCTGTTGCGCGAGCGTGCCGCGGATATCGGCCGCCTGCTAACCCTGGAGCAAGGCAAGCCCTTCGTCGAAGCGCGTACTGAAGTGCTGGCGGCCGCCGACATTATCGAATGGTTCGCCGACGAAGGGCGCCGCGTCTATGGCCGGATCGTGCCGTCACGCAACCTGGCAGCCCAGCAACTCGTGATGAAGGAGCCGATCGGCCCGGTCGCCGCCTTTACACCGTGGAATTTCCCGGTGAACCAGGTCGTGCGCAAGCTGAGCGCAGCGCTGGCCAGCGGGTGCTCGTTCCTGGTGAAGGCTCCAGAGGAAACGCCGGCGTCGCCGGCCGCCTTGCTGCAGGCGTTCGTCGATGCCGGCGTGCCGGACGGTACGGTGGGGCTGGTGTTCGGCAATCCGGCCGAAATCTCGAACTACCTGATCCCCCATCCGATCATCCGCAAAGTGACGTTCACCGGATCGACGGTGGTCGGCAAGCAACTGGCGGCCCTGGCCGGCGCGCATATGAAGCGCACCACGATGGAGCTGGGCGGCCACGCGCCGGTGATCGTTGCCGAAGATGCGGATGTGGAACTGGCGGTGAAAGCTTCTGGCAGCGCGAAGTTCCGCAATGCCGGTCAGGTTTGCATTGCGCCGACACGCTTCCTGGTGCACAACAGCATCCGCAAGGAGTTCGCGAGCGCATTGGTCAAGCACGCCGAAAGTCTGAAACTCGGCGACGGCCTGATCGAAGGCACCACGCTCGGGCCGCTGGCGAATGCGCGGCGCCTGACCGCCATGGCCAAGATCGTGGACGACGCGCGCTCCACAGGCGCCACGCTCGCCACCGGTGGCGAGCGCATCGGCACGAACGGCAATTTCTTCGCGCCGACGGTGTTGACCGACGTCTCGCTCGACGCCGACGTCTTCAACAATGAGCCGTTCGGTCCGGTGGCGGCGATTCGCGGCTTCGATACGCTCGAGGAGGCCATCGCCGAGGCCAACCGCTTGCCGTACGGCCTGGCTGGCTACGCGTACACCACCTCCATCAAGAACGCGCACATCCTGTCGCAGCAACTGGAAGTTGGCATGCTCTGGATCAACCAGCCGGCAACGCCGTCGCCCGAAATGCCGTTCGGTGGTGTGAAGGACTCTGGCTACGGTTCGGAAGGCGGTCCGGAAGCAATGGAAGCCTATGCGGTGACCAAAGCCGTCTCGATCATGGCGGTGTAGACCAAGCGAGTCACTCGCTTCGCCGATCCATCACTGCATCGTTGGTTGGAGTCGTATGCGTTTGCCCATCACTGATGGGCGAGCGGAAGCGTAACGACAAACCGACTTCCGAGGCCATGACCAGCGCTTTGCGCGGTTACGCTGCCACCATGCGCGACAAGCAATTCGCGTACAACCGTCAGCCCGATGCCGAAGCCAACGTGATTGAAAACGATCGCATGGGTGTCTCGTAGAAATGGTTCGAAGATGTAGGGCAGGGCTCCGGCCGAAATCCCGATTCCGGTATCGGAAACCGTCACAACGACCGTTGGCCCATCAACCTCGATCTCCAATTTGATCGTGCCGCCTTCCGGCGTGTACTTCGAAGCATTGTCCATGAGATTGCTCAATGCTTGCGCCAAGCGTCCAGCGTCGCCGTCGACTATAACTTCCGTCGAGGTTTTGCATATTTCGAATACTTGAAACCTTGCATCCATCAGATGCCGGCAGTTGTCGATAACCGCATCGATGACGTGCCCAAAGTCGATAAGCTGACGTTCGAGCTTGAATCGGCCCGTTGTCACGCGCGATACCTCGAGCAGATCGTTCACCAGTCGCGACATATGGCCGACTTGCCGTTCAATGATTGCCTGAGCCTTCGCTGGTGTGTGATTTGTTCCTGTCCTACCCATCAATTGCGCCGCGGCAAGGATGGGCGACAGCGGGTTGCGTAATTCGTGTGCGACTACGGCGACGAAATCGTTTTGGCGAAGTATCTGTTTTTCAGCCGCGGCGCATAGTTCCTGTGCCTTAATGGCTGCCGTCACCAGATGTTCGTTGGCCTCTCTCAGATCAACGTAGCGTGCAGGTTGCACGGATTCAGGCTCAAAGTCCGTCGTCCGCTTCAATGTTAAATCGCCGCTACCGCAAGGGTCGTCGACGGTAGGCGCGCGCTCCGAATGGAACGCATACCCACCGTTGCCTTCTCCGCGTCGCTTCGCACGATACATCGCAGCATCGGCGCGATCTACGAGGGTTCCAACCTCGTTGGCGTCGTCCGGATATATGCCGATGCCAACGCTCGCGGTCAGCCACAATTCCTGCTCGCCGATGTGCACAGGAAAAGTCAGGGCTTCAACAACTCGGCCGGCGGAAATTGCGGCGTCGCCGCGCGATACGTCATTCAGCAGGACCAGGAATTCGTCGCCTCCGTAACGAGAAACGGTGTCGGTTGTGCGAGTCGCTGTGACCAGACGCTGCGCCGCTTGCCGTAATACCTGGTCTCCGACTGTATGCCCCCACATATCGTTGACCCTTTTAAATCCGTTCAGGTCGATGAAGAGCACGGCCAGCCGTTGGTCACGGTCCTTCGCTGCGGTGCTTGCCTGGATAAGCCGATTGAACAAAGCAAGTCGGTTTGGAAGCCCCGTTAACGTGTCAACTTCATTGGTTCGTGATGCCTCGTCCAACGTCCTGGAAGCGGCCTCGGCATCCGATTGCGCTTTAAGCGCCGCGATGACAAGGTTTTCGTTCGCCTCTCGCAAGTGTCTCGCCGCACGCAGACTTCCCAGGCTCCTTTTCGCGGCCGCTATGTCTGTGCGCAGCCGGGAAAGCTCGGCTTGCGCTTGCGCTGCCTGCCGGCGCAACTTTGCCAACTCGACAGCGGCAGCGGTCGTAGCCTCTTCTCCTTTTCCGTCGGCTGCGGTCATACCCGTGTCCTTACGGATTGCCGTCCTGATCGCGCGGCTGGGCGATCTATAAGGCGTCGCTTTCGGGCTGTCGGTGCGAGGGTCGGCCACCGAGCAGTCCTTCTTGGTGCGGTAGCATATCGCCGATGCAAATCCCGCCGTCAGTGATCGTGTACTCGCGTAGTTCGTCGGAATGCCCGCTCGCCCTTACCTTGACGACGGCCATCACGCGGCGCAAGCGGCTACCGACTTCAATATAGCGCTGGACGATGATGGCGTCGGTCAGGAACGCGGTGCCATAGGGGCTAAACCGGAGATCAGAATACCGATCTTCCAGTTCTGATGTCATCAGCACCGTGACCCCCTCAGCGGCAAGCGCCGAAACGAGTTGCAAAAGGGACTCGCGGAAATCCTCACGAAAGGTCGGGGCCAAAGCAAGCTCAAATCCCGAGAGCGAATCAATCGCCACGCGCGTCGCCTTCAGCCTATGAATCTGTTTCCGAAGCGACACGACGACTTCGTCGATGGACAGGTCAGGCGCACGCGTATCCACCACGCCTACCCGGTCAGATTCAATCAGTTCTGACAGAACATCGTTTTCCCGCCGGTTTCGCCGCTGTTCGAACGCGACAAAAACGCCGGTTTCACCTAGGCGAGCGCCATCAGCGAGGAAAGTCGATGCCAGAATGCTCTTGCCGGATCCCGATGGACCTGCAACGAGCAGCGAATATCCTTTTGGAAGTCCACCGCCCAACATCTCATCAAGTTGCGGTATACCCATCGACACGCGGGCGACCTCATCACCTACCTGCTCGCTGATGTCCAAAATCGCCGCTCTCGGGGGCGCAAACACAGTGATACCCGCATCGGTAATGCGAAAGGAATGCAGACCCGGCAACGTTGCCTGACCGCGCAACTTCATTATCTCCAACTTGCGGACCATTGAATTGCGCTGCACGCTCTGGCGCAGCCAGATCAACCCGTCGGCGACGGTAAAGACCGGATTTGTGTCGATCTCGGTAAAATATTCGCCGATCAAAAACGTTGTAGCTTGCCAGCTCGTCATCACCATGCCGAGGCGCTGCATGAACTGCTGCAATTCGTTCTGTCGATCGTTTGGCGCGCTCCCCGAGAGCACGACCGAGCGGAAGGAATCGATAAAAACCAGCGCAGGCGAATAACTTTCAACCTCCGTGATGATGCGTTGCAGTACCCGATCCAGATCGCCTTCTTGAGTGTCATCGCCTAAGTTGACGAAGCGCACCGAGCGGTTGATCGCGTCATTGTCGAAAAAATCGAACTGTTGCTGATAGCGCAACATCTTCAGCGGTGGCTCACCAAGCACGGTGAGATAGAGCGCCGGTCGATCAGGCGTCGCGAGAGCGAACATGATCTGGTGTGCGAGCGTGGTCTTGCCACACCCCGGAGGGCCGGCGACCAAGTTGAAAGAGAACTCCGGAAGGCCACCGCCAAGCACCTCATCCAATCCCGGGACACCGGTCGCCAAGCGGTTAATTTTAACTTTGGCATTCATAACGAGTGGTCCTGCGCGGTCTCGCCGCGTGATGGGTCGACCCAAGCCGATTCGAGTATGCGGTCGGCGAGCGAGGGGCCAATTAGGGTGGTCAACAATCCGTAGAATTGTAGAAACAGGGCGGTGCCGCCAGCGGTCGCTTCTTCTGCAGTCCGGCTTGCAAAGATGGTTTTCAAAGCATCCGCGTCGACCGACTTGTTGTTGCCTTTTGGCGTTTCCAAAAGCCACGCATATACGGATGCAGAGAGAAACAAGCTTCGTTTGAGCAAGGCGGCTACACCTTCCCGGCCGATGAGCGGGGTCAACGCGAACTCGGCCTCGCTCCATATTTGAGCGATGACATCGGCAATGTGGGTTGAATCTGTGCTTCGTCCGACGCGCAGCACGAGAGTCGCGACAATTGGGGGGCCCTGTCGGTTTTCAATGGACATGAGTCGCTCGTAGTTTGCTGCATAGTAACCTACCGGGGAGCGCCAAAAAGACTGGCAGTCGTGGATCGGGAAGCTTCGGAGCATGAAACGTGATGTGCCTCGCTCGATCCGGGCCAAGTGAGATGTTAGCCTTTGGGCAGACTGTCGTTAAGAAGGAGGTTTGCCATGGAGAAGAAGCGCTATGCCGAAGAGCCGAGCGTCGCGGCGCTCAAGCTGAACAGGCAGCTGGGACCGCGATCGACCGATTGGTTTGCAACGCTCGGAAAAGCGGCTGCCGACGATTCGACGGATCAGAGAACATATCTGTTGCGTCGTGGCCATCGCCAAGCATACCCCTCGGCGTTCCTTTAAGCGAAAGGACTGGCAAGCGCCATCTGCCAGTCCCTGTAACGCTTAACCGACAGCCACTTCAATGCGGCGTGGTTTAGCCTCGTCGCGCCGGGGAATGACGAGTTTCAATACGCCATCACGCAACTGAGCATCGATGCGCGAGGTGTCGAAATCCGCCGCGATAGTGAAGTTGCGCCGATAGCGGGGTTCGTGGATCTCGGAGTGCTGCAATCGCAAGCTTTCTGGAGTCAGGACAACGGCCTGGGCCTCGATCAAGAGGTTGCCGTCGTGCACGCGGACCTCGAGCTTTTCGCGCGGCACCCCCGGTAGATCGGCAAGCAGCGTGATCGCATGCGCGTCTTCAAATATGTCTACCGCTGGCGTGAGCGCCGGCCATTGCTCAGCGGATTGGGCCATGCTTGAAGGATTGGTCGGATTGAGCTGGGACGAACGGGTGGCAAGTTGACTACGCTCGTTCATGATTTTCTCCTCGTTTCACAAATCACTCGCAGAACCGCTTACTGAACGGGAATGGCGCGGGGTTTCGACGCTTCGAGGCGGCCCACGTGGACCGTCAAGCAGCCATTGACATATCGCGCCTGAACTTTGTTCGGATCAGCGTGGCTGGGCAGTTCGATCACGCGCCGAAAAGCGCCGGTAAAGCGCTCCTGCGCATAAGTCCGTACGTCCCCGGTGGCGCCGATCTCCGGCTGATTCCGCTCGCCGCTGATCGTCAATAGGCCCTTGTCGACCGACACGTCGATTTTCGCCGGGTCGAGGCCGGGTGCGAAGGCAACGATTTCGATTGAGTCGTCGGTGCTGCCAATGTTGATTGGCGGAAACGCGCCGACTCGTGCTGCACGCAGGCTGGAGGGAAAACCGGCAAAAAGGCCCGACATTTGTCGCTGCATGCGGTCCAGCTCGCCGAACAGGTCGGTACCGAAGTAGAGATCGCTCATGGCTGTACTCCTTGAATGAAGGAGGCGAACAGACTATGCGCCTAGTCCGCCCGATAGTGGCTCAAAACTTCGCAACAGACAGCGCACAACGCGCGACTGCGTTGGCGAAATTCAAGATAGGCGTTCGTTATGGAATTTCAAGAGGGTTGCGTTGCCCGAATGCTGGGCAGGACGATTCGACAGGCGCGTGGGCGTTCGATAGCTGGAAACAGCGGCCGGCGCCCAAAACTTATCCAAACGCATCCGGCCGCCCCGGCGGCTACGACGCCGGGGCGGCGCCATCGCCGCGGCGTGCCTCCTTTCTGGCACCGCTGCAGGCATTGACGGGCTGGTTCTTCTTCCAAGCCGCGTACTCTTGGGGCATGCAAACGGCGCACGGGCGGTAGCCGGCGGCGATGGCCGTGGCCGCGTCGGCAAAGAAAACGCGGTGCTTCACATAGCCGCCACGGGCAATAGCTTGCAAGGCCGCACGGCAGTCGAGACGGCCATAGAGCTTGCCGCCGCGATGGCCCCCAAGCGTACCGGGCGCGGCGCTGGAATACGGCTTGCCATCCGGCCCGATCAGCGTGAATGTCTTCTTAAAGGTGAGCATGCTGCCGTCCTCCGGCATCACCGTGCATCGTGGAACGTCAGTTCCAAGCCGATGCGTTGACCCTGGCGCACGCGGCTGATGGCGTGCTTGAGGTTGACCCGGTAGTAGCCCTTGGTTCCTTTGAATGGGCGTTCGGCCGTGGCGATGATGGCCGCATCGCCGAGCTTGAGCGGCAGCACCAAGGGACGCGACTGCATGCGCGGACGTTGCTCCGTCATCACGAATTCGCCGCCATGAAAGTCCGCGCCCGGCTCAGACAACAGCACAACGATCTGCATCGGAAACACCTGCTCGCCGTCGTTGCGCTGGTGAAGCGACACATGGTCCTCCACCGCAAGCCGACTCAGATGAGATTGCGGCTGAGTCTGGCCCGCCTTCTGGTTGCGCCGCAGAAACTCTCTCAGCTCTGTCGGATAGCGGTCACCGACTCCCAGGGTTCCGTTCCAGCGGTTGGCGATAACCGCCAAATGACGATAGAGCGTAGTGCGCCAAACCTCCAGCGGCGCCGGCAAATCGGCGCCGAAGTAGAACAGCTCGCCGCGTCCCAGGTCGGCCGACGCCAGCAGCACGCGATGCGCGGCGCTCATGGTTTCGGTCTGGCGTGCCAGGTCGCGCGCCGCACCCGCGCCCAACAGCCCGCCCAGCAAGGCGTAGCCCTCGATGTCCAGTTGGGTGGCGATGCTCGCCCAGTCCAGCCGGTCGATGTTCGTGTCGGGTGAAGTCATTTGCGGTCTCCATCAAGCTCGGGCTTCGCGGCGCAGCAATGCGCGCTTGCATCCTCGCGCAGTGCCCGCCAGACGCGCTCCTGGAAGGCCGTGCCCTGTACGTCCAGCGGCAGGTTGGCTCCGGTCAAGTCAAAACCCCGGTAGCATCGCAGTCTGCGGCTCTTCAAACTTGGGCGACATGGCTTTCTCGTGTTCCAGCAGCCAGCGCTTCCGATGCAAGCCCCATGCGTAGCCCTTGAGGTCGCCATTGCTGGCGATGACTCGATGGCACGGCACGATGATGGCGATCGGGTTGGCGCCATTGGCCGCGCCCATCTCGATGGCCGCGCGCGGGTCGTCAAAGCCCAGTTCCTTGGCTAGCTTGCCGTAGGTCGTGGTCGTGCCCGCCGGGATGCGACGCAGTGCTGCCCAGACCCGGCGCTGCAACTCGGAGCCGGCGGTCTCCGTCCGCAAGGCGTCCAGTGCCTGCAGTTCACCCGCGAAGAAGCGGTCGAGGGCTTGGGCGATCCCGGCGGGTGCCAGGATCTCCGTCAACTCCACGTCGCCATAGTGTTCGCGCAAGCCCCGATGCAGGCGTGCCTTGTGGCCGGCGAAATCGAGCGCGC
>JBPBQZ010000074.1:0-14774 GCA_050955105.1 Janthinobacterium lividum | reverse complement strand
CGCAGCGCCCAGCCGAACGCCCGCGCTCAGCAAGGTGGCGCCGGCCGCGATATCGGCGCCGCGCCGGTTGATCCACTCGCCCGGCGCCGGCAGTGCTGTAAACGCGACGCGTCCGTCGGCAAGCTGCGCCTGTTCCTGCGGCACGATGGTGTCGGCCCCGGCGGGCACGGCCGCCCCCGTGAAAATGCGGGCGACGCCGCCCGGCGCCAGCGCGCTCGGTGTTGCGCCGGCGGCAACGCGCAGCGTAATCGGCAGGAACGCGGTATTGGGCGCGGGCGCGGCAGTTTCTGCCGGCGCGGTGGCGATCGTGGCCGCTGTCGCGTAGTCGGCCGCCCGCACCGCGTAGCCGTCCATTGCACTGCTATCCCACGGCGGTACGTCGATCGCCGATACGATGTCTTGCGCCAGCACGCGGCCCAGCGCGTGCTCCAATGGCAGACTCTCAGTCGCCGGCTGGCCGTCCGCTGCCGCCAGCAAACGCTCGAGCGCCTGCGCGACGGTAAGCAACGGCGCGGGCGCGGGGGCTGACTTGGCGGCGGACGCGGAATCTTCGCTCATGTCGTTTCAAGAGGCGCGGATCAGCCAGCCGCGTGACGCGCGATGCAGGCCTTGATCACCGCGACATCGGCCGGCACCACTTCCACGCGTTGCGGCAAGGCTTCGATACCTTCGAAAGCGGCCGGACGCACCGGATCGACGCCCAATGCCGCGCGCAGCGTCTCGCCGAACTTCACCGGCTGCGCGGTTTCCAGCACCACCATCGGGATGCCCGGTTCCAGATGCCGGCGCGCTACGGCGATGCCATCGGCGGTATGCGTATCGATCATCTTGCCGTAACGCTGCCAGACATCGCGGATGGTCGCCACGCGATCGTCGTGCGTACTGCGGCCCGACACGAAACCGAACTCGGCCACGCGTGCGAAGTCGCCGCTGCGGCCCAGATCGAAGCCGCCCGCATGCTCGACGTCATGGAACAAGGCCGCGACCCGCTCGGGTTGCCGGCCCAGCAAGTCGAACACGAAGCGCTCGAAATTCGATGCCTTGGAGATGTCCATGCTCGGGCTACTGGTCGCGTAGGTTTCCGCCGCGTCGCGCACCCGATAGCGGCCGCTGCGAAAGAATTCATCGAGCACGTCGTTTTCGTTGGTGGCCACCACCAGCCGGCGAATCGGCAAGCCCATCATGCGCGCGATATGCCCGGCACAGACGTTGCCGAAATTGCCGGATGGGACGGCGAACGACACTTCGGGCCAACGCGCGGCGTCTTCGTTCGAGGCGCGCGCCGTGGCATCGGCACCGCCGGCCGCGTTGGCCGCGTTGGCACCGCCGGCCGCGTTGTCCGAGCCGGCGCCCGCGCCCGCGGCCCGCTGCGCCGCCACGGCTGCGAAATACCCTTTGAAGTAGTAAACGATTTGCGCCACCACCCGCGCCCAGTTGATCGAATTGACGGTGCCGATCTGGTAGCGCTGCTTGAACGCATGATCGTTCGACACAGCCTTGACGATGTCCTGGCAGTCGTCGAACACGCCACGCACCGCAAGATTGAAGATGTTCGGATCTTGCAGGCTATACATCTGTGCGCGCTGGAAAGCGCTCATCTTTTCATGCGGCGACAGCATGAACACGTCGATGCCGCGTTTGCCGCGCATCGCATATTCGGCCGCGCTGCCGGTGTCGCCCGAAGTCGCGCCGAGAATGTTCAGATGCACGCCGGCCTTGGCCAGCGCATGCTCGAACAAATTGCCCAACAGCTGCATCGCCAGGTCTTTGAACGCCAGCGTCGGTCCGTTCGACAATTCGAGCAAGGACAGCGCGGTGAGGGCTTCAGCACCCGCCGCGGCCGATGCAGCGGACGAAGCCGCCGCCGGCACGCCTGACGCACCAGCAGCCGACTCGTGCCCCAGCACCGTCAGCGGCGTAATCTGTGTCGCGGCGCCGGCCGCATGCCCATCGCGCAGGTTGCCGAACACGTCGGCGCGGTAGGTGCGCGAGACGATGTCGCGCAGCACCTCCGGGGCGATGTCGTCGCAGAACAGCGACACGATCTCGAATGCCAGCGTCGCATAGTCGAGCCGTGACAGCCGCTCGAAGTCATCGGCGCCCAGCCGCGGATAGCGCGCCGGCAAAAACAGCCCGCCGTCCGGCGCCAGGCCGGCCAGCAAAATATCGGAAAAGCCATAACGGCGGCCGTCGCCTACGCCGGCGCCGCGGGTCGATACATAGTTCATCAGCCGAGGGTCTCCATGCGCAGGCGCGATACCGGCGATACCACGGTCGGCATCGCTTCGATTTCCGCCACGGCTTCAAGCAGATTGCGTTCGACTGTCGCGTGCGTGGTCAACACCAGGTCGGTTTCACCCTCGCCCTCGCGTGATTGCTTCTGGATAAAGGCATCGATCGAGATGTCACGCGCCGCAAGGATCCGGGTGATCTGCGCCAGCACGCCCGCCACGTCGGCCACGCGCAAGCGCAGGTAAGCCGGGCAGCGCACCGCTTCGATCGGCAGCACCGGCGTATCGTTCAGCGCATCGGGCTGGAACGCCAAGTGCGGCACGCGGTGCTCGGGGTCGGCCGTATGCAAGCGCGTCACGTCGACCAGATCGGCCACCACCGCCGAAGCGGTCGGCTCCGCACCCGCGCCCTTGCCGTAGTAAAGCGTGGTGCCGACTGCATCGCCCTGCACGGCTACCGCGTTCATCGCGCCTTCGACATTGGCCAGCAGCTTCTTCTCCGAGATCAGCGTCGGATGCACGCGCAATTCGATGCCGTCGGCGGTGCGTCGCGAAATGCCGAGCAGCTTGATGCGATAGCCCAACTCTTCCGCATAACGAATATCCAGTGGGTCGAGCCGGCTGATGCCTTCGACGTAAGCACGCTCGAAGCTGATCGGCACGCCGAAGGCAATGGCGCTCATCAGCGCAAGCTTGTGCGCCGCATCGACGCCTTCCACATCGAAGGTCGGATCGGCCTCCGCATAACCCAGCCGCTGCGCATCGGCCAGCGCCGTGGCGAAATCGAGCCCGCGCTCGCGCATTTCCGACAGGATGAAATTGGTGGTGCCGTTGATGATGCCGGCGATCCATTCGATGCGATTGCCAGAAAGCCCTTCGCGCAGAGCCTTGATGATCGGGATGCCGCCCGCCACCGCCGCCTCGAATGCCACCATGACGCCACGCGCGTGCGCGGCCTGGAAAATCTCCGTGCCGTGCAGCGCCAGCAGCGCCTTGTTGGCGGTGACCACGTGTTTGCCGTTGGCCAATGCGCGCAGCACCAGCGCGCGCGCCGGCTCGATGCCGCCGATGGTTTCGATCACGATATCGATCGACGGATCGTCGACCAGCGCGTAGACGTCGTCGCCGACGCTCGCCTGCACCGCGCCGCCCAGTGCTTCCAGCGAAGCCCGGGCACGCGCGGTGTCGCGTACGGCGATGCGGGTAATTTCGATGCCGCGTCCGGCGCGCCGGCGAATCTCATCCTGATTGCGCCGCAGCACGTCAAACGTGCCGCGGCCTACGGTACCGAAACCCAACAGGCCGGCCTTGATTGCATCCATTCGAATACGCCAAAAGTTCGTAAAAAAGAGTGCCGCTCAGGCGCTATGTCGCTTGCGGTAGTTATCGAGGAACTTGCCGATGCGGCCGATCGAGTCGGTCAGATCATCGCTGTTCGGCAGGAACACGACGCGGAAGTGGTCGGGGTTCGACCAGTTGAAGCCGGTACCCTGCACCACCAGCACATGCTGTTCGCGCAACAATTCGAGAATGAACTGCTGATCGTCGGCAATCGGATAGACCGCCGGATCGAGGCGCGGGAACATATACAGCGCCGCCTGCGGCTTCACCACGCTCACGCCGGGAATGGCCGTCAATTGATCGTAGGCAATCTGACGTTGCCGATACAGGCGGCCGCCCGGCTTGATCAGGTCTTCAATGCTTTGCCGGCCGCCCAAGGCGGTCTGAATCGCGAATTGGCCCGGCACGTTCGCGCACAAGCGCATCGAGGCGAGCATGTTGAGCCCCTCGATATAGTCGGACGCATGGCGCTTGTCGCCCGACACGATCATCCAGCCGGCACGGAAGCCGCAAGAGCGATAGGACTTCGACAAACCGTTGAACGTGACAGTGAGCACATCATCGGACAGGGCGCCCACGGACGTGTGCGTGGCACCGTCATAGATGATCTTGTCGTAGATTTCGTCGGCGAACAGGATCAGCTCGTGCTGACGCGCCAGTTCGATCATCTCCAGCAGCAAGGCGTCCGGATACAAGGCGCCAGTCGGATTATTCGGGTTGATGATGACCAGCGCGCGCGTGTTCTCGGTGATCTTGCTGCGAATGTCGTCGAGATCCGGCAGCCAGCCGTTGCTTTCGTCGCACAGGTAATGCACGGGCGTGCCGCCCGACAGACTGACCGCGGCGGTCCACAGTGGATAATCCGGTTTGGGCAACAGCACTTCGTCGCCGTCATTCAACAGCGCCTGCATCGACATGACGATCAATTCGGAGACACCGTTACCGATATAGATATCGTCGATTTCGACGTCCGCGATGCGCTTCAACTGGCAATATTGCCGTACCGCGGTGCGCGCCGAGAAGATCCCCTTCGAATCGGAATAGCCGCCCGAATTCGCCAGGTTCTTCTTCATGTCCTGAATGATTTCGTCGGGCGGCTCGAAACCGAACGGCGCCAGATTGCCAATGTTCAACTTGATGATGCGGTGGCCCTCTTCTTCGAGCAGGGCCGCCGCGTCGAGCACCGGACCGCGGATGTCGTAGCAAACGTTTAGCAGCTTATTGGATTTCTGAATGGATTTCACGGCGAGCGACCGAAGATGCGCCCGAATTGCGTCGTGCAGCGGCACATGCCGTGTCGGAACCCGTGGATCCGGAACAGCGAGCATGTCCCGCGCATCGCACGCGCCCGCCGCGACGGAACGCGATGGGCGGCACTCAGGCGGCAAAGTTATAATCTCGCCGATTATGACAGAGTTCGGCAGCGCTTCGCGCGCGCGCACGCTTGGCGTCCCGACAGTCTTCCAGCGGAAATTCCCTAGTGAAATTACATCCAGACGCCTCGCCGCAACAGAATACCGTCACCGGCTACGGCGCCGGTTACATCGAAATCAACCAGCAGCGCTTCGAACATAGCCTGCTGGTAATGGCCGACACACCGGTGCAGGCGTGGCCGCCCAGCACGCTCGAAGCGCTCGACGCCAGTCATTTTGAAATGTTGGCGGCGCTGGCGCCGGAAGTGGTGGTATTCGGCAGCGGTGCCAAATTGCGCTTCCCGCATCCGCGCCTGTTCGCCACGCTGACCGCGCGCCGCATCGGCGTCGAAACCATGGACACCCAGGCCGCCTGCCGCACCTACAACATTCTGATCAGCGAAGGACGCCGCGTCGCCGCCGCGCTGCTGATCGAACCGACCACCGAGACGCCAAGTCCGCTCGTACCGACGGACGGGGCGAATCGATGAACCTTGATCCGCAGGGCATGGCAGACGCCGAAGCGCAACGTACGCCGGTGCTGATGTCGAAGGGCTTGTGGCTGTTGCTGCTCGTGCTGTTCACCATCCTCTGGTTCGCGCAGCTCGATATTCGTCACCTGATTCCAAGCGATGAAGGCCGCTATGCGGAAATGGCCCGCGAGATGTTGCACACCGGCGACTGGATTACGCCGCGCTACAACGGCTACAAGTATTTCGAGAAGCCACCGCTGCAAACCTGGCTCAATGCACTGACCTTCGCAGTGTTCGGCGTCGGCGACTGGCAGGCCCGGCTGTGGACGGCGCTGAGCGGTTTCGTTACGGTACTGATGGTCGGGGCTACCGGCCGTCGCGTATTCAATCCGGTGACCGGGCTGCTGGCGGCGCTGGCTCTGCTGGCCTCGCCCTACTGGAACCTGCTGGGCCATTTCAATACGCTCGACATGGGTTTGTCGTGCATGATGGCGATCACGCTGTGCGCGCTGCTGCTGGCACAGCGGCCCGGACTGGCCAGCCGCACGGTACGCGGCTGGATGCTGGTCTGCTGGGCCTCGATGGCGCTCGCCGTACTGAGCAAGGGCCTGATCGGCCTGGCGCTGCCGGGCGCGGTGTTGATCCTCTATACACTGCTGGCGCGCGACTGGGCGCTGTGGAAGCGGCTCTATCTTATAAGCGGCATTGTGCTGTTCCTGGTCATCGCGGCGCCCTGGTTTCTGCTCGTACAGCACAAGAACCCCGAGTTCTTCGATTTCTTCTTCATCAACGAGCATGTGCGGCGCTTCCTGAATCCTGATCACCACCGTACCGGCCCGCTTTATTATTTCGTGCCCGTGGTATTGGTCGGCTTTCTGCCGTGGATCTCCTTGTTGCCCGGTTCAACGCTCCGGGCCCTGCGCGCGCCGCGTCAGCCAAACGGCTTTTCGCCAGCGATCTTGCTGGTGACCTGGGCGCTGCTGATCTTCGTGTTTTTCTCGGTCTCGGAATCGAAGCTGGTTTCTTATGTGCTGCCGATCGCACCCGCCGTCGCGCTATTGCTCGGCCTGGGGCTCACCAACCTGGGCGCCGTGCAATGGCGCCGGCACCTGGCTGGATACGCGGTGCTGCTGGTGGCCGGCTGTTTCGGCGCGTGGTTCCTCACGCGCGCCGGCGACGCGCGCACACCGAACCTGTTGTATCGCGAATACATGGTCTGGGTTTATGTGGCGCTGGCGATCCTGCTGATTGGCGTGTGGCTGTCAGCGCGCGTCGCCGCCTCTCGCCACGCGGCGGCACCGCAGCGCGCGGTGGTGGTATTCGCCGCGGCCTGGTTCCTGGCGGTCTCGGTGGCCGGCAATGCGCATGAGATTTTCGGCAAGCAGAGTTCGGGCGTGTCGCTGGTGCCCGCGGTAAAGGCGGCCATGGCCACCCTGCCGCCCAATACGCCGTTCTATTCGGTCGGTGTACTCGACCACACCATGCCGTTCTACCTGGACCACACGATGATCATGGTCGCGCATCCGGACGAACTGGATTTCGGCATTCGTGTCGAACCGCAAAAATGGCTGCCGACTTTCGATGCCTGGATCGAACGCTGGAACAGCGATCCGCACGCGCTGGCGCTGATGCCGCCCGATATCTACAAACGGATGCTGGCGCGCGGCGTGCCGATGCAATTGATCGCCGCCGACGCACGCCGCGTAATCGTTGAAAAGTCCGGCTCTTGAAGCGCCGCTCGGCTGTCTTCGCCCTCCTACGTCTCGTGCGGCGCGTGTGCGGCGCCGCACGTACCGACGCCCCGTCAGCTCGTTCCCGCCAGCTTTTCTGCTCGACGCACGCAAACCCGTCGGTCGCTTCCATCGAATGAATCCTCTATCCTTCACCCTGATCCTGATTGGCGTGCTGCTGAACGCTATCGCGCAACTGCTGCTGAAGGCAGGCGTCAATGCTGCCGCGCCGCTGCAATTGTCTCGCGTCGACTGGTTTCCGACGGTGCTGCGCGTGGCCACGCAGTGGCCCATCATCGCCGGACTTTTTTGCTATGTAATAAGCGTGGTCGTATGGATTGCCGCGCTGACGCGCGTGCCGGTGACGGTCGCTTATCCGATGTTGTCGATCGGTTATGTGGTGAATGCGCTGCTTGCCTGCTATCTACTTGGTGAAACACTGTCACCGATGCGCATGATCGGCATCGTGATCATCCTGGTCGGCGTCTTCGTGCTAACGCGCGGTTAGTTCCAGGATCGTGCAGACTCACCGCGACTCGATGCCTTCGCTGGCCAATCCAGCCATTTCCGCTTATTCCCGCTTATGACATCCTCCTACGATCCGAATCAGTTCCTGCCTTTCGTGAAGCCGCAGATCGACGATGAAACCATGGCCGACGTCGTAGCCACGCTGCGTTCGGGCTGGATCACCACCGGTCCGAAGAATCGCGAATTCGAGGCGCAGCTCTCGGCACGCTTCGGCGGGCGGCCGGTGCGCACCTTCAATTCGGGCACGGCCACGCTCGAGGTAGCGTTGCGCATTGCCGGCGTCGGCCCGGGCGACGAGGTCATCACCACGCCGCTGAGCTGGGTCGCCACCAGCAATGTGGTCTACAGCGTCGGCGCGACGCCAGTGTTCGCCGATATCGATCCACTCACGCGCAATCTCGATCTAACCCAACTCGAGCGCGCGATCACGCCGCGCACCAAGGCGATCATTCCCGTCTATCTCGCCGGTTTGCCGGTCGACATGGAACGTCTTTATGCGATCGCGCGCCAGCATGGGCTGCGCGTGGTGGAAGATGCGGCGCAGGCCATGGGCTCGAGCTGGGACGGCCAGCTGATCGGTGCATTCGGCGATCTGGTGTCGTTCAGCTTCCATGCGAACAAGAATATGACGTCGATCGAGGGTGGCGCGCTGGTACTCAACAACGAGGCGGAAGCCCTGCTCGCCGAGAAGTACCGGCTGCAAGGCGTCACGCGCCTCGGCGTCGACGGCATGGACGTGGATCTGGTGGGCGGCAAATTCAACTTGAGCGACGTCGCCGCCGCCGTGGGTCTCGGTCAATTGCGGCGCATCGACGCCTTCAACGCGCGCCGGGCCGAACTGGCGACACGCTATTTCGCGCAATTGGCCGGCGGTGCGGCAGTCGCGGCTGGCCTGGAGCTGCCGCCCCGCGAACCGGGACGCGCGCGCGGCAACTGGCATATGTTTCAGGTGGTGTTGCCCGACGACGGCCGCGCGCGCGCCGCTTTCATGAACGCCCTGAAAGACCAGGGCATCGGCACCGGCGTACATTACCCGGCCATCCATCTATTCACGCTCTATCGCGAGCGCGGCTTCACTCCAGGCATGTTCCCGCATGCCGAACGCGTCGGCGCCAGGATCGTCACCCTGCCGCTGTTCCCATCGATGCACGACGCCGATGTTGATCGGGTCTGCGCCGCGGTGAACGCCTATTTCGCACACGCTTTAACGGATTCCAGCCAGCCATCATGATCAAGCCAGACGTTTCGGTCGTCATTCCCGTCTATAACGAAGAGGCCGGACTCGACGCCCTCTTCAAGCGGCTTTATCCGGCGTTGGATGCGCTCGGCCTGCGCTATGAAGTGCTGCTGGTGAACGACGGCAGCCGCGATCGTTCGGCGGCAATGCTGAGCGCCCAATACGAGCAGCGCCCCGACGTCACGCGCGTGATCCTGCTGAACGGTAACTACGGACAGCATATGGCTATCCTGGCCGGCTTCGAGTACTCACATGGCGAGTCGGTCATCACGCTCGACGCCGACCTGCAGAACCCGCCCGAAGAAGTCGGCCGGCTGCTGGCCAAGATGCGCGAAGGCTACGATTATGTCGGCACGATCCGCACGCATCGTCACGACTCCTGGTTCCGCCGCAAGGCGTCACTGGCGATGAATCGCTTGCGCGAACGCATCACGCACATCCAGATGACCGACCAGGGCTGCATGTTGCGTGGCTATAGTCGCCGCATCGTCGATACCATCAATCGCTGCGGCGAGGTCAATACCTTTATTCCAGCGCTCGCCTACACCTTCGCGCGCAATCCGGTCGAGATCGAGGTCACGCATGCCGAACGCTTCGCCGGTGAATCGAAATATTCGCTATATAGCCTGATCCGCCTCAATTTCGATTTGGTCACCGGTTTCTCGGTGGTGCCGCTGCAATGGCTGTCGTTCGTCGGCATCATCCTGTCGACCGGCTCGGCCGCGCTGTTCCTGCTGCTGGTGATTCGCCGCTTTGTCGTGGGCGCGGAAGTTCAAGGCGTATTCACGCTGTTCGCCATTACCTTTTTCATGCTGGGCGTGATCATCTTTGCCTTGGGCCTGCTTGGCGAATATATCGGACGCATCTATCAACAAGTGCGCGCGCGACCGCGCTATCTGATCGACGCGGTGCTCGGCGATAACGTGCACACCGTGAGCGTTACCGGCGCGTGGCCGGCGGCGAATCTGCCGAACCATGAGCGCGGCGCCTCGCAGTACGGCAAGGCCCCCGAGCATTCGCGCGAAGTGCATGCCGTCACACCAGTACAGGCGCCGCCAACGAAAACCGTACCGCCGCGCGTCGGCGAAATCTTGCCGGCCGCGGAGGTCGAGAGCCTGCCCCCGCACGGCAGTGATCCGATATGAGCGCGCGCGCGGTCGTCTTCGCGTATCACAACGTCGGCGTGCGCTGCCTGGCGACCTTGCTGGCCGCGGGTATCGAGGTGCCGCTGGTCGTGACCCACGCCGACAATCCTGCTGAAAACATCTGGTTCGGCAGCGTTGCCGCGCTGGCCGCCGAGCATGGCATTCCAGTACTCATGCCAACCGATGCGAAGGACCCGGCACTGGCCGAAGCGGTACGCGACGCGCAATGCGATTTCCTGTTTTCGTTCTATTACCGGCACATGCTGCCGGCGTCGCTGCTCGATGCGGCGCCGCGCGGCGCGTTCAATATGCATGGCTCGCTATTGCCAAAATATCGCGGCCGCGTGCCGGTGAACTGGGCGGTGCTGAACGGTGAACGCGAGACCGGCGCAACTTTGCACGAGATGGCCGCCAAGCCCGACGCGGGCGCCATCATCGCGCAAACCGCCGTGCCGATCCTGCCGGACGATACGGCGGGCGAAGTGTTTGAAAAAGTCACGGTCGCCGCGGAAATCACCTTATGGCGCGCCCTGCCCGAGTTACTGGCCGGGCGCGCGCCGCGACTGCGCAACGACCTGTCGGCCGGCAGCTACTTCGGCGGGCGCGGGCCGGAAGACGGTCGCATCGACTGGTCACTGCCCGCGCAACGCGTATACGATCTGATCCGCGCCGTGGCGCCACCTTATCCCGGCGCATTCACGGACGTGGGCGGACAACGCTTCGTAATAGCCCGCGCGCGCCTCGCCGCGCGGCCGCCGCGCGCCGATTTGCGACCCGGATTGCAGGTAGTGGATAATGCGCTCTTCGGCCTCTGCGGCGACGCGCGCGCCCTTGCGATTCATCTGCTCACCCTGGACGGTCGTCCGTTGACGCCGGCCGAATTCCAGCTGCTCACGCATACTCGCCATTCATGAAAAAAATCCTAATCCTCGGGGTTAACGGCTTTATCGGCCACCACCTCACCCAGCGCATCCTCGACACCACCGACTGGGAAGTCTATGGCATGGACATGCAGTCGGATCGGCTCGGCGACTTGCTGAAGCACGAACGGATGCATTTCTTCGAAGGCGACATCACGATCAATCGCGAGTGGGTCGAGTACCACGTGAAAAAATGCGACGTGATTCTGCCGCTGGTGGCGATCGCGACGCCCGCCACCTATGTGCAGCAGCCGCTGCGCGTGTTCGAGCTCGACTTCGAAGCGAATCTGCCGATCGTGCGCTCGGCGGTGAAATACAAGAAGCATCTGGTTTTCCCGTCGACCTCGGAAGTGTACGGAATGTGCGCCGACGAACAGTTCGACCCGAAACAGTCGCACCTGGTTTACGGGCCGATCGACAAGCAGCGCTGGATCTACGCGTGCTCGAAGCAATTGATGGATCGCGTGATCTGGGCTTACGGCGCACAGGAAGGCTTGCGCTTCACGCTGTTCCGGCCGTTCAACTGGATCGGTCCGGGCCTCGATTCGATCTTTACTGCGAAGGAAGGCAGCTCGCGCGTGGTGACGCAGTTCCTCGGACACATCGTGCGCGGCGAAAACATCAACCTGGTCGACGGTGGTTCGCAAAAACGCGCGTTCACCAGCATTGACGATGGCATTGCCGCGCTGATGCGCATTCTCGAGAACCGCGACAACGTGGCGTGCGGCAAGATCTACAACATCGGCAATCCACGCAATAACTTCTCGGTACGCGAATTGGCCACGATGATGCTCGAGAAGGCCAATGCCTTTGCCGAGTATCGAGACAGCGCGCAGCACGTGAAACTGGTCGAAACCTCCTCGGGCAGCTACTACGGCGCCGGCTATCAGGACGTGCAGAATCGCGTGCCGAAAATCGACAACACCATGGCTGACCTCGACTGGGCGCCGCTGGCCTCGATGGACGAAACGCTCAACAAGATCTTCGAGGCGTATCGGTCGCAGGTCCAGGAAGCGCGCGCGCTGGTCGAGTAAGGCACGCGTGGCCCGTATCGTTCTCAAAGTCGACGTCGACACGCTGCGCGGCACCCGCGAGGGCGTGCCGACCTTGCTGCGCTTACTCGATCGCGCCGGTGTCCGTGCGACCTTTCTATTCAGTCTCGGTCCCGATCACACCGGGCGTGCGCTCAAGCGCGTGTTTCGGCCCGGCTTCCTCAAGAAAGTCTCGCGTACCTCGGTGGTGGAGCACTATGGATTGCGCACGCTGATGTATGGCGTGCTGCTGCCCGGACCGGATATCGGCCGGCGCGCCGCCGCGACGCTGCGCAGCGCGCGCGATGCGGGCTGCGAAACCGGCGTTCACACCTGGGATCACATTGCCTGGCAGGACCACGTTCGGGTGCGCGACGCCGAATGGACGCGCCGCCAGATGCAGCGCTCGTTCGCGCGCTATGCGGAAGTATTCGGCGCCGCGCCGGTCACGCACGGGGCCGCCGGCTGGCAGATGAACCGCTATGCGTTCGAACAGCTCGACTTGAACGGCATCCGCTACGCCTCGGACGGACGCGGCAGGGCGCCGTATCGGCTCAGCATCGACGGCCGCCCGCTCGCGCACATCCAAATGCCGACCACGCTGCCCACCATCGATGAACTGATCGGCGTGGGCGATATCCGCGCGGACAACGTCGCCGACCATCTGTTGTCGCTCACCAGCGAGCGCGCGAGCTCGGCCAAGGCCGGCAGCGGCGGCGATCGCGACCAGGTATTTACCTTGCATGCGGAACTCGAGGGCGGCAAACTCGCGCCCGCTTTCGCCCGGCTGCTGGACGGCTGGCGTGCGCAAGGACATACGCTACTCACCATGGGTGACTACCATGCCACCCTCGATACCGCCGCCCTACCCGTGCAAGCCCTGCACTGGGGCAGCGTCGCCGGCCGTTCGGGGCAACTGATTGTGCAGTCTTGACGGCCATAGCGCCGCCTATACCAGGAGAAAGCAGTGCCCATCGTGCTTGGTAGTCCAGCTCCGGATTTCACGGCTCCAGCGACCGGCGGCACATTTTCGCTGGCCGCGCAGCGCGGCAAAAAAGTCGTGCTGTACTTCTATCCGAAGGACAATACGCCCGGCTGCACCACCGAAAGTTTGAAGTTCCGCGATGCCAACGATGCCTTCGCCGCCGCTGGCGCGCTGATCGTCGGCGTGTCGCGCGACAGCCTGGCCTCGCATCAACGTTTCCAGACCAAGCTGGGGCTGCCTTTTGCGCTGGTCTCCGACACCGACGAAACCGTGTGTCGCGCCTATGACGTGATCCGGCCCAAGAAACTGTATGGCAAGGTCTATCAAGGACTGGAACGCAGCACCTTCCTGATCGACGGCGACGGCCTGCTGCAGAAGGAGTGGCGGCAGGTGAAGGTCGATAGCCACGTGGACGATGTGTTGAGCGCTGTACAAGCTTTGTGAGCCGGGATATAGTCGTTCGCAATGAGTGAACTCCTTGCGAATCGGGCGATCCTTCCGACCTTTTTTGCGACTGCCGCAGTACCCGCGCGGCGCGACGGTGTTGCTGAAATGCGTTTCACGCCGGCGCCGCCGCCACTGTTCGAAGCGGCTCATTGGCACGTCGATTTGCTTCGCGTGTGCGCCGCGCTTGGCGCGGCTGGCCTCCATATTCCCGTTCTTCTCGATGTTCGCGCCGCGTCCGCGGCTGCACCGCCTGTCACCTTCTTTTCTGCGCTATCGTCCAAGCCAATGGACGGGCGTCGCCCAGCGTCGTGGATTAAGCGGCGCCGCGCCGTCTGGCAGCGCGCCCTTCAAGCCGCCGCCGCGCGCATCAACGATTTCAAGTTACTTCAATCCAAGGGGGAAAAATGCCTTTGCCTACGATGCCCAGCAAGCTCGGCGATCTGTTGTCTCCCGATGAATACAAGGCCAAGGCGCGACCGGCGAAATCCGGCAAGAAAGCAGTTGCTGACGAAGCAGATAGCGAAGATGCACATGGCAGCACGCTGGTACGGCTGCCTAATTCCGACGCCGAACTGACCGGCGTCGCGGTGCCGCTGGCTGCCGCACCGCCGGCCGCCGATGCAGCAACCGGCACAGCCAGCAATGCGCGCACCGGTACCGGCCGTCGCGCCAACGCGTCGGCACGCGGCGCCGCGGCGCGCTCAGGCAATGCAGCCGACACCACTGCCCAGCGCGACGCGCAACTCGCGTCCCGTGGCACGGGGGCCGCGACCGACGCGGCCCAGGCCGCCGCGGACGCGACCACCGGCGGACAGCGCGGTCGCCGTCGGCAGACTGCGGCGCTGCTGCGCCCGGCCGCCGCCGCGCGCCCTGAGGAAGAGGTCAGCCTGAGCGCCAGCGCGGTTCCCGTCACGGCTGCTGCCGCGCCGGTTGCCGCGGCAGTGCCCAGCGCGCCAATCGCACCGATCGCTGCCGGCGTTGCCGCGACGACTCGCACCGGCAACGCGCCGACAGCCGCCAGTGCGCCGGCGACCGATGCCAACCCTGGCGCCACCCCGGCGCGCTCGCCTGCAAGACGTGGCCGCGCCGGTGGCAACACCGACGCAGCCGCTGCCGTTGTCGCACGCCAGGTCGAAACCACCGATCGCACGGCCACCGCATCGTCTGATGCGCGCGACACCGCACGGCCCACGCGTCCCGCCGCACCGGCCCGCAAGCCGACGGAAACCGGCAAGCTGTTCGTGCTCGACACCAACGTGCTGCTGCACGATCCCACCTGCCTGTTCCGTTTCGA
>JBPBQZ010000073.1:0-15429 GCA_050955105.1 Janthinobacterium lividum | reverse complement strand
CTTGCCATGCCCGCCGCAGTAGCCAACCGTCTCTTGCGCAAAAATATAATTTCCCTATCTGATGCCGCAACACGCGCTGTTCGAGCCAACGCATAAATCCCGCAAGCACGATCCCACCTAAAGTGCGGCCCATGTTTCGCCACCGTTCCGACTCATCTATCGGCCGTTCCGCCGTTGCACGGGAACGAAGGACGACGTCTCGCTGCGCATAGGAAAACGGCAGGACGTGAACATCCAGCGCCGCGCCTACGCGCTGCTCAGAGCGCGCTCGCTTGAAAGGCTCGGTACGGATTTGGTATTTACTGGGCACCAGGTGGTCCCTCAACTCGTCGTCGCCGATGTGTAATATGCGATGCAGATCCGCATAACGTGATTCGACGATCTTCCACTGCCTGCCAGATGCTTTGGTAGCGAGCGTCTCGCTGGAGACATACAGGTGCGTCCAGCCGCTGTAACCTGCGCGACTCAATAGTCGGGCCAGAAACTCAGCGGGGAGGTACATGTCGGATACGAAGATAAATGGCTTATGCAGATGGAGCAGTCGCTTGGTAAGCTCCAGAATGTCGGGTACCGCGATAACTAATGAAGATTCGACTTCGAGTTCCAGCTCTGCCGCACGCGTCCACATATCAGCGAGCTGCGCGTTTTTTACATGCAGTTGCGCATAGATGTGCTGATAGCGAATTTCCTCCGCGCCGCAAGTCTCCAATTGATGAATTCTTGCCAAGCGCTCAGCATTTTCACGCTCCGCGGCGAACCCGATCGCGGGGCCGCCATACTCTCGGATCAAACGTCGTTCTACCTCGGCGAACGCATCCGCGGGACTGTCAACGGATCGCGTCAACGCGGTATCGAAAATATCGAGTGCCACTACATCAATATCCGCTACGCGCGAAAGTACCCGGTTCAGGAATTGTTCGTCTATCTCCCAAGACTCAAAAAAATTTGTCGGCTGCGGCACCGCCTGGAAATCGTTTTCGGTATTTTTATCCAACATATACATCGCCCGGTGCAAAAACGCGCACAGAATGGACGCTCGATGCAATATGTGTCAAGCCACGAAGCTCGTAGAAATTGCCGCACGATTAGCGGAAACGAAGGGCGGACCAGCCGCGATCATTTCCCATCCATCCGAAAGCATATGGCCTCGTGGAAATAAATCGGAATCCTAATCAGTTATGCCCGTTGATGAGCACAGTTACCGTACTGTAGACGACCCAGCACGGTCAGCGCTCACAGCGCTCGCACAGTCAACGGCGGAAGTGGATCTCGCGTGGCATCAGATATGCGAACTGGCAATCGACGGTAGCACTTCACAATTGAAGACAGTTCTCCAGTATGTGCGCCTCGAAATTTGCGCAAAGCGCCGTGTTCCCGCGGAGTTGAAAAGACGGCGAACGTATAAATTCTGCGGGTGCGGATTTCGTGCGAACGTAGGGTGGCGTAGTGAAACGAACCAAGCGCCGCGTCTTCGCCAAGCGCACGATCCCTTTTGCCGAGCGTGGTGACACATGGCGGCAAAAGCATTGCGGTGTGGATGCCGCGCGCTGGAAACGTCTGGGATATGAAAACTGCGTGGAATGAAACTGCGCGAAGCGGAATGGTGGGTGCTGAGAGGCTCGAACTCCCGACCTACGCCTTGTAAGGGCGCCGCTCTACCAACTGAGCTAAGCACCCGCTCCTCGCCTTGCGGCCCACCACTTGCTCGAACTTCGAGGCACGGCGGGACGACAGCGCGCTAGTTTAAAGCATCTTTGAGCGCTTTGCCAGGGCGGAACTTCGGCACGCGTGCCGCTTCGATTTCGATGGTCGCGCCCGTGCGTGGATTGCGGCCGGGGCGCGCGGCACGCGTGCCGACTGCAAAGGTGCCGAAGCCAACCAGGGTTACGGAACCGCCCTCTTGCAAGCTGCCTTTAACGGCATTCACCATCGCCTCGAGCGCGCGACCCGCCTCCGTTTTGGAGATGGCAGCTTCACCGGCGATATGGTCGATCAGTTCCGTCTTATTCATTTGATGTCTTCCTGGTAGGGAATGAATTGGCTCAAGACTCCATGCTGAAAAGTGCGTGCTGAAAAATTGGTCAGCGGCGAATGCGCTTCATTAAACAAGTGGGAATACGCACTGTCAAGAATAATCGGCAGCGCGCCCCGCCCCGCGTCGCTTGCCTACAGTGCCATGCAAAAAAAGCCGCGGCTTCGTGGGCCGCGGCTTGATTGGTGGGCGTATACCGCTGCCCACCGGAGTTTCGTCAGTGCCGGCTAGTGCTTGATCACGCCCGATGCCGGACTGGCCGGCGGCGCATCGGCTACGGGTGCCGCCGCGGCGGCAGCCTTCGGCTCTTCGTCGGGCAACGGCACCGGCATGCGGTCGAGTGCCAGTTGCAACACCTTGTCGATCCAGCGTACTGGCAGGATCTCCATGCTGTTTTTGACGTTATCCGGAATTTCCGCCAGATCCTTGACGTTTTCCTCCGGGATCAACACCACTTTGATGCCGCCGCGATGCGCCGCCAGCAGCTTCTCTTTCAAGCCGCCGATCGCCAGCACCTCACCACGCAGGGTGATTTCGCCGGTCATCGCCACGTCAGCGCGCACCGGAATACCGGTAAGCACCGACACGAGCGCCGTCGTCATCGCCGCACCGGCCGAGGGACCATCTTTCGGCGTAGCGCCCTCGGGCACGTGGATGTGGATATCCTTCTTCTCGAAGGCTTCATCCGAAATACCCAGACGCCGCGCCCGCGAACGAACCACCGAGCGTGCTGCCTCGACCGACTCCTTCATCACGTCGCCGAGCGAGCCAGTGCGAATGATATTGCCCTTGCCCGGCATGACCGCCGCTTCGATCGTCAGCAGATCGCCGCCCACTTCCGTCCATGCCAGACCGGTAACCTGCCCGACCTGGTTCTCCTTCGCCGCCAGGCCGAAGTCGAACTTGCGCACGCCGAGGAAGGTGTCCAGATTGTCAGCGTCGATCACGACCGCTTGATCCGACTTCTTCAGCAACAGCATCTTCACGACCTTGCGGCAGATCTTCGAGATCTCGCGCTCGAGCGAGCGCACGCCCGCTTCGCGCGTGTAGTAGCGAATGATGCTGCGAATCGCATCCTCGGCCACTTCGATTTCACTGGCATTCAGGCCGTTGTTCTTCTTTTGCTTGGGCAGCAGATAACGCAAGGCGATGTTGACCTTTTCGTCCTCGGTGTAGCCAGACAAGCGAATCACTTCCATCCGGTCGAGCAAAGGCGCCGGAATGTTGAGCGAATTCGAAGTCGCCACGAACATCACGTCGGACAGATCGAAATCGACCTCGATGTAGTGATCGGCGAACGTATGGTTCTGTTCAGGATCGAGCACTTCCAACAAAGCCGACGACGGATCGCCGCGGAAGTCCATGCCCATCTTATCGACTTCGTCCAGCAGGAACAGCGGATTGCGCACGCCGATCTTTGCAAGGCTTTGCAGAATCTTGCCTGGCATCGAGCCGATATAAGTGCGGCGATGCCCGCGAATTTCTGCTTCGTCGCGCACGCCGCCCAATGCCATCCGCACGAACTTGCGGTTGGTGGCACGAGCGATCGATTGTCCAAGCGAAGTCTTGCCAACACCCGGCGGCCCGACCAGGCACAGGATCGGCGCCTTGACCTTGTCGACACGTTGTTGCACGGCCAGATACTCGAGGATGCGTTCCTTGACCTTTTCAAGGCCGAAATGATCCTCGTCGAGTACACGCTCGGCGTTCGGCAGGTCGTTATTGACCTTGCTCTTCTTGCGCCACGGCAGCGCGACCAAGGTATCGATGTAATTGCGCACGACGGTGGCCTCGGCCGACATCGGCGACATCAGCTTGAGCTTCTTCAGCTCCGCATCGGCCTTCTTGCGCGCTTCTTTCGGCATCCGGGCAGCGGAAATGCGCTTCTCGAGTTCCTCGAGATCGGCGCCCTCTTCGCCTTCGCCCAGTTCTTTCTGGATCGCCTTGACCTGTTCGTTCAGGTAGTACTCGCGCTGACTCTTCTCCATCTGCCGTTTGACGCGGCCACGAATACGCTTCTCGACTTGCAGGATGTCAATTTCAGATTCGAGTTGTGCCAGCAGATGTTCAAGACGTTCCACCACCGGAAACATTTCGAGAATATGTTGCTTCTGGTCGAGCTTCAGCGGCAAATGCGCGGCAATCGTGTCCGCCAGCCGACCCGGCTCATCAATACCCGACAGTGACGTCAGGATCTCCGGCGGGATCTTCTTGTTCAGTTTCACATATTGGTCGAATTGCGAAACGATCGCGCGACGCAGCGCTTCGGTTTCGGCACTGCCGACTTTGTCCGGGTCGAGCGGCAGCGCCTCGCAACTGAAGTGCGAGTCGTCTTCCTCGACCGACAAAGTCTTGGCGCGCTGCAGGCCTTCGACGAGCACTTTGACGGTGCCGTCGGGCAACTTGAGCATTTGCAGAATATTGGCGATGCAGCCGACCTCATACAGGTCTTTCGGCGTCGGCTCATCTTTGGCAGCGGCCTTCTGGGCCACCAGCATGATGTGCTTGCCGCCGTCCATCGCGATTTCCAGCGCCTTGATGGATTTGGGGCGTCCGACGAACAGCGGGATCACCATATGCGGAAACACCACCACATCCCGCAATGGCAACAGCGGCAGGCTGGTCGGTTCCGATGGTAGAAGTTGGGTTCCTGACATTTATTTCCCCAAGAATGGAAGCGGTCTGCCGGTAGATAGGGGCCGAGTCGGATAATGCAAGCGGTTTATCCGATCCGATTGCGGTACAAATTTCCGCACGCCAGGCGCGGCCGTGAAAAAGCCGTTCACGTCGCCATGAACGGCTTCCGGTCACGGCTCACGTTCAATTGGAGCCCGACACCTTCGGAGCTTCCTCGTAAATGAGCAGCGGTTTGCCGTCGCCGTCAATGGCATTGTCATCAACAATGACTTTGCTGACGCCTTTCTGGTTCGGTAGTTCGTACATGGTATTGAGCAAGGCCTGTTCCAAGATCGAACGCAAACCACGCGCACCGGTTTTGCGCCGAATCGCCTTGCGGGCTACCGCGTGCAGCGCTGCGGGGCGCAATTCCAATTCGACGTGTTCCATCGCGAAAAGCTTTTGATACTGTTTGACGACCGCGTTTTTGGGTTCGACCAAAATCTTGACCAGCGCTTCCTCGTCGAGCATGCCGAGCGTCGCGACCACCGGCAGACGGCCGATCAACTCGGGAATCAGCCCGAACTTGATCAGATCTTCCGGCTCGACTTCACGCAGGATCTCGCCCGAGTCACGCTCGTCACCGCTTTTCACTGTGGCACCGAAACCGATGCCGGTCTTTTCGGTACGGTCGATGATGACGCGCTCCAGGCCATCGAACGCCCCGCCGCAGATGAACAGGATGTTGGTCGTGTCGACTTGAATGAAATCCTGGTTGGGATGCTTGCGCCCGCCCTGCGGCGGCACCGAAGCCATCGTGCCTTCGATCAGCTTCAGCAACGCCTGCTGCACGCCCTCGCCCGAGACGTCACGCGTAATCGACGGATTGGCCGATTTGCGGCTGATTTTGTCGATTTCGTCGATATAGACGATGCCCTTCTGCGCCTTCTCGACTTCGTAGTTGCAGTTTTGCAGCAGCTTCTGAATGATGTTTTCGACGTCTTCGCCGACGTAGCCGGCTTCCGTCAGCGTGGTCGCATCGGCGATCACGAAAGGTACCTGCAGCAGCCGCGCGAGCGTTTGCGCGAGCAAGGTCTTGCCCGATCCGGTCGGGCCGATCAGCAGGATATTGCTTTTGGATAATTCGACGTCGTTCTTGTGGCCGAGGTGCTTGAGCCGTTTGTAGTGATTGTAGACGGCCACCGCGAGAATTCTTTTCGCGCGTTCCTGGCCAATCACGTACTGGTCGAGGATGCCGCTGATTTCATGCGGCGCAGGCAGATCGGAGCGCGCGGCCGCCGCTTCCGCGGTGGCATTCGTCGCTTCGTCGCGAATGATCTCGTTGCAGAGGTCGATACACTCATCACAGATGAATACCGACGGGCCGGCAATCAGTTTTTTGACTTCATGCTGACTCTTTCCGCAAAACGAGCAATAGAGCAGCTTTTCGCTGTTCGAACCCTTTTTGTCCGCCATTGATTCACGCCTCCGGACACGTGATAAACATAATACGCGGTTTGCGGCAGCGTTGCAGCCGCGAAGCCGGATGGCAACAGGTGCGGTCATAGCACCCGCGAGGGGCTCTTCCGCACCGATCTGGAGCAATGACCTGCCGGTCACGGGCGTCGACCGGGCGCTTATGGCGCCGGGCCGTGCCGCCCATGTCCGTTGCTAGCGGTTCAACTGCGTTTCTGAACAACCTGATCGACCAAGCCGTATGCCTGCGCATCGTCACCCGACATGAAATTGTCGCGATCGGTATCGCGGCCGATTCGTTCGACATCTTGCCCGGTGTGCTGCGCCAGCAATTGATTGAGCCGTTCTTTCAAATACAGGATTTCGCGAGCCTGGATTTCGATATCAGACGCCTGACCGCGCGCGCCTCCCAAAGGCTGATGGATCATGATGCGCGCATTCGGCAACGAGAAGCGCTTGCCCTTGGCACCCGCCGCCAATAGAAACGCGCCCATGCTCGCGGCCAGTCCCATGCACAAGGTGGAAACGTCGGGCTTGATGAATTGCATCGTGTCGTAAATCGCCATGCCCGCAGAAACCGATCCGCCCGGGCTGTTGATGTAGAGGCTGATGTCCTTGTCGGGATTCTCGCTCTCCAAAAACAACAACTGTGCTACCACCAGGTTCGCCGTCTGATCGTTGACTTCGCCGACCAGAAACACCACGCGCTCTTTCAACAGCCGCGAATAGATATCGTAGGCGCGTTCGCCACGACCGGTGGTCTCGACGACCATCGGCACCAGGCCAAGCGCCTGCGGCGCGTCGCTGTCATTCAGGTGCGCGGCGCCAGCGTTCATAAAATCTGCACGAAACGTCATGCGTGTTAATCCTCGGTCGTAAGCGGAGTTCGAACGAAGCGAGGCGTGCCGCGATGCGGCGCTGCAAAGCAGCCTGTCGAGGCCGCCTCGAAGCGCCCGCCCGGCGCCCACGCTACTGAGCGTTGGCGTTGGCGCTGGCCAGCTCCGCGAAACTTACTTGCTTGTCGTTCACCTTGGCCTGGCCGGTCACGAAATCGACGACGTTGCTCTCAACGACGAAGGCTTCGATTTCAGCGAGGCGCTGTGGGTCTGAATAATACCAGCGCACGACTTCCTTCGGGTCTTCGTAGCTTTTCGCGAACTCGTCGACTTCGGCGCGAATCTGCTCGGGTTTGGCCTGCAGCCCGTGCTGCTTCACCATCTCGGCCAGAATCAGGCCGAGCTTCACGCGACGCTCGGCCTGCTCGCGGAACATTTCGGCCGGAATCGGCGCATCGGCGGCATTCGGCACGCCGCGTTGCGTGAGGTCCTGGCGCGCCAGTTCGACCAGGCGTTGCTGATCCTGTTCGACCAGCGTGGTCGGCACGTCGAGCTCGGCGTGCTTGATCAGCGCATCCATCACCTGATTCTTGAGTTCGGTTTGCGTACGGCGCTTCGCTTCGCGTTGCAGATTGTCGCGAATCTCAGTGCGCATCTTTGCCAGATCGCCATCGGCCACACCCAGCGTGCGTGCGAAAGCGTCGTCGACTTCCGGCAGTTGCGGCGCTTCGATCTTGGTGGCCTTGATGGTGAACTGAGCAGTTTTGCCGGCCACTTCCGCGCCGTGATAATCCTCAGGGAACTTCAGGTCGAACTGGCGTTCTTCGCCGACGTTCACGCCGGTGACCGCTTGTTCGAACTCGGGCAGCATCCGGCCTTCGCCCAGCACGAAAGCAAACCCTTCAGCAGCGCCTCCGGCAAACGGCTCGCCGTCGATGCGGCCGACGAAATCGACGGTAACGCGATCTTCGTTGCGCGCCACGCCGTCGCCGGCTTCGCGCTCGATATAGGTCACGCGCTGCTTGCGCAGGATATCGAGCGTACGGTCGATTTCATCGTCGCCCACGTCGGTGACGGAACGCGTCAGTTCGACATCCGAAACATCACCAAGCTTCACTTCGGGATAGACCTCGAAGGTGGCATCGAAGGCGTAGTCGCCTGTGCCTTCGGTCGGATCCGCCAGCTCACCGCCCTGCGGCGTGAAACGCGGCTGACCGGCAACCTTGATATTTTCGGCACGGCTGATTTCATTGAATTGCTGACCGATGCGATCGCTCAACACTTCCGCTTCGATGCGACCGCCATATTGCTGCGTGACCATCTTGAGCGGCACCTTGCCTGGCCGGAAACCCGGCATCTTGAAGGTTTTGGCAATTTGCCGAACGCGCACGTCCACTTCGCTGGTCACGCTATCCCGTGGGATCGAGATCGTGACGCGCCGTTCGAGTTTGCCGAGGTTTTCTACAACATTAGACATGGGTTCGATCCGTTCTGGAAATATTCTGGCGCCTTTTGATCGCGCTCATTCGAACGACAAAGCGCTGAGCTGCCCGGCTCATCGAGAAGCCGGATATTCTAGCAAACTATTTTGCAGCCTCCCAAAAGCGTATGCCTCGGCATGGAGCTGCGACCGCTTGGCTGGGTCATGCGGCGCCTGGCGCAGCCTCCTGGAGCTTGTCATCGAGCAGCCGTGCAAGCCCCAGCACCGCGTCGCAATAAGGCGTGTCAACGCCCAGCCGCCGCCCGAGTTCGGGAAAAACACCCAGTAACGGCGCGAGTTCCAATGGGCGACTCGCTTCGAGATCTTGCAGCATCGAGGTTTTGAATGCGCCCAGCTGGCGTGTCACGGCAATGCGCTCTTCAATCGCCTGCTCGTCGGTACGCAGCGTGAGCCCGAGCCGCACACCGAGCGCGGTGGCTTCGCGCATCATCTGCCGAATCAACTCGGCGGTATAAGGATCGTCGAGCAGACGGTCTGCCGTGGCGCGGGTCAGTGCGCTGAGCGGATTCATCGTCATGTTGCCCCAAAGCTTGGCCCAGATATCGTCACGAATCCGCGCGGTACTGGACACTGCCATACCGCCTCGGCTCCAGGCTGCGGAAACTGCGTCAAGACAGGCGGCGACGCTGCGTTCGGTCGGGTCGGCCGCGCCGACGATCAGACGATTGCCGTTGCCGCGTGCGATGACACCCGGCGCCGCCACGGACACCGACAGATGAACCACGCATCCCGCCGCCCGCGGTGGCGGAAAACGCCGACACAGTGCGCCGTCGGGATCGACCGACGCGATCGATTGACCGGCCAGTGGGCCGTCCAGGCAATGCAGGAACCACCACGGCAAACCGTTGCTGGCGCTGATGACTACCGTGGTGGGTCCGCACAGCGGCGCGATATCGGCAACTGCGCCAGCTAATTGCTGGGCCTTCAACGCGATGACGATGCAGTCCTGCACACCGAAGCGGCGTGCATCGCTGGCGGCGTCTACGTCGACCCGCCATTCGCTTGGGCGGTCGGCCTCTTGCGTGGCGGGGTCGCGCACGCGCAGGCCGTGCTCGCGCACCGCCGCCAGCGTGGCACCGCGCGCCAGCAGATTGACCGGCTGGCCGCCTCGCACCAGCGCTGCAGCCAATAAGCCGCCCACCGCGCCCGCGCCTACTACGGTCAGCTTCATGGCTTGTCTCCAGCGCGCGGAGCATTCGCGTCGGCGTTGGGCGCGCGTGGCGCGTCGACGTCCGCTTCGGCACTCGCCTTAGCGGCCAATTCGGCATCGGAAGCCGGTGTCGGCGACCCCATCAGCGCGGTGTCCTTCGCGGCAGCTTCGGCGATCGCGGCCTCTTCCGCGGCAACCCGTGCCACCGCTTCCTGGCGGCGCTCGGCCTCGTCCGCCTTTACTTCCGCGATGCTCGGCGGCGGTTCGGTCTGGTCGGGTTCGGCCTGTGGCAATTGCACCAGCACGCGCTGATTCGAGTTCGCCACCTGAATGTCGAGTGCACGGAAGCGCGACAACATGCGCCGGTTGAATTCGCGCTGTACGCCCCAGCGGCCACGATCGACCGTACGAATCTGCCCGACGAGCGTGATCATCGCCCCATCGACCTGATCCACTCCCCACAATTCGAGATCGTTGAGGATTTGCTCGTTATAGGGCGGCTCGGTGCGCATTTGCGCGACGATTTCCTTGAGGGTATCTTCCACTTTCTCGATGTCCGCATCGTAGGGCACATTGACGCGTACCGATGCATTGCCGATGCCACGATTGGTGTTGTTGACAGTCGAAACCGAGCTGAACGGCACAATGTACAGCGAGCCATCACCAGCGCGTAGCCGGACTGTGCGGATCGACAAGTATTCAACGCTGCCGGAAACGCCCGCGACGGTTACGAAGTCGCCCACCTGCATGGCGTTTTCCATCAGTAAAAAGATGCCGGTAATGAAATCCTGCACCAATTTTTGCGAGCCGAAGCCGAGCGCCACGCCGATGATGCTGGCGCTGGCGAGCAGCGGGCCGGTATTGATGCCGATCTGATTCAACGCCGTCAGGCCGAGCACCAGGCCGATCGCCACCAGCAGGCAAGTGCGCAGCATCGGCAGCAGCGTGCGCAAGCGCGCGGCGCGCACCAGGTCGCCATGGCCGGTCCAGCGTGCCAGACGGCGGTCGATGGCGATATTGGCCCATTCCCAGATGACGATGGCGATCAGTACTGCGCTGAATAGAGTGAGCGACGCCGACGCCAGCCGCGGCCCGATAAAGCCCGTAGAAAGCCAGCGCAGCGCATCGACGCCCCATACCTCCAGCAGCGCCACCACCGTACCCGCGCTGACGGCCAGCGAAATGATCCAGCGCAACAATGGGTAGTAGCGGCTGGCGCGCTGTGCGGCGGACAACTGCGGCTCGCTGCCGTCGGTCGGCGCGCCGGCCTGGAACAATCGGCTCAGCAGGCCGAACAGCAAGATCGAGAGGATGCGTGCGGCGATGATCACCGCAGCGGTCAGCGCCGCGAAATGCAACAGCTTGGTGAAGCCGTTGTCGACGCCCAGCGCCCACAGAAACCAGATGCCGATAATGAAGAAACCCGCCACCACCGCCCAGCAGCGTGCGGCCCAATCGCGGAAACCAGCCGCGGCACCGCGCGCGGGCACTCTATGAATGATCCAGTCAGCAACGGTTTGCCGCGACTGCACCACCACCACCAGCAAGGCGACGTGTACGCACAGTGCGATCACCTTTAACAAGGCCAGACGCGCCGCGCCACTGACGCCAACCTGTTCGGAAATATTGACGAAGGCGATGCCGCAAGCGGAGAACGCCACCAAAAAGCGCATCCAACGGTGGATGTAGCTGGCTGCGGCATCGCTGATCCCGATCAGGCGCGTGTGCGGATTGCGCGGCGAGGTCAGCGCGCGCGTTACGGCCAGCACGAGACGCGCGGTGATGTAAGCATCGGTCGCGGCGATGATGACTTCATGTGGCCGCCCACTGTCGCCGGCGAGCGCAGGCCCCAGCAAGGCGGTGGTGAGGACAAAACCGCCCAGCGACAACAGATCGAGCATGAAGCCTAGCGCCGCGAACAGGAAGCGTCGCACTAGGCCTAGGTGCTCGGCAGCGCTGGCGCCGCCATTTTTTTTCTCCGTGGATGTTACCAATTGTGGCGCGAGGGAAACTGTCGCGGCGCCAGTGCCCAGCGTTGCTACCGGCGGCGCCCCCGGAGGCGTTTGCAGCGGCTCTAACGCGACCTCTTCCGATACTGCCGCGGGCGCCGCGACGACGCCCGAATCAGTCGACGCGCCCGCGCGGGCGTTGGTGGGAACACGCGCGGAGCGCGCGACCAGGGCGCGCCGCCCCTTTGAAAAAATACGCCGCAGCAGCCATTCCACGGCCCAGCCGGCCACGAGCGTTGCGGCGAGTGTCCAACTGATCGTCAACAGCAGATCTTTGGCGGCGGGGGCGCTGAGCGTATGCCGCCACCACGGCCCGATCGAAGGGAATTGCAATAGGGTGTCGGAAATGTCCGCCAACTGATGGATCGCCTGTCGTCCCCAGCGGGCTACTTGGCGGAGCAGTTGCGCGATCAGGCCGTTCGATACCAAGGGGGCGGTGGCCGCCGCCGAGGCCGCGCTGGCAGGTGCCGCGGCGGGCACGACTGCGGGCGCAGCGGAAGCCGCGTGCGCAGTGGCGCCGGCCCATGCCAGGCACAGCACCAGGCAGCGACCCATTAATCCTCTCAAGGCTTGATTCAATTGCTTTTTTCGCATGGCTTCCGGGCTGATTACGATAACGGACATGCGGCGCACGGCCGGTTGCAGTCGGCGCTGGGAAAAGCGCGCCAAGCTAATGCCGATCAATTCGACGGAGTTTGCGGCGCAACTCGACTATCCGCGTCTGCCAGATTTTTGCAGACTTTTCTGGTTGATGCGCAACGGCGCAGTTTATAGGCTTAAACTGAAATGGCTCTCCTGTCCTAACCGTTACACTTGTTTTTGACGTGCGACAGAGCCCCTCCGGCACTCCCCTGCTTACCGCACGAACTTTCGCAATGGAAACAAAAATCTTGACTACGACTGTGATGGCCACGCAAATTTCTTCGCACACCAAAGTTCTTTTCGCCTGCTTGATGGCTGCACTGGCCGGCCTTCTATTCGGCCTCGATATTGGTGTCATCGCCGGTGCGCTGCCCTTCATTGCCAACGACTTCGTCATCGGCGATTCGCTCCAGCAATGGATCGTCAGCAGCATGATGTTCGGTGCCGCGCTGGGCGCCTTGCTGGCCGGCTGGCTGTCGTGGCGACTCGGTCGCAAATATTCGCTGGTGCTGGGTGCTTTCCTGTTCGTCATCGGCTCGATCGGTTGCGCGTTCTCACCCGATCCGGCGACGCTGATCGGCGCGCGCGTGGTGCTCGGTCTGGCGGTCGGCATCGCCTCGTTCACAGCACCTCTCTATCTGTCCGAGATCGCGCCTGAAGCAATCCGTGGCGCCATGGTGTCGCTTTATCAGTTGATGATTACGGTCGGTATCCTGGCGGCGTTTCTTTCCGATACCGCATTCAGCTATAGCGGCAGCTGGCGCTGGATGCTGGGGGTCATCGCCTTTCCCGCGCTGTTGCTGCTGCTGGGTGTGCTGACCCTGCCGCGCAGCCCGCGCTGGCTGATGATGCGCGGTCGCGAGGCCGAGGCACGCCGCATACTCGAAAGCTTGCGCGACGACCATGCCGCGGCGGACCGCGAGATCGTGCAAATTCGCGAACAGTTGACGATTCGCCAAGAGGGACTGAGCCTCCTGCGCGCCTCTTCCGACTTTCGTCGCTCGCTGGGCCTGGGCATTCTGCTGCAGGTGATGCAACAGCTCACGGGCGTGAACGTCGTCATGTACTACGCGCCCCGCATCTTCAGTCTGGCTCATTACAACAGCCACCAGGCGCAGCTGTGGGGTACGGTGATCGTCGGCGCGGTCAATGTGCTGGCAACCTTTATCGCCATTGGCCTGGTCGACCGACTCGGTCGCAAGCCGATTCTCTATGCGGGTTTTGTCGTCATGGCGGGTGCTCTTGCAGTGCTGGGTGCATTGCTGCATATCGGTGTCGTCAACCCGGCGCAACAAATTGCCGCGGTTTGCATGCTGCTGCTTTTCATCGCCGGGTTCGCCATGTCCGCCGGTCCATTGATCTGGATCCTCTGTTCGGAGATTCAGCCGATCAAGGGTCGCGATTTCGGCATCGCTGTGTCGACGTTCACCAACTGGGCGGCCAATATGGTTGCCGGCGCCACCTTCCTGACGCTGGTCAATACACTCGGCGGCGCCACCACTTTCTGGCTGTATGCGTTGCTGAATGGTTTGTCACTGCTGTTGGTGTGGTGGCTAGTGCCGGAAACCAAGGGCGTTTCGCTCGAGCATATCGAGCGCCGACTGATGAGCGGCACGCCGCTGCGCTACCTGGGGCGCTGACGACAAGACAACGGGCGGGCCGCGCCGACGCCGCGGCGCGCCGCGGTCGTTGGCCCGTTCGCGCCTGTGTTTTGTCCGCGACGCTTCGAAGCGCCGTGCCAGCGTACAATCGCGCACATTAAAAACACGCACGGGGATGCACGATGCGGAGCGCGCTTCGGCACGCGTCGCGCGTTCTCGTGCGCGATTTAAAATCGTGCGACCTGTCTGGCCTCCAAAAATACATCATGCAAGCGACTCATCTTGACTCGGCGCCATCGGCCGCGAGCCCCGTCGGACGACGGCTCGTGTGCTCGGCGGCCGTCGCGATGACGATCGGCTTCGCCATCTCGCTGTTCTTCCTGCGCGCACCCTTCGAATTTCACGTCGCCATCTACGGTGCCTCGGTGACGACCACCGTCATCGTTACAACCATGGCGGCGCTGCTTTTTTCTCTGCAATTCACGCTCGAACGCTCGCGCCTGCTCGGCCTGCTATCCATCGCCTGCCTTTTTGAAGCAACGCTTTCGCTGCTGTGGCTGGCCGGGTTTCCAACGCTGATTCTCATGCCGAATTTCGAGGCCGAGCGCGCCAATATGCTGACGTGGCTATGGCTGTTGCGGAATGCAATATTCCCGTTGCTGTTGCTCGCCGCAGCCTGGCATCCCACCGAGCACCGGCTCAATGTGCGGCCATTGTGGGTGCTGGCCGGCCCGGTGATCGGTGCCGCGGTATTGTTCTACGGTGCGCTCTGGGCGTTGCCGTGGTTACCGACCTTTCAAGTGCCACCCGACGACCTGCGTGATGCGCTGCTGGTGATCTTCGAGGTCGGCGTCAACGCCGGTTGCGCTGTGGCGATTGTCTATCGCTCGCGCCTGACGGGGCAATTGATGCCCTGGCTATGGCTGGCTAGCGTGTCACAAACCTTCAAAGTAAGCTCGATCGCCTTGCTTGCGGCCCGCCCGGGCTTCGGCTGGTATCTGGTCAGCCTTTGGGGCATGGCTGGACCGTGCCTGGTCGCTACCGCCCTGCTCTGGTATTCGAGCCGTTCGTATCGCTCGGTGTACCAGCAAAACCAACGATTGTTCACGTTGGCGACCACCGATCAGCTGACCGCACTTTTCAATCGCGTTTATTTCGAACAGCAACTCAGCCGCGACCTGACCGGTGTCGGTATGGGCGGCGCCGGCGAGGCTGGCGCGCCGCTGTCCTTGCTGCTGCTCGACGTAGATTTCTTCAAGACCATCAACGACCGCTACGGGCATTTGGTGGGCGACCGAGTGCTGCAGAAGATGTCGCGGCTCATCGAAGGCGCGACGCGCCAGACGGGCGATTTCGTCGCGCGCATCGGCGGAGAAGAATTCGCCATCGTATTGAATGGCGCGTCTGAGCGGGCCGCCTGTCAGGTTGCGGAACGGCTGCGCGAAGCAGTCGCCAGCTACCCGAATTTCATCGACGACGCGTTCAAGCCGATTCAAATGACGATCAGTATCGGTGTAGCGGTGGTGGAGGTCGGCCAAAACCGCGATCTCGAAAGTGTGTTCCGGC
>JBPBQZ010000072.1:0-18032 GCA_050955105.1 Janthinobacterium lividum | reverse complement strand
TTGCTTGTCCAGTTCGGCCAGGTTGCGCGCGATCGCGTCGCGCGCAAACGGCAAGTGCTCCACACAAAGGAGCGCTGCGTCGCGAATCAGGCGCGCCGGTGCGGACGACCAGGTGGCCGCGCGTGTCATCTTATCGGTCAGGCTCACGACGTGGTCGGCCACGCGATGGCGGGCACTGGCCCAAGCGTCGAGTGCCACTTCGCTTTCGCTTTCGCTTGCAGTGCCGGGCGTGGCGCGCAGCGCCGCCGCCAGCGGCGCGGCTAGTGCGATCGCATCCTGTATACCGGTATTCATGCCTTGTCCACCCGCCGGGCTGTGCACGTGCGCGGCATCGCCGCATAACAGCACGCGTTTGCGACGCGGCGTTTGCGAGACACGGTGATGTACGTGGAAACGTCCGCTCCAAAGGTTCTCGCGCACCGTCGCCGGCAGATCGCGCGGCGCGCGCGCGTCGAGCAGCGCCTGCACGTCGGCCAGCGACGGTCGCTCCGGCGCCCGCGCGACGGTGGCGACGATGCGAAAAGTGTCATCGGGCAAGGGCGCCACTACCACCAGGCCTTCGGGCGATAGCAGCAGATTGACCTCGTCACGTGCGAACCCCGGCTGCATCCGCACGTCGGCCAACAAGAATTCTTGCGGGTACGCGCCGCCCCCGAAGGGAATGCCGACGCGTTGGCGCACTTGGCTGTGCATGCCGTCGCAGCCCACCAGCCAACGTGCCGTTGTGCGGTGGGGAGTGCCCGCGCAATCGAGCGTGGCCTCGACGCTGTGCTCGAGCGTACGCAGGCCGGTTAGCGTGACCGGCCGCATGACGTTGCCGCCGCGCCCGCGCAGATGCGCGAGCAATGTCGCCTCGGTGAGATTTTGCGGGCACATCAATGCGAACGCGTAACGGCTGGGTAGCCTGCTGAAATCGAGCGACATCAGGATCTTGTCGCGATTGCGCATGCGGAAGGTCGGCACTTGCAGACCCTGCGCGAGCAAATCGGGCGTCACGCCGAACGGCTCCAGCACTTCGAGCGTGCGCGCATGCACGACTGCCGCACGCGAAGTATTGGCGCCGGCAATTTGCTGGTCGACCACCAAGGCCGTGACGCCGAGCGTACGCAAGGCCAACGCAAGCGCCAGGCCGGTCGGGCCGGCGCCGACGATTACGACGTCGGTCTGCTTGGGGAGTGTCTCCATGAAGTCGGTCGCCGCTATCTTGGAAATACGCGCTGTTCCGCGGTTGAAAGAGCACGGGCGCGCGGTCTGGCGTCGCCCACTTCGACGCCGTATTATCCCAAAAAACGCAGGCGTGCCAGTTGTTGCGCCGCATCGGCGAGCAAGGCCGCGGCATCGCGCAAGGCGAGCTCCAGGCCGATCGGGCCCGGGGCGCTGGAAAAGCAGCCATCGAAGCAAGCGGCCAGTCTGGGCAAGGCGAGAGTATCGACGGCGCCCGACAGCAAGGTGGCTGGTACACCGACGCGTTGCGCATGACGGCAGGCCACGAACGGCGCCTTGCCGTTCAGCGTTTGCGTGTCGCTGCGGCCTTCGCCGGTGATCAGCCAATGCGCGCCAGCGAGTGCCGCGTCGAGTCGAATCTCGGTGGCCACCACTTCGGCGCCCGCCGCCAGTTCGGCACCGAGCAGCCACAGCGCGAAGCCCAGGCCCCCCGCCGCGCCAGCGCCGGGCAGGTCGCGTGCTTTAGCGGATTCTTCCGACGACCGCGTGGGCCAGCCGCCGGCCGCCTCCAGCAAGGCGGCGTAGCGGTTCAGGCTAGCGTCGATCGACTTCACCTCAGCCGGGCTTACGCCTTTCTGCAAGCCGAACACCGCGGTGGCGCCGGTGTCCCCGATCAAAGGATTGTCGACGTCATTCAGTGCGATCAACTGCGTATCGCGTAGACGCGCATCGAGCTGGCGCAGATCGACGCGATGCAGGCGCGCCAGTCCGGCCGGGGTGGGCGCCACCGCACGGCCTTCGACATCGAGCAGCGCCGCGCCGAGCGCCGCGAGCATGCCGGCGCCGCCGTCGTTGGTGCTGCTGCCGCCCAGGCCGATGAGAATACGGCCGATGCCGCGGTCGAGCAGTGCGCGGATGGCCATGCCCAGCCCGGTGCTCGAGCGCTCGGTAACCGGCACGGCCATCGCTACCGTATCGGTGATGCCGACGATTTCCGCGCATTCCAGCATGCCGCTGCCATCCGCCAGCAGGCCGGCGTTGGCGACGCGGCGCGCGCCCGAGGCGCCATCCACCTGCAAAGTCAGCGCTTGGCCGCCGCGCGTCAGCATCGCCTCGAGCGTGCCCTCGCCACCGTCCGCCATGGGCGTCAATATCAAGTGCGCGTCGGGCCGCACGCGCCGAATGCCGTCCGCCATGGCGCGGGCAGCGGCCGCTGCGCTCAGCGAACCCTTGAACGAGTCGGGAGCGATGACGATTCTGGGGACGCTTTGGCGAGACGAAATATCGGACATTGAAGGGGTAGCGGAGCGGTTGGAGCGAGCGCTTCGCAGCATACAACGCATGGTGCGTCGACGGCGACTCGCAGTGCGCTGGCAACACATATTCCTGGCGATAAAGCTGCGCTTGCGTTGAATCGAGCCGACACCTCGTTGTGCGCGCCCTCGCCATTGCCCAGACTCTTGTGGCTTGACGAACCCAGCAATCGCTCACCCTCTCCCTCGACGCATTCATGAAACTCTTTGCCAAAAAATTTATCGCCGCTGGATTGTGCTTCAATCTGGTGCTTGCGCTTGCCGGCTGCGGCGGCCATGAGACACCGGTCACCCTCGGCTGCCTGGGCTCGCCCAACGCCTATCTGGTCAATCAAGACCAATTGGCGCAGCGCGCTGAGGAAAACCAGCAACTCTGGCAGAGCCCTCGGGCCGCTCGGGACCTGGCGCACGCCGGTATCGATGCGGAGCGGATCGTGTTGATGCGCAGCAAGCAGTTGCCGCTCGGCTTCTCCGATGTCGCGCAGTATCGGCAATTCAAGCAAGAGCTCGACGCGGCGTTGCGCGCGGAAAATCTCGTCGATGCCACCTTGAGCCTGAGCGGCACCGCGACCACCTTCTATTCAGACAATCCCGGCAAGCCGCTGGGCCACTACTGGGATGACGGTGTGCTCGAACCCAGCGACTTCGATATGGCCATCAGCAGCGAAACGCTGGCCACGCGCCTTTGCAGTGCCGGGATTTCCGTGGACAAGGTGTTTCAGGTATTCGGCACATCGGAGATCTACGCGGCCTACCCGGCGCTCGGCGAATTCACCAGCAAGTGGAGCGAAAGCCTTGGCCGCCCCGTGCACATCGTCGGCTTGCCGCCAGCGCGGGCGCTGAAGGCAAGCGACTACGTCTGGCAGGTTGCCGACTAGCCGGATGGCCCGTCGGCAGCGCCGGTGGCGCCGCTTGCGCGACGCTCGAAAACTGCAATAAAGTGCTTTACAGCCGGGGGTGCGCGCACTATGGTTCTTCCTGCACCGGCTCGGGCGCCTTGCCCGGCCTTCGAATAGCCAGACAGCCGGCATCGCGCTCCCCTCGGCGATGCCGCTCGCAAAAGACCGGAGAACACCTGATGGGCCAGCCCAGCGCATTGCAGACGATCAAGCTATCTGTGGACGAACGCGGCGTCGCGTTGGTGGAGTTGCATCGCCCCGACGTGTTCAACGCCTTCGACGAAACCATGATCGCCGAACTGGGCGAATGCTTCGTTTCGCTGGCGGCGCGCGACGATGTGCGCGTAGTAGTGCTGGGTTCGTCGGGCAAGGTGTTCAGCGCCGGCGCCGACCTGAACTGGATGCGCCGCGCCAGCGTCAATAGTCACGAGAAAAACGTCGATGACGCGCGCCGCTTCACGCAGATGATGGAAGCTATCTATCTGTGTCCGAAGCCGACCGTGGCGCGGGTGCAAGGATCAGCCTTCGGCGGCGGCGTCGGCCTGGTATGCGCATGCGACATCGTAGTTGCCAGCGAAAAGGCCAAATTCGCGGTAACCGAAACCCGTTTCGGCATTTTGCCGGCGGTCATCGGGCCTTATCTGGTCGAGTCGATCGGCGTGCGCCAGGCGCGCCGGCTAGCCTTGACGGCGACGCCGTTCAGTGCGGAAGAAGCGCGCCAGTTCGGTCTGGTGCACACCGTGGTCGAGCACGATGCACTGGCTAGCCAGGTCGACGCAACCGTCACCGAGCTGGTAGGCAATGGCCCGACCTCGCTGAGCGAAGTCAAGATCCTGTTCGGCAAGATCGGTCGCCGTGCCATCGATGCCGAAGTGTCCGAACTCACGGCGCAAACCATCGCGCGCGTACGTGCTACGGATGAAGCCAAGGAAGGTTTCGCGGCTTTCTTCGACAAGCGTAAAGCCTCCTGGAGCCGCAGCTAGCCCGTCGGCGGCGCCTGCAAAAACCCTCGCACCAATAGAAAAGCTCGCGTCTACCGCACCGTTGCCGATGCGATGGACGCGAGCTGAACGACCTTAAGTCGAATACTGCTTAGTTCTTATTATCCTGACCCGTGGTCTTATGTGCGGCGCCCGGAACGTTATTGGGATAGTTGTCGTCGTTGTTGTTCAGATTCACGCCTTGCGACTGCAGCGACTTGATCTGAGTCTTCTGATCGGCACGGGCTGCCTTGCGGGCGGCGCGATGCTGGGCACGACGCGTCGCGCGCGCGGCTTTCGGCGTGGCCGGAGCGGTCGTGCTGTCGCTGGCCGTCGACGCGCCGCTACCTTGGGCGAAAACGGGCACGCTGACCAGCGCGCCGCTGAGGGCTGCGGTAACCGCGAGGGCTCTGACGAGTGCTAACCGGCTCATGATTGATCTCCTGTTGTTCTTCGCGTGCCGTGTCTGGCACACACTAATTAGTGAGAAACCCCTAGTGGGCGCGCAATCCAATACCCGGCGAGTTCCCATCGACGTCCCCGCGAGCCGCACTTGGCGCGGCTCGACGTCTCGCGGTGAGAACTTCCGTGTATTACGCCCGTCGGGTCAGGGCGTGCCTACGCTAAACCGCGCGGCACGCCCGCACCGACTGATGCGATAAGAGCTTTAGAACTTGGTGCTCAGACCGATCTGGATACCGTTCACATTGCCACCGGGGGTCGGAGAGACTGCACCCGACGTTTCCGATTCGGCGTAAGCGGCATTCTTATGGTTGTCGATATGCGCGTAGGTCGTATACAGCTGCGTGCGCTTCGACATGTTGTAGATGAAGCCGATTGCCAGCAAGGTCGAATCCATCGACGAATTGCCGTGCTCATGCAGGTGCAGTGCCGAGAAACGGATCGCGTTCACGCCGACCGGAATGATGCCGCCCAGCAAGACGGTGCCTTGCGTATGCGACACGGCGCCGCTTTGTTGCGCTTGTTGATACAGCGCGTAGGCCTTGATGATGTGGAAGTCATAGGTGCCGCCGACGTTGGCTTCACGTACGTCGCCCAGCACGTAGGTGGTCTTCGAGGCCGATGCCGCGACCTTCGCGCCGTGTCCTTCGTAGCCGATACGGATGCCGCCGAAATCGCCGTCATGGCCCGTGCCCCCCGCTGCGCCGTTAGGCTGATTGCCGAACGCGTAGTTCGCTTCGGCGAAGAAACCGCCCAGCGTATTCGGGGTCAGGTAGAAGACGCTGTTCGAGGTACGCACCGCCGTGGTGGTCGTGCCGGCATACGTCAGCTCAAACGTCGTGGCGCTGCCCAGACCCAAGTGAGTGAACGGATCGAAACCAGACAGATTCCAGTACGTCGAGGTGTAATCACGACCCAGGCGGACTTCACCGAGGGTTTGCGAAGTCAAGTTGATGAACGCGCGACGACCGAAGAGCGCCGTCGTACCGGGCGTCTTGTTATCGGTGGTGGTGGTGCCGAGGTGGCCGTCGTTCGGATAGGCGTCGCCTTCCAAGGTGAAACCCGCCGCCAATCCGCCGCCCAGGTCTTCATTACCCAGCAAGCCGTAACGCGAGGAGTTCATGCCGCTCGAATCCATCGCGGTCTTGCTGCCCTTTCCGGATGCGTTCACGTAGGTCACCGCCGCATCGACCACGCCATACAGCGTGACCGAGCTTTGCGCTTGAGCCAGCGAGGTCAAGCCAAGGAGTCCGGCTGACAGTGCGATAAGGTGCTTCTTCATTACTACCTCCTGAATGGTAGGCGGGATAACAACTAATTATTTGAATAAGGCCTCGTTGCTCAGCGCTACGATTCAGCCCCCGGGGTGAAGCAAGTAATCTGTAGACAAACCTGTCCATTGCCTTTTAAATAGAAAGGCATTCGTAATGTTGGTTATGCTAATGAAATTGCGATGCAGAGCTATGTTTTCGGCGATCCAGGCGGGCATCGAAACAAATGAAATATTTAGTTCGGCACTGCAATCTCAAAATTTGTCGTACCGCGACCGCGCCACGACTACCGACATCGACGTGCTGGCACCGCAGAGGTTTTGGGAAGTAGGCTCATCTAATTGGTCTCCGCATTATTTTGTAATTTGCATTACATCTCGTCGCCCTCGAACGAGTCAGCGAAAATTAGCGATGCGCAAAGACGCCGTCAATAGGGAGATAAATTAGGGTCGTTTTCTGAAAGAGAGCTTTTCAAGTTCCGAAAACGCGCGGCGCGCGGCCTTTGTTGCAGCGCGCAATTCGGCGAAGTCTTTTGGTACGACCAAAAGCGCTTTTGTTTAAGAGGGTATTCTTATCAACGCGCCATCTCAAAACCATGCGCTGCGCGGGTATTTTGAGACAGCGGAGCGTCGCATCAGCGACGGCGCTTTTTGGCTGTTAGCGATCCCACATAGGTCGATAAGCTTTTTGTTGCGGCGCAATAGCACACTGTGCCGCAAATTCACAGTTGCTTTGCCGCAACGCTCATTGGCTTGCTACTTCGGCGCACTGATACTTCAGTCGCGAAATGGGCTAGCGTCGTCTTTTAGAGACGGTGGCTGCGCGCACGGCCCGGCCAACAGCATCTAAAACATGGCGCAAAGAGGCTTCGTGTCGGCCGTGGAGACTCGTCAAATCTCCTCGTTGCGTCCGCGATTCAATCGGGCGCGCCGGTCATCACGCATTACCCAGTATTTTCGAAAAAAGCGACATGCACGTCTGGCGTCGAGGCGCTGGTCGCCCTGCACGCAGCGGCGACGGTGTACGTTAAAAAGATATGAGGGAGGAGCGCCCAACTGAAAACGACTTCAATCGTTTGCATCACTTGTGCGTCGCGTGTCCGTGTTAACCCTTGTTTTGTAGTGTAAGCCTTGAAGGGTACCGGTGCGCCTGGCGACGCGTGAGATGGGTCTCGAGTACTATCCGGCGGCGGTGTTGCCCGCGGAGTATCGAGCCATCCGCCAAACCATTCATTTGCATGCTGGATTGCTTGTGACAGACGGCGGCAGGGTTGGGGCCGCATTCGGGTCCACCTGCGATTGTCATCGGCTTTGAACCTGTGCGCCCACCGGGCGTACGCGCTGTCAGGGGAGTTGGAATGTTTGAAACGCTGGTCTCGCAGGTCGCCAACGGCTTGGTCCTGGGCTTCCTGTATGTCGTGATTTCCCTCGGGCTGACGATCGTCTTCGGCCTGCTGGGAATCGTCAACGCCGCACACGGGGCGTTCTTTACCATGGGCGCATTCGTGGCGCTGGCCTTGCAGCAGCAATTCGGCTGGATCGCCGTACCACTGGCGCCGATCATCGTCGGCATCATCGGCATGGTGATCGAGGTGGTGCTGTTGCGGCGCTTGCATAACGCCGACCCGCTGCCGGTGCTGGTGCTGACGTTCGCCCTGGCGCTGTTGATCGAAGCGGTGATCCGCTTCTTCTTCGGCCCGGCTTCGCAACCGTTCCCCACGCCTGACTTCCTCAGCGGCGTCATCATCTGGGGTCCGATCCTCATCACCACGTATCGTGTCGCGGTGCTCGGTGCGGCGATCGTGTTGCTGCTGCTGCTGTGGGCATTGATGCGCTTCACGCCGTTCGGTCGCATCTTGCGGGCCGGCAGCCGCGATCCCGAAATGGTCGCGCTGCTGGGCATCAACCTGCCGCGCATTCAAACGGTCACCTTCGGCATCGGCTGCTTGTTGGCGGCGGCGGCAGGCCTGTTGGCCGCGCCGTTGTGGTCGGTGGCGCCGTCGATGGGCACCGGCGCCTTGATGCCGGCGTTCGTGATCGTCACGATCGGTGGTTTGGGTTCGTATCTTGGAGCGATCGTCGCAGGCCTGTTGGTGGGCATCGTGACGGCGTTGGCAGTTCAGTTCGCCCCGGCGCTCTCGACGGTGGCGATGTATGTCTTGATGGCGGTGATTTTGCTGATACGGCAGCGCGGGCTGTTCGGCGAACGATGGGAGCGGTTCGAATGATGGCAGGTAAATTTATCAGGCACCCGATCCTCTGGCTGACGGTGGTGCTGTTGGTGTTGACGGCGATAGCGGGCCCGGCCGGGATTCCGCTGAGTCGCATCAGCGAAGTGGCCATTTACACCTTGTATGCGGGGGGGCTGAGCCTGCTGGTGGGCTATACCGGCCTGGTGCCGTTCGGTGCGTCGGTGTTTTTTGGTACGGCCAGTTATGCGGCCGCGCTGTCGATGCTCTATTTGTTCGGCAATGAAATCGAAGGGCTGGTGTTCTCGGTGCTGTTTTCGATGCTGTTGGCGTTGATCGTCGGTGCGGTGATCCTGCGTCGGCGCGGCTTGTATTTCTCGCTGTTGACGCTGGCCTGTACCGAAATTGCCTTCGAAGTCATCTACAAGTGGACCAACCTCACCGGCGGCGAAAACGGCTTGCAGAACATTCCGCGGCCCATGCTCGTCGATCCGAACGTGTTCCATGCGTTCACGGTGGTCACGGTGGTGCTGGCGATGTGGCTGATCTGGGCGCTCGTGCATTCGCCGTTTGGACGCGTGCTGCAAGCTATTCGAGATAACGAGCAGCGCGCTTCCAGCGTCGGCTTCAATCCCTATCTGTACAAGCTGGCGGCCTTCATGGCGTCGGCCGGCCTGATTGCCTGGGCCGGTGCCTTGCAGACCTTCCTGATTCGCGGCGCCTACGCCAACAATCTGAGCTGGGAGCACGCGACCGACGCCTTGCTGATGACCGTGTTCGGCGGCGTCTCGCATTTCCTCGGCGCACTGTGGGGCGCGATCGCCTTCATCCTGCTCGAAGATCGCTTGAGCGAACTGACCGAAAACTGGTGGCTGATTTTCGCGCCGATAATCATCGGCTTCGTGCTGCTGGCGCCAGAAGGCCTGCATGGCTTGGCAATGCGTCTGTTTGGCGGCCGTGGCCGTCACACGCTGGTGCGCAACACCATCCCGGCGCGTCCGGCTACCATCGCACCGCTCGAAGTGGCGAAGCTGGGTCTCGATCCGACCAAGCCGATCCTCACGGTGCGCGGCCTGGTGAAGCGCTTCGGTTCGCTGGCGGTGGCGGAAGACATCGATGTCGACGTCATGCCGTATCAGCTGCACAGCCTGATCGGCCCGAACGGCGCCGGCAAGACGACCTTCTTCAACATGCTCAGTGGCGCGCTGTTCCCGAACAAGGGCGAGATCCGCTTTTTGGGAAAAGACGTTACCAAGATGCCGATGTATGCGCGGGTGCGCCTGGGTCTGTGCCGTTCGTTCCAGATCGTCAGCGTGTTCCGCAATGTGACGGCGTTTGAAAACGTACGGATTGCCGTGCAGTCCTCCGCGCGCCCGAATCGCTGGACCCTGCGCGATGCGCACAAACTCGAAGCCATCAACGCCAAGACCTGGACCTTGCTGGATGCGGTCGGCCTGGCGGACCTGGCGGCGAGCGACTGTGCCGACTTGTCGCATGGTCAGCAACGCCTGCTCGAAATTGCCGTGACGCTGGCAACCGAGGCCAAGCTGCTGATGCTCGACGAGCCGCTGGCCGGTTTGGGCGAAGCCGATCGCAAGGTCGTCTCCAGCCTGATCCAACGCCTGTCGCGTACGCATGCGGTGCTGTTGATCGAACACGATATCGATCGCGTGATCGCCATGTCGGATCGCATCACGGTGCTGCACCGTGGCAAGCTGATCGCCGACGGCAAGCCGTTGGATGTGGCCGCCAACCCGGAAGTGATCGAAGCGTATCTGGGCAAAGCCATCGACGACAAGGGCGAGGTGGACGAGCCGGATACAGTGGTTGTGCCGTCAATCGGCACGGCTGACTTCGCACCGGCCGCCGTGATCGGCAAGCCGCTGCTGGAACTGAAGCAGGTGACTTCCGGCTACAACGGCGGGCAGATTCTGCACGGCGTTGATCTGACGGTGCGCGAAGGCGAAGTGATCGCGTTGCTCGGCCGTAACGGTGTGGGCAAGACCACCACGCTCAAGACCATCATGGGCGCGGTGCCGCTGAGCAGCGGCGACATCCTGCTCGACGGCAAGTCGATCAAGAACCTCGGTTCGCACCAGATCAGCCAGGCCGGCATTGCCATCGTTCCTGAAGGCCGCCGCCTGTTCCCGAACCTCTCGGTGGTCGACAATCTGTTGATCGCCGCGCGACCGGGCGGTGCGGGTCTGGAAGCGGCCTACGAGCTGTTCCCGAAACTGCGTATCTTGCAATCACGTCGCGCCGAGCTGCTGTCGGGCGGCGAACGCCAGATGGTGGCGATCGCTCGTGCATTGATGGCACCGAGCCGCGTGATCTTGCTGGATGAGCCGTTCGAAGGCTTGGCGCCGGCGATCGTGCACGAGGTGATGGCCGCCATCGTCAAGCTGCGCCGCACGCACAGCCTGGTACTGGTCGAGCATCACGCTGATCAAGTGCTGGCGATTTCCAACCGCGCCTATGTGTTGAACAACGGCGAAGTGGCATTCGAAGGCAGCTCTCAGCAACTGCACAGCGACGAAGCCTTGCAGCATCGCTTGCTGGGTGTTGGCGCAGCGCCGGACCATTCGGCGGCGGAACGCGCGCTGGTGGGATAGGATGTGATGCATGCGGGGTGCGGCCGGACCTGAGCCGGCCGCACCCCGTTTTTTTATTTCGAACAATCAGCTCGGGATTGCGGAGTATTGACCATGCAGCGTTCGGTAGAAGGATTCGACTACATCGTTATCGGTGCCGGCTCCGCCGGTTGCGTGATCGCCAATCGCCTGTCGGCCGATCCGGCGGTAAAGGTGGCACTGATCGAGGCAGGGCCTTCCGATCGCGAGTTCCCCACCAATCTCAAAACCAAGCTGCCGGTCGGCAATATCTTGTTATTGCCGCATGCGCGCTATAACTGGCAACACACTTTCAACGGCGGCGCCGCGGTTGGCAACCGCAGCATCATCTGCCCGCGCGGCAAATTGATGGGCGGTTGCAGTTCCTTGAACGGCTCGGTCTATATCCGCGGCCATCGCACCGATTATGAAGACTGGGCGGCGCTCGGCAACGAGGGCTGGGGCTACGACGACGTGTTGCCGGCCTACAAGCGCCAGGAAAACCGCAAGCGCGGCGCGTCGGCTTATCACGGCGTGGGCGGCGAACTCGACGTGGAGGCGCCGCGTAGCTACAACCCGCTGGCGCGTGCCTTCGTCGAAGCCGCGGTGCAGGCCGGGCATCGGCGCAACGACGATTTCAACGGCGCCGAGCAAGACGGTTTCGGCCAGTACGAAGTGAACCAGCGCAGCGGCGTGCGGCTGAGCAGCTCGCGCGCCTTCGTGCATCCCATTTGGGACCGTCCGAATCTGCAGGTGTTCACCGACACCATGGTCGAGCGTATCGATTTCCGTGGCGCGCGCGCGACCGGCATCACCATCGTGCGTGATGGCCAGCGCTCGCAACTCACGGCCGCTGAAGAAGTGGTGCTGTCGGGCGGCGCGATCAATTCACCGCAACTGCTGATGCTGTCGGGCATTGGCCCGGAAGCGCAACTGCGCAAGCACGGCATTGCGCCGGTGCAGGTGTTGCCGGGAGTCGGTTTGAATCTGCAAGATCATCCGACGACCTTCGTGTCGATGGACAATCCGAGCGCCGAATCCTATGCGCTGTCGATGCGCACTTTGCCGCGTCTCGTCGGCAGCCCGTTCAGTTATCTGTTCGGACGCACCGGCATGCTGGCGTCGAACGCCGCCGAGTCGGGCGGCTTCCTGCGCACGCTGCCAGGACTGCATCGTCCAGACGTGCAGATGACCTTCCTGGTGGGCCTGAAGGGCACCGCCAAAGTGATTCCGCGCAACCATGGCTTCCTGGTATTGATCCACCTGCTGCGTCCCAGTAGCCGCGGCAATATCGAACTGGCGTCGAGCAATCCGCTCGATCACCCGATTCTCAACGCGAATTTCCTGGCACGTCAGGAAGAGGTCGATACGCTGGTGCGCGGCTACAAGGAAGCACGCAAGATCATGCACGGCGAGGCCTTGCGTCGGCATACGCAACGCGAACTGGAGCCGGGTCCGGCGGTGCAGAGCGACGCACAGCTCGAAGCCGCGGTGCGCGCGCAGGTGTTGACGGCCTATCACCCGGTCGGCAGTTGCAAGATGGGTCCGCAAAGCGATGTCGAAGCGGTGGTCGATGCGCGGCTGCGAGTTTATGGGACGGAAGGTTTGCGGGTGGCCGATGCGTCGATCATGCCTACCCTCATCGGCGGCAACACCAGCGCGCCCTCGATGATGATCGGCGAACGCGCGGCGGAGTTCATTCTTACCGGCAGCATGGTGGAACAGGCGGAGCTGATTGAGGCGTAGTCCGATTGGGTTGATCGTTTCGAAAAAGCCGGCCGCGGTTGATTGCGGCCGGCTTTTTTGTTGCTCGCTTCACGTCGTTTTGTAGGGGGGCAGGATCGGCCCGTGCCGCGTCCCTGGATCTCTCGTGCAAGTTCAAAGGCAGCATGGCAGTTGCCTCGTCCACGGCGGCCGCAGCGCCACTATCTCGAAATACCCCGTCTTCTTCGGTAAAATGCAACGCGTCTATTCAGCCGACGGTCGCGTCGCATAGTCCTTCGCGAAATGCGCATCGCGCAGCCCACGGAAAGCTCGGCAAACATCCTGTGCCGCCAGAGCATAGGGTTTTCACCGACCGGGCCTGCAATTGTTCGTAGAATGTCCAACCAGGAAAACGCATGGCGCCACGCAGCGGTGATTTCATTCGGACCGAAACGGCAGGACACCTGCTGATCGTCACGCTCGATCGTCCGCAGGTGATGAACAGCCTGCACGCACCCGCTTGCCACGAGCTGTCGGCCGTGTGGGACGCGTTCCAGGCCGATCCCGACTTGTGGGTCGCCATCATCACCGGCAGCGGCGACAAAGCGTTTTGCGCCGGGCACGACCTCGCCGATGGCTTCGACGATCCGATGCCCGATACTGGCTGGGCCGGCATGGCCGAGCGTGCCGACATCACCAAGCCGATCATTGCCGCAGTCAATGGCTATGCACTCGGCGGCGGCATGGAGATCGCGCTGTGTTCGGATATCGTCATCGCCGATGAACGCGCGCGTTTCGGGCTGACCGAGCCGCGGGTGGGCTTTGCTGCCCTGGGCGGTGGCGCGGCACGCCTGACGCTGAGAATGCCGCCGGCCATTGCCATGGGTCTGCTGCTCACCGGCAAGAAGATCGACGCGGCCGAAGCGCATCGCTGGGGCCTGGTGAACGAAGTGGTGCCGGCGGGAACCGTGATGGCAGCGGCGCGCCGCTGGGCCGATGAGATATTGCTGTGTTCGCCGCTGGCAGTGCGCGCCACCAAGCAGGTCGCGCTCGATGCGCTGGAGGGGCAGCAACTGCTGTCCGATATCGGCCGCAGGCGCGAGCAACTCGGCGGTGTTTTGCGCAGCGCCGAAGATACGCGCGAAGGCATCAAGGCGTTTCTCGAAAAGCGCAAGCCAGCCTGGAAGGGCCGCTAGCGGCATCACGCTACACAGACTGCGGCCACATTGGCGCTGCGCGTGCCACGCCCCGCGCGACGCAACGAATACTTAATCGATACACGGAGTTTTGGATGGCTGAAACAGTTCTGCCCACCGACGAAGAACGTCAAATGCTGCGCGACTCGGTGCGCGGCTTTCTCGAACAGTACTGGCCGGCCGCTACGGCGGTAGAGCGCGCATCCGATCCAAAAGCCGTAGCCGAGATCTGGCAAAAGCTGGCCGAGCTCGGCCTGGCGACGCTGGGCACCGATCCGAGTGAAGGCGGCCTGCGCGAAATCGCCATCGTCATGGAAGAACTGGGCCGCGCGGCCTGTCCGGCGCCGGTACTGGGCGCGGTGCTGACGAATCTCGCGCTTACCGATGCGCGCACGGCGCACGCCGAGGCGGCGACGCTGCTCGATACGCTGCATGGCGGCGACGCCCGCATCAGCTTTTCTTTTGGCGAATTCGACCCTGATCCGAACGTCGGCCGTGCCGTGCTGGAAGGCGGCAAGCTCAGCGGCACGCTGCGCTTCGTGGAAGGCGGTCATACGGCCACGCATTTGCTGGTTGCCGTGGGCAATCCGACAGCGCTGGCAGTGGTCGACTGCAACGGTGCCGGTGTGAGTTTCGCGGAAACGCGTGCGCTGGGCGGCATGGGCCTGGCCGAAGCGGTACTCGACGGCGCCAACGCTACGCTGGTGCCGGTGGCCAGCGAACGCCTGGCCGATCTGAGCTTGATCTTCCGTGTCTGTCTGCAGGCGCGTGCGCATGGCGCGGCCCGCCGTTCTTTTGAGATGGTGGTTGACTATGCGAAAGAGCGTAAGCAGTTCGGCAAGCCGATCGGCAGCTTCCAGGCGATCCAGCACAAGTTGGCGAATTGCCTGATCAGTCTGGAAGGCGCCCGGCTGACGGTGCATAACGCGGCGGCGAACTACGATTATCAAATTGCCGACTGGCGCTATTTCGCCGCCGCCGCGTTTGCTTTCGCGTCGCCAGCGCTGCGCCAGGTGTCGATCGAAACCCAGCATGCGTTTGGCGCGATCGGTTATGCGGAAGAGCATGAAGCGCCGCGTCATTTCAAGCGCGTACATACCGACATGATTCTGCACGGCGGCCAGCGCGCGGCGCGCGAGCAGGTGGCCGGCTATGTGTTCGCGGGTGGCGACGTCTTGCCGAAATACGATATGGGCGAGGCCGGCAATGCCTTGCGTGAATCAGTGCGGCAGTGGCTGGACGAGCACTGGTCGGGCGAGCGCAAGCAGGCCTACGACAAACTGCATTTCCACGATCGCGAATTCGATCCGAGTTTTGCGAAGGACATTGGCAAGACCCCATGGTTGGGCTTGTCGTGGCCCAAGTCGGAAGGCGGCTTGGCCGGCACGCCGCTGCAGCAATTGGCATTCTTCGAAGAAATGGAGCGCGCCGAGGCGCCGCGCGCGGGCGCTACCGTGCAGGCCAATGCGCTGATCCTTTTTGGGACCGCCGCGCAGAAGGCCAAGTACCTGCCTGAGATGTTGCATGGCGAAGCGATGCACGGCATGGGCTACAGCGAACCGGACGCCGGTTCTGACCTGGCCTCGTTGCGCACGAGCGCGGTGCGTGATGGCGATGAGTGGGTAATCAACGGCCAGAAGATCTGGACCACCACCTGGTGGGGCAAATACATGTTCCTCGCCGCGCGCACCGATGCGGCAGCCACGCCGAAGCATGCAGGCATCAGCATGTTCGTGGTGCCGATGGATTCGCCGGGCATCACCGTGAAGCCGGCCAAGACGATGTACGACGGCAGCTTTGCCAATATCTTCTATGACAACGTACGCCTGCCGGCCGACGCGCTGGTGGGCGAGGTGAACGGCGGCTGGAAGGTGCTGACGAGTGCGCTGGCGACCGAGCGCGGCCTGATCGGCGGCGGCATCGTCTTGAAGGTCGTGCATCTGTTCGAGATGCTGTGCGCCGAGGTGAAGCAAGCCAAGCTGGACGCCGACCCGCTGGTGCGCCAGAAGATTGCCGAGTTGGCCGCCGATATCGAAGTGGGACGCCAATTGATGGTGTACTGCGCGGCGATGATCGTCGACGGCGCGACGCCGCCTGAACTGGGCGCCATCAGCAAGGTATTTTCGGGAGAGCTGATGGAGCGCATCGGCGAGGCCGCACTGGACATTCTCGGCACGCGTGCCGCTCTGTCGGAAGGTATGCCGGGGCGTTTGTCGAACGGCAAGTTCGAGCAAGGACTGCGGCACTCGCTAATGTGGGTGATCAGTATCGGTACCAATGAAATCCAGCGCACCTTGATCGCGCAGCGTGGCTTGAATCTGCCGCGTTAAGCGCTGCGGCGCCGTGCGTGGCCGGCGCTTCGGAGTCGGCCCGTGGGTGCGGTAATGTGCAGCGCACGCCGGATGGCTGGTCGAGTCGTCTGGCAGAAAACAAAAAGGGACGCTGAATTAACGGCGTCCCTTTTTTTATGCCGCGTCGGGTCACCCCAACGCCCAAGCTACTTCGACTGGCCTTTGGCGCGCAACACCTTGGGCGACGTCGGATCCAGGCCCAGCACTTCCTTCAACACTTCATCGGTATGCTCGCCCAGACCAGGAATACGCTGGCGTGCCTTGGCCACCGTGCCGGACATCTTGAACGGCGGATTGACGACCTCGAAATTGAAATCATCATTGCCGATGCGTTCCAGGGTACCGCGTCCGCGGATCTGCGGATCGGCCATCGCTTCGGCGACCGTGGCATAGCGCGCCGACGGCACGCCCGCGGCCATGAAGGTCTGCTCGCATTCGATCGCCGAGCGTTGTGACGTCCAGCCTTCAATAATGGCCAGCAGTGCGTGCCAGTTGTCTTCTTTCGCCGAGACCGTGGCGAAGCGCGGATCGTTCTTCAGCTCGGGCAAACCGATCACGTTGAACAGCGTTTCCATGTTCTTGGGACTGATCGCCGCAACCATCACGAAGCCGTCGTTGGCGCGCACTGGCTGATAGACCTGACGCGGCTTGAGATCGGGCGCTTGCGCTTCCTGTACTTCGTACACCAGCATGCTGAGTACCGACTCGATCAGTGCAACGTCGATCGACTGGCCGCGACCGGTACGTTCACGATCGAACAGCGCGAGATTGATAGCGGCCGTCGCGTGGCCTGCGGCGAGCACATCGGCGATGAAAATGCCGTTGTTCGCCGGGCGCTCCGAATTGTTCTGGTAGCCCATGAAAGCCAGGTCGTAGCCCGACTTCGCGTGGATCACCGGCGCGATGCCGGGCGATTTCGCGCGCGGACCGGTCTGGCCGAAGCCCGATACCGAGCAATAGATGAGCCGAGGATTCTTCGCCGACATGGCCGCGTAGTCGAGGCCCAGCCGCTGCATGACGCCCGGACGGAAGCTTTCCACCACGACGTCCGCGCTTTCAATTAACTGCTGGGCAATTTCACGGCCTTCGTCGGACTGCAGGTCGAGCACGATGCTGCGCTTGCCGCAGTTGAGCGACGCGAAGTAAGCGCTGACTTCGCCTTTTTTCGGTTGCCGCTGGCGCACCAGGTCACCCACCGACGATTCGATCTTGATCACGTCGGCACCGACGTCGGCCAGCATGCGCGTGCACATCGGGCCCGCCATGACGATCGTGAAATCGACGACGCGAATTCCCTTCAGCGCCTCGTGCGGAGCGGCGGCTCCTTCTTCAGTCTGGGACATTTATTAGATAACTCGAATAGAAACTCGTGGACAAAGCGGCACATCGGCGCGCGACGGAGCGAGGCAGAACTCCCGTCTCGAAATTAAGGCGGACGCGTTCCCGCGCGTATTGTTATCCGTGGCGACACATTCGACAATAAGTAATCGCGGCGTGCCAATTGGCCATTTTGCGTTTTGCATGCGCAATACATCGCCAGCCTGGCAGAATCTCGCGCTAGATCAGGCGTGCAGCGCCGCGTGCGCCCGATAATCCATGGTATGGAGGCCTTGCAAGGGCGCAGGAAAACCACCTGTGAATTTGCATCGCAGTTGCCGCAGGCGCTCGGTGGGCGCGGCCAGTTGTCTCAAAAATCGGAAAATTGGACTGGAGTATAATTTTCCATCGCAAAATTCCGGCATACCGGAACGGCGAGGAGAGGCGAGAGCGTGAAGTGCAGTCGATATGAATGATCGAGTTCGTGAGTTGGACGTGTTTTTACGCGTAGCCGACGAGAGCAGCTTTTCCGCCGCGGCACGGACCCTCAATTGCACGCCTTCGGCCGTCAGCAAATT
>JBPBQZ010000071.1:0-18378 GCA_050955105.1 Janthinobacterium lividum | reverse complement strand
GCCAGCCTCGTCGCCGCTGTGGAATTGCCCGAATCTGATGATTAATCCGCATGTCGGCGCAGATGATCCAAGCACCTATATGCGCGAAACGATGCGCTTATTGTTTGACAACTTGCGCGCGTATGCACGCGGTGAGCCGTTGAAGAATGTCGTCGATCCAGTGAAGGAATATTAGTCAGGCATTTAAAGCGCAGTCGGCCGCCGCGCGCGTCCGTCCGTGGCCACGCTGGACCAAGTGGATAGCGACTAGGTCGACGCCGCACTCAAGGCCGGTGCCGGCTTGCGTGCCAGATCGATGAACGCCTTGAGATAGTCGATATCGGTATCGGCTTCGCGCGCGCCGAGGAAGATCTGCTTGGCGATGCCTTTTGGCCCCAAACGCACCGGCACCAGGTTCATCTTGCCCGCGTACTCCTCGACCAACCAGCGCGGCAGCGCGGCCACGCCTCTGCCGCTTTCAACCATTTGCAGCATGATGTCGGTGGTTTCGATCGCCTTGTGGCGGCGCGGTGTGACGCCTGCCGGCATTAGAAACTGGTTGTAGATATCGAGCCGGTCGATCGCCACCGGATAGGTGACCAGCACCTCGTCCATCAGTTGCTCAGGTTTCACGTAGGCTGCGGTGGCAAGCGGGTGCGCTCGATTCACCACCAATACCTGTTCGTAGTCGAATACCGGCTCGAAGCGCAGACCGGGTTTGAAGAGCGGGTCCGGCGTTACGAGCAGATCGATCTCATAGCCGAACAGCGCGCCGATGCCGCCGAACTGGAATTTCTGCTTCACGTCGACGTCCACGTCGGGCCATCGCGCAAGGTAGGGAGAGACAACCTTGAGCAGCCACTGGTAGCAGGGATGGCATTCCATGCCGATGCGCAGCGCGCCGCGTTCGCCCTGCGCATATTGGCCAAGCCGCTCCTCCGCGAGTGCCAGTTGCGGCAGCACGCGGTTCGCCACGGCGAGCAGGTATTCGCCCGCCTGGGTCAATCTCAAGCTACGCCCTTCGCGCAACCAGATATCGGTGCCCAGCTGTTGCTCGAGCTTCTTCATCGAGTGGCTCAGCGCGGATTGCGTCAAGCACAGCACACCGGCTGCTGCCGTGAGGGAGCCGTGCTTGTCCACCTGCTGAACGATGGCGAGGTGAATTCTCTCGATCATGAGCGGTATTAATGGTTCGTTGAATTATCACCATTTTACTTCATAAGACGTCTTCTCTACGATCCGCACACCTGTAACCCGATCGAAGCAAGGCGACACCATGGCAACTACACACAATCTCGGCTTTCCCCGCATCGGCGCCAAGCGCGAATTGAAGTTCGCACTCGAATCGTATTGGAAAGGCGAGTCGTCACTGGACGCATTGAAAGCGACGGGCGCCGAATTGCGGCAACGTCACTGGAGCAACCAGGCGGACCTCGATTTCGCGGCCGTGGGCGACTTCGCGTTCTATGACCAGGTGCTCGACATGAGCTTTACCTTGGGCAATCTGCCGGAACGGGTGCAAGGATTCCATGGCGATACGCTCGACAATTATTTCCGCGTAGCGCGCGGCCGGTCGGCCAGGGGTGCTGAGGATCACGCGGCATGCTGTGGCGGCGTCGCCGCGGGTGAGATGACCAAATGGTTCGATACCAACTATCACTACATCGTGCCGGAATTCAGCGCCGCCACCGAATTCAAGCTGGACGCTGCGCGCCTGCTGGAGCAACTGGCGGAAGCCCGCGCACTGGGGGTCAAGGCCAAGCCGGTGATCGTCGGCCCGGTGACGTATCTGGCGCTGGGCAAGGCCAAGGACGATTCGAGCAAGTTGGCGCTGCTGCCGCGCCTGCTCGACGTGTATGTCGAGTTGCTCGCTACCTTGGCGGCGCAGGGCGTTGAATGGGTGCAGATCGACGAGCCAATCCTCGTCACCGAGCTGTCCGCCGAGTGGCAGCAGGCTTACACCACCGCCTATCAGGCGCTCGCCAGCGGCCGCGTGAAGCTGCTGCTGGCTACGTATTTCGGCCAGTTGCTGGATAACTTGCCGCTGGCCTGCGCGCTGCCGGTGCAAGGCCTGCACCTGGATGCGATCAACGCCCGCGCGGAAGTCGATGCGGTGGTGGCGCAACTGCCGCAAGACCGTGTGCTCTCGCTGGGCGTGATCAACGGCCGCAACATCTGGAAGACCGATTTGAACGGCGCGCTCGACTGGCTCGAACCGCTCGCCAAACGCCTGGGCGAGCGCCTCTGGATTGCCCCGTCGTGCTCATTGCTGCACGTGCCGGTGGATCTCGACAGCGAGCAAAAGCTCGACGCCGAAGTGCGCTCGTGGCTGGCCTTCGCGCTGCAGAAACTGGGCGAATTACAGGTGCTGGCCATCGCGCTGAACCAGGGACGCGACGCCGTGCAGGCCGAGTTGAGTGCCAATCAAGCCGCCATCGCCGCGCGCCGCGCTTCGCCGCGCGTCAACAACCCGAGCGTCAAGGCGGCGCTCGCGCGCATCGATCCGGCTTTGGGCCAGCGCAAGCATGCCTACCCGGCGCGCGCCGACAAGCAGGCTACGCTGCTAAACCTGCCGGCCTATCCGACTACCACCATCGGCTCGTTTCCTCAAACCGCCGAAATCCGGCTGGCGCGTAGCCAATACAAGAGCGGCAAGCTGGATCAGTCGGGCTACACCGCTGCGATGCAGGCCGAGATTGCCCGCAGCGTGCGCGAACAGGAAGCCTTGGGCCTCGATGTGCTGGTACATGGCGAAGCCGAGCGCAACGACATGGTCGAATACTTCGGGGAGCAACTCGACGGCTATGCCTTCAGCCAGTTCGGCTGGGTGCAGTCCTACGGCTCGCGCTGCGTGAAGCCGCCTATACTGTTCGGCGACATCAGCCGCCCCAAGGCCATGACGGTCGAATGGATCAAGTACGCCCAATCGCTGACTGCCAAGCCGATGAAAGGCATGTTGACGGGTCCGGTGACTATCTTGAATTGGTCCTTCGTGCGCGACGATCAACCGCGCTCGGTGTCGTGCTATCAACTGGCACTGGCGATTCGCGCAGAGGTGCTCGACCTCGAGAAGGCCGGCGTGCGCGTGATCCAGATCGACGAAGCCGCATTGCGCGAGGGCCTGCCGCTGCGCCGCGCGCAATGGCAGGAATATCTCGACTGGGCGGTGCAGTCGTTCCGCATCACCGCCAACGGTGTGGCCGACGAGACGCAGATCCATACGCATATGTGCTATTCGGAGTTCAACGACATCATCGCGTCGATCGCCGATATGGATGCCGACGTCATCACCATCGAAACGTCGCGCTCGGACATGGAATTGCTCGATGCCTTCGATCACTTCAATTATCCGAACGAGATCGGGCCGGGCGTCTACGACATCCACTCGCCGAACATCCCGACGCAGGAGCACATCGTGCAACTGATGCGGAAGGCGGCCGAGCGTATCCCGGCGCAGCGCCTGTGGGTGAATCCGGATTGCGGGCTGAAGACGCGTCAGTGGGAGGAAGTGATTCCGGCGCTGACCAATATGGTGGCGGCTGCGAAAACTTTGCGCGCCACAGCCTGACATCTAACGTGGCATGATCTGTCTCGGTAGTGGTTCTGAGAACGCGGCAATCTGCCGCCGATCACCGAGGGCGTCGACCAATTGGACAACGAGCAAAACGACAAGCTGCCCGCGCCGCAGCCACTGCGGCCCGCGCTCAATGAGGCGCGAATGATGGCCATCATTCGTTCCTCCAGAGAAGCCATTCTCACCATCGACGACAACCAGCAGATCCTGATGTTCAACCCGATGGCCGAAGAAGTGTTCGGTATCTCGTCGGCGCAAGCAGTCGGAACATCGCTCGAACGCCTGCTGCCGAGCCGCTTTCGGCGTATTCACGCAACCCACGTCCATCAGTTCGGTGTAACCGGCGTGTCAGACAGGCAGATGGGCCAGCAACGCGTGTTGTTCGGCTTGCGAGCCAACGGCGACGAGTTTCCGATCGAAGCTTCCATCTCGCAAATTCAGGATGGCGACGGCAAGCTGTATACCGTCGTGCTGCGTGATGTCACGGAGCGCGTGAAGGCGGATACGGCGCTCAAGGCTTCCCGCGAAGAATTGCGCGCCTTGTCCGCCAATCTGCAGCATGTGCGCGAAGAAGAGAAGCAGCGTATCGCGCGCGAGCTGCACGACGATCTGGGCCAGCAACTGACTGCGCTCAAGATGGCGCTTTCATCGGTCGAAAACGCGCTGCATGGCGAACTTGCGGTCGCCGACCCCGCGGTTCGCGAGCGACTCTTGACACAGATCCAGGGCATGCGACGGCTGATCGACGCCACCGTTGCATCAGTGCGGCGCATCGCCGCCGACCTAAGGCCCGTGATGCTCGACGATCTGGGCCTGGTCCCGGCGATCGAATGGCTGGTGAACGATTTCACCAGCCGCTATGGCATTCCCGTCGAGACGCAACTGCAGCACGGTGACACCCGCTTCAGCCCGGATGCCGCGACCACGCTGTTTCGCATCGTGCAGGAGGCGCTGACCAACGTTGCCAGGCATGCGGAAGCAACACTGGTCACGCTGACCATCTCGGTCGAACGCGGCGAATGCATATTGCGCGTGTCGGACAACGGTCGCGGCGAGGCTGATCGGGTCACGCCGGAGGGCAGCAAGTCATTCGGCTTGCTCGGCATGCGCGAGCGCGCACATATGCTCGGCGGCCAGGTATCGATCGATAGTTCGATCGGCCAGGGCTTTTCGGTGACGGTCACGTTTCCCCTGAAGGCAGTGCAACTGCACGAGGTGTCGCCATGACGAAAGTGCTGATAGCGGACGATCATGCGCTCGTGCGCGATGGGCTAAGACACATCCTGCAGGGCGCGAAGGGTTTCGACGTGGTAGGCGAAGCCAATGATGCCACCAGCACCCTCGCCCTGGTGCGGTCCACCGCGGCGGACGTGATCGTGCTCGATCTCTCCATGCCCGGACGCAGCGGCGTTGAACTCATCTCGCAGATCAGGCACGACCGAGCGGCGCTGCGCATCCTCGTCCTGACCATGCATGCCGAACGACAGTATGCGGTGCGGGCGTTCAAAGCTGGCGCTGCCGGCTATCTGACCAAGGAAAGCGCGAGCGCTGAACTGGTGGCGGCAGTAAGCAAGGTCGCCAGCGGCGGCGTGTACGTGAGCCTCTCGATGGCAGAGCAACTGGCTCAGAGCCTGAATGAGCCGACCGACACGCTTCCCCATCAACGCCTGTCCGACCGTGAGATCGAGGTATTTCGCCGTATCTGCAACGGACAGACGATTACCGAAATCGCGGACATCCTTTGCGTCAGCAGCAAAACCGTCAGTACCTATAAAACCCGCATTCTCGAGAAGATGCAGATGCCGCACGATATTGCGCTGGTTCAGTACGCGATGCGGCACAAATTATTCGAGGCAGACAGCTGATTCGGCAAGCGCATGTAGGCAACGCCCTACACTGCCTCCCCAAGCCCTACAACAACTTCATTCCACGCCGATTTTGTTCCGACCGGCGGCGCGCGATACTGGGTTGTGAATGCAAACGGGAGTGAATGATGTTCCATGCATTGAGAAACCAGACCGCCGCGCTCGCTGAGTCGCCGCGATTGACGGGCAACTACACGTATCCGGTAACAAACCGCGGCGCGCGAGGCGCCACGCCTGCTTGCCGCGCCGCGCGGCCAGTGCCCACCGCGGTGGATATCACCCAAGACGAAGTGGCGAGGTTCGAGGCCCTTATTTGCGGCACGCGCGTGGTTCGGCGCGGCGAAGCGCTTTACCGCGCCGGTGACGCCTTCGAAAGTCTCTACACCGTGCGCATGGGATCATTCAAGACCGTGATCCTGCATCGGGACGGCCTGGAACATGTCACGGGCTTTCATTTCACCGGCGATACGCTGGGGCTCGACGGCGTTTGTATCGACCAGCATGGTTGCGACGCGATCGCCCTCGAGGACAGTATCGTGTGCATCGTGCCCTTCGATTTGCTGGAGATGCTATGTCGCGAGGTCAAGGCGATACAGCACCACGTGCATCGACTGCTGAGCAGCGAGATTGTGCGTGAAGCCACGCTGATGATGCAATTCGGCACGATGTCGGCATCACAGCGCGTGGCCGCGCTGCTGGTCGATCTGTCTTCGCGCTTTGCGGCGCGGGGCTATTCGCGCACCGAATTCAATTTGCGCATGACACGTGACGAGATCGGCAGCTATCTCGGGATGAAACTGGAAACGGTCAGCCGCATGTTCACGCGCTTGCAAAAAGACGGCCTTATCGAGACGAATGGCAAGCACATCCGCATCGTCGATCTGGAGCGGTTGTCGCGGTTGGTCTAGGGCGCCGCCAACAGGCGCGGGCCACCCCGCAACAGCGCGGTTTCGGCTGCGTCGAACGCCGCTTCGACCGCGCGCAGCGGGTCGTCGTTGGTGCACTGGGCCATCGTCAGCAAAGGTCCATGCAACGCAATCAGATCCAGCTGCGCGCCGTATAACCGCTTGTCGAGACGTTTTGAAAGTGACTGAAGCGTCAGATTGCACCCGGATATTTTCCTGGCGAATCGCTCGAGTCGCACCAGTTGCGCGCCGGCCTCCGCCTCGATGACGAGCGACCCGGGAAAGCCGATGAAAATAACCTGCATGCCGATGCCCATCACGCACTCCCTGTTTATTGCCTGGTCTTTAACACCTTCTCTGCACATAGTGATTGCATTTCGTCTTGATTCATTGACTTAGCGCAACTGTGCGTCATTCATTCGACGATCAATTGCCATCGTGTCGCGCTCCCAAAGCATTCTATTGACGCAGATCAACTGCTTGCCTGCGGCGCGCGCCTATAGTCGTTTCATACGAACCGTAAAGGGTTATCTTGAACACTCGCCCGAGCTCGCCCGAACAGACCGCGGCACCCGCACCGCAAGGCCGCGTAACGGCGGTGCGTGGTGCGGTCGTGGATATCGCCTTCTCCGCCGGAATTCTGCCGCTGATCGAAGAAGCGCTCGTCATTGCGACCGACGATGGGCCGCCGATCATTGCCGAAGTGCAGGCGCATCTGGATGAAGGCACCGTGCGCGCCCTGGCGCTGCGCTCGACCAACGGCCTGCGGCGCGGCGCGCCGGTGCAAGCTTCGGGTGGTCCGATCGAAGTGCCGGTCGGCGAGGCGATGCTCGGCCGGCTGATCGACGTAACCGGCGTACCGGGCGACAACGGCATAGCGCTGCCGGCCGACGTGCCGCGCCGCGCGATTCATCGCCAGCCGCCGCCGCTGGCGTCGCAGGGCGTGGACACGAAAATCTTCGCCACCGGCATCAAGGTGATCGACCTGCTCACGCCGCTCGCGCAGGGCGGCAAAGCCGCCATGTTCGGCGGCGCGGGCGTCGGCAAGACCGTGCTGGTGATGGAACTGATTCACGCGATGGTCGAGCGTTATCAGGGCATCTCGGTGTTCGCGGGCGTGGGCGAACGTTGCCGTGAAGGCCACGAGATGCTCACCGACATGCGTAACTCTGGCGTGCTGCCGCGTACCGTGCTCGTCTATGGCCAGATGAATGAACCGCCTGGTGCGCGCTGGCGCGTGCCGCTGACGGCGCTCACGATCGCCGAATATTTCCGCGACGAACGCCACCAGAACGTCTTGCTGCTGATGGACAACGTCTTCCGCTTCGTGCAGGCCGGCGCGGAAGTGTCGGGCCTGCTCGGCCGGCTGCCCTCGCGAGTCGGCTATCAGCCGACGCTCGCCACCGAGGTGGCCGCGCTGCAGGAGCGCATCGTCTCGGTGGGTGATGTGTCGGTGACAGCGATCGAAGCGGTCTACGTGCCCGCCGATGATTTCACCGATCCCGCCGTGACGGCGATTGCCGCGCACGTCGACAGCATGGTGGTGCTGTCGCGCTCGATGGCCGCCGAGGGCATGTACCCCGCCATCGACCCGATCGCATCGTCGTCGGTGCTGCTGGATCCGCTCGTGGTAGGCGAAGAGCACGCGCGCATCGCCACGGCGGTGCGGCGCGCGGTCGAGCATTATCGCGAATTGCAGGATGTGATCTCGCTGCTGGGCGTGGAAGAACTGGGCAACGACGACCGCCGCATCGTCGGTCGCGCGCGCCGCTTGCAGCGCTTTCTTACCCAACCCTTCACGGTTACCGAAGCCTTCACGGGCGTGCCGGGCCGCTCGGTCGCGATCGCCGATACGCTCGCCGGCTGCAAATCGATTCTCGACGGCGAGTGCGACGACTGGCAAGAGAGTTCGCTCTACATGATCGGCAAGCTGGACGAGGCCCGCGCGCGCGAGCAAAGCGTCTCGAAACCGGCAACCGCCAACGCGGCGGCGACGCCATGAGCCCGACGCTGCAGCTCACCGTCTCCACGCCCGCCAGCATCCTGGTGGACGCCGCCGCCATCGTCTCGCTGCGTGCCGAAGATGAGAGCGGTAGCTTCGGCATCCGGCCGGGACACGCCGATTTCCTCACCGTGCTCACGCCATCGGTACTGCGCTGGCGCGGCGCGGACCAGGTCGAGCACTTCTGCGCAGTGGAAGAAGGGGTGCTGCGGGTCTCGGATGGCAGCCACGTGAGCATCGCGTGCCGCAATGGCGTGCTGGGCGATTCGCTCGCGACGCTGGAAGCGCGCATCGACGCGGCGCACGCCGCACGGCTCGATGTCAGCCGTAACGCGCGGGTCGAACAGACCCGCATGCATGCCCAAGCGGTGCGGCAGCTGTTGCGCTATCTGCGCCCGAACCAGGGTGGCGCATGAGCCCATCCGACGACTTCGACCAGGCAACCGATAGCGAGCGCATCATGCGTGCCGCGCGACAAGCGAGCGCACGCGCGCGCGAGGCACGCGACGAGCCGGAGCCGTCGCTTGGCAACCGTCTCGGGCAGATCGGCATTCTCGGCTGGTCGATCGTGATTCCGACGCTGCTCGGCCTGGTCGTCGGTCATTGGCTCGATCGGCATTTCGCTACCGGCGTGTTCTTTTCCGCGCCGCTTTTAATGATCGGCGCCGCGTTCGGCTTATGGTCGGCGTGGAAATGGATGCATCGACAAACAAGGACCAAGCATCATGATGATTGAGCACCTGAGTTTGCTCGCACAAGTGCCTACCGGCTTAATCGTCGGGTTCGCCGCGGGGCTCGGGCATTTCGCGACGCTGCAGCGCAACGTCCAGCTGCTTGCATCCGGCGCGGCGGCCAAGGCGCTGGCGCTGCAGCTCGCGCGCCTCGGCCTGCTGCTCGTGATTCTTTTCGTACTGGCGAAGCTCGGGCCCTGGACGCTGCTATGCGGTGCGCTGGGTGTGCTGATCGCGCGCTCGGTGGTGCTGCGTCGGGTTCGCTTGGCAATATCATGATCCATTCGCCGCTTCTCACCACGCCGCTGTTCCACGCTGGGCCGATTCCAGTGACGGCACCGGTCGTCACGACGTGGGTGATCATGGCACTCCTGGTGGTCGGCTCGGTACTCGCCACGCACCGCTTGTCGCTCACCCCATCGAAATTCCAAACCGTGCTCGAGCTGCTGGTTACCACCATCGATGCGCAGATTCTCGACACGATGCAGGCTGACCCGCAAAAGTACCGGTCACTGATCGGCACCTTGTTCATATTCATTCTGGTGAGCAACTGTTCGTCGCTGATCCCGGGCGTGGAACCCCCGACAGCCCATATCGAAACGGATGCCGCGCTCGCGTTCGTGGTCTTCTGCGCAACCATCTTCTATGGCATTCGCACGCGTGGCACGTTGCGCTATCTCGCGACCTTCGCCGAACCCACCTGGATCATGATCCCGCTCAATGTGGTCGAGCAGATCACGCGCACCTTCTCGCTCACCGTGCGGCTCTTCGGCAATGTAATGAGCGGCGTGTTCGTGGTCGGCATCGTCCTGTCGCTGGCAGGCCTGCTGGTGCCGATCCCGCTGATGGCGCTGGACCTGCTCACCGGCGCGGTCCAGGCCTACATCTTCACGGTGCTGGCGATGGTCTTTATCGGCGCCGCACTCGCTGACAGTTCGAACCCGCAAAACCCCACTGCACTACAAGGATCCCCATGAACAATCTTATCCAGGCGATCAGCATTCTGGCCGCGGCCATCGCCGTCTCGTTCGGTGCCATCGGTCCGGCGCTGGGCGAAGGGCGCGCCGTCGCCGCGGCAATGGACGCGCTGGCGCGCCAGCCCGACTCGGCCGGCACCATCTCGCGTACGCTCTTCGTCGGCCTCGCGATGATCGAAACGATGGCGATCTACTGCCTCGTGATCGCGCTGCTGGTGTTGTTCGCCAATCCGTTCGTGAAGTGATCGGGACGCGACGACCATGCACATCGACGGGTGGACGCTAGGCTTGCAAACGGTCAACGCGCTGGTGCTGATCTGGCTATTGGCGCGTTATCTGTTCCGGCCGGTGGCGAAGATAGTCGCCGAGCGCCAGCAGGCCGCCGCGGCACTGCTGGCGGACGCCGCGCTAGCCAAGGCAGCAGCGCTCACCGCACAAAAGCAGGCGGCGGCCGATGTGGCGCGCATTGCGCAACAGCGTGGCGACCTGCTCGCGGCCGCCGCGGCCGAGGCGGCGACGCTGAAGACATCGATTGAAAGCGCCGCACGTGCCGCAGCCGACCATACGCGTGCGGCGGCACAGACCGATATCGAGAGCGCACGGCAGACGGCGGCCACAGCAGACGCCGACCGCGCATCGCGTCTCGCCGTCGACATCGCGGCGAAGCTGATCGACCGACTGCCGCAGCAAGCGCGCGTCGCGGGCTTCATCGACGGGCTGTTTGCCGAACTCGCGAAGCTGCCCGCAGCGACGCGCGCGGAGCTGGGTCGCGACGGCGCGGCGGTGCGCCTGATCGCGCCGCGTGCGCTGCACGAAGACGAACTCGCCGCGTGCCAAAGCGCGCTTGCGCGCGTGCTCGAGCGCGACTTGCCGCTTGTCGTGAGCGTCGATCCGGCGCTGCTTGCCGGCCTTGAACTGGAAGCGCCGCATGCAATCGTGCGCAACAGCTTCCGCGCCGACCTGGCCTATCTCCAAACCGAGCTACTCGCCCATGACACAACCCACGCTTGACGCGCCGGCCGACGCCTGGCTCGAACGCAGCTACGCCAAGCTGGCGAAAGCTCAACCGGGCGCGCAGGCCAATGCCGTCGGCCGCGTCGAACATGTCGCGGACGGCATTGCGCTCGTCTCCGGTTTGCCCGACGTGCGTCTTAACGAGCTGCTGCGCTTCGACGGCGAGCGCTTCGGCTTCGCGCTCACGCTCGATGCGGAAACCATCGGCGCGGTGTTGCTGGACGACGGCGACGCCATCACCGCCGGATCCATCGTGCTCGGTACCGGACAAGTGGTGCAGGTCCCCGTCGGGCCCGGCTTGCTCGGGCGCGTCGTCGATCCGCTCGGTCGGCCGCTCGATGGCGGCGGCGTGGTGCAAGCCGAGGCGCATATGCCGATCGAACGGCCGGCACCGAGCATCATCGAGCGCGATCTGGTGGCGCAGCCGATCTCCACCGGCATCCTGCTGATCGACGCGCTGTTTGCAATCGGGCGCGGGCAGCGCGAGCTGATCATCGGCGACCGTGCAACGGGCAAGACCGCCATCGCGATCGATACCATCGTCAATCAGAAGGACACCGACGTGGTCTGCGTCTATGTGGCGATCGGGCAACGCGCGTCGGCGGTCGAGCGCGTGATCGCCGCGGTGCGCGAGCACGGTGCTCCCGAGCGCTGCGTGTTCGTGTTCGCGTCCGCGGCAGCATCGGCGGGGCTGCAATGGATCGCGCCGTTCAGCGCGATGACGATTGCCGAATACTTTCGCGACCGTGGGCAACATGCGCTGGTCGTGATCGATGACCTCACCAAGCACGCCGCCACTCACCGCGAACTGGCGCTGCTCACGCGCGAACCGCCGGGACGCGAGGCCTATCCGGGCGATATTTTCTATCTGCACGCGCGCCTGCTCGAACGCGCCGCCAAGCTCTCGCCGGAACGCGGCGGCGGCTCGCTGACAGCATTGCCGATCGCGGAGACCGACGCGGGTAACCTGTCGGCGTATATCCCGACCAACTTGATTTCAATCACCGACGGCCAGATCGTCCTCAACACCGGCCTGTTCGCCGCGAATCAACGGCCTGCGGTGGATGTCGGCCTGAGCGTGAGCCGGGTTGGCGGCAAGGCGCAGATGAAGGCCTTGCGGGACGTGTCGGGACGCCTGCGCCTCGACTACTCGCAGTTCCTCGAGCTCGAGATGTTTTCACGCTTTGGCGGCCTGACCGACGCCCGCGTCAAGGCGCAGGTGGTGCGCGGTGAACACATCCGTGCGCTGATCACGCAACCGCGCTTCATGCCCTTGCGACCGGTCGATGAAGTTGCGCTGCTCGCGGCGCTCGCCGACGGCGTCTTCGATGCCATGCCAGTCGAAACGCTACCAGCGCTACGCGACCGTCTCCCAGCGCATCTGGATGCGCACGGCGGCAATGCCGCGGCGGCGCTGACAGCCACGGGCACCCTCGACACCGTCACGCAAACCGCGCTCGTCGCGGCCGTGCGCGACCTGGCCCAGGCGTGCACCGCAACCGCGGCTGCAGCAGTCGCTCATGGCACACTCAAACCGAGCGCGCCATGAGCAACCAGCTCAGTGAAGTTCAGGGGCGCATTACAAGCGTGCATGAACTGGAATCCGTGGTGAGCGCGATGCGTGGTATCGCGGCCGCGCGCTCGCGCGAAGCGCAAAGCCGCATCGCGGCGATCCGCGCGTGCGCAAAGATGGTGGGCGCCGCCATCGGTGACGCGCTCATGCTCGACCAGCGCGACGCCTCGGACACGCCGCGCCTGAACGCCATGCACAGCGAAGTGGTCATTATCCTGTGCGCCGAGCAAGGCTTTGTCGGCACCTTCAACGAACACGTCGTCGAGGCGGCGGCGCGACGCGTCGCGGCGTCCACCACTGAATGCTTGTTGATCGGCGATCGCGGCAAAGCCGTAGCCGCCGAACACGGCTTGGCGATAGGCTGGTCCGCGCCGATGGTCGCGCATGCCGATGAAGTGTCGGGCCTCGCCGACCGCATCACCGAAGTCCTGTATCAGCGTTTGAACGCCGGCCGCGCCACACGCGTCACCCTGCTGCATGCCGTGCCGAACCCATCGGCGACCATCGAGGTGGTGGAAAGCGCCTTGTGGCCGTTCGATTTCAAACGCTTTGAACTAGCGAGCCGCATCAATCCGCCGCTGGTCACGCTCACCCCGCAGAGATTGCTCGCAAAGCTCGCGGAGGAATACATCTACGCGCAATTATGCGAGGCCATCATGCTGTCGTTCGCCGCGGAGAACGAGGCGCGCATGCGCGCGATGATCGCCGCCCGCGCCAATGTGCACGACACGCTCGACAAGCTGATCGGCGAATCGCGCCGCCTCAGACAAGAGGAAATTACCTCGGAGATCGTTGAACTGTCGTCAGTTACGCTAGTCGCGCTCCACGACCGGAAGCGCTTGGGCGTCGATCGAAGTACCGGCCAACCCCACGATCATGGCTTCGATGTCGCTCAACGCGCCGATCGTTGCACGCCGACCGGTGAGTCTGGCGAAGCTGCAAGCCGCCTCGACCTTGGGCGCCATTGAGCCGGCGGCAAAGGCCAACTGCGCAAGCGACTCGGGATTGGCACGCGCGACCAGACGCTGCGATGGCTGGCCCCAATCAAGGTAAACCCCTTGCACGTCGGTCGCGATCACGAATAGATCGGCTTTGAGATGCGCCGCCAGCATGGCCGCGCTGCGGTCCTTGTCGACCACCGCCTCGACGCCTTGATGGCGCCCGTCAGCGTCGGCAATCACCGGTATGCCGCCACCGCCCGCGCAGATCACCACGCAGCCGTGCTCGAGCAGCCAGCGCACCGGCTCCATCTCGAGCATGCGCACCGGCTGCGGACTGGGCACCACGCGCTGCATCGCGTCGCCTTGCGGCGCCATCGTCCAGCCTTTTTCGTGCGCCGCCTGCGCGGCCTCCCGCGCTGTGTACTGCGGCCCGATCGGCTTATCAGGATGGCCGAAGGCTGCGTCGGTGGCACTCACTTCGACCATCGTCAGCAAGGTCACGCAAGCACGGCCGGCCGGCAGCAGATTGCGCATTTCCTGCTCGATCATATAGCCGATCATTCCTTCGGTCTCGGCGTCGAGTACGTCCAGCGGAAAGCTGCCGCCCTGCGCCGCGAGCATGCCGACCTGCGGCCCGTTGCCATGCACGATCACCAGATCATTGCCGACTGCCGCCTTCGCGAGTTGCGTGGCGGCAATTCGTACGTTGTTGCGCTGCGCCTCGGCGCTGACCGGTTCGCCATGCCTGAGCAAGGCATTGCCCCCCAATGCCACGACTATCAACATGAGATTCTCCTCATTCGGCCAACGTCGCGACGAGTACCGCCTTGATCGTATGCAAGCGATTCTCGGCCTGCTCGAAAACAATCGACGCCTCCGACTCGAACACCTCGTCGGTGACCTCGACGCCGTTGCGCAGACCATATTTATCGCCGATCTGCTTGCCGACTTCGGTGCTCGTGTCATGCAAGGCGGGCAGGCAATGCATGAACTTGACGCGCGGATTGCCGCTCGCCGCGACCAATGCGGCGTTGACCTGGAACGGTAGCAACTCCTCGATTCGCGGACCCCAGGTCTCGAACGGCTCGCCCATCGACACCCACACGTCGGTATAGATGAAATCCACACCTTTCACGGCTTCGTCAGGCGCTTCCGTCAGCGTAAGACGCGCGCCGCTGGCTGCCGCGAAGCCGCGACATTGCGCGATCAGCGCGTCGTGCGGCCATAAGCTGCGCGGCGCGCACAGGCGCACGTCCATGCCGAGCTTCGTGCCCACGATCATCAGTGAATTACCGGTGTTGTTGTGCGCATCGCCGATGTAGCAGTAGCTGATGTCATGCACCGGCTTGTCGCTGAACTCATGCATGGTGAGCACGTCGGCGAGCATCTGGGTCGGATGAAATTCGTCGGTCAGGCCGTTGTACACCGGTACCCCCGCATATTTCGCCAGTTCCTCGACAATCTCCTGGCCGTAGCCGCGGTATTCGATCGCGTCATACATACGTCCGAGCACGCGCGCTGTGTCCTTCATCGATTCCTTGTGACCGATCTGCGAGGCGCCCGGATCGATGTAGGTGACATGCGCGCCCTGGTCGTGCGCCGCCACTTCGAACGCGCAGCGCGTGCGTGTCGAGGTTTTCTCGAAAATCAGGGCGATGTTCTTGCCCGACAGGCGTGCGATTTCAGTACCCGCATATTTCGCGCGCTTCAGATCGCGCGATAGATCGAGCAGGTAACGAATCTGGCGCGGCGTGTAGTCGAGCAGCGTCAGGAAACTGCGATTGTGTACATTGAACACGATAGGACCTCGTCGAAGATGGGGTGAGTGCTTCAGATGTCGATCGCATCGCGTTCAACCGGGCAGCTCAGGCAATGCGTGCCGCCGCGTCCGCGCCCGAGTTCGCCGCCGGGAATCTCGATTACCTCGACGCCCGCCTGCCGCATCTTGCGGTTGGTATAGCTATTGCGGTCATAGGCGATCACGACACGCCGATCGAGCGCCAGGACATTGTTGCCGTCGTCCCATTGCTCGCGCTGCACTTCGTAGGCGTCGCCGCCGGTAGTCAGCACACGTAGCGAGCCCAGGCCGAGCGCATTGCTCACGACCGCCAGGAACTTGTCTGTGTGACGCTCGTAGTGGATTTCGCCCGGCGCATCGCCTGGATAAAGACTCGTGCAGCGAATCGCATCGGCCACGTCGGGATAAATGCTGACGAAGTCGACGTCGAGAAATGAGAACACCGTGTCCAGATGCATCGACGCGCGCTGCTTCGGGAAAGCGCAGGCAATCACGCGCTGCGCGCCGCCGGCCGCGAACAGATGGCGCGCCACTTGCGTGACGGCCTGCGGGCTCGAGCGCTCGCCCATGCCGATCAGCACGACGCCGTTGCCGATCGACATGACGTCGCCGCCTTCCAAGGTCTGCACGCCGTAATGACCATCCGGGTCGCCCCACCAGGTCGTGACCTGGCCGGCGAAGCGCGGGTGAAAGCGGTACACGGCGGCGACCAGCAACGCCTCCTTGCGACGCGCCGGCCAATACATGGGATGCACCGTTACGCCGCCGTAGATCCACGCACTGGTATCGCGCTGGAAGATCAGATTGACGAGCGGCTGGATCACGAAATCCGATTGCTCCAGATAGCCCCCAAAAAGACCGCGGGCGTCGAAAGGCATTTCGGCCTTCGCCAAACCGCCCACCAGCACTTCGGCCAATTGCGCGGCAGGCATCTGCGCGAGCCATGCGCGCAGCTCGCGCAGCATGCCGGTGCCAACCTCTTCCTCGACAATCCGCCGATCGAGGATCCAGTCGCGTGCCGCCGCGTCGCCGCAAATCCGCGTAAGCAAATCGTGAAACTCCAACACCTCGATGCCGCGCTCGCGCATCGCAGCGGTAAAGATGTCGTGATCCTGCACGGCCTTGTCGACCCAGATCACGTCGTCGAACAACAGCGATGCCGAATTGGCGGGGGTCAGCCGCCGCTGCGCAAGTCCTGGCCGGCACACCATCACCGTGCGCAGCTTGCCCGCTTCCGAATAGACGCCCAGAGCCATTAGTGTTGCTCCATGAAATGATCAAGCATTGACGACGTAGGTATAGAGCCGCACGCTGCCGTCGCTTTGGGTCTTGCGGTAAATGCCCTGGATTTCGTTTTCGAAGCCCGGAAAGCGGTTGCCGCCTGCCTCGAACATGCGGAAGTAATCGAGCGTCGGCAGCGCGCGCTCGGTGTAGCGTTCACCGGCCACGACCACGGCGATGCCTGGCGGATAGACCAGTCCGAGGGTTGCCGCGATGCGGCCTTCGAGCTGGTCTATCGGTAACAGCTCGACGTTGTTGCGCACGAGTTCGTGCATGGCGGCCTGCGGGGTGAATGCGGCTTCGGGAAAGTGCGCGGCGCGGAACTGCTCGCGCTGTAGGCGGCTTACGTTGTGTTGCCGATAGAAGCCGTGCATTTCTGCGCAAAGATCGCGCAAGCCAACGCCCGCATAGCGCTCCCGATGTGCCGCGACGAAAGTGGGTATCACGTCATCGAGCAGCGCGTTCTCGTCGTGCAGTTGCTTGAAGCGCACGAGCGCCGAAAGCAGCGTGCCGGCCTTGCTCGACTCCAGTCCGGGCGTGAGCAGAAACAAGATGCTGTTGAGATCGTTCTTCTCCGGCACGATGCGCCGTTCCCGCAGGAACTCGGCCAGTACCGCGGCCGGCACACCGTGTTCCGCATACTCTCCGGTGCTGCGGTCAAAGCCGGGAGTAATGAGCGTCAGCTTGTTCGGGTCGGTCATCGCATAACCCGCCGCGAGGTGCGTGAAGCCGTGCCATGCCTGGCCTGGCGCGAGTTCCCAATAACGCGGGTCGCGGGCCAACTCGTCGGTCGGCACCTCTTCCCAGCGGCGCGGGCCGTTCGCGGTATCGACCACGTCCGCGACGAAGGGATCGAAGAACCAGCGCCGCGCCGGCTCTTGCTCGGTCATTTCGTAGCCGCGCTTAAGCAGACGCAGCTTCTTGCGCATCTCGATGCCGAGCTTGATGGTGTCGTCCCACAGCACTTCACCAGAGCGGCCCTTCATCATCTGCGCCCCCACATCGAGGGAGGCGAACAGCGGATAGAACGGCGACGTCGACGCATGCTGCATGAAGGTTTCGTTGAAGCGCCGATGGCTTACCTGGCGGCGCTGGCCATCGAGGTGCGCATCCTTCACGTGAATTTGCGATGCCTGCGAGAACCCCGCCAGTTGCTTGTGCGTCGATTGCGTCGCGAGAATGCCGGGCGCGTTCGCATCCAATCCTTCCAGGCCCATCGCGAAGCGACCCTTGAACAATGGATGAAACTTCATGAAGCCGGCCCAGGCTTCGTCGAAAAGGATGTATTCGCACAGATGTCCGATCTTCTCGATCAGCATCTGTGCGCTGTAGATGGTGCCATCGTAGGTGCATTGCTCGATCACCGCGACACGAAATGGCCGCTCGCGCTGCCACGCCTGCGGATCGGCTACCAGCTTGTTGTAGCGAATGCCGTCGCGGATGCGCTGCTCATCGAGTGCGTCGAAATCGATCGGTCCGATCATGCCGTGCGCGTTGCGCTGCGTTTGCAGATAGACGGGAATACCGCCGCCCAGCAGCAGCGCGCCGTGGTGGGCCGCCTTGTGATTGTTGCGATCGAACAGCACCAGGTCGCCCGGTGTGACCAGCGCGGTCAAGGCGATCTTATTGGACGTGGAGGTGCCGTTCAGCACGAAGTAGGTGCGCTCGGCGCCAAAGATGCGCGCGGCGGCCTTCTGGGCGGCAAGCGCCGGTCCTTCGTGAACCAGCAGGTCGCCCA
>JBPBQZ010000070.1:0-18726 GCA_050955105.1 Janthinobacterium lividum | reverse complement strand
CGACGCACGCCTGCCCGCGATAGCAAGTGCAACCGATTTACCGCCGCCACCGCGCCGATTTCGTCTTCCACCACGAAGCCGGTCACGCCCTCGTCGATCACCTCCGACACAGCGCCCCGATTGAATGCAATCACCGGCGTGCCGCAAGCCATCGCCTCGATCATCACCAGCCCGAAGGGCTCCGGCCAATCGATCGGAAACAGCAAGGCATGCGCACCGCTCAGGAAATCGGCTTTTTCGCGGTCGGAGATTTCACCCACATACTCAACGTGCGGCAGCGCTAGCAGCGGCCTGATCGTCGATTCGAAGTAGACACTGTCCGCCGCATCGACTTTGGCCGCGATGCGGATCTTCATGCGGCAATGCGCGGCGATCGAAATCGCCAGATCGACCCGCTTCTCCGGCGAAATGCGCCCGATGAAAGCCAAGTAGCCGGGCGCGATGGCGCGCGGTGAATACAGGTTTTCCGGCAGGCCGTGATAGATGGTGCGCAACCAGTTCGCATGCGGCAACGGCAGCCGCTGCGCGTTCGAGATCGACACCACCGGCACATCGTTGAAGGTATCGAACACTGGCTGCTGTTCCGGCAGATCGAGGCGCCCGTGCATGGTGGTGACGAAGGGCGTCTGTTGTCGACTGAAGAGCGGGAACGTGTAGTAATCCATATGGAAATGCAGGATGTCGAATTCCGCGGCGCGACTGCGCACCTTTTCGAGCATCAGCATATGCGGCGCCACGAAGTCGCGGATGCTGGCGTCGAGTCGCAAGGCACGCGGCCACACCGCTTCGAGCTTCGCCTGCGTTACCGAGTCACCGCTGGCAAACAACGTGACGTCGTGGCCGAGTTCATGCAGCGCTTCGGTAATGTAGGAAACAGCCCGTTCGGTGCCGCCATAAAGTCGGGGCGGCACCGACTCGGTCAGCGGTGCGATCTGTGCAATTTTCATGGAAACTCCTGCTATGCGCCGCCATGGCGCCGCACGCGGATGAATGGGCTCAAGCGGACGTCACCGCGGGAGCAGGTACTGCGCGCAGATCGGCGAGAAAGCGGTCGCGCCAAACGCCAAGGTCGTTGCGCCGCAGTGCCGCGATCATATCGGCATGCCGTGCCTGGCGCTCGGGGAGCGACATCGACAACGCTTGCTGCAGCGCCTCGGACATGCCCAATGTGTCATGTGGATTGACGATCAGCGCCGCGGTCAGTTCAGAAGCGGCGCCGGCAAAACGCGATAACACCAGCACGCCGGGGTCGGCCGGGTCTTGCGCCGCCACGTATTCCTTCGCCACCAGGTTCATGCCGTCGCGCAGGGGCGTGACGAAACCCACCTGCGAAGCGCGGAACAGCGACATCAATACCCAACGATCGTAACGGCGGTTCAGGTAGCGGATGGGCGTCCAGTCGAGGCCCGAGAAGCGCCCATTGATGCGGCCCGCTTCGTATTCGAGATTACGGCGGATCTGCTGATAGGTCTGCACATCTTCCCGCGTCGGCGGCGCAACTTGCACGAGCGTCACGCGCTCGCGCAGTTCAGGGGCGTTTTCCAGCAGCTTTTCGAACGAACGGAAGCGTTCGACCAGGCCTTTCGAATAGTCGAGCCGGTCGACGCTCATGATGAGCTGGCTGTGATGCAGGCTGTTGCGCAATTCCCGCACGTCTTTGCGACGCGCATAGCGCGCGGCCTGCTCGGCGATTTCATCGGGGAAGACGCCGATCCGGTACACGCCCGCATGCAGCGAACGACCGTAGGCTTGGATACGGCCGTCGGCGCTGGCGCTGCCGTGGGCCTGTCGAACGATATAGTCGGAGAACGCGGTAAGGTCGGATTCCGTCTGAAAACCGACCACGTCATAACAGCACAGCGATTTCACCAACTCTTCGTGCGGCGGGATATTGAGCAGTACTTGCGGCGTCGGCCAGGGAATATGCAAGAAGAAGCCAAGCCGGTTACGACAGCCGGCCAGCCGTAATTCTTCGGCGAAGGGAATCAGATGGTAGTCGTGTACCCAGACGATATCGTCGGGACGCAACATCGCGGCCAGTTGCCGTGCCAGCGATGCGTTGACGCGCCGGTAGCCGGCATAGTCTTGCCGATCGTAGCGCGCCAGGTCATTGCGATAATGGAAGACCGGCCACAGCGTAGCGTTGGAGAAGCCGCGGTAATACTGGTCGTAATCGCGTCGCGACAGACCGGTGGTGGCGAAGGTGACGCGCCCTTCTTCGCTGATTTTGGGCGGCGTGCTGGCAACTGCCTCGGTGACGACGTCGCCGTTCCAACCGAACCACACGCCACCTGTGTCTTTCAGCGCACCGAACACACCGACTGCGAGTCCGCCGGAAGAACCTTTGCTTTCGGAGGGAGTGGCAACGCGATTCGACACAACGACGAGTCGACTCATGGGCGGGAAGCGTTCCTCGTTGATGTCTTCAGTGTGCGTGCAAGGCACGCTTGTGAAGACTGGGATGAACGGCGCCAGGCGCCGACGATAGTTCGAACAGACCGGCCAGCGCATTTTCGAGATGCCGCATTTTACACCACGGCCGGTATCTCCGACCACTCGGTACGTACCCGCGGCAGGGCTTCCGGATAGTGCTTCTGGATGAAGTCGAGCATGCCCTCGCGCACATGACACCGCAGCGAGAAGTTCAGTCCCGAGTCGGCTGAACTCACCAACATGCGCAATTGCATGGCGCGCTCGTTGGCATCGGTGACTTGCAATACGCTGACGCGCCGATCCCATTCATCGGAAGCTTCGCACAGTTTCTGGAACGCCTCGCGCAAAGGCTCCAGCGGCAGTGCATAGTCGACCCACAGGAACACCGTGCCGATGATCTCCGAGCTTTTGCGAGTCCAATTCTGGAACGGGTTCTCGATCAGCCATTGAAGGGGAATGATGAGGCGGCGTTGATCCCAGATGCGCACCGACACATAGGTACCGGTGATCTCTTCGATACGCCCCCATTCGCCCTGGATGACCACTACGTCGTCGATGCGTACCGGCTGCGACAGCGCGATCTGCAAGCCGGCAATCAGGTTGCCCAGCACCGGCCGCGCGGCAATCCCCGCGACCAGGCCGGCCACGCCCGCCGAAGCCAGCAGGCTGGTGCCGAGTTCACGTACGCTTGGCAAGGTCATCAGCATCGCGCCGAAGCCGATGACGCTGATCAACCCCATCAGGCAGCGCGCCAGCACACGCGTTTGCGTATGCACCGAACGCGCCGACATATTGTCGGAAATATCCAGCGGATGCAGTTCGATCACCGCCTGGGCTACGCCCGCGACGCAACGCATGGCCAGCCAGGTCAGCGCGCCGACCAGTGCCAGCAGCGAGAATTTCTGCAAGACGCCGGTGAACATCAATTCATCGGGCGCGTTGCCCCAGATGAACTGCAGCGACAGCGCCACCAGCGCAAGCTGCGCGGGCCGGTCGACGAAACGCAGCAACACGCGCGGCACCCGATAGGGCTGTGCCACGCGGTGCAATAGCTTGCGCCCGGCCCAATGCACCGCCAGCGCGGCCGCCAGCGCCAGCAATGTGGCCAGCGCCACACCGAAACCATCGTCGGGCCATAGCTGCCCGAGGATTACCATCACATTCAAATCTTTCATTGCTGCACAGGCGAAAACAAACTACGAGTGATCCGCGCGGCCGGCTCAGGGTGCGTTCGCGAAAGGCACATTCCGGCCGAAAGCTCGGCCGGAACAACAAAGGAAATCAAGCAGGGAAAAGTGCCGCAAAAGCCAGTAACGAGTTTCGGCGATGACTAACGCAACGGCGTAATTACCGGTTGTGGAGTGTCGTTAGATCCAGCAGCCGGCGGCATTGCCTTGCGCGCATCGATCGCCGCTTGCAAGCTCTTGGCTGCCTCGGTTTCATGATAATGCTGCGCAAAATCGGCCGCTGTCATGCCGAGTTGGTTCTTTAGCGTGACATCGGCGCCAGCGTCCGTGAGCAGCTTGATGGTCGACATGAAACCACCGCGCGCCGCCATCATCAAGGGGGTCGTGCCATTCGGCGAGCCGGCATCGACGTAGGCCGATGCGTCGAGCAGCATTTGAACGATATTGGTTGCGCCTACGCTGGCTGCGTAGTGCAACGGCGCCCAGCCACTTTTGTTCACTTCGGCGCCCTTCGCGATCAGCATCTTGACCATTGCGTCATCTTTATTGATCGCCGCCAGCATCAAGGCATTCTCGCCGGCCTTGTCGGTCTTGCCGAGATCGATGTGCGGTGCGCTGGCCAATACTTCGGCCGCCTGGTCGGATTTTTCGCGCGCCGCAATCGCCAGCAGCGGATAACCGTAGTTGTCGACCGAATTCGGATCGACGCCCTCAGACAGATACTCGCGCACGGTCGACGCGCTGTCGAACTTGACGCCGCGAATCATCGAATCGAGCGGCGCGGCGCTGGCCGGCGCGACCATGCCGATGCACAGCCAGGCGGCCGCGCCACTGGCGGCCCATGCGCGTGCCGTGCGCCGGCCGAGCGTCGAGCGCGGCGCACCGGCTGCGGCCTCCTGGAGGTCGCTCGGCAGGCCGGACGAGAGGCCAAACCGCAGGCCCCGCGGGCGGACGGAAAATATCGCGGCAATTGTCATCGTGAATCCATCTCAGAGGGCCGGCGGAGCGCCGAACAGGGTAAAGAAGTTACGCGTGGTGGTAGCGCCCAACACCGCTTCGCTTTCGCCGCGCAGTTGCGCGATGAACTTTCCGACATGACTGACGTAAGCAGGTTCATTCGGTTTGCCGCGAAACGGCACTGGCGCCAGGTAAGGAGAGTCGGTCTCGATCAGCAATCGATCGGCCGGCACACGCCGCGCCAGTTCATGCAGCGCCAGCGCATTCTTGAAGGTGACGATGCCCGACAGCGAAATGTAGAAGTTCAGGTCGAGTGCGGCACGCGCCACCTCCCAACTCTCGGTGAAGCAGTGCATCACGCCGCCGACTTCGGCGGCCTGCTCTTCGCGCATCAGGCGCAGCGTGTCGTCGGCCGACGAACGCGTATGGATGATCAGCGGTTTGCGCACTTCGCGCGCGGCACGGATATGCGTGCGAAAACGTTCGCGCTGCCAGCCCATATCGTCGATGCTGCGGCCTTCCAGCCGGTAATAGTCGAGTCCGGTCTCACCGATCGCGCGCACTTTAGGCTCAGCGCTGGCAAGCGCCACCAATTGTGCTTGCGTGGGTTCGACCGCCACCTCGTGTTCCGGATGCACGCCCACCGACGCGAACACGTTCGCATGCGCACGCGCGATAGCCAACACCGCTGGATAGGTTTCCAGATCGACGCTGGCGCACAAGGCGTGCGTGACGGCATGCGCGCGCATGTTTTCCAGCACGTCGGGCAAGCGCTCGGCGAGTCCGGCGAAATTGATGTGGCAATGAGAGTCCACGAACATCATCGATCCTTGTTTTGAAGATCAGCGCGGCGGCCGAGAATCAGCACGTCGCGTTCCACGCCGTCGAGCACCGTCACACGCGGCAGACGTCCCCATTGCGCAAAACCGAGCGCGTCGAACAGGCGCACACTGGGCGCATTGTGCGCGAACACCACACCGATCAGGGTATGCACGCCCCACCCTGGCGCCGCTTCGATCGCGCGCATCAACAAACGTGAGCCGATGCCGCGCCCTCGCGCATGGGCGGCCAGATACAGGCTGATCTCGACCGTGCCGCTATAGGCCGGTCGACTTTTATAGTCGGTGATGCTGAGCCAGCCAAGCATCACGCCATCGAGCTCCGCCACCCACAGCGGCCGGCGCGCTGCATCGTGCGTCGCGAACCAGGCGCGGCGACTTTCGACGCTGACGGGCTCGGTATCGGCGGTTACCTGGCGGCTTGCCACGGTCGAGTTGTAGATGGCGACGATGGCCGGCAGGTCGGCCAGCGTTGCCTCGCGTATGCTGAAGGCGGCCTCGGCGCGCTCGTGGCCCTGCGCGCGCGCGGCATCTTCCGGCGGCGTGCGAGTATGACGCGTCATTGGAACAAGCCTCGATAATCGATGAACAGCGACTCGAACACCAAGCGCGCGTTCAGCGGATGCGTTTCGCTGGCGCGCTGCGCCGCGACGGCGCGCGCGAAGCGCAACAGCGCCACCGGTTCAAGGCCTTGCGCACAGCGCGCGATGGCCGACGCCTGCTCGGGATAATAATGCGAGGCTGCTCCGCCCAGCCGGCGGGCGACCAGGTCATAGACCCAGCGCTGCAGCCAGCCAAGCACCACCGGCACCGGCACCTTCTGCAGCGCCTCGCCGCAAACGAAGGCATCGCATTGCGCGCCGGCCGCCAGTTGATCGAGCGTCAGACGGCGACTATCGCGATATATACCGGTAGCCGCGCTCAACGCCGCGAGCGGTGCGCCGCCGGCCTCGGCCAGCGCGGCGCCGGCATCCGCCAGTCCCTGCGCCTCGAGCCAGCGCTGCGCTTCAGCCAGCGCCGGCACGCGCATCGGCCATTGTCGGCAGCGGCTGATGATGGTGGGCAGCAAACGGTCGAGACGCGCGCTGACCAGCAGAAAGATCACGCCGGCTGGAGGCTCCTCCAGCATTTTCAGCAGCGAATTGGCGGCAGCGGCGTTAAGTGCCTCGGCCGGATAAAGCAGCACCACGCGCGCGCCGTCGCGATGCGCGCCGACGTTGCAAAACTCGTTCAACGCACGCACTTGTTCGATACGGATCTCGCGGCTGGGCTGTCGAGTTGCAGCCTTGGCCGTACCGGCCTCAGCACCGCCGTCGCGCGCTGCACCCGTCGCCTCTTCGCCGTCGTCGCCGGCTAGCAGCGTGGCGAATGGCGCTTCGGCCGCCAGCGCCTCGGGCAGAACCAAGCGGAAGTCAGGGTGATTGCCACGGCTGAACCAGCGGCAGGCAACGCAGGTGCCGCAGGGCCGCTCGACCTCGGCTGCGGCTTCGCACAGCAGCGATTGCGCCAGATGCAGAGCGAATTCAGCCTTGCCGATGCCCGCGCGTCCGTGCAGCAACAGCGCATGCGGCCAGCGTTCGCCCAGGGCCTGTAATTCGGCGAAGTCTTTCGCCTGCCACGGAAACAGCACGGGTCGGCGCTCCTTAAAAGTCCAGACGGTTCAACACGGCATCGAGGCGTTGCCGAATGGCTTCGATGCCCAGTGAGGCGTCGATGATTTCGAAACGTGCTGGCGATGCGGCGGCGCGCGCCAGGTATGCGGCGCGCACGCGCTCGAAAAACTCCTGCTGCTCGCTTTCGAAGCGGTCGGGTGCGCGCGACTCACCACGCCGCTGCCCGGCAACCTCGGTTGGCAGGTCGAACAGCAAGGTGAGATCAGGCTGGAAACCTTCTTGCACCCATTGTTCCAGCGCCTCCAGGCGCTCGGTCGACAGACCACGGCCGCCGCCCTGGTAGGCGAACGAGGCATCGGTGAAACGATCCGAGACCACCCAATCGCCACGTTCAAGGCCAGGCAAGATCACGCTTTGCAAATGTTCGCAACGCGCCGCGAACATCAGCAGCGCCTCGGTGCGCAGATGCATGGAGCGGTGCAGCAACAGCTCACGCAGCGATTCGCCAAGCGGCGTGCCGCCGGGTTCGCGCGTGCTGACAACCGCCTGCCCGCGCGGCGCCAGGCGTTGCGTCAATTGCGCGCAAAACCACGCCAGGTGCGTGCTTTTACCGGCGCCATCGATACCTTCGAAGCTGATGAACTTGCCTCGTTCGCGCATTAGCGCCCCCGTTGGTATTTGTCGACCGCCAGATTGTGATCGCTCAGATTGTCGGAAAAGATGCTGCTGCCATCGCCGCGCGCCACGAAGTACAAGGCCGGCGTGGCCGCCGGATGCAAGGCTGCGTACAAAGCGGCGAAGCCCGGCATCGAGATCGGCGTCGGCGGCAGCCCGGTACGCAAATAGGTATTGTAGGGAGTGTCGGTACGCAAGTCCTGCCGCGTCAGGCGGCCGTCGAACGATAAGCCGATGCCGTATATGACGCTCGGATCGGTCTGCAGCGGCATCTTTACGCGCAGGCGATTGACGAACACCGCCGACACCATCGCACGATCGTCGGCGCGGCCGGTCTCGCGTTCGATGATCGAAGCCAGAATCAGCGCATCGTACGGACGCTCCAAGGGCAAGCCATCAGCACGCCCGTTCCAAGCTTGTGCCAACTTGAGCCGCGCCAATCGATAGGCGCGCGAATAGATATTGATATCGCTGGTGTTCGCCGCAAATAGATAGGTGTCGGGAAAGAACAAACCTTCCGCCTGCGTTTCAGGCGCGCCGATGGCCTTCAGGATCTGCGCGTCGGTCATGCCGGCAGTATCGTGCCGAATCGCCGGATTCTGGTCGAGCTCGGCGCGCATGCGCGCGAAGGTCCAGCCTTCGATGACCTGCGCCACATACTGATCGACATCGCCGCGCGCGATTTTGTTGAGCACTTGATAGGGCGATATGCCATCGCTGAATTCGTAGTTGCCGGCCTTCAGCGCGCTGGAAAGACTCAGCACGCGCGTCATGCCCTCGAACAGATAGCGATTGACCGGCACACCGCCGCGCTCGAGCTGTCGCGCCACACTGCGCAGGCTGCTGCGCGGTTCGATGGTGACGTCGAGTTGCGTGGGCGTGAGCCTCAAGGGCGCATGCGCCCAATGCCAGAAACCAATGGCCAGCGCCGCCAGCACGATGACGGCCGCGGCCAGAAACTTACCAGGAAAAGACATGCGTGAACGAGCGGGAGGATTGCGATGGGCGCGAAACCCATATAATACCTTTTGCTCCGCTTGCCCCGCCCACTGGCTGAATGGCATATGCCGTTCAGCTATCTTGCACGGTGCGTTACCGCACGGTAAACCGTCAGCAGAGCGTGTCAGTCCGCGGATGCGGCGTTGCCCGCGCGGCGCACGCCAAGGCCGCATCCGCCCATTCGCTTTCGATTATTGCCATTGCCGCAGGCTCCCATGACCATTCTCTCGTCTACCGTCCAAGCCGTCGCCGGCGATATCGCCAACGCGATACCGTCGGGCGGCGGCTTCGCGCAACTGAACCAGCTCGGCACTATCGACGCGATCGGTGCCGATGCGCTCGCCTTCCTGCATGCGCAGCTCACTAACGATGTCGAACATCTGGACGACAAGAGCGTGCGTCGTGGCGGCCTGTGCTCGCCAAAAGGTCGGCTGCTGGCGACCTTTATTTACTGGCGCATCGAGGGTGGCGTGCGACTCCTGTTGTCGGCCGACCTGGTGCCGGCGATCGTCAAGCGTCTGTCGATGTTCGTATTGCGCAGCAAGGTAAAGCTCACCGATAGTTCGGCGAATCTGAGCATCGTCGGTTTCGCCGGCACCGCCGAGACGCTGTCGAGCGCGCTGACCAAGCTGCTGGGCGCGGCCCCCGAGCGAACCATGCAAACCAGTGGCGACCTGCTGCGGCTCGACCCGGTCGACGACCTTGCACGCTTCCTGTGGATCGCGCCACGCGACATCGCCGCGGCGCATTCGAACACCCTCGCGGGCGCCCTGTCACGGCTCGATGCGGAACGCTGGGACTGGTTGGCGATACGCGCAGGCGAAGCGCGCGTGAGTGCTGCGACGCAAGATCGCTTCGTGCCGCAGATGATCAACTTCGAGCTCATCGATGGCGTCAGTTTCAGCAAAGGCTGCTACCCGGGTCAAGAAGTGGTGGCGCGCAGCCAGTACCGCGGCACCGTCAAGCGACGCGCACAGATCGTTTCACTCGATCCAGGCCAGGCAGAGCGCCCGCAGGCCGGTGACGATGTGTTCGACGCCGCGACCCCGAACGAAGCCTGCGGCACCATCATCAATGTCGCGGCAACGCCTGGCGGTGGCGTCGACTGCCTGGCCGAGTTGAAACTGGCCGCGCTCGAATCAGGCGGCAGTCTGCACTGGCGCCAGATCGATGGCCCGCTCCTGCATTTGCAAGCGCTGCCTTACCCCGTGTTCGCGCCCGAATAACTCTCCACTATCTATCGTACGCACCCATGTGTCTGATCGTCTTCGACTGGGACACTCCCAAGCACGCTGGCCACGCCACTGAGCATGCATTGCCGCGCAACGCGACGCTGGTACTTGCTGCCAATCGCGATGAGTTCTATCGCCGGCCCAGCCTGCCCATGCATTGGTGGCCGGCCGAACCAGATATGCCTGACGGACAGTTGCTGGCAGGCCGTGATCGGCTGGGCGGCGGCACCTGGATGGGTATCACGCGTGACGGTCGCTTCGCTGCCGTCACGAATTTTCGTGGGCCGCCGCGTCAGACCAGTGTGCCGCTACCGTCGCGCGGCGACCTGGTGGTTGATTTTTTGCGCGGCGCGCGGCTATCGCCGCTCGATTATTTAAGCGTGGTCGCGCAACGCGGCGATCAATACAACGGCTTCAACCTGCTGGTCGGCGATTTGTTCGCGGGCGAACTCGCCTGGTACGGCAATAAAAGCGACGATCCACCCGCGCTGCTGGCGCCCGGCGTCTACGGTTTGTCGAATGCCTTGCTCGATACGCCCTGGCCCAAGGTTATTGCCAAGAAAGCCGCGATGCTGAATCGCTCAGCCGAGCCGCAGGCCTTGCTGGAAAGATTGGTGGAGACGATGCGCGATCCTACGCCCGCGTCTGACGATGCGATTCCCACTACCGGCCTGACATTGGAGCGTGAGCGCGCCTTCTCGGCAGCTTTCATCGAAACCACCGACTACGGTACGCGCAGCACCGCCGCCATGGACGTCCGCGCCGACGGTGCAGTGTCGGTGCTGGAACTGTCAGACGATGAGGGCGAAGGCCGCACGCGGGCGCCGCCCGTCGCACGGCGCTTCGCTTTCTCGATCGAAGCGCCTGCGGCGTAAGTCGCCGATCACGCGTCGGCGGCAGGCTCGAACTGGCGTTCCAGTACGCGCCGACCGATCGTCAGCTTGCCGACGTATTTAAAGGTACCCAGCGCCTTCGCCACGAAGTGCCCTTCCTCGTCGCGCACTTCGCCTTCGCAATAGGCCATCGTGGTGGAGCGGTGCAACACTCTGCCGTGCGCGCGCAACAAGCCTTGCCCCGGCTGCATGAAGCTGACTTTCATCTCCACCGTGACCAGTCCGGCATTGGGCTCGGCGAGCGTGCGCGCCGCGAAAGCCAGCGCCATATCGCATAGCGACATCGTCACGCCGCCATGCACCACGCCCCAGCCATTCAGCAACTCGCCGCGCAGCGGCAGCTCGATTTCACTGGTGCCGTTCTCGGCGCTGATCAGGCGCGGTTCCAGCAAGCTGAGGAAGCCGCTGTTCATCGGTAATTCGTTGATTGTCGTCATCGGAAAAGGTGGTTGAACCACATCGTTGCCTGGCAATAGGAAAGGTGCGCCCGGGGTTTCAAAACAGCGCGGCTCAGTCCAGCAGTTGGTTCGACACGCAGCGTGCTACGCCCGCGTCGGTCAGGCGCGTCCAGGCCTGCTCGAGCGAGCCATCGAGATCGATGGCTCGGCAGGCGTCTTCGATGATGGTGACCGCGAAGCCCGCGGCACGCGCATCGAGCGCGCTGAACGCCACACAAAAATCGGTCGCCAAGCCGCAGCAGAACACATGCTCGACGCCACATTCGCGCAGGTAGCCGGCCAGGCCGGTCGACGTGACGCGGTCGGCTTCGACGAACGCGGAATAGCTGTCGACCTCGGGCCGGTGCCCTTTGCGGATCAGCATGCGCGCGTGACGCCGTTGCAGACGCGCGTCCAGCGCCGCGCCCGGTGTGCCCTGCACGCAATGTGACGGCCACAGCACCTGCGGTCCATAGGGCATCTCGAAACTGTCGAACGGCGCGCGCCCGGCATGATTCACAGCAAACGAGCGGTGCGTAGCCGGGTGCCAGTCTTGCGTAAGCACCATATGCGGAAAGTGCGCCGCCAACCGATTGATGGGAGCAATCACTTCATCGCCGTGCGGCACCGCAAGCGCGCCGCCCGGCATGAAATCGTTTTGCAGATCGATCGCCAGCAATACCTGTTGATCCGTCATGATGTGTCAGCCATCTTGAAAATACGCGGATGGGCCCGGTGCCTGAACCGCTGCTTCAAGGCCGTATTGTATCGGCTCGAAAAAGCGGCGTAAGCCTCGGCTGGCGAGCGCCGGTGTACCCCCTTCATCGGGCAACCAGCTCGGACAGCGCCACCGGCCGTTGGTGCGTGCGCCGATATTGCCGCGGCGCCATGCCGGTCACGCGTTTGAAGGCATTGCTGAAGGCGCTTTCCGACTGATAGCCCAGCGCGAAGGAGATCGTCGAGATCGGCTCGGCGCTTGCGCGCAGCGCCTTGGCGCCGAGGCGCATGCGCCAGCGCAGTAAATAGTCGAGCGGCGGCCGGCCAGCCAACTCTTTGAAGCGCAATGCGAAATTCGAACGCGACATACCTGCCGCCGCGGCGAGCTCCTGCAACATCCAGCGGCGCGCCGGATCGCTATGCAGCAAGCGCATGGCCGCGCCCACGCGTCGATCGCTGATGGCGTTGAGCCAGCCGGCCGTCGGACCGCTGGCCGAACGCAGCCAGGCGCGGATGGCCTCAACGAACAGCAACTGCGCCAGGTGATCGGCGGCCAGCGTGCCGCCGGGCCGCGCGCCCGCCCATTCGTCACAAAGCCGCGTCAGCAGCCAGCGGATTGCCGGCGCCTCGGGAGCGCGGCCGTCGATATGCAAGATCGGCGGCAGCGCGTCGAGCAACAGGCCCGCGTCAGCCTCGTCGAGCGTAATGCGGCCACCGATCGCGAAAAATTCATCGTCGCCTCCGGGGTTGAGCCATGCGGCCGCGTCAGGGGGAAAAACTTCGCGCGCGGGTATCGGGGGCAATTGCCGATCGCTGCACAGCACATAGCCGCCGCAGCGTGTAATGAGGAAGCAATCGCCGGCCTCAAGCCTGACTGGCGCCCCCAAGGTCGGAGAAACCAGCCAGCAGCTCCCGTGAATCACCGCATTGAACTTCACATCTTCATTGGCGAATTGCAATGACCATTTGCCGCTGGCGCGCAAGCTGGCCGACAGCAGGCTCTTGGCGGACAGCAATGAAAGCACTTCCGACAAGGGGTCGGCATGGGGCATTTGGACGATCGCGCAATTAAGTGGTGATACCAAGCATAGATCATCCAGCATGCGCTGCGCAGAATACTCTCACCGCGCGGCACCGCCTGCTGCTGCCGCGCTCACCGCAACGGGGAACCTCATGTCATCCGCGCAACGCCCTCTTCCTTCCGGCTTCGGCCAGACCACTACAGCCCAGGAGGCTCTCGGTAGCGCCGATTTATCCGGCAAGCTGGCGATCGTCACCGGCGGCTATGCGGGCATCGGACTCGAAACCGTGCGCGTACTGGCTGCGGCTGGCGCCACGGTCGTCGTACCGGCGCGTAATCTCGACAAGGCGCGCGCCGCGCTGCGGACATTGCCGCGCGTTGAAATCGCAACGCTCGACCTTGCCGATCCGGCGTCGATCGATGCATTTGCCGGGGACTTCGCAGCGTCTGGCCGGGCACTGCATCTGTTCATCGGCAACGCCGGCATTATGGCGACGCCGCTCGTGCACGACGCACGCGGTTACGAATCGCAGTTTTCCACCAATCACCTCGGGCATTTTCAGCTAGTGGGTCGGCTATGGCCAAGCCTATTGCGCGCCGGACAGGCACGCGTGGTGGCGATCTCCTCAGGCGCGCATCGCTTCGCCGATATCGATTTCGACGACCCCAATTACCAGCAGCGTGCGTACGACAAGTGGCAGGCCTATGGCCAGTCTAAAACCGCCACGGCACTGTTCGCGCTCGGCCTGGACCTGCGCGGGGAAACTTGCGGCGTGCGCGCGTTCTCCGTGCATCCTGGCTCGATTGCTACCGAGCTTACCCGCCACGTCGCACTGGCGGATATGCAGGCCATGGGCTTTCGTGACGCGGACGGCAACATTACGCCGCATATCGCGGCGCTCTACAAATCCGTGGAGCAAGGCGCGGCAACCACCGTCTGGTGCGCCGTCGATCCGCGCCTCGACGGTATGGGCGGCGTTTATTGCGAGAACTGCGATATCGCCGTGCCGGTGCCGGCCGATCCGAAGGGACTGCACGGCGTGCTGCCCTGGGCCATTGACCCGGCACGCGCCGAGCGGCTGTGGCAACTCAGCGAGCAACTTACCGGCGTGCGGTATGGCTGACGGCTGATGGCCGCTAGCCGATATCGAACATCGGCCCACCGCGCCACAAGGGAAAGCCGTAGCCGGCCAGGAAGACCATGTCGATATCGGACGCGCGCAGTGCGATACCGGCATCGAGAATGGCTCGGCCTTCTTCTGCCAATGCGCGCAACAAGGGCTCGACGATCCGCTCGTCGTTGTCCATAGCCGCCGGTGGGCGGGCGATATCGCGTCCGAGAAGGTGTGCGGCGACCAATGACGCGACGAAAGGCGACGGCCGAGGGTCGCGCGCGTCGGCTGGATAGTCATACCAGCCAGCGCGACTTTTTTGCCCCAACCGGCCGGCTGCACATAAGCGGTCGGCAATGGGCGCTGCAGCGAGCGCAGCCGGGCCCGCCGTGCGCCGTCGCCGCAGCGCTTGCAGCACGTCGTTGCCGGTCAAATCGCTCAAGCGAAACGGTCCCATCGCAAAACCAAAACGTTCGAGCGCTGCGTCGATCTGTTCGGGCAACAGTCCGTACGCCAGCAAGCCGTACGCTCCTTCATAGAAGCGTCCCATCATGCGCTCGGCGATAAAGCCCTCGCCGACGCCACAGACCACCGCGACCTTGCCAAGACGTGCCGCCAGGCGTCGCGCCGTCGCCACCACGTCCGCCGCAGTGGCGACACCGCGCACCAATTCCAACAGGCGAGTCAACGGCGCCGGATAGAAGAAGTGCATACCGATCATGTCTTGCGGGCGCGCGGTCGATGCGGCAAGACCATCGAGATCCGGCGCATCGCTGGTCGACGCAAGCACGGCGCCAGGCTTCGCATACTGCTCGAAGGCGGCAAATGCCCGCCGTTTGTCTGCCCATGTGTTCGCGACGGCTTCAATGACCAGGTCGGCGCTACGCAACGTTGCATCGGCAGACCCGTTATAGCTGCCGAGCAATGCCAACCTCTTGGGCAATTCGGATGCATGCAAGCGCCCCGTTTGCACCGAAGCATCGAGGGCGCGCCGTACGGCATCGAGCCCAGTCGCCAACGCGGCAGCATCGCGATCGATCAGCAAGACCGGCAAGCGCCCAATCAGCAATGCGGCGGCGATCCCCGCGCCCATCTTGCCTGCGCCGATCACGGCAACCTGGCGTAGATCGCGTACCGGCGTATCGGGCGGCACACCGGGAATGTCGCTCAAGCGGCGCTCGGCAAAAAACGCGTGCCGCAACGCGCGGCTTGCCGGCAGCGCGATCAGCGTCGCGTATAGCGCACGCTCATGACGCAAGCCCGCGTCGAAGCCTAGGGCGACCCCGGCTTCGACGGCGTCGACGATGGCGTGCCCGGCTGGAAAGCGATCGCGCCGATTTGGCAACTGCGCGCGCGCCGCGGCGATCAGTGAGGCCACGGTCAGGTTTGCGCTGGGATCCGCGCTCGGATGCACATTCGCTCGATCGACGTTCAGCAGCGGCCACTCGCGCAGTCGCGGCAAAGGCGCATCGGTGCGCAACGCCGCGGCGAAGTCGTAGGCGGGTTCGACCGCGTCGCGTTCATAGATATGGGCGAACAGCGGCGTGCCGATGAACTGCCAGGCGCGGCGCGGCTTGCCGAAGGCCAGCATGTCCAGCGCGGCCGCCAGGCCAACCGCACGCGGCAAGCGTTGCGTGGCGCCGGCAGCAGGCATCAGGCCCAGCTTGACGTCGGGCAAGGCAAGGTTCGCGTGACGGGTTCCCAAGCGGTAATGGGCGGCCAGCGCCAATTCCAGGCCGCCGCCCAATGCGAAACCGCCGACTGCCGCAACCACCGGCTTTGGGCAGTTATCGACCGCGTCGACCAACTCGCACAAGGACGGCACCGCGGGAGCGATGCCAGCGTCGGTGCCGGCGTCGCTTCGGCGCGCTGGTCCCGGCCCGGCATCCGCCACCTCGCCAATCTCCACGCCCGTGGAAAAGCCCCTGCCGCTACCGGCCAATACGATTGCGCGTATCTGCGGATCGGCGATCGCGCGGACCAGCGCCGCGATGACGCCGGCCCGCACCGCTGGCGTCAGCGCGTTCGCGGGCGGCTCGCCGAAGGTAATCAGCGCGACACTCGCTTCGGTCCGATAGGTGACGGTGTGAACCGCATGTTCGGATGCGGCTTCAGAACGCGCCGCAGGTCCCGGCCCATTCAAGGTCCCTTCACCACTTCGATGCTCAACTGTCATGTGACGATCCTACCGCGGGCTGAGCTTGCGACGTTGCTGCGACAGCGCCGTCATCCAAGCCTGCCGGTTGCGCCGCTTCACGACCCGCCGCCGCCAGCCACGTTCGCAGCACGTCCGGCCGTTCGCGCAGCGCGACTGGTGTGCCGGAATAAACGATGCGGCCGTGCCCCATCACATCGATTCTGGTGGCCACGTCGAGTGCCGCACCCAGTCGCTGCTCGATCCACAATATGCCCATGCCGCGCTCCGCCAAGCCCCGCAAACACTCGGCAATCACCAGCCGATAGGCCGGGGCCACCCCCTCGGCAGGCTCGTCGGCAATCAATAAATCGGGATCGCCAAGCAGCGAACGGCATAGCGCCAGCATCTGCTGTTCGCCCCCCGACAGCGCACCGGCGGGCGCCTGCAAGCGCCGCGCCAGCGGCGGAAAGTGTTGCAAAACATCGTCACGCGTAAAGCGCGAAGCGTGCCCGCGGCGCACGCGCGCGCCGAGCCGCAGATTCTCATCGACCGTCAAAGCACTGAAGATATCGCGTCGCTCGGGCACATATCCGAGGCCGGCGCGCGCGCGTCTGAACGCCGCTTGCGTGCTCAGGTCGACGCCATTGAGTCGCACCACACCACTGGCTTCGAGCAAGCCCATGGCGGCGCGCGCCAGCGTCGAGCGACCCGCACCGTTGCGGCCGGCCAGAATGACGATTTCTCCTGCGGCGACTGACAGGCAAACCTGATCCAGCACGCGCACGGCGCCATAGCCGGCGCTCATTCCCGAGATCTCGAACAAGGGACTAGCCATCGACACCGTCCAGATTCAGCGCGCCTAGATAGGCATCACGTACCCGCGCATCGTCGCGTACGCGCGCCGGCACGTCGCAGGCAATGATGACGCCGTCCACCAGCACCGCCACACGGTCGGCAAAATTGAATACGATGTCCATATCGTGTTCGATCATCAGCACGGTGCGTCCACGGCTGATGCGTTCGATCAAGGCCAGCGACCGCGCCGCCTCGGCGCCATTCATCCCGGCAGTCGGTTCGTCGAGCAACAGCAGGCGCGCCTCTTGAGCCACGGCCATCGCCAGTTCCAATGCGCGTTGATCGGCGTAGGCCAGTTCGCCCGCCAAACTGTCCGGAGGCAGCCCGACCGCTTCCAGTGCGCGCCATGCGCGCGCCTCTATTTCGAGATAGGCGTGAATCGGGCGGTGCCATGCGTAGCGCGTCGGCAAACTGCCCGCCACGGCACAGCGCAAATGCTCGAAGACCGTCATCCCTTGAAACAAGCCACTGACCTGGAAGGTCCGGGCCACTCCCAGCCGCGCCAGCTCCTGGGGCGTTTCGCCGGCAAGCCGATGCATGTCGAGATGGATATCGCCGCCAGTGGGTTTCAGCCGATGTGAAAGCAGATCGAACAAGGTTGTCTTCCCGGCGCCGTTCGGACCGATCAACGCTAGCTTTTCGCCGGCGCGCACTTGCAAGTCGACACCCGCCAGCACTTGCGTACGGCCGAAATGCATGCGCAACCTGTGTACGGTCAGCGCCAGCGCCTGAGGCGGCTTCGGCTCGATCCTGGCACGGACATTTGCCCCGAGTGCAGCCGCCACGGCGCCGTGATGCGCTACTTGTCGGCTTGCTGCCGGCGCTTTCGCGTCCTCGTCGGCAATCGCGATTTGAAGCGACGACGCAGCAGCAGGCGGCAGCGGCGCAACCGCGCTAGGCGATGCTGCGGCTTCACTAAGCAGGCGCGCGCGAGTCAACTCAGCTACGCCACGCACCGCTGCCGCCTCGCTGCGCAAGCGCGTGCGTGCGTTGCGCTGCCACAGCACGCCCACCCCCAGCACGGCGAGCGCAACGATGACCGCTGCCATGCTGTCGGGCCATGCGCGCTGCGCCACCTCGTCGTCAGCCAGTCGAGCCCGGTAGACATGCTCGACCAGTGTGATGCCCGCTGCCGCCACCATCCCGAGCGAGAGCAGCACCTGGCCGTAAGCGCGGCAAAGCCGCAACGTCGCGGCGGGCCGCGTGGCGGCTGACACGCGGCGCAGTGCCAGCACGGTCTTTGCCTGGTCGGCGACGATGCCGGCAATGCCGGGGATGCTCCCCGGGGACACGGCAGCGCTGCCCCGCGCGCGGCGCGCTAGCGCGAGCACCACAGCGACGAAAGCCACTGCCAGATAGAAGGCCCAGGCGCGCGTGTAGCCGGGCAGAACGTCGGCGACCAAGCTGGCCACTGCGGCGCCAAGCAAAGGCCCAGTCCAGTGCGCGGTGCCGCCGAGCACGGTCATCATGACTATATCGCCCGAACGCAGTGTGCTCAGCGCATCGGGCGTGGCGATCTCGAACACCAATGCAGCCAGCGAACCACCGAGGCCGGCGAAGGCCGCCGCAATCAGTGTGACCCGATAGCGCACGCTGCGTGGGTCGTAGCCGAGAAAGGC
>JBPBQZ010000069.1:0-20873 GCA_050955105.1 Janthinobacterium lividum | reverse complement strand
GGAAGATTAGCTTGGACACGCGACCCGGCATGCCTCGCATAAAATGTGCGCAAGAATATTTCAATATTTTCTTCATTAATCAAACTATTGAAAAACGCGCGGCATTTCTCGGGCAAGCCCTCTCGTGCAGCCTTCGACGGTCGCAAATCGGCAAAGGGCACACCGAATTTATCCCGCTCCAACCCCCAGTTAATAAAGTCGACCACGGTTGGATAGACCAAACTAATTGTCAAATGCAGGCTCTTCTCATTTATTGCTACAACATCATGCCAAGTTCCCTTAGGAATAAACATGATGTCGCCAGCCGCTATAATCAATTCAGCCCCGAGGTCGGATGCTGAAGGATATTTCAGTTCGTTAACGGTTGCTTTTTCCATGACCATTCCTGACCTAAAGAATCGCCATTTCTTTCTACCATCAATTTGCATGACGATTACATCATGGTCGTCGTTATGTGCGCCAAACCCTGAGGTGTCACCAAACGAAATATAAGCATTTGCTGTCGATTTCGCGCCAAGCTCCCCGCCAAGCCTCTCGGTCAAATCTCCCACAACGGGCGATAGCTCATTGATAGCCTCCAGTACTGCCGTCACACCCTCACGCATCAATTTGTGAAGTTCGCTAACAACCAGGTAATCCGTGCTGCGACCGAACCTATCCTTCACGGGCCGAAATGCCCGCCTATTCACAAGATCATGTTCATGCTCAGTAGACATACGGAATCTATCGTTCGTGATTCTGTTATGCGACAGGCATGCATTAACATGTTCCCATGAAAATATTTCGCGAATCTTCTTTTCCGAAAAGTGAGAATGCCAGAACCTTTTCGCTACGTAGTGCGACCTAAAGTCAGCGTCTCTTAAAATATATTGAGCGAAATCACTTCCATTCATTGATGACTCCGTTAATGTCGAACCTCAACAATCGTCTTGCTTTTGCCAAGCTCATCCAGGATGCCGTCAATAGCACGCCTATTTGCACCGTCCAAATTCGCATCCCACTCATCGAGTAAAAAATACTTTATTTCTTCAAGTTCGAATATTTCCTTAAGAAAAATCTCTGTTTTTTGACCCGTTGACAGAGCTGTATCATCTGATTTCCACATCAAATCGCCGTGGTGTGCAGGGTACATAAAGCTTTCATCTCGGAATATATTCTTCAATGCGAGCAAGACCGTTGATTTTCCGCTTCCATTCGGACCTGTAATTTTGAATCGGCCGCTGCCAGCCTGTGACACCATCTGTGCCGCCTGAGTCACGCCTGTGACCAGCGTTCCATTGATCTCAATTTTACCGACCACGGCTCCGCCCAACACCTCGTCTGCTGCGATAGATGATCCGGTATCAAACAAAACATCCAGCCTCGCCCTCATTGAGGACCAGTCAAGAAACTTGTAGACGAGCGTACTGAGGGAATTAATAATTAGAAATATACGAGTGAGGCTAACTGTCACCGCGGCGATAACGGCCGAGGTTGCTCGTCCATCGTGCAGAATCGAAGCTATCAAGAAAATCGTTGGACCAACGGACGCCACGGCCAGGAGAAGGTTTCCCACTTGCTTGAGGATCTGCAACTTATACGATGCCGCATAGAATGAATGCCCTGACGCGCCTTTCCGCTGTCGCCAAATGTTCTCGTTATGCTTATTCCCAAGCGTAATATTTTCCCAACTCCGATCCAGAACACTAGAGTACGTTATGTACCTGTTTTCGTATTCTGCTGAAGCCACGGAAATTAATTTTCTTAGACCAGCCACAATAAAAAAGCACAACAGTAAACTTAGTGCATATCCCCACAGCAAACGCGAGGGAAGCAAAAATCCGATAACCAGCATACTAAGTATGCTGTTCAGCGAAAAACTTGCGAGATCATGGACAAACGAGACGTAATCCTTTACTACAGGAAATGAATTTCTTGCCAGAACAGATTCTGCGCGCCCCCTCAACTTTGTGTCCCGATATTTTTCTATTTTCCCGGACATCTGTTTAGTGAATTGGTCAGCAAACGTCAAATGTGCTTCATTAATCCATTTTTGCAAAAATATGAAGGACATGCACCCGGGAAGATACGGGATGGCCATTGAAAGTAAATACAGATAGACGTAGGTAGAATAATCATGCCCTGTCTGAAAACGCTCAATGACCTGGGTCAAAAAAATTGACGACCCGGCAATGATGCACTGATGAACTAAAACCAATGACAAGGCCATCCATGCCGCCGGGTGACAATAAATAATTTTCCACTTATCGCTTCTTATTTCCACGTTATGCCCAGTGTCCGATACAAAGCAATTCCACCGCTTTCAGAGCAGTCTTACGCAATTTATGCGATTCCATGCAGTACTTTCTGACCGTCGTTGGCCCCTGCCTTGGAGGTGCTCAATCTAGCGAGTAACGGAATCAGCCGATCATTTAAAATGTTTCGTGCATTCTCTAGCAGTTCCGTTGCACGCGGGTGAAATACGGTGTGATCCCGAGCAATTGCCTGCTCGGTCGAAGAAATGGAATCCTTCAACTGCTTGACCATCAATCTGGTTGGTGGATGGACTCGTGGATTGACCGGGTGGCCCAGATATCTATCCCTGAATAGTAAAACTTCTGCAGCAACCACAATACTGTGCAAGACCTTGTCTAGCGGGCGAGCAACATTTAAAATCGCGGAGCGAGCCCATGTTGATTGATTGAAAACACGGGAATACGAATAATGTGTATATCTTAATTCGTCCAGGAACATTGCATGATGAGTAAGCTCGTGGATCAATATTTCGATCATGTCGGGGGTTGTATAGGAGATTTTTGGGTTTGCCCAAATAACGCCTATCGCCTGGGATGTAGAGCCACCCTTGGCAATGTTTGAAGGAAGAGCGAAAATGTCTGTAATTACTGTGTTGAAAAGAGTTGAATGCTCTGCAGAATATAAGGCAAGTTCGCTGAGCGCGCGGACTAGTCTATCTTCTTTCTCATGTGCCTCATCGTCCTGCTGATCGTTTATGACAGCGGCTTGGGTCTTGTCGTCCAGCAACGAGTCGTTTGAAAATAATATGCGAAGTTTCTTTGCTTCTTCCGCGTTCGTGATAAATGAAGGTTCTGTTGCTCCGACGCGAATATCACGCTGACCGAGGGACTGTAGAAGTGCCCTATACCCGTGCTTAAGGTCATTAACAGATGAGAATTTTTTGCTGCTTTCCAAGTCAATTACGCCGGCGAGAGTAATGACGGTCTCTATTTGTTTGGCAAAACTGGTCTGCAAAATCATCGACATTTCTCCTGCGGAAACGAAGAAAGGGCACAAATTTAATTTGTGCCCTTTCGCTACTTACTTTTGATCTTCATACGCGATCATGTTGAGCGGTTGATTCATGTTCCACGCGCGGCCTTCGACTTGGGTTTCAACTTCTTTCTTCGCGATCCGGACGTCGGCTTCGGTGATTTTTTCCGCAGCGGTCTTGACAATATAATCAAAATTTATTTTCGACATGTTCATCTCCTTTGATTAACGCCGCCGAACTGACGGCAGGACCGACAATAATCGAGTTCGCTCTACTGAACATCCGTAAAAATACGGAACTGACCTGTCCCGAGAATTTAATACAGAATTGATCTAGGATAATGGCGCATCCATACGGAGCGCGTCATGAAGAAGAGTCGATACAGCGATGAGCGGATCGTTCGGAGCTTGCGAGAGGCCGACAGTGCACCAATCGCCGAGGTGGCGAAACGCCACGGCGTGAGCGACGCGTCGATCTACGCGTGGCGCAAGCGGTTTGGCGAAATGGTCAGCGACGACGTCACGCGGTCAAAGGCTTTGGAACTCGAGAACAATCGACTGAAGAAGCTTGTCGCGGAGCGCGACCTGGAACTCGAAGTGATGAAGGAGATTTCCGCAAAAAATGGTGAGCGCACAGGTGCGTCCAGAGCAAGTCCGCTATGCCATTTCGCGGGGACTGAGCCAACGACGTGCGTGTGCGCTGATTCAAGTTCGCCTCAAGTATGCGCAATGCGGTGTGGAGCTATGATTTTGTCTTCGACGCCCAGCAATTGAAGTGTCTAACGGTTATTGACGAGTACACGCGTGAATGTTTAGCCATCGACGTGTCCGGCTCGATCCGATCGTCCACGGTGATCGAGGTGTTGAGCAAGCTGATCAGCGTTCACGGCGCACCGCGATATATGCGCAGCGACAATGGACCTGAGTTCGTCAGCGCGGCATTGCTCAAGTGGGCCGTATTGGAGAAGATCGAATCGGCGCTGATCGATCCGAGCAAGCCGTGGTAGAACGGCGCGAACGAAAGCTTCAACGGCGAACTCCGTGTCGAATGTCTTGCCATGGAGTGGTTTCGCAATCGGATCGAAGCCAAGATCGTGATCGACGACTGGCGACGGCATTACAACGAGGTTCGACCGCATTCGAGCCTGAACTACGACACCCCGCTGGCGTATCGCCAGCGGTTAGAAAGCGATTCAACCGACGCCGTCATTGCTAGAGCGTAGTGGTCCTAGAAAATCGGGCAGGTCACTTTGATCAGCAGCTCGCCGGCGCGCGGTGCGGGCAGCGGACGTTCGGTCACGATCAAGCTGTCGGGGCCGCCGACGCTTTGGGATTCGACCACCAGCCCATAAGCGGGCAACGCTGAGTTATTCATATCGTCTTGTCGGTTACACGCAAGGGAAGGCCTGCATCGACCGCGAACGGCGCAGGCCGCATGCCTAAGGCGTCGATTGGCGCGGTGGGCGATTGCGAAGTCGCAGGAGTGATAAGGTTGCCTATATCCAAAGGGCAAGTCTAGTGTGGGATGCGCTAGCTGCTTCTGACGCTGCGGTGGCGTAGGGAACGCGCCGCCTTACCGCCGATTCACTGATTGTTTTAGATTTACAGGTCGCTGATGTCCTCATTGTCTTCTCCTGCCCGGCCGCATGTCGTGATCATCGGCGCCGGTTTCGGTGGTCTTTATGCCGCAAAGCGGCTGGCCCGCACGGCGGCCGACGTCACATTGATCGATCGCGCCAATCATCACCTGTTCCAGCCATTGCTGTATCAGGTGGCGACCGCCGCGTTGGCCCCGTCTGATATCGCCACGCCGATCCGCTCGGTGTTCAAATCTTCGCCGAATGTGCGCGTCGTGATGGGCGAGGCGGTCGGCATCGATGCGGTGAACCGCAAGGTGACGGTGCGCGACACCGGTGATTTTCCCTACGACATACTGGTGCTGGCGACCGGGTCGGCGACCTCGTGGTTCGGGCATGACGATTGGCGCCGCGCGAGCGTCGGACTGAAGAGCCTGGATGATGCGGAGGCTATGCGGCTGCGTCTGCTAGGCGCCTTCGAATGGGCGGAGAGTCGCACCGATCCCACCGAAATCGCGCGCTTGATGACCTTCGTGGTGGTCGGCGGCGGGCCTACGGGGGTCGAGTTGGCTGGCTCGATTGCCGAGTTGGCGCGCTCCACGCTCGCGCGGGACTTCCGGCACATCAAACCTAGCGAAGCGCGGGTGGTGTTGTGCGATGCCGGCCCGCGACTGCTGTCGGCCTTTCCAGAGAGCCTGTCGCGTTACGCGGCGGCGCGTCTGCAGCGGCTGGGCGTCGAGTTGCGCCTCAATGCCTCGGTGGAGCGGGTCGACGCAACGGGCATTGTCGCGGCCGGCGCACGCATCGACAGCGCGACGGTGCTGTGGGCGGCGGGCGTTGCAGCCAGCCCCGCAGCGGCGTGGCTTGGCGTCAAGCCAGGTCCGCATGGCAACTTGCCGGTGAATGCCGATCTGTCGGTGCCGGGTCACCCAGACATATTCGCGATCGGCGACGTCATGAGCCTGGCAGGCGCCGATGGCAAGCCGTTACCTGGTCTTGCCACTGTCGCCAAGCAGCAAGGTCACTATGTGGGCAACTTGATTGCCGATCGATTAGCCGGCAAGCAGCCGCCCGCGCCGTTCCGTTATCGCGACCTGGGCTCGCTCGCGATTGTCGGGCGTTCCGCGGCGGTCGCGCATTTCGGGTGGCTGCGGCTGACCGGCTGGCTGGCGTGGCTAACCTGGGGCGGTGTGCACTTACTGCTGCTGATGGGCACGCGCAATCGCCTGGTGGTTTATATAACGTGGATATGGTCGTGGTTGACGTGGGGGCGCGGCGCGCGTTTGATTACCGGGCTCGCGCAGCCGAACCGACCAGCCGATAGCGACGCCCACTGATGCTTCAGTCACGCATCGCTTCGATCAGCCGTCCCAATCGATAAAAGGCTTGCTCCATCTGCGGGTCGAATGGCCGTGGACAGCTCAGTCGCACGAACGAATCGAAGCGCTTCGAGTTGGAAAAGATCGACCCCGGTGCGATGCGGATGCCCTGCGGCAGTGCGGCCTCGAACAGCTTCTCGGCATCGACGCCATCCGGCAAGGCGACCCACAATAGCAAGCCGCCGGGCGGTGGGCTAAGTCGCGTGCCCGCCGGAAAGTGGCGCCCGATGGCATCCGCGCCGGCGTCGCGTTGCGTGCGCAGGCGCTCGCGCAATCGATGCAAATGGCGCTCGAAGGCCCCGGATTTAATGAACTCGGCGGCGACCTGCTGCGCCAGCGCTTCACTGTGCCGGCTCTGCGCGTATTTGAGCATTTGAATGCGCGCATGCCAGCGTCCGGGCGAGATCCACCCAAGCCGCATGCCCGGCGCGAGCACTTTGTTGAACGATGGGCAATAAATGACGTCGCCATCGCGGTCCCATGCCTTGATCGGCTTGGCCGCCGCGACGTCGTCGACCAATTCGCGATACGGATCGTCCTCGATCAGCACCACGCCATGCGCGACGCAAAGCTTGATCAGGGCGGCTTTACGCTCATCCGGCATTACGCATCCCAAGGGATTCTGCAGATTCGGCACGACTACCAGCGCCTTGATGTTGGGGTAGGCGACCAGCGCGATCTCGAGCGCTTCCAGAGACAAACCGGTGCTGGGGCTGACGGGTATTTCGAGGGCGCGGAGTCCCAAGCTTTCTAGGATCTGCAGCAAGCCGAAAAAAGCTGGTGATTCGATGGCGATGGTGTCGCCGGGCGCCGCGACCGCGCGCAAGGCCAGGTTCATCGCTTCGACGCCGCCGCTGGTCACGACCACTTCGTCGGGCGTTACGGTCACGCCATACGACAGCGCACGCTTGGCAACTGCCTGCTTGAATTCGCTGGTGCCGGCTTCCGCTGTGGCGCGCGTCAGCAAGCTCGGTTGTTGGCGCAGCAAACGCACGGCGATGGCCTGCAAGGCGGCGCCGGGATAAAGCGCCGCGCTCGCGGTAGCACCGCCTAGGTTCAGTGCATCGGGAAAGGCGTGCGCGCGTTGGATCACGCCTGAGATACGTTCGTGCAAGCCGACGTATTGCGCGGCGTTCGGCAAGGCGGTGATTTCGGGTTCGTGAACCGTCGCCAACTTCGGGCTGACCGGCAGTCGCACGAAATAGCCGGAACGCGGCTTGGCGACGAGCAAGCCGGCATCTTCCAACTGGCGAAAGGTCTGCAGCGCTGTCGCGAGGCTTACGCGATGCTGGTTCATGAAGGCGCGCACCGACGGCATGCGATCGCCGGCAGCCAGCGTGCCCGCGCCGATCACGCGGCGATAGTGTTCGGCCAGCCGCGCATAGAGGGGCTCGCCGGCCAGCGGCAGGCTGGCGTGGTTGGGATCGTCGCGTGCAAGCATGGGGAGATCGTGCCAGCGGCGCCGCGATGGCGCCAGATACAGAAGGGGGTGAATCCGACCGCAACAGTCTTAAAAAAACCTGGCTGTAGCGCAACAGACTGTAGGGCGCTGAATCTGTTGCGTCAAGGCTCGAAATCTTATGCTGAATGGAGGATGAAACGCGGACGCGTCACCGCGCGCCCGTTGAACGAGCACACAGGAGTACTCGAAATGAAGGCCTACTTGCATCGTTGCTTGCCCGCTCAGTGCCACACTTGCGAGCTCAAGCGTGGCAGCACCCTGGTCGCGGTCGAAGGCCCGCTCAGGGTGCAATACCACGACGGCTCGACGGATTGCTTGCCCGATGGGGCAGCGTGTCGCGCTGTGGTTATCGACGAAGGCGCCTGCCTGATGCTGCCATGCCGCGCATTCGTCGATATTCGTGCCGCAGGCCCGAGCGCGGCGACCGTGTGGGTCGAGCCTGCGCAACCCTGGGTCTCGGGCGCGGCGGCTGTGGGGCGCCTGGTTCAGTCGCTCGGGCGCATTCTGACCGTGCGCGCCGCTGCGCACGGCTGGCGGCGCTTGCATGATCGCTGAAATCGAGTAACGCGGCTCAGCCCCGCTGCGTCGCGGCGGTCATTGTGGCTCGATGCCGCCGCGGCGTGCGAGTTCGGTAATCGCCGGCGTCGCCGCTTGCAGATAAGCGCCGAATGCTTGCGGCGAGTTCAACACCAGGTGACCGCCGTTCTGCTCGATGCCCGCTTTGATGTCGGGCGCCTGCAAGCCCGCGACCAGCGCGTCATGCAGGCGATTGATGATGGCCGTTGGCGTGCCGGCCGGCGCCAGCAGTGCCTGCCAGCCGCCGTTGATCTCAACGTTGGGATAGCCCAGCTCGGTGAGCGTCGGTACCTCCGGCAAGGCCTTGGCGCGGTGCGCGCCCTCGATCGCCAGCGCGCGAATCTGGCCGTCGCGGATCAGCGATACCACGCCGGGCGTGTTGGTCAGATAGACCTCGATGTGTCCGGCCATTACCTCAGTGACAGGGGCGTTGCCGCCTGCGTAGGGGATGTACAGGAACTTGGCACCGGTGGTTTCGCGCAGTTTCTCCAGCAGAAAGTGCGGTGAGGAGCCGCGCAGCAGCCCCAGGGAAATCGTATCCGGGCGCGCCTTCGCCGCCTCGACCAGTTCCTTGAATGTGTGGAATCGGGAGTGCTCGCTGACCAGGATCACTAGCGGATAGTTGGCAGCGATGGTGATGGGAGCAAGGTCCTTGAGCGGCGCGTAGGGCAGCGACTTGTTCAATGCCGGCGCGGCGACGATTGGGCCGATGGTGCCGGCGAGCAGGGTGTAGCCGTCGGGGCGTGCATGCGCGACGTAGTTCACGCCCAGTACACCGGTGCCGCCGGGCTTGTTTTCCACCACCACGCCGACGCCGAACGCCTGCGAGAGAATCTGCGCGTTGACGCGGGCCTGGATATCCTGTGGACCGCCGGCGGGCACCGTGACGACAATTCTGATCGGATGCGTCGGCCAGTCGGCGGCGTTTTCCGCATGGGCCGTGCCGAGCGCCGCGCAGCAAACCAGTGCCCAAGTCGCGGCGATGAGCGTGGCAAGATAAGACCGGCGTTTCATGAGCAATTCCTGAATGGGTGAGCGCGCAGCAGCGGCCAGCCACTCTAGAAAGGCGCCGTCGATCGGCAAACCAATATTTCCTTATATCGATTCTCTTTCTGGCGTCGCGCCTGCATCGACCTGCGACCTACGCGCTGGCGATATGCAAATCTCGAAAACTTGGTTTGCTTATAAGCGAGGCGCTTGGAGAATGGCCGCGGTCAAGCATCCATTCATCGGACCGGGTCGGCCAACCTGTCCTGTCATAGGGCAGACCATGCAAATCGTCACACCGCGGCCGGTGCCTGCCGCCGATCTGGATACCGGCGCGCTCGCGCACTGGCTGCACGGCTTTACGTTCGAAGCGATTCCGCCGGCGGTGTTGAGCGCCGCCAAGGCGTTTATTCTGGACACCGTAGCGGTGGCTTGGGCGGCGACCCGGGCCGCGGGCATGCCCGGCGCACTGAACGCCGTGCTGGCCGAGGGCGGCAAGCCGTTGAGCACTTTGTGGGGCAGCGCCGAGCGCCTCGGGCCCGGTGCCGCGGCTTTCTACAACGGCGCTCTGGCCTCGGCATTCGACTACGACTCCTTCCATTTGACGGTCGGCCATTCCGACGCAGTGGTGGTGCCCGCTGCGCTGGCGGTGGCCGAGGCTGCGCAACGCGATGGGCGCGCCGTACTGGCGGCTTACGTGGCCGCCAGCGAACTGGGCTTCCGGCTTGGCCGCGCGATAAGCTCGACCGGCGGATGGTTCCGAACCTCGACCGTGGGCGTTTTTTCCGCGAGTGTGGCCGCCGCCAAGCTGCAAGATTTAAATGCCGCGCAGATCCAGCACGGATTGGGGATCGCGCTGGGGTTGGCGTCCGGCACCCAGCAGCCGCATATCGAGCGCAGATTGACCAAGCGTCTGCAGCCGGGCTATGCAGCGCGCGCGGGCGTATATGCCGCGCAACTGGCAGCGCAGGGCATTAGCGGGCCGCATGCGCCGTTTGACGGTCAGTTCGGCCTGTATGCCCTCTATGACGCGGGCGACCCGCACGCGGCGTTTGCCGATCTGGGCGAGACCTACCTGTTGCACGATACGGGGCTCAAGAAATTTCCGACCTGTGCTTGCTCGCATGCGGCGATCCAGGCCGCGCTCGAATTGTGCGCCACACACGCGCTGGACGAAGCGGCGATCGAACGTATCGAAATCGATCTCAGCGCCTATGCGAATCGCCTGGTCGGCGCGCCGTTTTCCGACGCCGGCGATACCGAAGTGACGGCACAGTTCAGCGTTCGCTATGCAGTGGCCGTGGCGCTGGCGAATGGCGCGTTCACGCTGAACGACCTATTGCCCGAACAGGTTCGCAGCGCGCGTATCCGCGCACTGATCGAGCGGATTACCTTGAATGTGGATGCGCGCGAGACCAGCAATATGGTGCCGGCAACGGTGCGGGTGGTCACACGCGATGGCGTGCGCCACGAGCATACGGTGGATCGATTGCCGGGTGAGCGTGATTGGCCGCTGAGCGTGCAGGAGCGTCGGCAAAAGGCCTGGGATGCGCTGGTCTCGGGGGAGCGCGGTTTGTCCGATGCGGCCGCGGGCGCGTTGATCGAACGCATCGACAATCTCGAACGCGTGCGCGACGTGGCGGGATTGTACGAAGGCTTGCTAAGTCAGTAAGCCGCCGGGGACCCAGGCCAGCGATCGGCGCGGTGCAGTGCTGGGAGCCCCCGCCGCTACTCGACCGGGGTCAACAAGGGCTCGCCCGCGCAATACGCGAGCACGTTTTTGACGAAGAGCTGAAATGCGGCCCCTACCGCCTCGGGCGAACGGCCGCCGATGTGCGGCGTCAATACGAGGTTTTTCAACGGGATCAACTCGGGTGGCGTGACGGGCTCGCCTTCATAGACATCGAGCGCGGCGCCGGCGATGGCGTGGCTGCGCAAGGCGGACACCAGTGCCGCCGTGTCCACCACGCTGCCGCGTCCCACATTCACCAAAAAGCCGTGCGGTCCGAGTGCGTCGAGCACCTTGGCATCGATCAGGTGACGCGTCTCGGCGCCACCTGGGGTTGCGGCCACCAGGTAGTCCGCCCATTCGGCCAGCGCGCTCACCGTCTCGAAATAACGATGTGGCGAATCGCTGAGTTGCCGCCGATTGTGATAACCGACTTCGAGATCGAAGCCGAGCGCACGCTTGGCCATCTGCGCGCCGATCGCGCCCAGGCCGACGATGCCGAGGCGCTTGCCCGAGAGCTGCGGGGCAAATGGCAAGCCATCGCGCCAGGTGCCGGCGCGGGCGACGCTATCCAGATGCGGGATATCGCGGACGATCGCCAGCAACAGCGCAAATGCGTGGTCGGCCACGCAACTGGCATTGGTGCCGCGGCCATTGACTACCTGGATGCCGCGCTGCCGTGCGGCATCCAGCGCCACATTCTCATAGCCGGCGCCTAAAGCGCCGATCAAGCGTAGCGCCGGTAGCTGGGCGATGGTTTGCGCATCCACGCCGGTGGCGCCGTTCGTCAGCAAAAAGCCGATGCGTTCGGCCGCCTGCGCGATGGCCGCCTGCAAGGCATCGGGCGAAAGCGCTTCGTAAACATCGAAGTGCTCGACCAACAGCGCGCGGCTGTCGGCATCGAGGTGAACCAGAACCAGCACAGTGGGACGCATGAGACAGTGAACGTAGAAGTTGGAAGGGAATATCGACATCATTTTGCCGCACAATCAGTGCGGCATGATGGCGCATCCTCACACAAGCGCAATGCCTCGGCGTAATAATAATTTCTCGTTTTGATATGAAGCAGCTGGCAGTGCGCCGGCCACGTCGGGAAAAAGGCCCCGGCATGATTGTCAATGCCGGGGAAGGAATGGCGGATGCCGGGTTAACCTATCGACCTTACCGAGGTCGCCGTGTATTTCTTAAAATTTATGCACGACTCCCAGCCGCATCGCCAGTTGTCGATTGGTCGACGATGCATTGCCGATTACTGCGTCGAATAAATCGGCCGATTTAGCATCACCGCTCGCTTGCTGTACCGCTGCATTCAAATAGAACTCGGTGCGCTTCGAGATGTGATAATCCGCCGCCAAATTGATCTGGTGATACTTCGGCTTGGCATCGAGATAGTCGACCTTGCCGTCGGTAAAGGTGTAGCCGGCGCCCAGCGTCAATGCCGTGGTCACCGAATAACTGAGCCACGCTTCATAGTTGCTGAAGCGTACCGAGCTGCTGGTGCCGTTGGCATCGTCGAAGCGCGTGTTCGTATAGTCGGCGCCGAGCGTGAAGGCGCCGATACCGTAGCTGCCGCCGACCCCGACGATCTGCTGATTGCCGGGGTTGCCGACGTAACTGAACGGCCCCGAAGCACCGATCGCCGCGCCCGCCGTATTCGACACGAAGTCGCCGTCGTTGAAGAGCGACGCGGGTTTTTTGGCGTAAAAATAGGCCGCTGCGAGATTCAAGGTTTTATAGCTGTAGCTCGCGCCGAGGCTCCAGACGCCGGTGGTACCGACGCCGTCTGCGTTGGAGTTGGTGAACGAATACAAACCGCCGAAAGTGAGTCCACCGAAAGTCGGACTGGTGTACTTGATGGCGTTGTTCACGCGAAACGAGTTGGCGGTGTTGTCGATATCGCCCGAATGGATGAACAGGCCGCCGAGGTTGCCGGTTAGCGTTACTGGCTGTATGTAGTCGACGATGGAATCGTACTGCCGGCCCACCCTGACCGTGCCGTACCGGTCGTTCGACAGGCCGACGAAGGCTTGCCGGCCGAACATTCTGCCGCTTTGCCCCAGGCTGCCGTTATTAAGGTTGAAACCGTTTTCCAACACGAATAGCGCTTTCCAGCCGCCACCGAGGTCTTCGATGCCTTTCAGGCCCCAGCGGCTGCCGTACATGCCGTCGTAGGTGCCGTCTTGCATATGCCAGAGTTTCTGGCCGCCACTATTGTTGTTCCAGTCGATGCCGACATCAATTACGCCATACAGGGTAACGCTGGACTGTGCACGCACGGCGCCGGCGCCGGTGAGCAGGCCGAGGCCCGCCAGGGTCAGAACAAGCTTACGTTTCATCATCGCTCCAGGGTAGGCAGGGTGGGAATCAAACGCTTACGAAAACCGGGTGTGGCGGGCGCGCGCTGATTGCTCGGCGCGCTGGCGATTCAACATGACGACCACGCTGGCGGTAACCACCAGCATGCCGAGCAAAGAGATGGGGGCCGGCCGTTCGTTGACTACTAGCCAGCCGAGCAGCACGCTGACCAGTGGGTTCACGTAGGCGAAAGCGGCGACTACGCTGATCGGGAACAACGCACTGGCCTTGATGTAGGAGGCGAAGCTGAGCGCTGAACCGACCAGCGCCAGATATAGCAACGCGCTCAGCGTCAGCGGGCTGGGGTGGGCGGGCAATGGCTGGTATTCGATCCAGGCGACAAGCAGGCCCATCAAGCCGCCCATCAGCAATTGCAGGCTGGCGGCCGTCATGCCGTCCATGCGTTGTTGCAGCCGCGCTTGCATGGCGCTGGCGATAACCCAGGCGACGGGCGCGAGCAGCAGCGCGCCGAGGGTGCGCCACGACGTATGCAAGCTGCCGCCCGCGGGCGCCAGCGTGGGCCACAGAATCAGCACGAGGCCGCCGAAACCGAGCAACAGTGTCAACGGTGTAGATGGCAGGCGACGCGTAAGCAGTGCTTGCAGTACCGCGCTCCACAACGGAATCGTACCCATCGCCATGGCTACGAAGCCGGATGGCAATTCGCGCAGCGCGAGCATGGCGAAGCCATTGCCCAGCACCCAGAACAACAGCGCCGATATCGCGCAAATGCCGAATTCGTATAGCCCGATGCGAGCTACGCGGCCTTGCATCCAGGCGAGCAGGCCCAGCACGGCGCCGCCTAATAGAAGACGCGCACCTTGCAATTGGTAGGCGGAGAGCGCGTTCGGACCGCTCACGCCGAGCTTCATTGCCAGGTACGCGCTCGCCCACACCACGTAGATCACCGCGAGATGTAGATAGTCGCTGGAACGTCGCGGTGCTGGCTGTGCCGCCGAATTTGCCGCCAAATTGGCCACGGAAGGTCTCGCTGGATTGTGGGTGTGCAAGCGGCCGGCACATCGAAAAACGCGCGCCGGCCGCCGGCTGTTTCATGCCACCTTGATGACTTCGGCCGCGGCGCGTGCCGTGCGCGAGGCGACGAATTCCAACTCGATTTCGCCGATCACGAGATTCGCGCCCACGGTGGTGCGGCACGGATAGGGCGCGCTGAAACGCGATTTGAAAATCTCGTTCCAGACCGGGTAGTTGAGTACCGGCTGTTGCAGGAAGCAGCGCACGCTGATGACGTTGTCGAGCGACAAGCCAACGCTTTCGAGGATGTATTGATAACAATCGATAGCTTCGTTCGCATGCTTCTCGAACGCCCCTTCGGTGATGGCGCCGGTGTCGAGATTCAAGCCGGTGAAACCACTGAAGATCAGCAAATCGCCGACTTCGTAAAAGATGGCATTCTTCAATTCGAATTGCTTTACGACTGAATCGATCTTCGGCAGATTGTTAAGTAGTTTCATTTGTCGACGCTCCTGTATACAGACGTGAATAAAAAAAATTCCGGACGGTGATAGTCCGGGTGTGCGCTTCAAGCGGGAGGTGTGATGGCGTCGGTGTGGGCGACGACGGCGGCAACGGCGTCAGCCGGATGACCGCCGAGATACAGTTCCTTGATGCGGGGATTCGCCAGCAGCTCGGCGCCCGTGCCACTGATGGCATTGGCACCGTTCGACAGCACATAAGCGCGGTCACAGATGGCGAGCGCCTGCATGGCGTTTTGCTCTACCAGCAAGATGGCAGTGCCACGCTGGGCGATCTCGCGAATCTTTGCGAAGACGCCGCTCACCAGCAGCGGCGACAAGGCTGCGGTCGGCTCATCGAGCAGCAGCAAGCGCGGCGCCAGGATCAGGCAGCGCGCAATCGCCAGCATCTGCCGTTCGCCGCCAGACAGGCTGCCGGCCGGTTGCGGTAGTTTCGCTTCGAGTTCTGGGAACCAGGCCAGCATCGCCTCGACGCCGGCGCGGCTTTGCGCGCGCTGCTTGACGCTCAGCAACAGGTTCTCGCGTACCGTGAGCGAGGCGAACACATTCGCCACCTGCGGCACGTAGCCGATGCCGGCCGCCGCATGCTGTTCGGCCGGCATGCGTGCAATCGACTTGCCATCGAGGCGGACGTCGCCATCGAAGCGCTTCAGCAGCCCCATCACCGCTTTCAACAGCGACGATTTGCCGGCGCCATTCGGCCCGATCACGCAAACCACTTCACTGGCGTCGACGTGCATCGACAGCCCGCGCAGGATCGCCACGTCGCGATAGCCGGCATGCAGGTTGTCGATTTCGAGCAGCGCTGCGTTCATGGCGTGCCTCCCAGATAAGCTTCCAGCACACGGGGATCGTTGCTGACCTTGCGCGGCGGCCCGTCGGTGAGGATGCTGCCGCGTACCATCACGAAAACACTGCTGCACAACGCATTGACCGCTTCCATATTGTGTTCGACGATCAGCAGCGCCATGCCGCGGCGGCGCAGTTCCAACAGCTTCTCGATCAATACATCCACCAGCCCAGGCGCTACGCCGGCGAAAGGCTCATCGAGCAATAGCAAGTACGGATCGGTCATCAGCGCGCGGCCCAGTTCGAGCAGCTTCTTTTGGCCACCAGAGAGATTCTTGGCGGCGCTGCTGGCCAACTGGTCGAGCCCGATAAACCGCAGCAGTTCTTGCGCCTTATCGGTGATTAGCCGGTCTTGGGCACTTACACGACTGGGCAGCAGCAAAGCCTTCCAGATTGATTCGCCCAGTTGGTCCTTCGCTGCGATTACCATGTTTTGCAGCACGCTGAGTTCGCCGAATTCACGCGGCACCTGGAAGGTGCGCACGATGCCGGTTTGCGCCAGCATCTCGGGGCTGCGACGCGTTACGTCCAACCCGCGCGATAGGATCTGTCCGGAATCGGGCTCGATGAACTTGCTAAGCACCGTGAGAAACGTCGATTTGCCCGCGCCGTTCGGTCCGATCAAGCCGACGATGCGGTTTTCCGGCACGTCGATCCACGCATCGCGCAAGATATGCAGGCCGCCAAAGTGTTTGTTGATGCCCATCGCGTTGAGTACCGACATCACAACTCCTTGCGGCCGAGCAGCCCGCGTGGCCAGTACATCGGAATGAGAGTGAGCGCGAGGCCGATGACGATTTGTCGCAGTGCTGCCATTTTCTGGTCACTGAGCGTCAGCATCGCCGGCAACAGGTCTTTGGCAAAGCGCGAGCCTTCGAGCGCGAACACCAGAATCACGCAGCCGAGCATCACGCCGCGGTGTGAGCCGCTGCCGCCGATTACCAGCGCCATCCAGATATAGAAGGTGATCAGCGGCAGGAACTGATCGGGCACCAGATAACCGACATAGATGGCGTTCAACGCACCCGTGCCCGCGGCCACCGCGGAGCCCAGCATGAATACTTGTATCTTGAACCCGGCCACTGGCTTGCCGAGGCTGCGCGCGGCGTCTTCGTTGTCGCGAATGGCCTCAATGGTGCGGCCGAACGGGGAATGCCCGAGCCGCTCGAAAAGCCAGTACACCAGCAGCAATGCGATCAGGACAATGCCCAGCAACATCATCTGGTTGCCGCTCGCGCCCAAGTGCGGAAACAGTAGCTTGACCGGGATGCCGCGGGTGCCTTGCGTGAGCCAGTCTTCATTGACGAGAATTGCGCGTATCACTTCGCTGAAGCCAAGCGTGACGATGGCGAGATAGAAGCCGACGCGCAGGCGAATGCTCGCCAGGCCCAGCGGGTAGGCGAGCAGGGCGCCCACTGCCATTGCCGCCAGCCCACCGGCCACCACCGGCCAGCCCAACACGCCGGTGGTCAAGGCATAGGTGTAGGCGCCCACTGCGAAGAATCCCACCACGCCGAAGTTGAGCAGCCCTGTATAGCCCCATTGCAGGTTCAGGCTAAGTGCCAGCAGCGCATACAAGCCCGTTTGCGTGGCCATGCCGATCAGGTAGATCATCGCGCCACCTCCTTGCGACCGGAGATCCCGCTCGGCCGCAACAGCAGCACGGCAATCAGGATGATGAAAGAGAACGACACCTTGTAGGTTTCACTGATCCACAGCGTGGCGATGTTCTGCGCGATGCCGATCAGCAAGCCAGCGAAGATGGCGCCGTAGGGGCTGCCGAGGCCGCCGAGCACGGCCGCCGCAAACGCCGGCAACAACAGATCCCAGCCGAGATCCGGCGAGATCGAGGTCTTGGCGGCGACGAACATGCCGGCGAGCGCCGCCACCCCCAGCGCCAGGCTCCAGGTGGCGCGATTCACTCGGCCCGGCGCAATGCCGCTGGTGCGGGCCAGCTCCGGGTTGTCGGCGACTGCGCGCATCTCCACGCCGATGCGCGAGTAACGCAACACCAGATGCGCGAACAGGATCACCACGAAGCTGGCAACCGTGACCAGCACGTCGAGTGGCAACAGCGTGATGCCGCCCAGCGACCAGGCGCCCCACAGCGGAATGTCGTACGACACCTGCTGCGTGCCGGCCACGAACACGATGAAGCCGCGCAAGGTGATCGACAGGCCGATCGACGCCAGCAAGGCGGTGACGGGACGGTCGGCGATGCGCCGGAAAACTAGCGCATACGCCGCCAGACCCGCCACCACGGCAAGCCCGATGCCGCCGGCGATGGATACCAGCAGCGGCAGTCCCAGCAGCGTCGCGCACCAGTAAGCCCCGTAGGCGCCGAGTGTCAGGAACTCGCCATGTGCCACATTGGGGAAGCGCGCTACGCCGAACACCAAAGTCAGGCCCAGGGCGACCAGCGCGAGCATCGCGCCGTCGGAAATACCATTCAACAGAGCTTGGAGGAACGCAGTCATTACGGCCTTTACGGAGCAACCGTGCCTTGGGCCACGACTTTGCCGCCGGTCAGCTTGAAAGTCTTGAACATCATGCTTTTCAGGTCGCCGCTGTCGTCGAAATCGACGGGACTGCTCGCACCTTCGTAGTTGATGGACTGACCGGCCTTCAAGGCCGCCAGGCCTTCCTCATAAGACGTTACGCGTTTGCCGGGACCGTTCGCCACTTTCGAGATAAACGGCGTGAAGACCTTCGGATCGGTACTGCCGGCGGCCTGCGCGGCCAACGCCACCGTGATCACCATGTCGTAGTCGATGATCGCGTACGGGTTGGAGGTGGGGCTTTCGCCGGTGATTTGCTTGTACTGCGGCATAACACGCGCATAGGCCGGCGAGTTTTCGGCGGACATTGCGTCGATCGCCAGCTTGCCTTCGGCTACGGTCGGGCCAACTGCCTTGATGAAGGTATCGTTCAATGCGTACAACGGGCCGACCACCTTGGTTTGCGGCGACAGTTGATAGAGGGTTTTGGCTAACGTCACGGCATCGTCGGTATAGGCGGCCAACAACACGATGTCGGGCTTGCCGGCCAACGCCTTGCCGGCCTCGGAGCGATAACTGGCCTGGCCCGGTTCATAGATCGTGCTGCCCAACACCTTGCCGCCTTCCTTGGTGAAGCGCGCCTCGAAGTGCTTGTTGGCATCGAGCTGCGCAGCATTGTTGCCAGCCAGCACGTAAGCGGTTTTGGCGCCGTTGGCGCGCGCGTACAAGGCATCGGCCTCGCCGAAGACGCCTTCGGTCGCTACGAAGCGATACACCAAGTGTGTCTGCTTGCCGATCTTGCTGATTTCGGGCGCGCCCGATAGCGTGGCCACCGGAATGCCGACTTGCGTGGTGTACGACAAAATCGGCAGCGTCACATTGCTCGCGAAGGTGCCGACGATAATGTCGACCTTGTCTGCATCGATCAATTTCTTCGCGCCATTCAAGCCCGCGGTCGGGTCGCTCTGATCGTCTTCGCTCAGCAACGTCACAGGCTTGCCGAGTACGCCGCCGGCTGCATTCACTTCTTTCAGCGCAATCTGCAAACCCACCGAACAGCCTTTGCCATAGGTGCCATATGATCCGGTGAGCGGCAGTACGGTACCGATTTTCAACGGCAAGCCGTTGGCGGCAAGGGCGCTGGACGTGATACCCAGCAGCCCGGCGCTGGCCAGCAGCGGGGGAGCCAGTTGACGGAGTTTCATTGACTTATCCTTTCGAGCGTGAGAGTAAAAGACTTCAGGATCTGAGCGTGCCACGCAGCGTGGTGTCCGGATATTCTTTGCGGAATAAGCCGCGCTGTTGCAGGATCGGTACTACTGAACGCGTAAAGCTCTCGAATGAGCCCGGCATTTCGGTTGGCGTGAGGATGAATCCGTCGCAGCCGTCGGCTTCGAAGAAGGCTTGCAGTTGATCGGCGACGCTTTCCGGCGTGCCCACCACTTGTGGACACAGCTCGCTGGTGGCGAAGCGCTTGGCGGCTTCGCCGAGGGTCAATTTGTTGGCCCTGCTACCTTGCAGTATCACGTCGAATGAGCCACGCGAACCGGCTTCGACTTGAATGTCTTCGATCGGCTGATCTGGTGGATATTGAGACAGATCGATGCCGGTATGCGCGGAGACCAGCGCGATGCCCAGCTCAGCGTCGACCAAATCGTTGATGAAAGCCTGCTTCTCGCGCGCAATCGACTCCGTCTCGCCGATGATCGGATCGACCGAGGTAAGAATCGCGCACCCTTCCGGCGCCCGACCAGCCTTCGCGACGCGGTCTTTCATATCGGTGTAGAACGCCTGCATATCCGCCAGGGAATGTTGCAGCGTGAACACCAGTTCCGCACAACTGGCGGCGAAATCGCGGCCACGCGGCGATGAACCAGCTTGCATGATGACCGGCTGTCCCTGGGCGCTGGGCGGCACGGCAAAGGTTCCTTTTACGCTCGCATATTTGCCTGCGCGATGGGTTTCATGAATCTTGCTGCCGTCGATGAATACGCCGGACGCCTTGTCCGCGACCAAGGCGCCGGGCTCCCAGCTACTCCATAGCTGCTGGCAGATCTGCACGACCTCCTCGGCGCGGTCGTAGCGTTCGTTGCGCGGCGGCAAGGCGCCCACGCCGAAATTCTGCGCCTCGCGATCGCTGGCCGATGTCACGACATTCCAGGCGACCCGGCCGCCGCTTAGCACATCTAATGAGCCCAGCGCGCGCGAAATGCCATAAGGGGAGAAGAAGCTGGTCGACAAGGTAACGCCCAGGCCGATGTGACGTGTGGCCTGGGCCATCATCGATACCAGCGGCAAAGGGTCGAGCAATGACATCTGGCCGCCACGCTCCATAATCGTACCGTTATAAAAAGCCAGCGCGTCCGCGAAAAAAAATGCATCGAACTTGCCGCGCTCGAGTGTCTGTGCAAGCGTTTGCCACCAAACGGGATCGAGGAAGCGATTTTCGGTTTCAGGATGACGCCACATACCGTGGTGATGAGACGTGGGACCGCTCATCAGAAACGCCACCAAATGCATTTTGCGAGACATCGATGTTTTTCTCACTGTTAGTAGCTGGGCATTGACCAAGCATTGAAGAATGCTGCGGCACACCCTATGCAATGCCTATGCCATCGCTGCCATTAAATATTAAGAAGCCGAAAATCAATGGCTTATCCGAATCCGAGGAGCGCTGCGCAAGATCGCCGTTGGCGTC
>JBPBQZ010000068.1:0-22970 GCA_050955105.1 Janthinobacterium lividum | reverse complement strand
ATGCCGCCCAGCACAATGTCGGGCGTCTCGAAAAGTTGCAGTCGTTCGAGAAGATCTATGCGCCCTTCGATGGTGTGCTGACGGCTCGCAATACCGACGTCGGCGCCTTGATCGACGCCGGCAGCGGTGGCACCGCGCACGAATTATTTCATTTGGCGGACGATACGCGCATGCGTGTGTACGTGAACGTGCCGCAGGAATACGCGCGACAGATACATGACGGGTTGCAGGCCGACCTGGTGCTGAACGAGTTGCCGGGCAAACGTTTCCATGGCGTGGTGGTGCGTAGTGCAGGCGCGGTCGATCCCGTTGAGCGTACGCTGTTGGTGGAGGTGGATGTCGAGAACACCGAGGGGCGCTTGCTGTCGGGCGAATATGCGCAGATTCATTTCGCGCTGCGCGACGCGCAGCCGGCGGTGCTGCTGCCGGGCAATACGCTGCTGTTCCGTCCGCAGGGAGTACGCGTGGCGGTGGTCGGCGACGACAACAAGATCAAGCTGATGCCGGTGGTGCTGGGCACCGACTACGGCACGCGGGTAGCGATCGCTTCGGGACTGACCGGTCACGAGCGCGTGGTGCTCAATCCGCCTGATTCGATCATTGACGGCCAGGCGGTGCGCATCGCGCCGCCGCGCGCGAACAATGCGGCGCCGGCATCGACGGGAAGCGCCGAATGAAGCGTCGATCGACGGGCCGCATCGAAGGCCGAATCGAAGGCCGAATCGGAGGACCAATCGAAGGCCGAATGAAGCAGGCCACGCTCGCGCTCACCGCGCTGGCGAGCTTGCTCGGCTGCACGGTCGGCCCCAAGTATCAGCGGCCCGACGCACCGATCGCGGCTCAGTATCGAGGCGCGCCCGCAGCGGGCTCCGCAGCCTCGGATGCTACGGGTGGATTGCCGCCGACACCGACCACGCCGAGTCCCGCGTCGGGCGACTCGGCCTGGCAGGTCGCGCAGCCCGCCGACACGGTGCCGCGCGGCGCCTGGTGGACGCTTTTTCAAGACACTAGTCTGAACGCCCTCGAGCAGCAGGTGGCCGCGCAGAACCGCGACGTGCGCGCTGCCGAGGCGCGCTTTCGGCAGGCCAGCGCGCTGGTATCCCAAGTGCGCTCACAGGCCTTCCCGACACTGGGTCTGCAAGCGCAGAACAGCCGTGCCCGTACCTCCGCCAACGTTCAACATCGCGCCACTGCCGGCATCACCTTGCCCGATTACCAAATCGCCCTGCAAGCTTCATGGGAGCCCGACCTGTGGGGCCGCGTGGCGAGCAGCACCGAAGCGGCGCGCGCCGGGGCGCAAGCCAGCGCCGCCGATGCGCAGGGTGCCTTACTGTCGATGCAGGCCGCGTTGGCGATCGATTATTTCCAGCTGCGCGCCACCGACCAGCAGATCAAGTTGTTCGCCGCCACCGTCGACACTTACCAGCGTGCGCTGACGCTCACGCGCAACCGCCTGGCAGGAGGCATCGCCACCTATGCCGATGTGGCGCGCGCCGATACGCAGCTGCAGACCGCTCAAGCGCAGGCGATCGATCTCACCGTGCAGCGCGCGCAACTCGAACACGCCATCGCGGTGTTGATCGGCGCATCGCCGTCCACCTTTACCTTGCCCGCCGCCGACGTGCCCTTGCAGGCGCGCGCGGTACCGCCCGGCGTGCCATCGACACTGCTGGAGCGGCGTCCCGATATTGGCGCCGCCGAGCGTCGCGTGGCGCAGGCCAATGCGCAAATCGGCGTGGCGACGGCGGCATTTTTTCCGACGCTGACACTGGGCGTGACGGGCGGCCTGGAGTCGACGCTGCTATCGCAGTTGCTGACGGCGCCCAGCCGATTCTGGTCGCTGGGTCCGTCGCTGGCAGCGAGCCTCATTGACTTCGGTCAGCGACGCGCTGTGAAAGAGGGCGCCATCGCACAGTACGATGAGACGGTGGCCGAGTATCAGCAGACCGTGCTCACGGCGTTCCAGCAAGTGGAAGATCAACTGAGTGCACTGCAGCAGTTGCAGCAGGAAGCCGTCGTAGAGCAAGGCGCGCTGCAGGCGGCGCAGCGCGCGCTCGCCGCGGTCAACGACCGTTATCGCAACGGCGCCTTGACCTATCTCGACGTGGTGGTCGCCCAGACTACCGCGCTCGATACGCAACGCACGGCGATCGAGTTGAGCGGGCGGCAGATGGCCGCCAGCGTTGGCTTGATCAAGGCACTGGGCGGCGGCTGGAACACCGCCGCGCTCGATTCTAAGGCTCTTGCCTTACCTTAAGCGGCGCCCTCTCTCATAATTCCAGGCCCCGGGTTAACCCCGGCGCGCCGCGGGAAAACAGTGAGTACACTCATGATGAGCGCGCGGCGACATCGCCGCGGCGTGTCCGATCAGGAGCGGGGTATGAAACTCAGAGTCAATCGAATCAAGCAGTGCCTGCGCGAAGGGCGCCTGGCAACAGGGGTCAATGTGCAGTTCGCCAGTCCCGAAGTGGTCGAGGTAGTGGGTGCCTCGGGCTACGATTTCGCGATGATCGACTGGGAACATGGTTCCTTCAGCTTCGACGTGGTGGTGCAGATGATCCGCGCGGCGGAAGCTGTTGACATCACGCCGATCGTACGGATTCCGGGTTGCGACGCGGTCACCATCAAGCGCGTGCTCGACGCCGGCGCGATGGGCGTGGTGGTGCCGCAGATCGAAAACCGTGCGCAGGCCGAAGAGGCGGCGCGCGGCGCGCGCTATTTCGATGGCAGCAACGAAGGTGCGCGAGGCGCTTGCCCGAGCACGCGCGCCACCCGCCATCTGGCTGAAGATTGGCAGGCTTTCGCACGCCATTCGAACGAAGAGATCTTTCTGGCGCTGGCCATCGAATGCGAAGAAGGGCTGCGCAATTTCGAGGAAATCGCTGCGGTGCCGGGTCTCGACGCAGTGTTTCTCGGCATCTTCGATCTGGCACAGGCGATGGGTTTCCATGGCGACATGAAGCACCCGCAGGTGTTGCAGGCATTGCAGCCGCTGCTCGCGCATTCGCGTGCGCGCGGTTTGCCGATTCACGCGACGCTGGTGTCGGCTGATGGCGATGCGGCCGCCAAAGACACCGCTTACTGGGTCGACGCGGGCGCCAGCATCATCAATTGCGTCAGCGACCGCCGCGTGCTGTCGATCGGCTTGCGGGAACGGCGTGAAGCCGTGGCACGCGCCGGTCGTTAAGAGTTCACTACATCTATTTACGAGACAGTCATGAAACTAGCGGGAAAAGTCGCCATCGTCACGGGTTCGGCGCGCGGTATCGGTCGGGCCTTCGCGCTGCGCCTGGCGAGCCTGGGCGCCGACGTCGTCATTACCGACCTGAATCTGGACGGCGCATCTCAATATGGCGAGACCTTGACCGCCGCGACCGTGCCCGATGAGATTCGCGCGCTGGGCCGCCGCAGCATCGGCGTACAGGGCGACCTCACCAAGCAGCAAGACGTGCAGAACGTGATCGACCGCACGCTGGCGGAATTCGGGCGCATCGATATTCTGGTCAATAACGCCGGCGGCGCGATTGCACCGGTTGAGCGCAGCAAGGCCTCGGTGATGCCGCAAGAAGACGTCGACCTGATGTTCAAGGTCAATATGACCAGCACCATTCTGTGTGCGCAGGCGGTGGTGCCGACCATGCGCGCACAGCATTCCGGCATCATCGTCAACGTTTCGTCGATGGCCGGCCTGTATCCGGCGGTGCGGCGCGGCGCGCTCGCGCATTATGGGATGGCGAAGACCGCGGTGATCCAGTTCACGCGCTTTCTCGCCGAAGAAGTCGGCCCCGATGGCATCCGCGTGAATTGCCTGTCGCCTGGTTCGATCGCCACCGCGCGTATCAAGGCGCTGTCCGCGGCGCGCAATATCGGCACCTCCGCCGACGAAGAGCAGATTCCCCTGCGTCGCCTGGGTACCGCTGAAGACTGCGCCGGCGTGCTGGAATTTCTCACGACCGACCTATCGGCCTACGTCAGTGGTCAGTGTATTTCAGTATGCGGCGGCCGCGTCCTGACGCCTTCCTGAAGCGGCTTTCAGCAACATTGCGAGATGCGGCCGGGCGGCGAGGAGAACCCTGCTCAAGGGTTTTCGAGACGCCGCGTGAACGGACCGACCATTGACAACGCGGCCTGCCGACACTTATCCTCTCAAAAGGATAGACCATTCAGAAACAAGGCGGTGCCGAGGCTTGTCAATGCACCCGGCGTCGTCTCGGCGGCCCGGCCCGAGCGGCGCCGCTCGCCTAGCCGCTTATCTCTAAAAAGCCGACGCTTGCCTGCAACGCGCGCAATGCCTCGCAGAATTCGATCTCAGGAGTCATCGCATGAGCACCACACAACAAGCCTTCGACGTCATCGTAATTGGCGCGGGCATGGCTGGCCATTGCACCGCGCTGGAAGCCGCGCGCCAGGGCGGCGCCGTGCTGCTGCTGGAAAAAACCGCACGCTACGGTGGCAGCACCCGCATGTGCGGTGGTGCGTTCGCGTTCGCCGGCACGGCCGCGCAGCAGAAATCCGGCGTGCAAGACACGGCTGAGATTCTCGAAGAAGACTTGATGAAGGCGGGCAAATACCGCAACGATCGCGCGCTCGTGCATATCTATGCGAGCGAGCAGTACGGTGCCTACAAATGGCTCGAAGCGATGGGCCTGACCTTCGACAAAGTGTCGCTCAGCGGCGCGCAGTCGGTGCCGCGCAATCACAGTATCAACCCAGTGCGCGTGCTCGAGACCTTGCACTCCGAAGCCTTGAAGGCCGGCGTTACGTTTCGCGAAAACGCCGGCGTCGAACGTCTGTTGACCGAGGGCGCCGCGGGCGACCGTGTGGTCACCGGTGTGGTGCTGTCCAACGGTGAAAAAATTCTGGCGCGCGGCGGCGTGGTGATCGCCACCGGCGGCTTCTCGCGCGCCACCGACCTGGTCGAGCGCTTCGTACCGCATCTGCTGGCAGCCAAGCCGATGGGCGGTGAAGGCAACACTGGCGATGGCTTGCGCATGGCCTGGGCGCTGGGCGCCGACCTGATCGACATCGGTTATGTAAAGGGCACCTTCGGTGCGCCGGTGCGTACGCCGATCCCGGGCACTGAAGAGATTGCGCCGCGCATCGTCTCGTCGATGTATCGCGGTGCCATCGTCGTGAACGCGGCAGGCAAGCGCTTCGTCAAGGAATCGGTATCTTATAAAGTGATCGGCGACTACTGCCTGCAGCAACCGAACGCACTGGCGTTCCAGGTGTTCGACTCGCAAGTGATGGCGCAATCGTCGCCGCTGCCGACCGTCGCCGACTATGAGAGCGCGCTGAAGTCGGGATTGCTGGTGCAGGCCGATACGCTGGACGAACTGGCCGAGAAAGTCGGCATCGACGTGGCCGCCTTGCGTGCCACCGTGACACATTACAACGCCGCCGTCGATGGCAAGGAAGCCGACGAGTTCGAACGCGATTCGCTGAGCACCGGCTACGGCAAGCCCACGCGTGTCGAGCAGGCGCCGTTCTATGCGCTGCCTTGCACCACCGGCTTGACCTCGACCTACTGCGGCTTGCGTGTGAACGAGCAAGCGCACGTGCTCGATGTCTACAAGGAATCGATTCCTGGCCTGTACGCCACTGGCGAAGTGATGGGCGGCTTCCACGGCGAAACTTATATGAGCGGATCGTCGCTGGCCAAGGGTTGCATCTTCGGTCGCATCGCTGCCACCGACGCGTTGGTTCGCGCGGGCGTGCGGCCGCAAGGATCGAAGCCCTTGAACCCGGCTGGCAGCAGCACTGCCCACGCGGCCTGAGTTGCTTCACCGCGCGTTCGCGCGCGAGCCACTCGTAGCCATCCGTAACGTTCGCACCGCACCGCACAGCGGCTATCTGGCCGCTGTGCCCAACCCGCAGGACCGTCATGACCATCACCCGCCAGTTAGCCAGCTTCGCGCTCGACACGCGTTATGAAGACATTCCCGCCGATGTCATCAAATCGGCAAAGTTATTGATTCTCGACACCATCGGCTGCGCGATCGGCGCGGTGAACACCGAGCCCGGTCTGGCCGTGCGCCAGATCGTCGAGGCGGAAAGCGATGGCGCGGCGACCGTCTGGGGCACGGGTCAAAAGGCCTCGATTTCGATGGCGGCCTGGGCCAACGGCCGGCTCGCCAACGTGCTCGATATCGACGAGTGCTACAAGGTGCAAGGACACCATGCGCAAGCCACGCTGAGCACCGCGTTGGCGCTGGCCGAACATCACAAGCTGGACGGCAAGTCGGTGATCGCCGCGGTAGTGATGGGCTTCGATGTCGGTGTGCGGCTCGGTAATTACTTGAGCCCGCGCGTCACCCTCGACGAACAAGGCCGCGCCAAGGGCTGGACCGGCCTGGTCGGCCCAGGCCAAGGTGTGCACGGTGCTTGTACCGCCGCGGCACGCCTGCTGCAGGCCGACGCCGATCAGCTGGCGAATGCCTATGGCTTGTGCGCGCAATACATGGTGGGCCGCGACTGGTCGCGCCAGTGGGGCCGTGACGTCGAACTCGGTACCATCAAATATGCGGATACCGGCTGGAACGCGCAAGGCGGCTTGATGGCGGCGCGGCATGCGATTGCCGGTGTGCGTGGGGTACGCAACATTTTCGATACGGACAGCTACGCGCAAGTGTTCAGCGGCGTCATCCTTAATCCGACGGCGCTTACCGAAGGCTTGCTGGAGCGCTGGTACCTGCCTGAAACCTCTATCAAATTCTGGCCGTGCTGCCGCTGGATTCACTATGCACTGACGGCCTATAGCGAACTTATTGAGACACACAGCTTGCGGGCCGACGAGATCGAATCGGTGGACTTGCTGTCGTTCCCGATGATTCCGTATCCGGCCTTCGGTTCGGAAGAGGATCCGGCCAATCTGGTGGCGGCGACCTTCAGCTTCGCGCATGCCGCGGCGATGATCGCGCTCGGCGTGCCGCCGGGCCCGGACTGGTTCACTGAAGAGAACATGAAGGGCGAGAAGGCGCGCGCGATGCGCCGCCGCATGCACTTGGGCGTAGACGAAACCGGCTATGACCCGCGTACCTGGGGCCTCGAAGAAGGCGTGCTGAAAGTGCCGTCGAGTGCGGTCATCCATGCGCGCGGCCAGACCTTCCGTACTGCCACCGAGTTTGCGCGCGGCGACACCTGGGAGGGTGCGCCAGCCTTCGACGCCGACGACGTGATCGCCAAATTCAAGCGCCTTGCGCGTGCCCCGCATGCGGATTCGTCCGCGCGCGCCGCACGCGTGGATGAAATGGCCGAGGTGGTGATGTCGCTGGATCGCCTCGACGACGTCAATGCCCTGACGCGCTTGCTGAATCGCGCCGACTGAGCACTCATTTTTTCGCCAACACCTTTGGGAAATCGAGATATGAAACGGCAGGATCAATACACACCCGAACGACTCGCCGACCGCGCACAGATCCAGGACGTGATGTACCGCTGGTGTCGTTCGGTCGACCGCTTGGATCTGGTCGAGATGCGCAAAGTGTTCCACCCGGACGCGACCGATGCGCACGGCATTTTCAATGGTGGCGTCGACGATCTGATTACGTGGATCAGCGCTCGCCACAAACCGATTCCGTTTTCGATGCATTCGATCAGCAATATGCTGATCGAGTTCGCCTCGCCCGACGCCGCGCTGGTAGAAACCTATGTGCGTACGGTGCAGCGTTATCCGGCCGAAGCCAGCGCCGCGTTGAGCCAACTGGCCAGCGGTCAGGAAGGGCCCCCGACCGCGCGCGACCTGTTGACATGTTCGCGTTATGTCGACCGCTTCGAGCGCCGCAATGGTGAATGGCGCATTTCGCGCCGCACGCTGGTGCAAGACTGGAAGCAAGTGGTGGACGTGCCGACCAATGCGCCGCAGGCCGTCGGCCAGCCGGTGGTCGGTCGCCGCGATCAGCAAGACAAGGTGTTCCAGGAGCGCAAGGAGCTGGGCATTCACTTCGAAGATTAATCGAGGTTCATCGGTTTGGTGCACGCACAATTGTGTCGCACCAATCTAGTGCCTGCGCGGCCGGCCTGCATCAAGCGAGCCGGCCTTTCTCGTTTACCCGCGTATCAAGCTGTTGCGGCAGCACAGCGGGTAAAGTCTGCTTCAGTGCCGCGCGGGGCTGGCGGCAAGCGTGCGCTGCCCCTGCGTCGGTCATTATCGGTACAGGAATTGCTTAGCTCTTAACGTAATTCAAGCAAAGGCCGAGCATGCGCTCATACGATGAGATGAAAGCCGGCGACGGGGTTATCCGAAGCCACTATGACCGCTACGCGAGTTGGCTGGCCGACCAGACCGACGACACACTGGTGCGCAAACGCGCCGAAGCCGATGTGCTGTTTCGCAGGGTTGGCATTACCTTCGCGCTGGGCGACGATGCCTCGTCGACCGAACGCGTAATTCCGTTCGATCCGATCCCCCGCATCATTCCCGGAGCGGAGTGGGAACACTTGCGTGCTGGCCTGTTGCAGCGGGTGCGTGCGTTGAACCACTTCATCCGCGACATCTATCACGACCACGATATTGTCAAAGCCGGCATCGTGCCGGCCGAACAGGTCTTCACCAACAGCCAGTACCGTCCCGAAATGCAGGGCGTGCCGGTGCCGCGCGATGTGTATGCGCACGTGGCCGGCGTGGACGTGATCAAGGCGGGCGGCGAAAACGACGATGGCGTCTTCTATGTGCTGGAAGACAACTTGCGCGTGCCGTCGGGCGTGTCGTACATGCTCGAAAACCGCAAGATGATGATGCGCCTGTTCCCCGACTTGTTCGTGCGCAACCGCATTGCACCGGTCGCGCATTATCCCGATTTGTTGCTGGACAGCCTGCGCGCCGCGGCGCCCGCCGGCATCGACAACCCGACGGTAGTGGTGCTGACGCCTGGCGTCTTCAATTCCGCTTACTTCGAGCATGCGTTCCTCGCGCAGCAGATGGGTATCGAATTAGTCGAAGGGCGCGACTTATTCGTCGACGAGAACCAGGTCTATATGCGCACCACGCGTGGGCCGCAGCGTGTGGATGTGATCTACCGTCGACTCGACGACGACTTCCTCGATCCGCTGGCATTCCGCTCCGAATCGGCGCTGGGTGTGCCGGGGCTGTTGGCGGTGTACCGCGCTGGTCGCGTGGCCTTGGCCAATGCCATCGGTACCGGCGTCGCCGACGACAAGTCGATCTATCCCTATGTGCCGGCGATGATTCAGTTCTATCTGCAAGAGACGCCGCTGCTGCAGAACGTGCCGACCTGGCAGTGCCGCAATCCCAGCGAGCTGTCGCACGTGCTGGCGCATCTGCCGGAACTGGTAGTGAAAGAGGTGCATGGTGCGGGTGGCTACGGCATGTTGGTAGGGCCGACCGCTTCGCGCGCCGAAATCGAACAGTTCCGCGCACGGCTGCAGGCGCACCCGCATCGTTATATTGCGCAGCCGACGCTGGCGTTATCGTCGTGTCCAACCTTCGTCGAGAGCGGCGTGGCGCCGCGGCATATCGACCTGCGGCCCTTCGTGCTGTCGGGCAAGAGCGTGTCGATGGTGGCGGGCGGCTTGACGCGCGTGGCCTTGCGCGAAGGCTCGCTGGTCGTGAATTCCTCGCAAGGCGGCGGCACCAAGGATACCTGGGTGCTGGAAAGTAACCACTGAACAAGGCGATTTGTCATGCTGAGCCGTACCGCCGATCACCTGTTCTGGATGGCGCGCTATATCGAACGCGCCGAGAACACCGCGCGCATGCTGGACGTGGCGCTGAAGACCTTGCTATTGCCCAGTGCCGGCGACGAGCAGTCGCAGGCACTGCGGGCCGTATTGCGTATCTCGGAACTCGAGCCGGCGTTCGAAGCGGCGCACGGCGAAGTCACGCGTGATGCCTTGCTGCACTTCATGACGGCCGCGCCCGACAATCCGTCGAGCATCTATTGCTGCCTGCGCAGCGCCCGCGAGAACGCCCGCGCAGTACGCGGTGCACTCACCACTGAGGTCTGGGAGACCGTCAACTCCACCTGGCTCGAGTTCGCGCGCTTCATCCCCGATGGCTGGTTGCGCGGCGATCCGAACGCGGTGTTCGAATGGGTCAAGTTCCGCTCGCATCTCACACGCGGCGTGACGCTCGGCACGGCACTGACCGACGAGTCCTTCTACTTCGCCGAACTGGGCACCTTCCTCGAACGTGCCGACAACACCGCACGCATGCTCGATGTGCGCTTCGTGCATGCCGAGTCGCGCACCGCACCGTCGCAGCAAGATGATTTCTATTATTGGTCGATGGTGCTGGGCTCGGTCTCGGGGCTGGAGATCTATCGCAAGGTTTATCGAGATATCGTGATGCCCGACCGGGTGGTCGAGCTGCTGATGCTCAATCCCAATATGCCGCGCTCGCTGATGGCGGCGATCGACGGCGTCTGCGCCAACCTGACGATGTTGCGCACCGAGCATTCGCGCGATTGCGAAAGGCTGGCCGGCAGGCTGCGCGCCGACCTCATGTATGCCGACCTGAAGCACGTTCTGGATAGCGGCCTGCATGCGGAATTGACCGAGTTGCTGGCGCGGACTTATGCGCTGGGCAATGCCATCAACGAAACCTTTCTGCTGCCGACCGCCTGAGCGGTACGGCATGCTCAAGGATTAAGCGTATGCGTCTGTCGATCCATCATCAAACGCTGTATCGATACGAGATTCCGTTGCAATACTCGATACAGCAGTTGCGGCTCACGCCGGTGCCCTCGGCCACGCAGTTCGTGGCGCACTGGGAAATCCAGGCGCCCTCCAAGCTGGAAGCGGCAATGGACGCTTACGGCAATGCCATGCATACGCTGGTGGTCAATCGTCCCGTCTCACAAATCGCCGTAACGGTAAGCGGCGAGATCGAAACCGTGCCGTTGCAGGACGGTCGCCTGCTGGACGGGCCGGGGCGCATCCCGCTCGAACATTTCACTTGCGCGACGCGCCTGACAGAACCCGATGCGGCCATCATCAGCCTGGCGCATAGCGTGCCGACACTCGACACGCCAGCCGGCTTGATTGAGCTCGCGGCCCAGATCGCCGAACGCGTGACCTACACCAGCGGCGTCACGGGGGTGACCACTGGCGCGCAAGATGCGCTGGCGCTAGGTCAGGGCGTTTGCCAGGATCACGTGCACCTGATGCTGGCTTGCTGCCGCGCGCGCGGCGTGCCGGCGCGCTATGTCAGCGGTTACTTCGATCCGGGCGACGTGCCGGAAATGGCCAGCCATGCCTGGGCCGACATCTGGATGAAAGACCAGGGCTGGATCAGCGTCGATGTCACTAATGCGCGCTTTCCGTCGGGGCCTTATTGCCGGCTCGCGGTGGGTAGTGATTACGACTCAGCCGCGCCCGTGCGGGGCACGCGCGCGGGCGGCGGCGCCGAGGCGATGAACGTCGAGGTCGATGTGCATGTGGTCGTGAACCAGTAAGGCCGCGGCGGCAGCCTTGCCGCCGCCGTCGACATCGCGCCGGCGTCGGTCGGCATCGTCGCTATCAGTCGGTACCGAGGTTGCGCGTGTTCATGCCGCTTTGCGAATGCGCGCCGGCGTGCGGAAACAGCGACGGTCCCCAAGCCAGCAGACCACCGTCGATCGTCACGGTGGTACCAGTGCAGAAACTCGATTCGTCGCTTGCCAGGTACAGCGCCGCATTGGCGATATCCACCGCCCGACCTACGTCCGGCCAGGGTTGCCGGCCTTTCATGAAGCCCTTCATCTGTTCGTCGCTACTGGCCGGTATCAATGGCGTCAAGATGCCGCCCGGAGCAATCGCATTGACGCGAATGCGCGCACCCGCCAACTCGATCGCCGCGCAACGCGTCAGGTTGACAACGCCCGCTTTCGCCGCCGAATAAGTGGCTGGCCCGCTGCCGCCGTTGAGCCCGGCGGTGGAGGCGGTATTGATGATCGAACCGCCTTGGCCTTGTTCGCGCAGCGCGCGTCCGCCATGCTTGATGCCGAGGAACACCGAGCGCAGCAGCAGGGCTTGTGTACGGTCCCAGTCTTCCACCGAGGTCTCGGTGATCGGCCCCATCGCGCCACCCACGCCGGCGTTGTTGAACACGCAGTCGAGGCGGCCGAAACTATCCAGCGCCAGGGCCACCATCGCTGCCACTTCGGCTTCGCTCGACACGTCGCCGCGCTTGAAGCGGATGCCGGCCGCGTGGCCTTGGCGGTCCGCCAGCTCGAGCGTTTCTTCCGCCTTTTTAGTATTCAGATCGACGATCACTACCTGCGCGCCTTCTTCGAGAAAGCGCAACGCCGATGCTTGGCCCATACCGCTGGCGCCGCCCGTGATCACCGCCACTTTTCCCTGCAGACGTCCCGACATGCTGTTCTCCTGTGAATACGCCGCGCGCAGCGTCGTTGCGCCCGCGCTCAAACGATTTAAGCGCTTCCAGTGTAGTGGCTCTAGGTTCGATCGCAGGTGGATCGGCGCTTAGGACTTGCCCGCCTTGACGTCCTTCCTAATTAAGTATCTTGGATTAATTTAAGTTGAGAATATCTCCGCGCATGCTCGCTAAAATCCCTGCTTGATGCATTGCTCGCGACCCCAAAAGGAACGAAAAAATGAAAGCTTGGATAGTAGACGGTGCCAACCTGCCGGTACGGTTGGCGGATATCGATGAACCGGTGGCCGGACCCGGCCAGGCGGTGGTGGCGGTCAAGGCCGCAGCGCTGAATCATCGCGACGTATGGATTCAGCATGGCAAGTACTTCATTCACAAGTACCCGGTGATTCCCGGTGCCGATGGCTGCGGCGTCGTTACCGCGGTCGGGGAGGGCGTCGATAGTCGCTGGATCGGCCGCGAAGTAGTGATCAATCCCGGTGTGGGCTGGGGCGATAACCAACTCGCCGCACGCGATGATTTCAAGACGCTGGGCACGCCCGACGACGGCACCTTCGCGGAGAAGATGCTGATTCCCGCCACCCAGTTATTCGACAAGCCCGCGCATCTCGATGCGATCCACGCCGCGGCGCTGCCCTTGGCCGGCCTCACCGGCTATCGCGCGGTGTTCTCGCGCGGCGGCCTGAAAGCCGGCGAGCGCGTGCTGGTAACGGGCGCGGGCGGCGGCGTCGCGCTGTTCATGTTGCAGTACGCGGTGGCCGCCGGGGCACGCGTGTTCGTCAGCAGCGGCGCGCCGGAGAAGATTGCGCGAGCGCGTGAAATGGGCGCCGAAGGCGGCGTGAATTATCGGGATAGCGACTGGGAAAAGCAGTTGCAGGCCATGAGCGGCGGCATCGACCTGGTGGTGGACAGCGCCTGCGGGCCCGATTTTCCCAAGCTGCTCGACGTGGCGGCGCCAGGTGGCCGCATTGTCTATTTCGGGATAACGGCCGGCGCCGCACCGGCCTTCGATATGCGTAATTTCTATCGCAAGCAGTTGAGCTTGCTGGGCACCAAGATGGGCTCGCTGGCGGACTTCGCGGCGATGATCGAGTTCGTCAGCGCCAAGCGCATCGTGCCGGTAGTCGATCGCGTGCTGCCGTTCTCGCAAGTCAACGAGGCTTACGAGGCGCTGCACGCCGGCGGCCAGTTCGGCAAGATCGTCATCTCGGTCGCCGGGTAGCGGGCCGCTGGCAAGTCGCTTTCGATCGGCTTCGAGCGGAGCCGGTCGAAGCCGATCGCTCAGGGCTTAGTAATACACGAAGCTCAGCATGTCGGCGATCATCGCCGGCTTGCTTTCGCCCTCGATTTCCATCTTGCATTCACGTGTCAGCACCGCACCGTCGGTTTGCTTTTCATAGCCTTTGACGGCCATATGCATGCGCACCCGTGCGCCGGCCACGACCGGCTTGGTGAAGCGGATACGATCGTATCCATAGTTGAGCGCGCGCCCGTGATTGAGCACTTTCAATACGCCCCGCGACATCACTGGTGTAAGCGACAGCGTAAGCAGGCCGTGGGCGATGGTATGGCCGCCCGGCAACTCTTTTTTACAGCGCTCGATATCCACGTGATACCAATTGTCGTCGCCGGTGACATCGGCAAAGCGGTTGATCAGGTCCTGGTCGACCAGCACCCAGTCGCCGTGTCCCAGGCTCTTTCCTACATAGTTGGCCAGGTCATGCAGTGTATTGACTTCGAGCATTGTCTCCTCCGATGGTGCTGCCGTTGGCGGGGTCGCCGTGCGCGGCGCCGCGGCTGCGCGTCTGATGCAGGGCGCGAGCTGCCGTAATGGTACTACCAAAAGCAGCCGTGGCGAATCTTCATGATGCTGGCGGGCGGATATGTCGATGCGCGCCAAACCCACGGCGGCAAAGGTTTTGCGGTGCTTGATAAATGCCTAAATCATTACAAAGCCGCTACTATGCGGCTTGCACGCGTCTTGCATCGAAGTCACTTACGCAAATCTCGTCAGGCGCCGATTCGAAGGTTTACACTGGCGCGCTTTGTGCGAACACACATGGCGGCGCTGCTTTGAAAACGCCCGCGCCGAAATGCACGATGCAAGCGCTGGCCGACGCTTTGGCGCGGCCCGTTGCCACCTATCAATGACAGTTTTTTCAGACTACAGCAAACGCACAGCGATGGACGATTCCAGCCTCGATATCAAGCCGATCCAATCGCAACGCGCGTTCGAAGAGATCGCCGCACAGATTCGCAAATTCGTTTCCCTCGGACGCCTCAAGCCGGGCGATCGGCTGCCGGCAGAGCGTGAGCTGTCGGCGCAATTCAACGTCAGCCGCAACACCCTGCGCGAGGCGCTGCGGTCGCTCGAAATCGCCGGCGTCATCGAATTGCGCAAAGGGGTGCGCGGCGGTGCCTTCGTGCTGCCGGGCGATTCGCAAGTGGTAGTGGGCGGTTTCCGCGATCTGTATCACCTGGGCGCGATCACGCCAGACGATCTTACCGAGTCGCGCGTATGGATCGAAGAGGTGGTGGTGCGCGTGGCCTGTCAGCGCATGACGCCCGCCGACCTCGCGGCGCTGGAAGCCAATCTGGCGGAAACCGAGGCGGCCAGCAAGAAAGAGGATATGGCCGGCTGGATCGACAGCGTGCTGGAGTTCCATCGACTGCTGGGCCAGGCCACGCGCAATCCGGTGATGTCGATCGTCATCGACGCGATTATCGAGATACTGCGCCAGTTCATCGAAGCGATTGGTCCACAGATGACGCGTTCCGTGGTGCCATCGCGCCGCCGCATGCTGGCGCACCTGAAGGCGGGCGATGCCGATGCCGCTTGTGCCGAATTCAAGAGCCACTGCGAGCGCGTGCACCAACACTATTTGTCGAAGCTCAGCGATCTGTCGAAGGCCGCCAAAAAAGAACCGCCGCGTAGCGCCGCCGCCAAGCCAGCCGGCGCCTGAAGTGCCGCGGCGCGCGCGCGCCGCCGGCCCGCAGCGCCGTTCACGCACCCGCGGCATGCGTTGACGGCCTCCCGCGACATCCGTATCATCGCCAAATATTGTTAATGGTTCAACCATAATAATGACCGCGACGAACTCGGCCACACCGTCAGCATCCGCTTCTCCAGCCGTCGATTTCGACGTCGCCCGACTCGAAGAATTTCTGCGCCCGCAACTGCCGGCATTTAGCGGCGCGCTGCAGGTGAGTCGCTGCAACGGTGGCCAGTCGAACCCCACGTTTCGCCTGAATGCCGGCGCGCGCCGCTACATTCTGCGCAGCAAACCGCCCGGCAAATTGCTGAGTTCGGCGCATGCCATCGAACGCGAATACCGCGTTATCAGCGCGCTCGAAGGCTCGCCGGTGCCGGTGCCGCGCACGCTGCTGTTCTGCGACGACCTCGACGTCATCAATCGCAGCTTTTATCTGATGGACTGTGTCGACGGCCGCATCCTGGGCGACCAGACCTTGCCGGACGTATCGCGCGCCGAGCGCGGCCTTACATACGAGTCGCTGGTCGACGTGATGGCGGCATTGCACCGCGTCGACTACCGCGCGATCGGGCTGGCGGATTACGGCAAGGAAGGCGATTACGTCGCGCGCCAGATCACCCGCTGGACGCGTCAATATCGAGACACTGAAACGCGCCGGGTCGAAGCGATGGAGCGCCTGATGAGCTGGCTGCCGGAAAACATCCCGCCGCAAACCGACACCGCCATCGTGCATGGCGATTACCGCCTCGACAACGTGGTGCTGCATCCCACTGAACCGCGCCTGATGGCGGTGCTCGACTGGGAGCTGTCCACTTTGGGCGACCCCTTGGTGGATTTTGCGCATCACTGCATTACCTGGCGTCTTGGCCTGGGTGTGCATCGCACCTTGGCGGGGGCAGATCTGCCGGCACTGGGCATTCCCACCGAGGCGGCGTATCTGGCCGCCTACTGCGAACGCACCGGCCGCAGCGTCAGCCAGCATGACTGGGAGTTCTATCTGGCTTTGTGCATGTTCCGGTTGGCGGCAATTCAGCAGGGCATTTTGAAACGTACGCTCGATGGCAATGCCAACAACCCGAGTCGCGGCGACGCAATCGGCAAACGCGTCGAAGCGACCTCGGGCATGGCCTGGCAGATCGCCGAGCGTCTCGCCCACTGATTCGGCCGGCCATCTGGCCGCCGCACCGTCGCACCGCTGCACCGACGCAACGATTCAACCAGCAGGCAGCTAGTCCTGCGTAGGTAACAGGAGACGAAGGCAATGCGCATCATCGCTGAAAACCTGGGGTTTCCAGAGGGCCCGATCGTGATGGCCGACTGCAGCGTGCTCTGCGTGGAAATCGCCGACCAGACCCTTGCACGCGTCGACGCGGCCGGCAACAAGACGGTTGTGGCGCGTACCGGCGGTGGCCCGAACGGCGCGGCCATCGGTCCCGACGGCGCCTGCTATATCTGCAACAGCGGCGGCTTCGAATGGCATGCGGGCGCGGATGGCAGCCGGCGCCCCGGGCTGCAAGCGCCCGACTACAGCGGTGGCCGCATCGAGCGCGTCGACTTGCGCTCGGGCGCCGTGACGGTGCTGTACTCGCAAGGCCCGCACGGCCCCCTGCGCGGTCCCAACGATATCGTTTTCGACCGTGCCGGTGGCTTCTGGTTTACCGATACCGGCAAGCGACGCCCGCGTGATATGGATCATGGCGGCGTGTACTACGCCACCATCGACGGCAAGTCGATCCAGGAAGTGGTGTATCCGATGAACACCGCCAACGGCATCGGCTTGTCACCCGACGAGCGCACGCTGTATGTGGCGGAGACCAGCTCCGGGCGTCTGTGGGCCTTCGATATCGAAGCGCCGGGCAAGCTGCGTCGCGGCGCTACGCCGAACGGCGGCCGCCTGGTAGCCGGCTTGCCGGGTTACCAGTTATTCGATTCGCTGGCGGTGGAAGCGGGCGGCAATATCTGCGTAGCGACGCTGTTCAACGGTGGCATCACGGTGATTTCGCCGGACGGCGCGTCGATCGAACACGTGCCGCTGCCCGACGCCTTCGTCACGAATTTGTGCTTCGGTGGGCCGGACATGAAAACGGCGTACGTGACGCTGTCTTCCACCGGTCGCCTGGCGGCGCTGGACTGGCCAAGACCCGGCCTGGCACTGCTGTATGGCGCTTGAGTGGTTCGCACCACGCTGAGCCGTCTGCGCCACATTGAAGTATTCCGCAGCACCTTGAAGCATCTTGTTGAAGCACCTTCAGGCACGACAGCACCCGCTGCACACCGCCGGTCCTGCGCTGGCGCTTGCCGACTTTTTTAGGACAGAACGATGATCATTCCAGAGGGCGCACGCCTGCAGTTGAACGAACACGACGAATACACGCATGCGGTAGAGCCGGTTTCGAACTTCAACGAAAGCATGTACTTCAATGCCTTCGATCCGAAGGTCGGCATCGGCGCATGGATGCGTATCGGCAATCGCGTGAACGAGGGTTTCGCCGAAATGAGCTGTTGCATTTATCTGCCGGACGGCCGCGTTGCCTTCATGTTCGGCCGTCCCAAAATCTCCAACAACGAACAGATGAATGCCGGCGGCATGAAGTTCGAAGTGATCGAGCCGTTCAAGCGCCAGCGCGTCACCTATGACGGCGAGGTACTGCTGCTCGACAATCCGCACGACATGGCCGACCCCAGCAGCGCCTTCAAGAAATATCCCAAAAAGCATGCGTCGGTATCGCTCGACTACACCGGCGTGTCGCCGATGCACGGCGGCGAATTCGTCAACGCCAAGGATGGCTCGCGTTGGGAACTCGATCCGGAGAAGGCGGTGTATCGCGGCCACCTCGAACAACATATGGCCGTGCAAGGCGAGTTCGTGGTGGATGGCAAAACCTACCCGATCGACGGCTACGGCTATCGCGACAAGTCGTGGGGCCCGCGCCACTGGCACAGCTTCTTCTGGTATCGCTGGCTGCCGCTGAGCTTCGGCGTGGACTTCGGCGTTCTGCTGTCGATCAAGGGGCGCCGTGGCGACACTCCGCATATCAGCGGCAACGTCTTGAAGGATGGCAAGTATTTCCCGGTGATCGATGGTCGCATCGAAACCGTGTGGGACAAGGATTACTACCAGCAACAGGTCAAGGCCTGGGTCAAGACCGAGGAAGGCGAGTACAACATCGAGGGCGACATCACGTCGCTGGTGCCGCTGCGTCATAAGCGCGCCGGCAGCGATGTCAGCGACACCTACACACGCATTACCGAAGGCGTTGGCGAATTCCGCTGCAATGGTTATACGGCATTGGGCATCAGCGAATTCTGCGACATCATGGAGCAAGGCAAACCCATCTCGGTCAAGGAAATCGGATGAACACACTCGATTATCGCGTCGCAGACGGCGTCGCCACGCTGACCTTGAATCGCCCGGCCGCCAAGAATGCCATCGATATCGAGATGGCCGATGAGCTGGGCGACCTGTTTTCGGCGATCCGTCGCGACAGCGAAGTGCGCGCGCTAGTCATCACCGGCGCCGGCGGTGCCTTTTGCTCGGGCGGCGATGTGCGCGGCATGGGCAAGGGACCGCCGCGCACGCACGAACAGCGGCGCGCCGGCATGGAACGTTATCGGCGGCTGACCGCTGAACTAGCAGGCATCGACCGGCCGGTGATTGCCGCGGTCGACGGCGTGGCTTTTGGCGCCGGCTTCAGCCTCGCGCTGTTGTCCGACATCGTACTGGTCAGCACGCGCGCGCGTTTTTGCATGGTGTTTCACCGCATCGGGCTGATTCCCGATATTGGTGCGTTGTATACGCTGCCGCGCGTGGTAGGTTTGCAACGCGCCAAGGAACTGATTTTCTCGGCGCGTGATATCGAAGCGGAAGAAGCGGTGAAGCTGGGCATCGCGCTCGAAGTGCTGGAGCCCGAAGCCTTGCTGCCGCGCGCGCAAGCGATCGCCAAGAGCTTTGTGGGCGCTTCGCCGGTGGCGATGAGCCTGTCCAAGCAGGCGCTGCAAATGTCGCTGCAATCCGACCTCAACGCCATGCTGGAGTTCGAGGCATCGGGGCAGGCGCTGGCCTCGGGTAGCGAATATGCGAAAGAATCGGTACGTCGTTTCGCTGCAAAAGAGCCGGCGCAATTCCGCTGGATCCCGCATGATGCGAAGGGGTCGACGTAATCGGCGGTAATCCGTGCCGGGCGAGGCTGTGGCGGCGTCAGGCCGCAGCCCGTCCGAGACCAGGGAACGCGCCGCCGATGCGTCGTCGAGACAAACCGTTGTCATGGAGATGCAGATGAAAGCGTGGGTGGTCGAGCGCATTACCGAAGAAGGCGAACTGAAGCTGCTGGACGTACCAACGCCGGTGCCGTCGTCCGACCAGTACCTGGTGCGGGTCGAAGCGGCCGGTCTGAATTTCCTCGATACCTTGGTGCCGCGCGGTCGTTACCAGACCAAGCCGGCATTGCCGTTTACGCCGGGCATGGAAGTCGCCGGCCGCATTGTCGGCGGCGACCCGGCGGGCCTGCGCGACGGTACGCGCGTGGTGTGCTCGGTGCATTTCGGCGGCTTTGCTGAATACGCGCTGGTGCCGCGCGGCGGCGCTATCCCGATCGGCGACGAAATGCCCATGGAAGCCGCGCTGGCGTTGCGCGGCAACTATCCCACCTCGCTTTATGCCTTGCGCAACGTGGCGCAATTGAAAGCCGGCGAGACTTTGCTGGTGCATGCCGGCGCCGGCGGCGTCGGCAGTGCGGCGGTGCGCTTGGGCAAGCTGATGGGCGCGCGCGTGATTGCCACCGCGGGCGGGCCGCACAAGGTGGCCGCCTGCAAGGCCATCGGCGCCGACGAGGCCCTCGACTACAACTCCGGCGATTGGCTGGCAACGGTGCGCGAAATGGTGCCGGGCGGCGTCGACGTGATTTACGACCCGGTCGGCGGCGAAGTAGGGGTGCGCAGCATGCGCTGCCTGGCTTGGGGCGCGCGTTATCTGGTGATCGGCTTTGCGGGCGGCACACTCACGCAATTGCCGGCCAACCGGCTGCTGCTGCAAGGCGCGTCGGCCATCGGCGTGTTGTGGGGCGAAATGCGCAAGCGCGATCCGCAATTGGCGGATAACCTGACCAACGATGTCTTTAATTGGTATCGGGAAGGCAAGTTGACCAATCTGGCCACTGAAAGCCATGCGTTCGAAGATGCGCCGCAGGCCTTGCACGCGCTGGAAGCCCGCAAGTCGACGGGCAAGGTGCTGTTGAAAATCAAGGTCGCCGACTGATTCGGTCGGCGTGCATGCGGCGGGCGGTTCGGCTTAAGCGGCGGGGCTGGTGCTTATCTTCCGGCGTTTGCCGGCAGCCATTTCGGATTGTTGATCGACAGGGCGCCGCGCAGCGTTTCGCGCAAGTGTGTCAAGAGTTGCGGGTCGTCGAGCGCAAAGCGGCCGTCGCGAATCGCGTCGCAGAGGCTGGCGTTCAGCGCGTCGTTGGCGCTCGACGCGGAGGGTTGGTCTGCCTCTGCCGTCAGGTCTGCCGAGGCCGCCCAGTCGATCGATTTCGCATCGAGCAGCGCGGCGACGCGTGCGCCCTCGGCGCTGATTTGTGCGTCGGACAGACGTAGTTCGCGTTCGACGATGCGCAGCACATTGACGATCACGCGCGTCTGAAAGCGTTGGTAGCCTTGCAGCGTGGGCATCAGCTCGCCTTCGAGATACTGGCTGGCGGCTTGCAGCAAGGTGGCTGCTGGCGGCACGAAGTTCGACATCTCAATTTCCTTCGATCAATTCGAAAAAATCCCACAGCGGCTCTTCGAGGCGCCGGCCGATTGCGCTCAGTTCGATACTGGTCGGCTTGCCGTCGTCGCTGGTCGACATGCCGCGCCGCACACAACTGATGGCCCATTTCAAATTGGAAAAGGCTTCCCAGAAGCGTACGTGCGCCGCATCGATACTGATGCCAGAGGCGCGTTCGTAGGCCGCATACAATTCTTCGCGGCTGCCGAAACCGCCTGCTGCACCGGCACCACCGAAACGCCAACTGCGCATGCACAGTACGCCCAGGTCCAGCATCGGGTCACCGATGCGGGCGATTTCCCAATCCAGCACGCAACGAATGCCGTCGTCGCCGACGATCAGGTTGCCGGTGCGGAAGTCGGCATGGACTACTGTCGTGCGCCACTGCTTGGGCAAGTTCTCGCGTACCCAGCGCAACGCGTACTCGAGCGCCGGGTGATGCAGACCGAAGGGCTCGATCAGCGACCAGGCAATCTGCAATTCCTGGGCTGGGTTCACGCGTGCCAGGAAACCGAGATCGTGCGTTGGCATGCTGTGGATCGCAGCCAGGATCTCGCCGGCCTGCTTGCCCATGAGCGCGCGCGCACTGGCGAAGCCCGCGTCGCGCGCAATGCGTGAGCCGAGTGTTTCGCCGTCGATGCGCTCGGTGATATAGCCACGTCCGAGACCATCGTCGCTGTCGAGCACGGCTCGCACGACGGGCGCCGGTACGCCATGCGCGCGCGCGGCGATCATCACGCCGGCATCTTCCTCGGCACTCAATTTCGGTGAGCGCGGCGCGCCGTTGGGTATAGACGCGGGCGTGGGGGGCGCCGGCAGCCGTTGCAGGATCAGCGGCCAGCGTGCATCGGCGGTTGCGTAATCGAAGGCGCGCGTTTCTTTGGTGGCGCCGCCGCTGAGGCGCCGCATATCGACGATTTGGCCCGCTTGGCCGGTATGACGTTGCAGCGCGGCAGCCAACGCGGCGCTGATATCGGCCTCGGCGGGCGCCGCAGCCGGCGCGCCGGTCGCGGCCGGGAGTTTCTGTTCCATAGATTCCTTCGAATGGTTGAACCTATGGTATCGCGCCAGCCGCGACCTCGACAAGAGGCGGGCGCCCGAACGCCATCAGCCCTCGCGGAAGCGCTCGCGCGCCGCGGCCTCCGACAGATCGAGTTCGCGCAGCAGTTGCTGCACGGTTTCGTCGTTGATCTCGTCCTCGCCGCGCATCGTATACACCGCGTCGCGCGCGGCGCGCAGGCCGGCGATGCGCAGGGCGTGCAGCACGCGCTCCTCCTCCGAGGCGCCCTGGCGCGCGGGCGCGGCGCTTTGCAGCAGGTCGGCGCGGCGCCGATAGGTGCCCATCAAATGCGCACTGAGTTCGGTGAGTCGCGCCGCCTGTTGTTCATCCAGCGTTTCCCCTAGCGCATCGCGCTTGCGCTCGATGCCGGCAATTGCGGCCAAGGCTGCCTGCGCCCGCGCGCGGCGCATTTCGCTGCCGCCGTATTCCTCATTTACCCGTGGAATACCGCGCAACAGCAACGGCAGCAAGGCCGTGCTCAGCAGCAGCGATCCCAAAATAACTGCCGCCGCGATAAACACCGCGATATCGCGGCCGGGCAAAGGCGTGCCGTTGTCGAGCGCCAGCGGAATCGACAGCACGCCGGCCAGCGTGATCGAACCGCGCACTCCGCTGATGGTGAGAATCGCCGTGGTCAAGCGCCCCGGCGTGGCACGCACCGCGTCGCGCTTGAGAATGCGCGCGGCGCTCCAGCGCAACAGGTAGATCCATAAGAAACGCAGCGCATGCAGTGCCGCCAGCACGGCCGCCGCATAGCCCACCAGTAGCCACGCCTGACTGGCGCCGTCGTTGGCGCGCGCGTCGATCAAGGTGCGGCCG
>JBPBQZ010000067.1:0-26383 GCA_050955105.1 Janthinobacterium lividum | reverse complement strand
GTTTGGCTTTAGAAACTTCGGAAATTACCGCTTGCGGGTCTTGGCCCTGTGCGGATGGAACGGTGTGATCAACCGGGTGCAATGAGTGCCCGTCCCCCGTTTGTGGGGAAGAGCCCCAAGATGTCCTTGGCGGAGACGAAGGGATTCGAACCCTTGATGCAGTTTTTAGCCGCATGCTCCCTTAGCAGGGGAGTGCCTTCGACCTCTCGGCCACGTCTCCGGACAGACGAGCGACTAGTGTCGCCCGGTCGGTGATACGCGCTGAATACGGGTGGCTTTCGCTACTGCTGAAAACCGCCCTCAACGCGAAGCGGCAATGATAGCGGGTCTGTGATGGCGGGTCAATTTGTGCTTCGCCAAAAATCGGTCACCCTAGACCGATTCCAGCCCAAACGCCTTATGCAAGGCGCGCACCGCCAATTCCATATATTTTTCGTCGATCAGCACCGAAATCTTGATCTCGGAGGTGGAGATCATCTGGATGTTGATGCCCTCTTCCGACAAGGTGCGGAACATCGTGCTGGCGATACCCACGTGCGAGCGCATGCCAACGCCGACCACCGATACCTTCGATACCTTCGGATCGCCGCGCACCTGTTCGGCCTTGATGTGATCGCGTATCTGTTCGTTCAGGATGTCCATCGCCCGACCGTAGTCGCCACGCCCGACCGTGAACGTGAAGTCGGTTTTGCCTTCGACGCTCTGGTTCTGGATGATCATGTCGACATCGACGTTGGCTTCGGCGATCGGCCCGAGGATCTGATAAGCGATGCCCGGCTTGTCGGGCACGCCCATGACGGCGATGCGTGCTTCATCCCGCTGGAACGCAATGCCGGAAATAACGGCTTTTTCCATGGTCTCGTCTTCTTCAAAGGTGATGAGGGTGCCAGAGGACATTTCCTGCGCCAGCGGAATCATCGGGTCGGTAAGGCTCGACAACACGCGCGTTTTCACGCGGTATTTGCCGGCGAATTCGACCGAGCGGATCTGCAGTACTTTCGAGCCGAGACTGGCCATCTCGATCATTTCCTCGAAGGTCACGCGGTCGAGCCGGCGCGCATCGTCGACCACACGTGGGTCGGTGGTGTAGACGCCATCGACGTCGGTATAGATCAGGCATTCGTCGGCACTGAGCGCTGCGGCGATCGCCACGGCCGAGGTGTCGGAACCGCCGCGGCCGAGCGTGGTGATGTTGCCGGCGGTGTCCACGCCCTGGAAGCCGGCGATCACGACGACGCGCCCGGCGTCCAGATCGGCGTGCACGCGGCTGCCGTCGATTTCGCCGATGCGCGCCTTGGTGTGGGCATCGTCGGTTTTAATCGGCACTTGCCAGCCGGCGTAGCTGATCGCATCGACGCCCTGCTCTTGCAGCGCGATGGCGAGCAGCCCGATGCTGACCTGCTCGCCGGTCGCGGCGATGACGTCGAGTTCGCGCGGCGAGGCTTTGGGCGACAGATCGCGCGCCAGTCCCAGCAAACGGTTGGTTTCGCCGGACATGGCCGACGGCACCACCACCATCCGGTGCCCGGCGCGTTGCCATTTGGCGACGCGCGTTGCGACATTGCGGATGCGTTCGACCGAACCCATCGATGTGCCGCCGTATTTATGAACGATTAGTGCCATGTTTTGATTGCAAACGCCATCTGGCCGGATCGGGGCCGGATCATCCCGCCCGATCGAAAGCGCTATGCGAAATCCGCGCAGGTCCAGGCGCCAAGCCCGGCCGCGGATGCGGAAAAGCGAAACGGTACGAAAAGGCGGGATCGTTACAACGGCCACAAGAGCCGAAGCGAGGGAGCGCTGCGCGGCCAGGCCTCGCAGCGCAACCAGAGAAAATACCGGAACTGTGCGGAAAATACAAGATCCGGGCGGTCAGGCGCCCGCGCCGGCGCAGCATCCACCGGTTCGCGGGAAGCGCGTACGGGACGAACGAGCAGCGAGCCGTCCGCCCCGGGCGTTCGCTTATTCCATCGGCAAGGTGGCCGGATAATCTGGTGCAGCGCTGCCGTCGGCATAGCGGCGCGGCCAAATCAGCGGCGGCGTAGAAGTTTCCACGCCATCGAGTTCGGCTTCGATGAAATACGCCTGCCAACCCTCCACCGACTTGTCGGGGGTAAAGCTCAACTGGCAGGTGTCGCCGGTGCAAGTCACGGGCATTTGCCGCGAACTGAAGTAGATGTCGCTGTCAAGCCGGAAGTCGCGCGCGAATTTATTCCGCGCGACCCAGACTCTGACCTTACCGGTCTTGCCGATAACAGGGATATTCCACGTCACTTGGCCGGTGTCGGCATCGTACGCAACGGTCTGCGGACGCGGCTTGTTACCGGCCACGAAATGCCGCAGAAAACTCGTCATCGCACTGATCACACGTCCGCTTCCTACTGCGTGCGACTCGTTTAACAAATAACGAACACGTCGATGCGCGCCCAGCTTCGGCAAGAACTGCCATGCCGAATCGGGCACGGTGAATTCATCGTTCATCGCGGAAATCATATAAACGGTCGGCCGCGCGAGTGCTTCAGCCGGATAACGCACCGGATCTTCGAACGCGAGCAAGCTGGCGGCGTTTATATCCTGCGGCTTGAGCAACTGCTCCAGACCTCGATTTTCATAAGGCGCCAGCGCCGGCGGAAACTTGCCGTCGTAGCTGTGTCGAATATGCTCGAAGTTTGCGGGGATATTCCAGAAATCCGTGACGATCGGGATCAGCGCATCGACGCGGGTGTCGTTCAGCGTGGTCAGCCATGCGGCCCATCCGCGCTTCGATGCGCCCGCCAGCACGAAGTGCCGCTGTCCGTCATCCAGATAATCCATCGCGGTTTTGATCGAATAGGCCATCGGCAAATGCATCGAAGCAAATCGGTTGGCTACCGGATCGGCCATATATCGTTGCCACGACTCGGCAATCAATTCGTCTTCCGTCAGCTCGCTCGCGCCGTCCAACGGCAGCGGCTGGTTCGGGACATTGGTAAGCACGGCGATTTCCATGCCGAGCGACTCCGCAAGCACCGCGGCGTCTTTCCAGTCCGATCCGCCGTCCGTCAAGATTTCCTGGTTCGATCCGCCGGCTACATACAACAGCGCCGGTGCTCCTGCCACCATATCGGTCGGCCGATAACGGATCAGCCGGTGCTGCCACTCGAAAGGTGGTTTGGATTGAGCGTTGTTGGAAGACAAGGGCCAATTCTGCGACGTCAATTCGATTTCGTCGACCTTGACGCCATTGATCGAGTACTGCTTGACGACCTTGTTGGTCGGCGCAAAGGCGGCATGCGCGGCGTCGAAGTAGTCGATCACGGTGCGGTGCGCGCCTTCCAGTGTTTTCGCTTCTTTGGCGCCGGCCGATAAGTTGTGCTCGGTCGCGTCCGGCGTGCCGTGACCGCCACAGCCGGTGATCATCGCGGTACCGAGCAAAAGCGCCAAGCCGACAGCAGCCGGCGAACGCCGCGCAGCTTGACGCTTGCTTGAAAAGTGCAGGTGCGGGGAACGCCCGGGTGAGGCGGACACCTCGGACGAAGTCGTCGGAGCCAAGCGCTCGGCGCACGGGCGCTTGAATCGATTGATAAGCAGCATTTTGAGCCCTCTGGTGAGAAGCCTGCATGCTTGCAAGTCGGCCCGCCCCTGTACATAATTTTCGGCATATAAAGAAGCATTCCTAACTAATAGAATGAGGCGTTCTCAACGGATTGGGATCGCGACCTTGCTATAGCGCTGGCGACGCATCGGGCCGCCAGCTCAACCGAACGGCCGCTGCCTTGGACGAATTTTCCGCAGGCTCTGAGCACACCTTGCCAGACGCCGATCCGCTCGCGGGCCCCGCCCCGTCATCCGCATGCGCGACCGGTTCCGGGCGCCAGCGTTGCACGTCGGCTCCGCAGTCGAGGCCCAGGCCAGGCACAAACAGCAACTGCTCGCCGATGAATATCAATGGCACCTGCCGTTGCCAACTCGGCACACCCGCTTCCTGGAAGAGATTTTTCAAGGTACGCCGCGCCGTGCCCGCCGCACGCCGCATCCGCTCGCCGCCGCGGCGCGAACGCGCGCTCAGGGGGGCCGTGCGTAGATAGTCAGCGCTGACGGTGTCTACCGCAGTCGCGTCATCGGTGATCTCAAAAATCAGCGTACCGCGCCACGCCGGCAGCCGCCATTCGGTTTGGCCGCGATAGAAGACGGTGGCCGACGCATGGCCTAGCGCCGTTGCCGTCGACACCGCAATCGGCATCTCAAGCTCCCAGTAGGCTCGTCCGCGATAACAACGCAAAACGTGGCCCGCATGATGGATCGCTATCGCACTCTTCTCATCGGCGTCGCGCAATTGCGCGAGCATTTGTGAAAGCCGCGCAGTGGACGCCGCGGGCATGCCGTGCTCATGGATCCACCGGCGCAGCACATTTGCCGCGCGCGCTTCGCTCAATGCGACGAGCGCAGAGGAGGAAATGGCATGAGGCGCGGATAACGCAGCGCAACGCAGCAAGTCTTCCCTCGCCAGTGCGTCGATCAGGCGCTGCGCCGACGCCGCATGGCGCGCGGTGCGCGCGAGCGCGTCGCGATAACCGGGAAAATGTCGAGCCAGTGCAGGCAGCACTTCATTGCGTAACGCATTCCTGGCGAAGCGCGCGTCGAGATTCGATGCGTCGTCGATCCACGCCAGGCCGGCATCGACGGCCGCCGTTTCGATCAGGCTTCGCGGCAAGGTCAACAACGGTCGCAGCAGCAGCGTGCCGCCGGCATCGCATCGCGCAGCCGGCATTGCCGCAATTCCCGGCAAACCGGCGCCGCGCAGCATCTGCAGCAACACCGTTTCCACCTGATCGTCGGCATGGTGCCCAAGCAACAGTACCCCAGCACCGTGGCGCGTGCAAAGTTCGCTCAGCGCCAGGTAGCGGGCTTCGCGGGCTGCTCGTTCCACTCCCGCACCGTCCGCCACGTCTACGCTGACACGTTGCGAAGCGAAGCTCACGCCTAAGTTCGCAGCGCACTGTCTTGCGTGTTCAAGCCATGCGTCGGCATGCGGCGACAGACCATGGTGAACATGCAGCGCCACGCAGCGCGCGGCGCCCACTGCGCGAACGGCAGCCGCCAATAGTACGGTGGAGTCGATGCCACCGCTGTACGCGATGGCAATAAGAGACGTCGTGGATGCCGGGGACCTCGCCGCGGATGCCGGGGATGTCACGGACATCTCCGCCGGAGTAGCGGTAGCGGGCGTCGAAGACGCCCCGGGCACAAACGGCGCAAGCGGTGCCTGGCATGCCGGCACAGCGGCCACGGCCCGCGCTACCGCCTCGACGATACGATTCATCGCCTCCTCAGCAGTCGGCGCAGCCGCTGCGCTGCCAGCCCTGCCGCGATCCTCAGCTGGCGCCGCGCCATCAGCCGATTGCCGCGCTGGCAAAGCAACGCCCGGCGCGGCGCCCAGGCGCGCGCTGTGGGCGGCAACTCGCTCAGACGCCGAGCGAGGTTTCCTTGAATTTGCCATAGGCCATCAGACGTTCAAGGCGGCGTCGGCGCAGTTCGTCGATGGGCATGCTCTGAAATTGCCGCAGCGAGTCGGTCAGCGCGCGCCGCAGCAGCGCGGCCATCGCCTTCGGATCGCGGTGCGCGCCGCCAAGCGGCTCGTTGACGATCTTGTCGATCAGGTTGAGCGCTTTCAGTCGATGCGCGGTCAGCCCCAATGCCTCGGCAGCTTCGGGCGCCTTGGTCGCGCTCTTCCACAAGATCGATGCGCAGCCTTCCGGCGAAATCACCGCATAGGTGGAAAACTGCAGCATCATCACGGTGTCGCCCACCGCCAACGCCAGTGCGCCGCCAGAGCCGCCTTCACCGATGATGGTGGCCACGATCGGCACGTTGAGTTCGGCCATCACATAGAGATTGCGGCCGATCGCTTCCGACTGCCCCCGCTCTTCAGCGCCGATACCCGGATAAGCGCCCGGGGTGTCGATAAAAGTGAACACCGGCAATTTGAATTTCTCGGCCAGGCGCATCAGCCGTTCGGCTTTTCGATAACCTTCCGGACGCGGCATGCCGAAGTTGCGCAGCGTGCGTTCACGCGTATCGCGACCTTTCTGATGGCCGATCACCATGCACGGCGTGCCGTTCAGGCGCGCCAGGCCGCCGACGATCGACAAGTCGTCGGAGAAAGCCCGGTCACCGTGCAACTCGTGGTAATCGGTGAAGAGTTCGCTGACATAGTCGAGCGTATAGGGACGCTGTGGATGACGCGCGATCTGCGACACCTGCCAGGGAGTGAGGTTGGCGTAGATGTCTTTGGTGAGCTGCTGGCTTTTCTTGGACAGCCGGTCGATCTCTTCCGAGATATCGACCGCGGAATCGTCCTGGACGAAGCGCAATTCGTCGATCTTCGCTTCCAGTTCGGCGATCGGTTGTTCGAAATCCAGGAATGTCGTTTTCATCGATGGAAAATCCTTCGCAGCGCGAGCAGCGCGTATTCTAACGTCGGCCAGCGGGTTTTCGGTGATTGCCAAGCCTGCTTGGCCGGTATTCGTCCTGCTTTGGCGGTCGCCACGACCAACGGCGCAGCAACGGCTTGGCGGATCACGCCTCAATAGTCGACGGGTATCGGATCGAGACTGCGCCACATGTACCAGGTGGCCACGGTGCGCCACGGCTCCCAGTTCGCCGCCACTTCACGCGCTTCGCTGCGGGTTACCGGCTCGCCGCTGAAATAGTTGACGCTGATCGCGCGGATCAGACCCAGGTCGTCCAGCGGCAAGACGTCGGGCCGCAGCAGGTTGAAGATCAAAAACATTTCGGCGGTCCAGCGACCGATGCCGCGAATCTGCACCAGCTCGGCGATCACCGCCTCGTCGTCCATCGCCACCCAGCGATGTACGTGCAGCGAGCCGTTCACAAAGTGATGAGCCAGATCGAGGATGTATTCGGCCTTGCGCTTCGAGAGGCCGCAGGCAGCCAGTCGTTCAAGGCCGAGTACCACCACCGCCGCGGGCGCCAGCGTCGGACAAGCGGCGACGATACGATCCCAGATCGCCTGCGCGGCTTTCACCGAAATCTGCTGGCCGACCACGGAGCGCGCGAGCGTGACGAAGGGCTCGCCGCGCGCGATCAGATGCACCGGGCCGAACTGCGGAATGATTTTCTTGAGAATGCGATCGCGACGGATCAGGTCGGCGCAGGCCCGGTCCCAGAAGCCAGGGCGTGTCGCGGTTGGCGTCAGACCGCCGATCTGCACGTCGACGCTGGCCTCGCTGGTGCCCGCCACGCGGGTCTTGCGCACGCGTTCGCGCGTGGCCGGCCCGGCCGCGACGATCTGCTGTGCCGGTGTGCCCGCATCGGCGCCGCTCGCGGCAATCGTCGCGTCCGGCTGCGATGCCGCGCCGCCTGCAGTCCGGCGCGCGGGGCGCTTGGCCGCCGCTGTTTTGGGCGCGCTGCCGGGCGTCGTGGCATCGGCTGCGGCTGTCTTTCTTGCTGCTTTCCTGGCAACCGTCTCGTCCGCGGCTTTTTCCGGTGCCTTAGCGGTGGTTTTCGCGGCAACCTTGCGCGTAACTTTAACGCCCTGCTTCGCTGTCACCTTTTTCGCGGCGGTCTTGCGCACGCCGCTCGGTGGCACCGCCTTCGGCTTCGCCGCAGCGCTCACAGCGCGCGCTTTACCAGCGCTTGCCGTCTTGGCCGAAACCGCCGTCTGTGCGCCGGTGCCGCGCGCCGTTTTCTTCGCAACGGCGTTCATGCGCGGCGCCACTCCGTGCGGCCACCCGGGCGGTCTTCGAGCACCACCCCGGCATCCAGCAATTCGGCGCGCAGTCGATCGGCCAGCGCGAAATCCTTGGCGCGCTTGGCGTCGGCGCGCGCGGCGATCAGTGCTTCGATGGCCTCGGGCGCGAGCGTCGCGGCACCCACCTGCGCCTGCAGGAAAGCCACCGGTTCGCGCTCGAGCAAGCCGAGCAAGCCGCCCAGTTCGCGCAACTGGCGCGCTACCGCGGCATCGCGCGTGCGCTGCGCCTCGCCCGCCAGATCAAACAGCACCGACACCGCCAGCGCCGTGTTGAAATCGTCGTTCATCGCCGCGCGAAAGCGCCGCGCGGACGGCTCGTTCCAATCGAGCGGCGCATCGTCGGGCGGCACGTCTTTCAAGGTGGTGTACAGCCGCGTCAGGCTGGCGCGCGCGTCGTCGAGGGACGCATCGGCGTAATTCAAGGGGCTGCGATAGTGGGCGCGCACGATAAAGAAGCGCAGCACTTCAGCGTCATACAGTTTCAGCGCATCACGAATCGTCTGGAAATTGCCCAGCGACTTCGACATCTTCTCGGCGTCGACCTGCACATAGCCGTTATGCAGCCAGTAATTGGCGAAGGTGCCGCCATGCGCGCCCTCGCTCTGGGCAATTTCGTTTTCGTGATGCGGAAACTGCAAGTCTTGGCCGCCGCCGTGAATATCGAATTGCTCACCCAGCAACGCGCAACTCATCGCCGAACATTCGATATGCCAGCCGGGACGCCCTTCACCCCATGGCGAGGCCCAGCGGGTGTCGGCCGGATCATCTTGCTTGGAGTGCTTCCACAATACGAAGTCGAGCGGATCGCGCTTGGCGTCGTTGGTGGCCACGCGCTCGCCGGCGCGCAGGTCTTCCAACGATTTGCCGGACAACTTGCCATAGCCGGCGAATTCTCTGACCGAGTAATTGACGTCGCCGTCGCTGGCCTGATACGCATAGCCGTGGCGCTCGAGCATCTCGATCATGCCGAGCATCTGCGGGATGAAAGCGGTAGCGCGCGGCTCGATATCGGGGCGCGCCACGCCGAGCGCCAGCGCATCTTCGTGCATGGCGCGAATGAAGCGATCGGTAAGTGCCTTGATGGGTTCGTGATTGTCCAGCGCGCGCCGCATGATCTTGTCGTCGATATCGGTGATGTTGCGCACGTAGGTGACTTGGTAGCCAAGCGCCACCAGCCAGCGACGTATCACGTCGAAGCAGACCATTACGCGCGCATGACCGATATGACAATAGTCGTAGACCGTCATCCCGCACACGTACATCCGCACTTCGCCGGGTGTCAGGGGAACGAAGGTCTGCTTGTCGCGCGCAAGCGAATTGTAGAGGCGCAAAGAATCCATAAATACGTGCGGAAGCAGCTGGCTAGCCCGGGTCGCAACGCATCGGCCGGCCAGGTGACGCAGCGTCGCGTTCCGCCTCGACCGGAACCGGTGGCCGAGAGGCTGGCGCTGCATTTCACGTTGGCCTCCCGGCACCGCATGCGGTAACCGGGAGTGGACCGATTCATTGAACCGGGCTGTTGACGAACAAACCGGGCTCGCATCCTCCCGTAGGTGACGCCGCGTGCGCGTCACTTCAAAACCCTCTACGGAAACAGCGAGCCCGGTTTGTGGAAAAACAGCCCTGGGCGTACAAGCGGTGGTCTGATGCGCCGGCGATACCTTGGCCGACCGGGCGTTTTGCTAGAATGCGGCGAGTATAACATTCCGGTTTCAACCAATGAGAATACCTGGCGGCTGCTCGGCGCTCTTCGTCCTCGCGGCCCTCGCGGCGGGTTTTGTTCAATCTTCGGTAGCACAGAGCCGCGGTTTCACCGACGCCACGCCCGCGGCAAACACAGCGATTGCAAGCCACGACTGGCCGCAAGCGCTGGCGCAATTGGATCAACGCATCGCCAGCAATCCGCACGATGTGCAGGCGCAATTCAAGCGCGCGACGGTGCTGGCCCGCATGGGGCGCACCGACGCGGCAATTACCGCCTTCACCAGCTTGACGCAGCAATATCCCGAATTGCCTGAGCCTTATATCAACCTGGCGGCGCTGCAGGCGCAACAGGGTCACCTGATAGAAGCGCGCGCCGCGCTCGAAACAGCCATGCAGACCGCGCCCACCTATGCGCTCACTTATCGAAATCTGGGGGATGTGTACCTCAAGCTGGCCTCGCAGGCTTATGCGAAAGCCGGCTCGCTGGACGCGACCGACCGTTACTCGGCACAGCGCGCTCAACGCATCGATACGGTGATCGCGCCGCCCGGCAGCGTGGCGGCCTTGTCCGCCGCGCCACCGCGCAGGCCCGCCGCCGCAGCCGCGGGGTCAGCCGCCTCTGCCACCTCGGCTGCAGCCGCCGCCTCCGCGCCGCTGCCGGCCAGCGCTGCCAGATCACCCGCCCACTGAAGCACCTCGAATGCGTCGCGCGGCGGCGCCCCTGTCCCTTCACGACACGCCTTGAGGCGCGTCGAACCTATGAGATATCCATGCTCTTCACTGGCCTTATCGCCGATCTGCTACGTCCCCTGTCGCGTCGCGCCGCAACGTTGCATGCGCATCCGAAAGCAACCGTGTCGCGCGTCGCCCCGGGCGCCGGCCTGACCCGCGGCCGGCGCCCGGCGCTGGCCAAGTTGCTGCTTGCCGCCAGCGTGGCGGTAAGCCTGCCGCTCGCTGGCGCGTCCAGCGCGTGGGCTGCGAGCGCGCCGCGCGTACAATTCAAAACCTCGAAAGGCGACTTCGTGGTCGAACTCGACCCGACGCATGCGCCCAAGACTGTCGCCAACTTCCTCGGCTATGTGAAAAGCGGGCAGTACAACGGCACGATCTTCCATCGCGTGATTCCCGGGTTCATGATCCAGGGCGGCGGTTTCGATCCCAAACTCAGCGAAAAATCCACGCGCGCGCCGATTCCGCTCGAAAGCAACAATGGCTTGCGCAACGTCAGCGGCTCGATCGCGATGGCGCGCACCAGCGATCCCGATTCGGCCACCGCGCAGTTCTTCATCAACACCGTAGACAACGCGAACCTGGACTATCCCAGCTTCGACGGACACGGCTACGCGGTGTTCGGCCATGTCGTCTCCGGCATGGACACCGTCAAGAAAATCGAAGCGAGCCGCACCGGCAGTCAAGGCGGCATGAGCGACGTGCCAGTCGAACCGGTCGTCATCAATTCTGCGACACTGTCTCGATAGGCTATCTCCCCTCTCTTTTTAGCAGGATGGAAAATCATGGTTGAACTGCATACGAATCACGGCATCATCAAAATCGAACTCGACGCGGCCAAGGCGCCGAAGACCGTCGAAAACTTCCTCTCGTACGTGAAAGGCGGCCATTACGACAACACCGTGTTTCATCGCGTGATCGATGGCTTCATGATCCAGGGCGGCGGCTTCGAGCCCGGCATGTCGCAAAAGCCGACGGCCGCGCCGATCGAAAACGAAGCGAACAACGGTCTGAAGAACCAGCGTGGCACGGTTGCCATGGCGCGTACCGGCGATCCGCATTCGGCCACCGCGCAGTTCTTCATCAATGTCGCCGACAACGATTTCCTGAATCACACCGCGCCGTCGTCCCAGGGCTGGGGCTACTGCGTGTTCGGACGCGTCGTCGATGGTCTCGATACCATCGAGAAGATTCGCAAGGTGAAGACCGGCAGCAAGGCCTTCCATCAAGACGTGCCGGTCGATGACGTGATCATCGAAAAGGCAGTGGTTGCGGAGTAAGGCTGTGCCGTATGCGGCGTCGGTCGATGCGACGGCGCGCAGCGGCCGCGCTGGTGAACGGCCGCTGCTGTTTATCTCCGACCTGCATTTGAACGCCGCGCAGCCGCATACGGTCGCGGCGTTCGAACGCTTTATCACCGAGACCGCGGCGCGTGCGACCGCCGTCTACATTCTCGGCGACTTGTTCGATGCCTGGGTCGGCGACGATATGCTGAAGCTGCCGTTTGCCGCGCGCATCGCCGCAACGCTGCGTACGCTCGATGCGCGCGGCATCGGCTTGTTCGTGATGCGCGGCAATCGCGATTTCCTGTTGAACCGACGATTCGCCGAGGCGGCCGCGGCCACGCTGCTCGACGATCCGACGATTGTGCAGGCGTTCGGACGGCGCGTGGTGTTGACTCACGGCGACCTGCTGTGCACCAACGACGTCGGCTACCAACGCTTTCGGCGGCTGGCGCACTGGACACCGGCGCAACGCCTGTTTCTGAGTTTGCCTTTTGCGTGGCGACTGGGGTTCGCCGGGCGCTTGCGCGCGGCTCGCAGATCGAGCTATTCGACGGCCGACGCCGAGCTGGATCGCTATGACGCGACGCCCGCGGCCGTGGCACGGCTGTTTTCAAGCAGCGCCAGCGACTTGATGATTCACGGCCATACACATCGGCCATTTCGACATCAGGAAAACGACGGCATCCGTTGGGTACTGAGCGATTGGGCGCTCGACGAGCCGCAGCCGCATGCCGCTTATCTCAGTCTGGGGACAGACGGCATCCATTCGCACGCTGTGATCGATTGATGGATCGGTCGCACGGATCGCGCCGCATGCACGGCAGCGCCTCACCCTTCGCCGAACATATCCCCTAAGCGCTTCAACTCAGCTACATCGCCACGGCTATCGTGCAGTTGTTCCAGTTGCGCGCCCAGATGCCGCATCGCGGTGGCCATGCGCTCGATTTCTTTGGCCTGACTGGCTGCATGCTCGATGAGCTTCTCGATCGCTTGCGACAGCGGATCATCAGCGTCCGGCGTGACGCCATACGCGAAAAACGTCGATGGGCGCGCCGCGGCTTGCAACACGCGCGCCGGATTGCCCACCGCCGTGGCGCCCGCCGGCACCGGCTTGACGACCACTGCGTTCGAGCCGATTTTGGCGCCCGCCCCGACGGTGAAAGCGCCCAACACCTGGGCGCCGGCGCCCACGATCACGCCCGCGCCTAGCGTCGGATGTCGCTTGGCGCCCCGCGTGAGCGAGGTACCGCCCAGGGTCACCCCTTGGTAGATCGTGCAATCGTCGCCGATCTCGGCGGTCTCGCCGATCACGACCCCCATGCCGTGGTCGATGAAAACGCGCCGCCCCAGCGTCGCGCCGGGATGAATCTCGATGCCCGACGCCATCCGGCCAAGGTGCGAGATGAAGCGCGCTGCCAGCCGCCACTCGGCGCGCCAGCACGCGTGCGCCAGCCGATGCCAGACCACGGCGTGCAGGCCCGGGTAGCAAAGCAATACTTCCCAATCGCTACGCGCCGCCGGGTCCTTGGCGCGTATGGCGGCGATATCTTCGCGCAGTCTGCTCAACATGCTCTCGCCTTCAACGCCGGGTTTTTCGGAGAATCTGCCGGGCGATGCCGCGCAGGATATTCACTTCCTCGCGCTGCAACCCCGCGCGGGCGCACAAGCGCCGCAGCCGCGGCACGAGTTTTTTCGGATGCTCGGGGTCGAGGAAGTCCAGTGCTATCAAGGCGCTCTGGAAATGGCCGAACATCTGCTCGATCTCGTCATTGGTGGCTGGTACGCCGACGTCGGCCGCCGCCGCGGCAGGCAAGTCCGGCGTCGCCGACAGCGGCCCCGCAGGGGCCGCGTCAAGCAGTGCCAGCCGCAATTCGTAAGCCAGTAATTGCACCGCCTGCGCAAGATTCAAGGAACTGTAAAGCGGGTTGGCGGGGATATGCACGATCGCCCCGCAGCGGTCGACGTCGGCGTTCGACAAGCCGCTGCGCTCATTGCCGAACACCAGTGCCACGTCACCGGTGCCCGCTTGCGCCGCCAGGCGCGGCACGGCCTCACGCGGCGTCAGCGCAGGCGGCCCGATCTCGCGCACGCGCGCGCTCAACGCCACCGACCAGTGCGTGCCGGCCAGCGCGGCTTCCAGCGAATCCATCACCTGGGTTTGCTCCAGTACTTCGGTAGCGCCGCTGGCCATGGCGATGGCCTGCTCGGTCAAGTGTGGATCGGGCAAACGCGGACGCACCAGCACGAGGCGGCCAAATCCCATATTCTTGAGCGCTCGGGCCGCGGCGCCGACGTTGCCCGGATGGCTGGGCTCGACCAGCACGAAACGGGTTGAGGTAAATCCGGCTCGCATGCGTCGCTTGTCCTTTGATGCACTGGCTTGAAGGGTGTTGGTGGGGCTCGAAATCGCTGTTGCCGGCCTCGGTTTGACGCTGCAGCACATCGGCGCGCAGCTTCGAAGCAGGCTATGTTAACCGCAATGCGCAACAACTCGCGACGACTCGGATAAAATGCCGCTTCGTCGCGTCGTGCGCGGACGTGCAGCGGCAGGTCCAGGCATCGGTTCGACTGGCGCATGCAGCGCGCGAAGCCGCGCCAGCCGCGCGTCGCAAGTCTGGGAACACCGCCTCACCGCCGCTTTCAATCGCTTCATCCGCCATGCGCGCTTCGCGTCGGCCACAGGACTGTCCATGCCTCATCCCATGCTTAATATTGCCATCAAGGCCGCGCGCAGCGCCGGGTCGATCATCAACCGCGCCTCGCTCGACCTGGATCGCGTGCAAGTTACGCAAAAGCAACACAACGACTTCGTCACCGACGTCGATAAAGCGGCGGAAGCCTCCATTATCGACACGCTGCGCATCGCCTACCCCGACCACACGGTGCTGGCGGAAGAATCCGGCGCGTCGGCAGGCTCGTCCGATTATCAATGGATCATCGATCCGCTCGACGGCACCAGCAACTTCATCCACGGCTTCCAGTATTACTGCGTGTCGATCGCGCTCGCGCACAAGGGTGTGGTGACGCAGGCGGTGGTCTATGACCCCACGCGCAACGACCTGTTTACCGCCACCCGCGGCGCGGGCGCGTTCCTCAACAACCGACGCTTGCGCGTGGCCAAGCGTGACCGGCTCGCCGACGGCCTGATCGGCACCGGCTTCCCGTTCCGCGAGCGCTCGGGGCTGGGCAGCTATCTGAAACTGTTCGAGAAAATGACCGAGGCTTGCGCGGGACTGCGGCGCCCGGGCGCCGCGGCGCTCGACCTGGCGAATGTGGCTGCGGGCCGCATGGACGGCTTTTTCGAACAAGGGCTGAAACCCTGGGACGTGGCCGCCGGCAGCTTGCTGGTAAGCGAAGCGGGCGGCCTGGTGGGCAACTACGAAGGCGAATCGAACTTCCTGCACACCAACGAGATCGTCGCCGGCAACCCGAAGATCTATGCGCAAATGGTGCAGATCCTCGCGGAGTTTTCAAACAGCAAACGTAAGCCGACGCCGCTTGCCTGACCAGCGGATGAAAAAAGGCTTTTATTCGATCATCGCCGCGCAGTTCACGTCTTCGCTGGCCGATAACGCATTGCTGATCGCCGCTATTGCCCTGCTCGCCGACGCCCGTTCGGCGCAGTGGATCACGCCGGTGCTGCAGATCTTTTTTTCGATCTCATACGTGGTGCTGGCGCCGTTTGTCGGCGCTTTCGCCGACTCGATGCCGAAAGGACGCGTGATGCTGCTCGCGAATAGCTTCAAGTTCGCGGGCGCCTTGATGATGCTTTTCGGCTTGCATCCGATTCTGGCCTACGGCATCGTCGGCATCGGCGCGGCGGCCTATTCGCCAGCCAAATACGGCATTCTCACCGAGCTGCTGCCGGCCGAAGACCTGGTGGCGGCAAACGGCTGGATCGAAGCGGCCACCGTCGGCTCGACGATTCTCGGCACCATGCTGGGGGGCGCGCTGATCACGCAGATGTTCGCGCATTACCTGCTGGCCGCGCATCTGCCGCACGTGCACACGCCGGCACAGGCCGCAACGCTGGTGGTGGCGCTGATCTATGCCTTGGCGGCGCTGATCAACCTGCGCATTCCCGATACCGGTGCGCACTACGCGCCCGCGGTCAATCGTCCGATCCAGTTGGTCGGCGAATTCCGCCGGGCCTTCGTGGTGCTTTGGCACGACCCACTCGCGCAAATCGTCTTGGCAGTGACCACGCTGCTGTGGGGTTCGGCGGTAACGCTGCAGCTGCTGGTGCTGAAATGGGCGCAGTTCGCGCTGGGCATGTCGCTGTCGGGCGGTGCGGTCATGCAAGGGGTCACCGCGATCGGACTAGCGGCAGGCGCCATGCTGGCGGCCACCCGTTTGCCGCTCAGCCGCGCCATGTCGGCGCTGCCGGTCGGTATCGTCACCGGCATCGCCGTGATTACCATGGCGTTCTTCAACCGCAATCTGTTTCCCGCGGGCTGGATGATCGACATCGGCAGCTACCAGGTACCCGTCTATCTGTTGCTCGCCTATCCCTTCCTCACCGTGATCGGCGCGCTGTCGGGCTTTTTCATCGTGCCGATGAACGCCGTGCTGCAGCATCGCGGCCACGTGCTGCTGTCCGCCGGTCATTCGATCGCCGTGCAGAACTTCAACCAGAACATTGCCGTGCTGCTGATGCTCGGCCTGTACGCGCTGATGCTGTCGGCGAGCGTGCCCGTGCCGTGGATCATCGCCTCGTTCGGCGTGGTGATTTGCGCCATCATGGTGCTCATCATGCGCCGCTATCAACGTTCGCTAAGCCGCCAAGATCTGGCGCCTATGCTGCGTTGAACACCTAACTACACAAAACCTTACAAAGTTCACCCCGTCATAACATCCGAGCGCTCGCACGCAACGTTTTGGCGGCGTTTAATAGGCCGACACGTCCGACGCGGGCACAAGCCGCCACGGGCCCCGATTGTCAAAATCAATACGAGGAGTAGCACAATGGGACTGTTCGGCCGAAACCACAGCACTGTGGAAGATCAGATCGACGCCGCAACCGATACCGGCCGCCGCGCATTGAAAGGTATCAGCAAGCAGGCCGACTCGGCCGCTGACGTGACCGGCGAGCACATGCGTAATATCCTCGACGACCTCGAGGCAGTCATCGACAGCGGCAAGGATGCCGTCGATGCCAAGGCGCTGCAGAAAACCGTGCGCGCCAAGCTCAAAACCGCGCGTCGCCAGTTCGACGATCCACGACTTGCCAAGCGCTTGAACTGCACCGTCTCGCAGGTGCGCGACCGCGTGCATGCGCAACCGCTGCAGTCGCTGGGTGCCGTTGCAGGCGCGGCACTCGTCATCGGTTTCCTGGCGGGACGCGTCTAGTCGTCGTGTGACGGTCTTCGAATGCAAGTGCACAACTCGCCCGGCACTACCGCTACGCGGTTGTCGGGTGCTTGCATTGGGGGCTTGCCTCGGAGGTTTTTCCCCGGCGCTTGCCTCGGAGGCTTGCATTGGGCAACGACCCTAGCGGTGCCTGCGGATGCCGGGTCTCAGGCAGGGCAGCTTACAGCCGGCTGATGCTCAGGTAGCGTGCAGGACCTTCCAGCCGCTGGTTATCTTCATCACCGTCTGCCCGTCCCAGGTGAAATCGCCGGAGACGAACACGATCGACGAAGTGCGCCCGTCTAGCCGAGCTCTTACTTCCACCAGCGCGCCCACCGGCACGTCGGCGATATGCGCCGCGCGCATATTCAATGTCACGCAGGTCGACTTCGCGGTCGTCCAGGCGACGCGGCCTAAGAACAGGTCGGCGACCAGCATTACCATGCCATCGTGAAGCGCGCCGCTATGCGGATCCAGATACGCCTCTTCCACGTAGAAGGCCCCCACCCGCTGGCCATCGGCCTCGTAACGCTCGAACACCGGCGAAATCCGCGAGGTGAAAGCTTCATATAAATTCACTAAGGTAAAGCCGTCCGGTGCCTCGCGCATCACACCGCTAGCCGCCGCGACGCCACGCGTCTCGGTCGTGGGATCGGTTGGAATCTGCATCATGCGGGCACCTCCGTGCGCTCGATCCGATAGATGGCGGCGCCCGTCATCAGCAAGGCGTCGCCGCGTCCGAGCGAACCGGACACGAACACCAGGGAACGCGTCAGGCGCGTGACGGCGGCATCGCAATAGACCATGGCGCCGGTTGTGACCGAGCCGATGAAGTCGCAGTTGAAAGACACCAGCTTGAGTTTTGCGGAAGGGGCCGTTGCATGCATGGCGTCGGCCGCCACCTGCGACAGCAGCGTAGTCTGCAAGGTCATCAGCATGCCGCCGTGCAGGCGCTGCCCGAAATTGAGATGACGCGCCTCGACTTCGAACAGAAACTCGCCGCTGTGTGCACCGGTGCCGCGTTGCAAATGACAAAGGTAGCCGGCGAAACCTGGCAACGGCATCGGCACAAAGTCAGCGACGACGGGTGTGTGATGCAAGCCTTTCGCGGCGCTCGTGGCGTCCAAATTCGCGCGCTCCATGTTTTGTCCGATCCGGGCCTTCAAGGCCGCATGGGGGCTGAGCGCTTCGGAAAGCGCCGTCGCCATATTTGAGATGCGCCGGAGGCAATCTGCTGCGCTCAGGCGCGAAGCGAATCATACATGCGCCACATTCCGACCGATAGAGAGCACTAGCGGCTGGTCTCCTGTTCAGGGGTGGACGAAATACGGTGGATCGACAGATCGGCGCCATTGAACTCGCTTTCCTGATCCAGCCGCAGACCCACCACCTGCCGCAATACGCCATAAACGAGCGTACCGCTGACCAATGCCACGACGATGCCCAACAGCGTGCCGATCAGTTGCGCAACTAACGACACGCCGCCGATGCCACCCAGCCAGCGTTGCCCAAAAATGCCGGCCGCCAGTCCACCCCATGCGCCGCACAAGCCATGCAGCGGCCACACTCCCAGCACGTCGTCGATGCGCAGCCGGTTTTGCGCGAAGGTGAACATCCAGACGAACAGTGCGCCGGCTACACCGCCCGTCAGCAGGGCGCCGAGCGGGTGCATGATGTCGGAGCCAGCGCACACTGCCACCAGGCCAGCCAAGGGCCCGTTGTAGGCAAAGCCGGGGTCATTGTCCCCGGCCCACCATGCGGTCAGCGTGCCGCCCACCATTGCCATCAGTGAATTGATCGCCACGAGTCCGCTGATCTGGCCGAAGCGCTGTCCGCTCATCACGTTGAAGCCGAACCAACCGACCGTCAGCACCCACGCGCCGAGTGCGAGGAACGGAATATTCGATGGCGGATGCGCGGTGATGCGGCCATCCTTCTGATAGCGGCCATGGCGCGCGCCCAGCCACAGCACTGCGGGCAGAGCCACCCAGCCGCCAAACGCGTGGACCACAACCGAGCCGGCATAGTCGTGGAACTCGTTACCGGTCAGCCCCGTCAGCCAGTGCTGGAAGCCGAAGTTGCCGTTCCAGGCAATGCCTTCGAAGAACGGGTAGGCGAGGCCCACCAGGATGAAGGTGGCGATCAACTGCGGATTGAACTTCGCGCGTTCGGCAATGCCGCCCGAGACGATCGCCGGAATCGCCGCCGCGAATGTCAGCAGGAAGAAGAATCGCACCAGCAGATGTCCATTGCCGCGCGCCAGGCTCGCCGCATCGGTGAAGAAGGTGCCGCCGTAAGCGACCGTATAGCCGATGAAAAAATAAGCGAGTGTCGAGACCGCGAAATCGATCAGGATCTTCACCAAAGCGTTGACCTGATTTTTCTTGCGCACCGTGCCAAGTTCGAGAAACGCAAAGCCAGCATGCATCGCCAGCACCATGACCGCCCCGATCAGCAAGAACAGGGTATCGGCCGCACTTTCAAGATTCGCCATTGCCATTCCGGATTCAAAATGGGGCACGGGCGAGCAAAAATTGCGCCTGTTTTTGAGATAAACGAACCAAAGCGGTGCTTTTCCTGGGTTTTTTGGGCCTTCGAGGTGCGTTCTCATCCTGCGAGGCGTCTCGAAAAGCACCAATTAGGGGAATTTCGATATCCGCTTGAGGTGCGCATGCATTATTTTTGTGCTTGCGTCGCGGCTGGCCGTTGGTACATCCAACGGCGCCCCAATGGTTCAATCATTAACAAAACTTTGTTGACGCGTCGGAGCGCCCTATGCGAGCATCAATGCATGCGCGCTATCGTCTGCTCCCAATTCGCCCCCCTTGACCAACTCGAAGTGCGAGAAATGCCCGCGCTGCCCTTAAAGGCGGGCGAGGTTCGCATCGAGGTACATGCGGCCGGTCTCAACTACCCTGACGCTTTGCTGGTCCAGGGCCTTTATCAAGTCAAACCGGATCTACCGTTCGTGCCGGGGTACGAAGTAGCCGGAGTGGTGATCGAAAAGGCCGCCGATGTCGCCGGCTACCAGGTGGGCGACCGCGTCATCGCGATTCCCAATCGCGGCGCCTGGGCCGAAGAAATCGTCGTGGCTGCCGATCGCTTGATGGCGATGCCGGCGGCGATGAGCTTCGCGGAAGGCGCGGCGATGCCGATGGTGTATGGCACTTCCCTTTATTCATTGAAACAGCGCGGTGAACTCAAGCCCGGCGAAACCTTGCTGGTGATCGGCGCAGGCGGCGGTGTCGGCCTGGCGGCCGTCGAAATCGGTCGCGCAATGGGCGCGCGCGTACTGGCTGCCGCGAGCACCGAAGAAAAACGCCAACTGGCCCGTGCACACGGCGCCGACGAAACCATCGACTACACCAAGGAACGTCTGCGCGACGCCGTCAAGCGGCTCACCGATGGCCGCGGCGCCGACGTGATCTTCGACCCGGTTGGCGGCGATGCTTTCGATGAAGCGATTCGCAGCATTGCGTGGGTTGGCCGTCTGCTGATCATCGGCTTCGCGTCGGGACGCATTGCGACCCTGCCGACCAACCTGCCGCTATTGAAAAATTGCGATGTGCGCGGCGTCACCTACGGGCCATGGCGCAACCGTGAACCCGCCGAAGGCCTCAAGAACTTCGAGCAGTTGTTCGACTGGTATCGCGCAGGCAAGATCAAGCCACAGGTTACGGCCAGCTATCCGCTGGAACGCACCGGCGCGGCTTTGCAAGACATTATGGATCGGCGCGTCACCGGCAAGATCGTTCTAGCCATGCGCTGAGCGGCAGTGCGGCGGCGTTCAAGCGCTCGAGCCCGTCGCAGCGCTCAAACCTGCTCCGTCGATCCACGTCACGGCTTTCGCCAACAGCCGTATTGCAGCCGCATGCAGGTTGTCGCCCAACTGCTTTGGTACCTGGCCGGCGCACGCGCGCGCATAGGTCCCTTCCAGCACAATCGCCAGTTTGAAACAAGCCAGCACCGCGTACCATTCGATGTCGGACATATCGCGGCCGCTGTACCGGCCATAGTGCGTCACCAGCTCTTCGCGGGTCGGGAAACCCACCCACGGCATCACCGGCATCTTGCCTTGACCCGAGCCATCGGGCTGTGGCCAGGTGGCGAGCATCCAGCCTAAGTCGAGCAAGGGATCGCCCAGCGTAGCCATTTCCCAGTCGATGATGGCCGCCACGTCTCCTGAATCACGTCTGAACATGCAGTTATGGATCTGGAAATCGCCATGGATGATGCCCGGCACCATCGCGCGCGGCCGATGCGCCTCGAGCCACGGTGCCAGCACACGCACATCCGATAGCGCATCGGCGCCCGGCCAGCCCGCGTATTGCGCGTAGCTGTCCAGCTGCTTTTGCCAGCGCCCAGCCTGACGTTCGAGATAGCCATCCAGGCGACCGTAATCGGACAGTCCCTTGCTGACAAAATCCACCTTGCCCAGCCGTGCGGCACTCTCGACCATCGACAGGCCCATGCGGTGCCGCACCGCCGGATCGGACGCGTGCAGTGGTGGCAAGCCGTTCACAGCGCTGAAGCCGTCGATCGGCTCCATCAGATAAAAGGCCGCGCCCAATATCGACGTGTCGTCGCAGGCCGCGAACAGCCGCGGATGCGGCACATCGGTATCGGCCAGCGCTCCCAGCACGCGCGCCTCGCGCCGCATCGTCTCGTTATTGTTGGGCCGCAAATGCAGCGGCGGCCGGCGCAATACGAAGTCGCGGCCAGCCCGCGTGAAGCGCAGCAGAATGTTCTGTGTGCCCCCCGTCAGGACCTGCGGCGCGCTGATGCCACCCTCGCCCAGGCCCTGGGCGTCCATCCACTGTTGCAGCCGCTCGAGATCGACCGCGGCGCGCCATGTTTCAGGCGGTCGCGCCGGCGTCGGTGCTGCCGAAAGATCTTGCGTCACGCGCCAGCGTCTCCATGGGTTGCATCCGGATACTTGGCCCGCGCGCGTTCGCGCACCTTGGGCAAATGATATTCGGGGAAGGTTTCGGTGGATGGCGTGTAGCCGCGCAGGATTTCGCGCGCCACCGTGATTTTGTGCACTTCGGTCGGCCCATCGGCCAGCCCGAGGAAGTATGAATCAATCACCAGCTGCGTCAGCGGCAATTCAGTCGACACACCCAGCGAGCCATGAATCTGCAGCGCGCGGCTGGCGATATCATGCATCAGCTTGGGCATCGCCGCTTTTACCGCCGAGATGTCTTTACGCACCATCTTGTAATCGTTGTGCTTGTCGATCAGCCATGCGGTGCGCAGCACCAGCAGGCGGAACTGCTCGAACTCGATCCACGAGTCGGCCACCTTCTCCTGCACCATCTGTTTCTTCGACAAACGCTCGCCTTGGGTGAAGCGCGAGACCGCGCGCTCACACATCATGTCGAAGGCTCTGCGCGCTTGCGCGATGGTGCGCATCGCGTGGTGGATGCGACCGCCTCCCAAACGCGTCTGTGCCACTTCAAAGGCCGCACCCTCGGCACCCAACATGTGATCCAGAGGCACGCGTACCTGATCGAACGACAAGTACCCGTGCGTGCCCTCTTCTTCCGACTCGTTGAACTTGAAGGCGGCATTGCGAATGATGCGAATGCCCGGGGTTTCAGCCGGCACGATAAACATCGACATGCCCTTGTACGCCGAGACGTCCGGGTTCGTTACTGCCATGACGATATAGAACGATGCGTAACGCGCATTCGACGCGAACCATTTCTCGCCGCTGATGACCCAATCGCCGCCATCGCGCACCGCGCGCGTCGTGAGTACTTGGGGGTCGGCGCCGCCTTGCGGCTCGGTCATGGCGAAGCACGAGACAATATCGTTATCGAGCAAGGGCTGCAGATAGCGCTGCTTCTGTGCCTCGGTGCCGTAGTGCGCCAGAATCTCCGCGTTGCCCGAGTCCGGTGCCTGGCAGCCGAATACGTGCGGCGCATAGTAAGAACGGCCGAGAATCTCGTTCATCAAGGCCAGTTTCACCTGTCCGTAACCCGGGCCACCTAATTCGGGGCCCAGATGGCAGGCCCACAGGCGCCGCTCCTTCACGATCTTTTGCAGGGGACGCACGTATTTATTGCGTTGCTCATCGGTCACGTCGTAGGGGTTGCCCAGCACGTGGTCGAGCGGCTCGACTTCGTTTTTCACGAAGGCGTCGATCCAGTCGAGTTCCTGCTGAAATTCAGGATCGGTTTCGAAGCTCCAGCTCATGCTTTCTCCAGATAGTGACAGGTGCGGGGCGGCCGTCGCACGCACTGACGCACGCCCGCATCCAAATGTCTTGAAATAATGCGCCGCGCCAGTGGTCCGCCCCGTGCCGAATCAACGGAGCAGCCAGACGCCGCCGCGCGAAGTGCGTCAGGCGCTCAGACCGCCGTCTACCGGAATCGTGTGACCGGTCACGTAGGCCGCCAGCGGCGAAGCGAGGAACAGCGCTACGTTGGCCATGTCGACGGGTTGGCCGATGCGGCCCAGCGGCACCCGCTTGAGCGTGGCCTCCAGGCGCTGCGGACTGTCGGTGGTGACCTTCGTCAATTTGGTCGCCACCAGTCCCGGCGCAATACCGTTCACGCGAATGCCATCGCTGGCCCACGCCACACCCAGCGAGCGCGTGAGCGAAATGGCACCGGCCTTCGATGCCGCATAGGCAGGATTGCCGAGCGCGCCCTTGTAGCCAGAGATCGAGCTGATGACGATCACCGAACCGCCGCTCGCCTTCAGCATCGCGTGGAACCTCGCGCCGCAGGCCATCACGCTGTTCAGATTGACATCGACCACGCGCTCAAAATGCGGCGGTTCGAATTCCTGCCGGCGATACAGCACGGTTCCTTGCGCGAGAATCAGCACATCGAGCTTCGCAAAGCCAGGCGTAAACGCCGCCACGGCCGCCGCGTCGCCAGCGTCGAGTTGCCGATATTGCAAGCCCGCCAGTTCGGAGCCCTCAACGCCGTCATAGGCGGCCGCATCGGCGCGCGTACCCGTGACGTGCACCTCTGCGCCCGCCTCGCGGAAGGTATGCGCGATGCCGTTGCCGATGCCGCTCGAGCCCCCGACGATCAAGACTGTCTTATCCGCAAAGTCGAGCATGTTCACAGCGTGCACGGGGGTCCCCATCTCGTAATAGATGGGCATCATGCTAATCGCGGAGCAAAGCTCGAATCAATGGTCCAACTATCTCTTTGGATTGGCTAAAACGCGCAGTGCGCCGCGCCGGCCACAGCAATTTGCCAATCGAATTGTGCAAATCCGTCATTGAACGCGCGCAGGCGCGCGCACACACTGGCGCGATCAGCCGGTCAGCTTGCCAAGCGCCCTCGTTATCTTAAAAAGGTGATATGTCACATCCTTCTCGCTACGCCGCCACGCACCCGGACAAAGTCGCCGTCATCATGGCCGCTTCCGGTCAACGGATAACCTTCGCCGAACTCGAGGCACGCTCGAACCAGGCGGCGCATCTGCTGCGCCAGATCGGTCTGCAAGCGGGCGATCACATCGCCGTGATGATGGAAAACAATCTGCGCTACTACGAGGTCTATTGGGGCGCGCAACGTGCCGGGCTTTATTTCACGCCGATCAGCACGCAATTGACGTCGGCGGAGGCCGCCTATATCGCCAACGATTGCGGCGCCGCGGTGGTGGTCGCGTCGAAAAAACTGGCGGAGGTGGCGGGCCCGCTGCCATCGCTGCTGCCGCAGGCCAAGCGCTTTCTGATGGTCGACGGCACTGTCGCCGGCTACGACAGTTGGGAAGACGCGCTGGCGGCTCAGCCCACCACGCCGATTGCCGATGAAACTGCCGGCAACAACATGTTCTATTCATCCGGCACGACCGGCCGACCGAAGGGCATCAAGGTGCCGTTTTCCGCCAAGCCGATCGACGCGGTGCCGCCATTGCTGGTGCGTTTCAGCGAATTGCTCGGCTTTAACGAAGATACCGTTTATCTGTCGCCGGCGCCGCTCTACCACTCGGCGCCGACCGGCTTTTCCACCACCGTCAGCCGCTACGGCGGCACCGTCGTGGTGCTGGAGAAATTCGATCCGGAAGCGTTCCTGCGCGCGGTCGAAACCTACAAGGTTACGCATTCGCAACTGGTACCGACCATGTTCGTGCGCATGCTGAAGCTACCGCCGGAAGTACGGGCCAAGTACGACATCTCCACGCTGCGGAGCGCGCTGCACGCGGCGGCGCCCTGCCCGGTGGCCGTAAAGGAACAAATGATCGACTGGTGGGGCCCTATCATCATCGAGCAATACAGCGGCTCGGAAGGTAACGGCATGGCCTACATCACCTCCGAGGAATGGCTGAAGCACAAAGGCTCGGTGGGCCGTGCGAAGTTCGGCACGGTGCGCATCCTCGACGACGCCGGCGAGCTGCTGCCGGCGGGCGCAGCCGGCAATGTGTTCTTCGAGGGCGGGCGCAAGTTCGAATACCACAATGACCCGGGCAAAACCAACGCCGCCTACAACCAGCGCGGCTGGTCGACGCTGGGCGATGTCGGCTATCTCGACGAAGAAGGCTATCTGTACCTGACCGACCGCAACGCCTATACGATCATCTCGGGCGGCGTGAACATCTATCCGCAAGAGGCCGAGAACCTGCTCAGCATGCATCCGAAGGTGGCCGACGTGGCGGTGTTCGGCGTGCCGAATGAAGAATTCGGTGAAGAGGTGAAGGCGGTGGTGCAGCCGGTGGACATGGCGCTGGCCGGCCCCGCACTGGAAGCCGAACTGATCGCCTATTGCCGCTCGCAGCTGTCGGCCATCAAATGCCCGCGCAGTGTCGACTTCGCTGCACAATTGCCGCGTCACGATACCGGCAAGCTATACAAGCGCCTATTGCGGGAGCGCTACTGGCAAGGTCACAAAGGCCGCATTCTGTAGGACTGCGGCAGCTTGCATTGTACTCAGCGTCGGTGGTTTGCCGACGCCGAAAACGCCAGCGCACCGCCATGCGTTTGCCGGTATTCACCCGGCGCCACACCGGTCCACAGCTTGAAGCTGCGATGAAACGTGCTCGGCTCGGAAAACCCGAGCTGCTGCGCGATATCCGCCAAGGTCAGGCTGGAGTGCGTCAGCAGATCGATGGCCGCGTCGCGACGCAGGTCGTTCTTGATGCCCTGAAAGCTCTTGCCTTCGTCGAACAAGCGCCGCCGCAGCGAATGCGGCGTCATCTTCATGCTCCATGCCATCTGTTCCAGCGACGGCAGGACCCCGCCCAGCAAGCGATGCAAGCGTAGCCGCACTTGTTCGCTGTCGCTCGAGCGATCGCGATAGCGCACCAGCAAGTTCGCCGGCGCCGCCCGCAAAAATTCCTGCAAACTCGGCGCATCCGCCAATACCGGCTGCGCCAGCCATTGCGCGTCGATCACCAGGCAACTGAGCGGCGCTTCGAAGCGAATCGGCACACCGAACAAATGATCGAGTTCCTGATAAGGCATCACCGGTGCGTCGGCATGCAATAGCAGGTCGCGTGCGGGAATGCGCTGTTGAATCAGCCATGAGGCCAAGCCAAGGGTCCAATACAGGAACACCGCATCAAGGAAGGCATGGTGCACGTCCGGCGCACGTTCGTGTAG
>JBPBQZ010000066.1:0-26551 GCA_050955105.1 Janthinobacterium lividum | reverse complement strand
CTCGCTTAAGTGTTGGATTTGCTGGACGACGCTGCGTCCGTCGCCGCGGGACTGGCATCGCAACGATCGGTATAGCGCGAGGTGATCGGATAGCGCCAGTCGCGACCGAAGGCGCGATGCGTCACGCGAATGCCCACCGGCGCCTGACGTCGCTTGTATTCATTGATCTTGATAAGCCGCGTTACCTGATTGACATCGGCCACGGAAAAACCGGCGGCCACCAAGGTATCGGGCGACTCGTCCTCTTCCATATAACGACGCATGATCTCGTCGAGCACCTCATATGGCGGCAGGCTGTCTTGGTCGGTCTGCTCGGCGCGCAATTCCGCGGAGGGCGCACGAGTGAGAATGCGCTCAGGCACGACATCGCGCAATGCAAAATCTTCGGCGGCGTTCCGATAGTGGCAAAGCCGATAAACCAAGGTCTTGGCGATGTCCTTGATGACCGCGAAACCGCCGGCCATGTCGCCATACAGCGTACAGTAGCCCACTGCCATCTCGCTCTTGTTGCCGGTGGTCAAGACGATCGAGCGGAACTTGTTCGACAAGGCCATCAGCAGCGTGCCGCGCACGCGCGCCTGGATGTTTTCTTCGGTGGCGTCTTCGGCCAAGCCTTCGAATTCCTGCTTCAACGCGCCGCCGAACGCCTCGACCATCGGCACAATGGCGATCTCGTCGTAACGCACACCCAGGCGTTTGGCCATGTCGCGCGCATCGTTCAGCGAGATGTCGGCGGTGTAACGCGACGGCATCATCACTGCCCGCACTCGCTCGGGGCCCAGTGCATCGCAGGCAATCGCCAGCACCAGCGCCGAATCGACGCCCCCTGACAGGCCGATGATGGCGCCGGGGAAGCCGTTCTTGTCGATGTAATCGCGCACGCCCACCTGCAAGGCCGCGTAAGTCTGCGCTTCGTCGGACAACGCTGGCGCGATCTCACCGACGAGCGGCTTGTCGCCGTCGAAGTCTACGATGCCGACCTGCTCGACGAATTGCGGCATCCGCACCGCCGTCTGCCCGCCGCCATCCAGCACGAACGAGCCACCATCGAAAATCAACTCGTCCTGGCCGCCGACCATATTGACATAGACCATCGACAGCCCGGTCTCGCGGATGCGCTCGCGCGCGATCGCCACGCGTCGCTCCTGTTTGCCGATGTGATACGGCGAGCCATTGGGCACCAGCAACACCTGCGCTCCCGCCGCCCGCGCCAGTGCCACCGGATGGTTGTGCCAGATGTCTTCGCAGATCACCACGCCAAAGCGCGTGCCGTCGACTTCAAAGACGAAGGGCTTGCGATCGGATGCGAAATAACGCTTTTCGTCGAACACATCGGTGTTCGGCAATTCCTGCTTCAAGTAAGTGCCGACGATTTCGCCGCCGAGAATCACCGACACCGCGTTGAAGGTATCGCGCGGCGGCAGGTTGCGATCGATCGGCCGCTGTTCGCAACCCTGCGCGCGATGCGGATGACCGACCACCACATAGATATCGGGAAAGGCCCGCAAAGCGGTACACAACCGGCCCAGCGCGGTTTCGCAGGCACGGTAGAAGGCGGGGCGCAGCAGCAGGTCTTCAGGCGGATAACCTGACAGCGCCAGTTCGGGCGCTACGACGATGCGCGCGCCCTGCGTCTGCGCCTTGCGCGTCGCATCGATGACCTTCGCGACGTTACCGGCGAAATCGCCGACAGTGACGTTGATCTGGGCGATCGCTAAACGGATTTTCATGGTGGGATGTCTTGCGCGAAAAGCCCGCGCGAAACGCGCTGGACGAAGGTGCAAATGATTATCGCATGGCGGCGCAGCGCTGAGCCTAACTGACCGATGCCTGGCGCGCGTCGCTCAAGGCGCGCTCGTACGCTTGAACGGCGTATGCGCTTCCAGTTCGGTCAGATAGTCGTCCATGGCCGCCGTCTCACTGTCGAGGAACTCGGCGATGGCGCTGGCGAAACGCGGGTCGGCAACGTGATGAGCAGACCAGGTCGCCGTCGGCAATAAGCCGCGCGACATCTTGTGAACGCCTTGTGCACCGCCTTCGAAACGCGCCAGGCCATGCGCGATGCAATATTCGATACCTTGCATGTAGCAAGTTTCGAAATGCAGGCCTGAGACGAATTCGGTGGCTCCCCAGTAGCGGCCATACATGGTGTCGCCGCCCACCATATTCAGTGCCGCCGCCACGGGCGCGCCGTCTTTATCACCGATCACCAGCAACATATTGTCCGGCATGTCGGCGCGAATCCGCTGGAAAAATTCCGGTGTCAGGTAAGGCGACGACCAATGACTTTCATAGGTACTCGCGTAGCAGCGATAGAAGAAATCGAGCGATGCGGCGTCGATCTGTGCGCCGCGCAGCCAACGGAAGCGCACGCCGGCATCGCTCACACGCCGCCGATCCTGGCGAATCTTCTTGCGCTTGTCATGACTCATCGCCGCAAGGAACTGTTCGAAATTCTCGAAGCCAGCGTTTTCCCAATGGAATTGCACGCCTTCGCGCAGCATGTAGCCGGCTTCCTTCAGCGCCTCGATATCTTGCTGATTGGGAAACAGCACGTGCAGCGACGACACCTTCAATTGGCTGACGATGGCGGCGCCGGCGCGCGCCAGCAACACGCGATCGTCATGGTCGGCCGCCAGCAGCCGCGGCCCGGTGACCGGCGAAAACGGCACCGCGCATACCAGCTTCGGGTAATACGGCAGGCCGTTGCGCTCGAAGGCATTGGCCCACGCCTGATCGAACACGTATTCACCGCGCGAATGGGATTTGAGATAAAGCGGCATCGCGCCGACCAGCTCGTCGCCTCGGCGCAGCAATAGGTACTCGGGCCGCCAACCGGTCTGGCGCGAAGCGCAGCCCGTGGCATGCAAGGTTTCGAGGAATTCGTAGCGCAGGAATGGATGTTCGCCGGCCAGCCGATTCCACGGCCCCGCCCCGACCGACTCAAGTGAAGACGTTACCGACAGCGTGGTTTCAGTCAAACACCGCTCCGCGAAAGCAATGCGCCGGCGGCATCGGCCAGCGCTTGCAAACAGATGGGCCAGGAGGGCGCGGCCGGCAAACAGCAGCGCCGCCGCGGTCGCGCCCGCTTGGCGTTAGACGCGTTCGATCGCGATGGCGATGCCTTGGCCCACGCCAATGCACATCGTGCACAAGGCGAAGCGCCCTTGCGTCTGCTGCAATTGATACATCGCCGTGGTCACCAGACGCGCACCGCTCATGCCCAGCGGATGGCCGAGGGCGATGGCGCCGCCGTTCGGATTGACGCGTGGGTCATCGTCGGCCACGCCCAGCATCCGCAGCACCGCGAGGCCTTGCGAGGCGAACGCTTCGTTCAACTCGATCACATCGAACTGATCGATCTTCATGCCCAGTCGGCTCAACAGCTTTTGCGTTGCCGGCGCCGGGCCGATGCCCATCACGCGCGGTGCCACACCCGCCGCGGCGATCCCCAGCACGCGCGCGCGCGGCGTCAGGCCGAAGCGCCGGGCGCTGTCTTCGTCGGCCAGCAATAAGGCCGCGGCGCCGTCGTTGATGCCTGAAGCATTGCCGGCCGTCACGGTGCCGTCGGGGCGGACTACGCCCTTCAGCTTGGCCAGGCCTTCCAGCGTGGTTTCGCGCGGATGTTCATCCACGGAGAACGCCAGCGGATCGCCTTTCTTCTGCGCGATCATGACCGGCACGATTTCGCGTTGGAACACGCCATCACGCAGCGCACGCGCGGCATTCTGCTGGCTGCGCAACGCGAACAAATCCTGGTCGGCGCGATTCACCTTGTAATCGTCAGCGACGTTTTCCGCGGTGTCGGCCATCGGGTCGACACCATATTGCTTTTTAAGCAGCGGATTGACGAAACGCCAGCCGAGCGTGGTGTCATAGATTTCAGCCTGGCGCGAAAACGCGCTGGTGGCCTTGCCCATCACGAACGGTGCGCGGCTCATGCTTTCCACGCCGCCGGCGATCATCAAGCCGGCCTCGCCCGAGCGGATGGCGCGTGCCGCGATGCCGACTGCGTCCATGCCGGAACCGCACAGGCGGTTGACCGTGGAACCGGACACATCTTGCGGCAACCCTGACAGCAGCGCCGACATGCGCGCGACATTGCGGTTGTCTTCGCCAGCTTGGTTCGCGCAACCGAAAACCACGTCATCCACGGCGCTCCAATCGACTTCCGGATTGCGCGCCATCAAGGCCTTGATCGGCACCGCGCCCAGATCATCGGTGCGAACCGACGACAGCGCGCCGCCGTAGCGGCCGATAGGCGTACGGATGGCATCGCACAGAAATGCTTCTTTCATGACAATTCCTCAATGAACGGCACGGTCGCGCTGCGTGCGCGACGATGCGGCCGATGCCGTATTGTCTCAAAAATCGGAAAAGCGCCACGCCTCGACATAGCGCCGCGCGCTACACCATGCGGCGCGGCGGCCAGCAGCCTTATTTGTCGAAGTTGGCGACGCCTTCGGTAATTTCCTTATGCGCGGCATCGATGCCTTGCCAACCCTCGACTTTCACCCATTTGCCTTTCTCGAGCGCCTTGTACTGCTCGAAGAAATGCTTGATCTGGTCTTTAAGGAAAACCGGCAGGTCGTCGATCGACTTCAGACTGGCCGTCATCGGGCAAACCTTGTCGTGCGGCACGGCCACCAGCTTCGCATCGACGCCCGACTCATCGGTCATCTGCAGCATGCCCAAGGCGCGCGCGCGCACCACGCTGCCCGCCAGCAGCGGATAGGGTGTGACAACCAGCACGTCCACCGGATCGCCGTCGCCGGACAGGGTTTGCGGGATGAAGCCATAGTTGGCCGGATAACGCATGCCGGTGCTGATGAAACGGTCGACAACCAGCAGTCCCCATTCCTTGTCGGCTTCGTATTTGACGGGATCGCTATGCGCGGGGATCTCGATGATGACGTTGAAGTCGTGCGGCAGATCGCGGCCGGCGGGAACGCTGTTGAATGTCATGGTGATTCTCTCGTGAAGCGTCAGGATGAAGGAAAAAGGGGAAACAAAAAAGCCCGATAAAAATCACGCCAGCTTGATCGCGGTGGCACTCGCGCGATAGTGCTGGGCGGCTTCGTCGCCGCGGCCGAGCGATTCGTGCAGCCGGGCCAGCGTGCGGTGCACGCGCACTTTAAGTACATCTTCGTCGGCGCGTGCCAGCGCGTCTTCGAGAAACGCCTGGGCTTTGCCCCACAGACGCTGCTCGACGCACAGGCGGCCCAGCGCAAACATCAAGTCGGGGTCGTCGGGATGCTCGGCCTGCCAGGTTTCGGCGCGCTGGATCAGACCCAGCGGCGCGCCGTCGGCGCATTCGGCGTAACGCCGCACCAACCGACCATCCCACTGACGGCTCAACGCTTCTTCGACGATGCGGCGCGCATCGGCCGGACGCTCGAGCGCCAGCAGCAGCTCGGCTGCCAGGTCGGCGGTGCGCGAGTCGTAACGCTGCGGCGCTGGCAATGAATTCCAGCAGTCGATCAACGCATCGGCATTGTAGCGACGCTCGCGCAGCAGATTTTGTGCAGCGCTCAGCACGAGCCGATTGGCTTGAGATGTGGCAATCGCATCGCGCTTTTCGAGGATCTTCACAAGCCGCAGCACCTCTTGCCAGTGCTGTAGACGTTGATGCGCTTTCAGCGCTACGCGTTGCGCCTGGATGCGGCGCGCCGCCTGCGTCGGCAATTGTTCCAGCGTCGCCAGGGCGCCTTCTGCATCATCGGCGTCGAGACGCAACTCGGCGGCCGCCAGCGTGCGCGCGTCTTGCCAGTCACGCGCATCGATCGAATTGAGCCACTCATCGCGCCGTGCGTATTCCCGCATCCCGTGTGCCGCGCTGGCACCGATCAGTCCGGCGGCCTGGCGGTTCTCCGCCAGCGTGCCGGCATTGCGGGCGGCCTTTTCGGCGCGTGCGAAGCGCCCGGCGAACAGGTTGGCCAGCGCATCGCGTAATGCGGCGCGTGCGCGATCGGCGCGCGCACGCGACCGGTAGGCGGCCAGGCGCGACGGCATGCGCCAGAGCGAACTCGCGGCGCGCATCAGCCCATAGATAAGCAGAAAGCCGATGATGACGATTGCCACGCACAAATTGAGCGACAGATCGACCCGGTACGGCGGCCAGATCAGCAACACATGCCCCTGATCAAAGCGGCCGGCCAGCGATAAGGCCACCGCCGCAATAAACAGCAGAGCCACCCAGAAGATCGTGCGCATGGTCATTCGTTCAACTCCGCGAATGACTGTACTGACGCAGCGCCTGCAAGCTCTGCTGCAAATCGGGCGCTTGCATGTCCAGCGTTGCGGCGCGTACCGCGGCGATCGATGTGCGAACACGCTGCACGGCATTGGCGCTTGGATCGAAGTAGCGCGCCAGCGCGTCATCGGCGGCTTGCAGATCAGCGCGCATCAGCGACTGATTGCGCGACAGCAGCGAGAGCCGCGCGGACAAGAGCCGGAGCTTCACGTTCGCACGCAGATTGGCGTCCTGATCGGGCGCCACCAGCATCGCGTCGGCGCGGTCGAGGCGCCGCACCTGCACCAGTCCCGTCAAGGCGTGGCTCGATTGATGCGAAAACTGTTGCCACCAATCGCCGAGATCGGCCCAGCGATTGCGCCACCACTGTGCGTCGGCCGGATTGCTCGGCGCACGTGCTGACGGCGCAACGGCGCTGGAACCGGAGTTGGACGCAAGCGCTACGGTCGACGTCGAGCTTGTCGTGCCGCTGGGCGAGACAGATGACGCCGGCGCGGCGGCGGCGGCTGGCATCGACGCGTTTTCGCCGGCGAGCGGCAGCGCGTCGACCAGCGAGATCGCGTCATCGAGACGAATCGCCAGGCCAGTCAGGTCGACCGTCGATACAGTGGCCAGCCGCGCGCTGTCGGCGGCGATCGCACGCCGCACTTCCAGGATCTCGGGCGCATCGATGCCGGCGAGCCGCGTGTCGGCGCTTTGCAATGCGAATAACGCCAGCTTGACATTGCCCGTCAATTGCAACTGTTGACTGGCCGCCGACAACATTTCCTCGACTTCGGACAACGTCCAGGCGTCGCGTGTGCGCGACAGGTCCTGGTATTGGTTCAGCAGGGCCTGCTGCTGCGTTTGTGCCTGCGTGACCTTGTCGCTCAGTACCGCCATCTGATTATCGAGACGATGCGCGGCATCGAGCGCCTGCTGGCCGCTTTCTGCGGCAGCGGCGGTTGCCGTGGCATTGGTGCGCTCGCGCAGCGTGATTGCGCCAAGCGTACGTTCGAGCTTCTGCTCGAACAGGAAAGCAAGTGCGCCGATAACTATCGCCAACAGCACTATGGCCAACCACAGCCAAAGCGCGCCGCGCTGGCGCGGCCCCGGCACATTGGGAATTCGGCCGGACGGCGGCAGATTGCCCGCCGCGCCCTGGAAGGCGTGCTTGCTTGTGGCCTGCGGCCCGGGTGGAGTGACTTCTGTCATGCCTCGTTGGATGTATTCGGAGAGGAGCGGAATCGGCCGGATACGCCGTCGTGGTTTTCGTCGAACGCCGCAAGCAGCGCGCGAAGTATGCCGGCATCGCCAGCGTCGCAAAACGTAATGCTATCAAAACCCGCTTTGCGCGCCGACTCGGCGATTCTGGGATGGGGAACGATGGTAGTCGCGCGCCTCAATAAGTCTTGCGCAGGGCCATCAAGATGCGCGGCGGCCAGTGCCGTGAGATTGCGGATACCCTCGGAACTGGTCATCACCCACGCATGACGGCGTTCGTGCATCAAGGTTTTCAGCGCCTGCCATTGCGCGGCGCTTGGCGCCGGCACCGCTCTTCGATAGGCGCTAACTGCGTCGACTTGCGCTCCCGCCGACGCGAGCGCTTCCCCCAGCAACTCCCGGCCACCGTTGCCGCGAACCAGTAACACACGCGCGCCACGCAGCCGCTCGAGCCAGCGATCGGCGGACATCGCAGCCAGCAGCGCCTCGGAATCGAAACGCAGTCCGGCCGCTTCGATGGCGGCGGAAACCTGGCTATTCTCCGGAGTGAGGTTCTCGCCGCCTGGTGCCGGCAAGGCGCCCACTGGTGCCAGGATCCGGTGCGTGGCAGGTGACACGCCAAAGCGTGCGAGCGCGGCGACGCTACCTGGGCCGAGCACGGCGATCGGTAATTCGACCGGCACGGTGCGCGCGGCGCCAGGGCCTTCCGACAAGCGACCCAGCGCGGCATCGATCGCCGCCGGCGAAACGAACACGGCCAACGCGTAGCTCGCCAGGTCATCCAATGCCCGATCGAGCGCGAGCGGGTCGTCGGGCGGCAAGATATCGATCAGCGGAAATTCAACGGTGTCGATACCGCGCGCACTGAGTGCTGCGCGCAGACCGAACTCTTGTTGCCTAGCCGACGCCACGCCCGGAGCATGCGATGTCGAGGCCAACGCCTGCATCAGCGGCAACATCGACGGCCGCGTCAGCACCACCACCGGACGTAGGGCCGGCGCGTCAGACATCGGCCGAGTCTTCCGGCAACACCGCGGGCGCGGCCGCAGCCGCCTGCTCGAGCGCCGCGATGATCTCGCGGGCGCCCTGCCCTGTGAGATCGGCCGCGGCTTCCCGGCCCAACGCTTCCGCGGCAGCCAGCGCAGTCTCGCCGCTTAGCGCCGCGCGCTTGTGTGCACTGAGCACACGACTGCCGTCAGCCGTCATCACGCGCGCCCGCAGATCGAGCGTGGCACCGTCCCAGCGGGCGAAAGCCGCCAGCGGCACTTGGCAACTGCCGCCGAGCGCACGCGATACGGCGCGCTCGGCGCTCACTTCATAAGCCGCTGAAAGATCATGCAGCGGCGCCAGCCAGGCATGTATGTCCGCCCGGTCGGCATTGATCTCGATGCCTAGCGCCCCTTGACCCGCAGCCGGCAGGCTGGCTTCGTCGTCGAGCACGGCGCGAATGCGATGACCGAGACCGAGACGCTTCAACCCCGCTGCGGCGAGAATCAATGCCGCATATTCGCCTGCATCGAACTTGGCCAGCCGCGTATCGAGATTGCCCCGTAGCGGGCGCACCTGCAGATGCGGAAAGGCGGAACGCAGCATCGCCTCGCGACGCAGGCTGGAGGTACCGACGATGCTGCCCGCCGGCAGATCGGCCAACGACGCGGCTTGCGTGCAAACCAGCGCATCGCGTGGATCTTCGCGCTCGAGCACCGCCGCCAGCGCGAACGCGGGCGGCAGATCCATCGGCATGTCTTTCAGCGAATGCACGGCGAGGTCGGCACGTCTATCAGCGAGCGCCAACTCGAGTTCCTTGACGAAAAGCCCCTTGCCGCCCACTTTTGCCAGCGAACGATCAAGAATTTGGTCGCCGCGTGTCGTCAAACCGAGGATATCGACGCGGCAGCCGGGATACAATTTGTGCAGTGCATCGCGAACGAATTCGGCCTGCCAGATGGCGAGCCGACTTTTGCGCGAGGCGATGATGAGCCGTGAGGGCGGTCCTGGAGGATGGAAAGTTTCGGTCATCTCTGAGGTCGCCTTGGCCTGCCGGCTTGGAGCTGCGGCGGTGGGCTGAAAAAGAAGCGTGAATGTTAGCACGCGGCCTGCGCAAAACATCCTGGCCAAACGGCTAGTGCCCTTGCGCCGACGCGTCTGGTAAAACGTGCGGTGTGGCTTGCCAAGCGGCTTTCGGTCCAGAAAGACCGCCGCTGCCGCACTGTGTCCTGGTTCCGTAGGCTTTCCCTGCCTGGAGTGTTTAGGTGACTTCATCCGCGCCGCCCCTTTCCGCACATTCCGCCCAACCTGAATCGTTGACGCCCGCTGCCGATCCGCTGTCGAGCGCCGACGACACGGCCATCACCGACTCGAGCACTGGCTCGCAAAGCACGAGCGCGTCCGCCGACGGCCGCGCGTTGCGGGGCCGCACGCGCGCCGACAAAGACCGTCCGCTGTTCGAAGACATCCGCTTCCTGGGGCGCCTGCTCGGCGACGTGGTGCGTGAACAAGAAGGCGACGCGGTTTTCGACGTGGTCGAGACGATTCGCCAGCATGCGGTCAAGTTCCGCCGCGACGACGATGCCGGCGCGGCGCGCCAGCTCGACACCTTGCTCAACGGCCTGAGCCGCGACCAGACCGTCTCGGTGGTGCGCGCATTCAGTTATTTCTCGCATCTGGCCAATATTGCCGAAGACCGTCATCACAACCGGCGGCGGCGCATCCACGCGCTGGCTGGCTCGGCGCCGCAGCCAGGCACCGTCCGCCATGCGCTGGATCAACTGGCCGCGCACGACAATGCGCCGGATGCGTTGCGGCAGTTCTTCAAGCACGCGCTGATCATGCCGGTGCTCACCGCGCATCCCACTGAAGTACAGCGCAAGAGCATTCTCGACACCCAGCGCGACATCGCCCGGCTGCTGGAACAACGCGACGCACCGCTAACGGCGCGTGAGCGCGAAGACAACGAAGCCTCGCTGCGTGCATGCGTGACGTCGCTTTGGCAAACGCGAATGCTGCGAGAATCCCGCTTGAGCGTGGCCGACGAGATCGACAACGCCTTGTCTTATTACCGCACCACCTTCTTCAGCGAAATTCCCGCGCTCTACGGCGAAATCGAACGAGTACTCGCAAGCCACGGCATGTCGATGCATTTGCCGGCTTTCTTCCAGATGGGCAGTTGGATCGGCGGCGACCGCGACGGCAATCCGAACGTCAGTGCCGAAACCCTGGAACACGCGGTTTCTCAACAGGCTGCCGTCATTTTCGAACACTACCTGGAGGAAGTGCATGCACTGGGCGCCGAACTGTCGGTGTCCGAGCTGCTGGCCGGCGCCAGCGAAGCGCTGGTCCAGCTGGCCGGCGTCTCGCCCGATCAATCCGATCATCGAGTCGACGAGCCGTATCGCCGTGCGCTGATCGGCATCTATGTTCGATTGGGCGCCACTGCCCGCACGCTGCTAGGACCTGGCGCCGTCTCATTACGGCGCGCGGGCCGCGGCGCGCAGCCGCAAGGCGTGCCGTATGAATCGCCGGAAGCGTTCTATGGCGAACTGCAAGTATTGGTGGATTCGCTGCAAGTGCATCACGGCTCGTCGCTGGCGGTTCGTCGCCTGCTGCCGCTCTCACGCGCCGCCGAGGTATTCGGCTTTCATTTGGCCAGCGTGGACTTGCGTCAAAGTTCCGACGTGCACGAAGCAGTGCTGGCTGAATTGTTCGCGCAAGGCGGCGTTAACGCCGATTACTCAGCGCTGTCGGAAGCGGAAAAAACCGCCTTGCTGCTCACCGAGCTGGCCGCGCAACGCCCGCTGTTTTCGCCGTGGCTCGAATACTCCGAGCTGGCGCGCCACGAGTTGGCCATCTTCGGCGCTGCTCGCGATATTCGCCAACGCTTCGGCAGCCGCGCGGTGCGCAACTACATCATTTCGCATACCGAGACCGTCAGCGATCTGCTGGAAGTCATGTTGCTGCAAAAGGTGACCGGGCTGTTGCGCACCCCCGCGGGGTCCGTCAAGCCGCAGACGGCGGATGATGCCGGCGCCACCGTGGGCGGCCCATCCACCGAGAGCCAGCCGGCCGACGCGGGACTGATGGTGATCCCCTTGTTCGAGACCATCGGCGATTTGCGCAACGCACCCGCGATCATGCGCGAATTCCTCGACCTGCCCGGCATTGCCGCGCGCCTGGCAGCACAAGGCGGCGAGCAGGAAATCATGCTCGGCTATTCGGACAGCAACAAGGATGGCGGCTTCCTCACCTCGAACTGGGAGCTCTATCGTGCCGAGGTCGCATTGGTCGAGTTGTTCGATGCGCGCGGCATTCGGCTGCGCTTATTTCACGGGCGCGGCGGCACCGTGGGACGCGGCGGCGGCCCCACCTATCAGGCAATCCTTTCACAGCCGCCCGGCACGGTGAACGGCCAGATGCGCCTGACCGAGCAAGGCGAAGTGATTGCCAGCAAATTCGGCAATCCTGAAATTGGTCGCCGCAACCTCGAAACCGTCGTGGCCGCCACGCTCGAGGCCTCGCTCGGTCGCAGCGTAGCAGTGCCTGCGCAGTTGTCACGCTTCGAAACCACGATGGACACGCTGTCGGCCGCGGCGATGGCCGCGTATCGCGCACTGGTGTACGAAACGCCAGGTTTCACTGACTATTTCTTCGCATCCACGCCTATCGCGGAAATCGCCCAGCTAAATATCGGCAGTCGCCCTGCGTCGCGCAAGGCGCAACGTCGCATCGAAGACTTGCGCGCCATCCCATGGGGCTTCTCGTGGGGACAGTGCCGGCTGTTGCTGACCGGCTGGTATGGCTTCGGTAGCGCGGTAGACACCTGGCTGAATGAAGCGCCGGGGGCGCGCGCACAGCGTCTGGCGCTATTACGGCGGATGTACAAAAGCTGGCCGTTTTTTGCCAACCTGCTGTCGAATATGGATATGGTGCTGGCGAAAACCGATCTGGCGGTGGCTTCGCGCTATGCGCAACTGGTGGCGGACGTAGCGCTGCGCGACAAGGTATTCGGCATGATTACCAAAGAGTGGGAATGCACGACGCGAGTGTTGGCCGACATCACAGGCAAATCGGAGCGGCTCGCCGACAACCCCCTGCTGGCGCGATCGTTGAAGAATCGGTTTCCCTATCTCGACCCGCTCAGCCACCTGCAAGTCGAGCTGCTGCGGCGCTTTCGCTCCAGCGATCCCGACGACGCGCGCGTGGGTCGCGGCGTTCATTTGACGATCAACGGCATCTCGGCAGGCTTACGCAATACGGGGTGAAGCGCTTCAATTGCTGCAATGCCGCATCGGCTTTGCGATGGTGCGCGCCGCTACTTAGTGCGTTGCGGCCTATGAAATAGGTAATAATGCTTACGCTGAATGCTTAAACCGGCTAACTTTAGCCGGCCGCACCGCTACAGCGGCACGCCCATCCGCCATAATTTTCTGACGCCGCAAAGTCGCAGCAATGAATGAATCCGTATCACAACAGAGTCCGGAAGCACTCAAAGAGTTGCTCGAACGTGTCGCCGGACGCGATGGGCAAGCACTTCGTTCACTTTACGAACTGACATCGCCGAAACTGTTTGCGCTTGCCGTACGTATAGTAAGCAAACGTGAATGGGCGGAAGAAGTGCTCCAAGACAGCTTCGTCAATGTATGGCGCTTTGCCAAAGACTACCGGCCGGCCGCTTCAGCGCCGCTGACGTGGATGTCGGCGATCGTGCGAAATCGCGCGCTGGACTTTCTGCGTCAATCGAACCGGCTTGAAACCGAGTGGAACGATGCGCTGACCGAATTGATTCCGTCAGCCGAAGACGATCCGCTGGATGCCGAATTGTTGGGGCAACAAACCAAACGCCTGGCATGGTGTGTAGAGCGGCTCGAAGCCAATCAGCGCCAGGCCATTGCGTTGGCCTATCTACGTGATTACAGCCACAGCGAAGTGGCCGGCTCAATGGGCGTACCGCTTGGTACTGTGAAATCTTGGGTGCGACGCGGCCTGGAAAAGCTGCGCAGTTGCCTGGGAGGCGTGTAAATGAACCTCCACCGAGACCCGGCACTCCTGGATTCGCTGGCCGCCGAATATGCGTTGGGCACCTTGAGAGGCGCCGCACGGCGTCGACTTGAAGCGCTGGGGCTGCAGGATCAGGGCGTACGTAGCGCGATCGATCTCTGGACCCGTCGGCTGCAGTCATTGCCTGAATTGGCCGGCGTCGAGACGCCGTCGCCCGCGGTTTGGCAAACCATCGCAGCACGACTGGGCCTGACCGGCTACAGCGTACCGCAGTCGCCGGTGCGCAATGCCGACGAGCCGCAACAGCACAACGCGCCGCAACCGTCTTATGTGCGGCCTTGGCCGCCCAAGCGCTTGCTGGGATTGTTCGATCTGGACAACCTCTCTTTCTGGCGCGGCTGGGCTGCGGTCGCTACGGCGGCCGCGATTGTCGCGCTGGCGTTCGCGCTGCGGCCGCTGCTGCCCACGAATACCTCGGCGCCGGTATTCGAGACGCGCGTATCCTACGTCGCCGCCTTGCACGACGAGAACCAACGCACGGTGATGCTGCTAACCTGGGACGAAGCGCACGGCACCATGACAGTGCGACGCCTCGCCGATTTCCCGTTACGCAGCGATCAATCGCTGCAATTGTGGGGTTTAGGCGACGGCAGCCATCCGGTTTCGCTCGGTGTGTTGCCACGCGGCGGCGCGCAATTGGCGATGCAGGTTAGCGCGCGACCGCGTGACTTCGGCGCACTGGCCATCTCGGTCGAGCCAAAGGGCGGCTCGCCGAATCCGCAGGGCCCGAGCGGCCCGGTCATCTGGAGCGGCAAGCTCGTTTCCGCCAGCTAAAACGCCGCTGGCACCCTGCCGGCGGCGGTCCGATTTATAATTCGCGCTTCCTCGCGCTGTGTCGGCTCTTTGCTGACGCGGCGCCACGCCCTTACGCGATCTTCACCACCTCATGACATCCCAACTGCACAACAAGGGCGAAGCCTGGTCGGCCCGGTTCTCGGAACCGATGTCCGAGCTCGTCAAACGCTATACCTCTTCGGTTTTCTTCGACAAGCGGCTGGCGATGGTCGACATCGAGGGTTCGCTCGCGCACGCGGCTATGCTTGCGGCGCAAGGCATTATCGCCGCCGATGATCACGCGGCGATCGAGCGCGGCATGGCGCAGATTCGCGACGAAATCCAGCGCGGCGAGTTCGTGTGGCAGCTCGATCTCGAAGATGTGCACATGAACATCGAGGCGCGCTTGACGGCGCTGATCGGTGATGCCGGCAAACGGCTGCACACCGGCCGCTCGCGCAACGACCAGGTGGCCACCGACATCCGTTTGTGGCTGCGCGGCGAAATCGATCGTATCGGCACGCTACTGGTCGACCTGCGCCGCGCCTTGCTCGATATGGCCGAACAGCATGCCGACACCGTGATGCCCGGCTTCACGCATTTGCAAGTGGCGCAACCGGTCACCTTCGGCCATCACCTGCTGGCTTACGTGGAGATGTTCGAACGCGATGCCGAACGCCTGGTCGATTGCCGGCGGCGAGTGAATCGCTTGCCCTTGGGCGCGGCCGCGCTCGCCGGCACCAGCTATCCGATCGATCGCGAAGCGGTAGCGCGCACGCTGGGCTTCGAAGGCGTTTGCCGCAACTCACTCGACGCCGTGTCCGATCGCGACTTTGCCATCGAATTCACCGCGGCCGGTGCGCTGATCATGACGCACGTGTCGCGCCTGTCTGAAGAGTTGGTGCTGTGGATGAGTCCGCGCGTCGGCTTCATTGATCTGGCCGACCGTTTCTGCACCGGCTCGTCGATCATGCCGCAGAAAAAGAATCCGGACGTTCCCGAATTGGCGCGCGGCAAGACCGGACGCGTCAATGGCCATCTGGTGGCGCTCTTGACGCTGATGAAGGGCCAGCCGCTGGCTTATAACAAAGACAATCAGGAAGACAAGGAACCGCTGTTCGACACCGTCGATACGGTTGCCGACACGCTACGCATTTTTGCCGAAATGGTGGCCGGCATCACGCCGCGCCCTGAGGCCATGCGCGCGGCGGCGCTGCAGGGATTCTCCACCGCGACCGACCTGGCCGACTACCTGGTAGTACGCGGGCTGGCGTTCCGCGACGCCCACGAAGCAGTGGCGCGCGCGGTACGCATCTGCGTCGAACGTCAATGCGATCTGGCCGATCTGAGCGCCGATGACTTCCGGCGCGAGCTGCCGAATATCGCCCAATATATTGGCGACGACGTCGGCGAATCACTCACGCTCGACGGCTCGGTAGCACGTCGCGACCATATCGGCGGCACGGCACCCGCGCGTGTTCGACAAGCGATTCAAGACGCACGCAGCCGCCTGGGCTAAAGGCATCGCCGGCACGCGCAGGCGCGACTGAGCGCGCCTGCCGTCGAGGCGCGTTCAGTCGCGCACGCAATCCACGAAATATTCGAGCCTTCCATTCACCGGCTCGGCCACCAGGCCGTGGATGTCGGTGTGAAAGCCCGGGAAACGTTCGTTGAACGAGCGGGCGAACTGCAGATACTGCACGATGATCTTGTTGAAGCGCTCACCCGGAATCAACAAAGGAATGCCTGGCGGATAGGGCGTGAGCAAGATACTGGTAACGCGCCCTTCCAGCTCGTCGATCGGCACTCGATCGATTTCTCGATGCGCCAGCTTGGCAAACGCATCGGCCGGCCGCATCGCCGGCTCCATGCTCGACAAGTACATATCGGTGGTCACGCGCGCCACGTCGTTGGCCTTGTACACGCTATGGATTAACTCGCACAGGTCGCGCAGCCCCGTACGTTCGTAGACCGGAAATTTCGCGACGAACTCGGGCAGCACGCGCCACAACGGTTGATTGCTATCGTAATCGTCCTTGAACTGCTGCAACTCGGTCACCATGCTGTTCCAGCGGCCCTTGGTAATGCCGATGGTGAACATGATGAAGAACGAATACAGCCCGGTCTTCTCGACGATGATGCCGTGTTCGGCCAGATAGCGTGTGACGATCGCGGCGGGAATTCCCGAATCGCCGAATTGCCCATCCACGTCCAGCCCCGGCGTAATGATGGTCGCCTTGATCGGATCGAGCATATTGAAGCCCGGCGCCAGATTACCGAAGCCGTGCCAACGGTCGTTCGGCTTAAGCACCCAGTTGTCACGATCGCCGATGCCTTCGTCAGCCAACTCGTCCGGACCCCACACCTCGAACCACCAGCCGTCGATATAGTCGGCCCCTACCTTGCGCATGGCGCGGCGGAAATCCAGCGCCTCGGCTATCGACTCTTCCACCAGCGCCGGGCCACCCGGCGCTTCCATCATCGCCGCCGCCACGTCGCACGAAGCGATGATCGCGTACTGCGGGCTGGTCGAGGTGTGCATCAGATAGGCTTCGTTGAAACGATGTCGATCGAAGATCTGGTGCTCGGAGTCTTGCACGAGAATCTGCGAGGCCTGAGAAATCCCCGCCAGCAATTTGTGCGTGGAATGCGTCGCGAACACCAGCGCGCCAGTACGCGGCCGATCGGCGCCGATCGCATGCATATCACGATAGAACGAATGGAAGGCGGCGTGAGGCAGCCATGCTTCGTCGAAATGCAGCGTATCGAGCGCGTCGCCGAGCAAGTCCTTGATCATTTCGACGTTATAGATAACGCCGTCGTAGGTACTTTGCGTGATGGTCAGGATGCGCGGCCGCGCCGTCGGGTCGCGCTGCAAGACTTCACGCGCGAACGGATTCGCCTCGATCTTGCGGCGAATGTTTTCCGGCTCGAATTCACTGCGTGGAATCGGGCCGATGATGCCGAAATGATTGCGCGTCGGCGTGAGAAACACCGGAATCGCACCTGTCATGGTGATGGCGTGCAGGATCGACTTATGACAATTACGGTCGACCAGCACGATGTCATTCGGCGCCACCGTCGCATGCCAGACGATCTTGTTGGAAGTCGACGTGCCGTTGGTCACGAAGAACAGATGGTCGGCATTGAAGATGCGTGCCGCATTACGCTCGGAGGCAGCCACCGGACCCGTATGGTCGAGCAACTGGCCGAGTTCTTCGACCGCGTTGCAGACGTCGGCACGCAGCATGTTTTCGCCGAAGAACTGATGGAACATGTGGCCTATCGGGCTTTTCAGGAACGCCACGCCGCCTGAGTGCCCGGGACAATGCCACGAATACGAACCATCTTCCGCATAGTGAGTGAGCGCGGCGAAGAACGGCGGCGACAGCGAACTCAAATACGCCCGCGCCTCGCGCAGGATATGTCGCGCCACGAACTCCGGCGTGTCCTCGAACATATGGATGAAGCCGTGCAACTCGCGCAGGATGTCGTTCGGCAAATGCCGCGAGGTGCGCGTCTCGCCGTACAGAAAAATCGGCAGATCGGCATTGCGCCGACGCACTTCCGAGATGAATGAACGCAATGCGACGATGGCCAGTACCGGCTCGTCAGCATCGGCGTCGGGGGAAAACTCGTCATCATCGATCGACAACACGAAACACGATGCGCGGCTCGACTGCTGCGCGAACGAACTCAGGTCGCCATAGCTGGTGAGGCCCAGCACTTCCATGCCTTCGTTCTCGATCGCCTCGGCGAGCGAGCGGATACCCGAGCCGGAAATGTTCTCCGAACGAAAGTCTTCATCGATAACGATGACCGGAAAGCGAAATTTCATCAGACTTTTCTCCGATACCCGGTATCTGCCCCCGCCGGGGCGTTGAGGCAGTGCCGGATAGGACAGCGCAGGGCTTAAGGTCGGGTCAGTGGCCGGCCATCAGGTTTTAGGTAGCGTGACGCCGCGTTGGCCCTGGTACTTGCCGCCGCGGTCGGCGTAGGACACTTCGCAGACTTCATCGCTTTCGAAGAACAGCACCTGAGCCACGCCTTCGTTCGCGTAAATCTTGGCAGGCAAAGGTGTCGTATTCGAGAATTCGAGCGTCACGTAGCCTTCCCATTCGGGCTCGAACGGCGTGACGTTGACGATGATGCCGCAGCGCGCGTAAGTCGACTTGCCCAGGCAGACCGTCAGGACATTGCGCGGAATGCGGAAATACTCGACGGTGCGCGCGAGCGCGAACGAATTCGGCGGAATGATGCAGACGTCGCCACGAAAATCGACGAACGATTTCTCGTCGAAATTCTTCGGATCGACGATGGTCGAATTGATGTTCGTGAAAATCTTGAATTCGTCGGCGCAGCGGATATCGTAGCCATAGCTGGACGTACCGTAGCTGACGATCTTATGGCCGTCCGCCGACTCGCGTACCTGGCCCGGCTCGAACGGCTCGATCATCGCATGGCTCGCGGCCATACGGCGGATCCACGCATCGGACTTGATGGACATGACAGGTTGTACGCAAGGGTGGTGAGGGGGGCTATTCTACTGGATCGATCGGGCGTGGCGACGCTTGTCGCGCAACGTTGGCCAATCGGCCTAATGGGACTTGCCGGCCTAGCGGCGGATGGTTCCGCAGGCGAGGCGACCGCCCACTGCGTTGGGTTCGAAACTGTCCTCGCCGCCGTCGCGATGCACGATGATCGCGCGCCCTACTACCGAGCGCACGCCGTCGAGGCTGATGCCGGCAATAACCACGAAACCACTGGCCACGCCGTCGGCATCGGCGCGGATGTCGGGCATGGCGCTACCGCGCAGTCGGTCGGGGTGCAAGCCAGCGTCCGGGTCGAATTCGCCGAGTGCGCTCTTCGCGTCGGGCGACGAGCAGTCGCCACGTTCGTGAATGCGCACCGCATGATTACTCTCCGGCGGCAGGCCGCGGATGTTGTAGGTCATTTGCACGCCATCAGACCTCTCGGTGAAATCGACCGTGCCGACCACCTCACTGCCACGCGTGGGTAACAGCGTCGCCGTCGCCTGTTTTTCACGCACGCCGAATGGCGTTGCACAGGCCGCGAGCGCCGCACAGACGGCGATCGTCACAACGGGGCGAATCACTCGGCTGCTGCTACGCAAATGCATGCTTTCCCCTCGAACCGGAAATGCGAAGGGCGCCGCATGAATCAAAGGAGGCAGATCGGCGCCCGTTTCGCATTGCAGCCACATCATACCGCGTCGGGCACCGCGCACCGCATGCGTAGGACAGCGGCTCACTCCATGCGCGCACGGTGAAATCATTGGCAGCGTGGCTCGCCGGCACTAACTCTTCTCTACCACGATCGCCGGCAACTTCCCGCTGAAGTCGCGCGGCAGTGCGGCGACGCGAGCAGCGATGCTGGAGGCGATCTGACGATAGAGCAGCGCGACGACCGAGTCGGGCGCGGTGACGACACTGGGCTCGCCGATGTCGCTGCCCGCGCGAATCGAAATATCCAGCGGCAGGCTGCCTAGAAAATCGACGCCGTATTGCGCACACATGGCCGCGCCGCCGCCCGCGCCGAAAATATGCTCGGCATGACCGCAATTCGAACAGATGTGCACGCCCATGTTCTCGACCACGCCCAGCACCGGCACGTTCACCTTCTCGAACATCTTGAGCCCGCGTCGGGCATCGAGCAGCGCCAAGTCTTGCGGCGTAGTGACGATGACGGCGCCGGTAACGGGCGCTTTTTGCGACAGCGTAAGCTGGATGTCGCCGGTACCAGGCGGCATATCGACGATCAGATAATCGAGATCGCGCCAGTTGGTCTGGGTCAGCAATTGGTTGAACGCAGACGTCACCATCGGACCGCGCCAGATCATCGCCTCGTCCGGCCCGATCAGGAAACCGATCGAGTTGGCCTGCAAGCCATGCCCCTCCAACGGATTCATGGTCTTGCCATCTTGCGACTCAGGCTTGCCGTGAATGCCGAGCATCAGCGGTAGCGACGGGCCGTAGATATCGGCGTCCAACATGCCCACCGTGGCGCCTTCGGCCGCCAACGACAGCGCGATGTTCACCGCCGTTGTGCTCTTGCCGACGCCGCCCTTGGCGGAGCCGACGGCGATCAGGTTCTTGACGCCGGGCACGCGTGCCAAGCCCCGCTGCACCGCGTGCGCGACGATGCGCTGCGACACGGTAACGTCGATCGCCGTGACACCCGGCTGCGCGCGGGCGGTCTGCTCTACCAGTTGACGCAGCGCGTCGAAGCGGCTTTGCGCAGGATAGCCAAGCACCAGCTGAACCGTGAAATGGCCGTCCTGCGCACCGGGCGCCACGGTGAGTTGCGAGCGCGAAGCCTTGAAGCTCAAGGAGGTCTGCGGATCGACCAATTGTTCGAGCGCCGCGGTGAGGTTTTCCTGGATGGTCATTGTGTTCAGAACAGACGTTGGCAAAGGGAATGTCGAACGCGAGCGCTGGGCGCGCATTCTGACAAAATTGAAAGACTTTGTTGCGGGCAGTTGCCAGACAACTGCGGCATCGGCAACCTTTTCCGAGATTGCACAGCTTCGGTGCATCATAGGCTCGTCTACCGAACCGCATATTTTAGTGACTTGTCCGGTAGCGCGCCCGGAACTCTTGGCGGTCCGCAACCGCGGTCGGCTTCAATGTGGAGGAAGAATGCACAAACATATCGCTTTTCGCTCACGTCATGTCCAGCTTGCCAGTCAATTGGCGGTGCTCGCGGTGGCCGGCGCCATGCTGGCTGGATGCGCTGATCAGCAACAGCGCAACACCGGTGTAGGCGCTGGCGTGGGTGCCGCTGCCGGCGCTGGCATCGGCGCGCTGCTGGGCAACACCAAGGGCGCGGTAATCGGCGGCGCCTTGGGCGCAGCGGCGGGTGGCGCGGCGGGCTACAACTGGTCGGCGATCCGTCAACGCCTGTCGGGCGCGACCGCCGGCACCGGCGCGCAGGTGACCGAGCAGCAGGACGGCTCGCTGAAAGTGAACATTCCGAGCGCCATTTCCTTCGATACCGATAGCTACGCGATCAAGCCAAGCTTCCGGCCGGTGCTCGATCAGGTCGCGCAGACAGTCGTGCAGCACCCGGAACTGGTAGCGACGGTTATTGGCCATACCGACAGTACCGGCAGCCCCGCGTACAACCAGACGCTGTCGCAAAATCGCGCCCAGAGCGTGGCGTATTACCTGTCGCAGCGCGGCGTGGCGCCAAACCGCCTGACAGCTGTAGGACGTGGCCAGACTCAACCGATTGCCGACAATTCGACCGAGGCCGGACGCGCGCAGAATCGCCGCGTCGAAATCTATTTACGCCCGGTGCAAGGCCAGGCGCCTGGCGGTCGATAATTCTCTGAAATTTTTTTCGAACTCAATCGAAAGTTTGCTGTCAGTCATTACGGTACGCGGTGGTGCCTGACTGCCGCGTCACCATTCTCCTCTTGTCGTTGTTGCTCCGGGGCCTAATTGCCCCGGTTTTTTTTGCGCTTGTCATTACAAATAGCTTTCTTTCTCTTGCGCCGTCCAGCGTGCAGGTCTATTGCGCCGACACACGCAGCTTCTTCTGCATAGGCCAATCGGCCTAGATCGCGAATTGCAAGACGCCTGCTAAAATCGGCGACTCGTTTTCGCCACTGGCTGCCCCATGTCCGCTCCCGCGCGCCGCATTCTCGTTACCTCCGCCCTGCCCTATGCAAATGGGCAAATCCACATTGGGCATCTGGTCGAATACATCCAGACCGACGTCTGGGTGCGAGCGCTGCGCATGCATGACCATGAGGTGCACTACGTCGGCGCCGACGATGCGCACGGCACGCCGATCATGTTGCGTGCGGAAAAGGAAGGCATCACGCCCAAGGCGCTGATCGAACGCGTCTGGCTCGAACACAAGCGTGATTTCGACGCATTCGGCATTTCCTTCGACAATTACTACACCACCGACTCTCCCGAAAATCGGCAGCTCTCCGAGGGCATCTACGAGAGCCTGAAGAAGGCCGGCTTTATCGATTCGCGTGAGATCGAACAGTTGTACGATCCGGTGCGCGAGATGTTCCTGCCCGATCGTTTCATCAAGGGCGAATGTCCGACTTGCCATTCGAAAGACCAGTACGGTGACTCTTGCGAAGTGTGCGGCTCGACCTACTCGCCGACCGACCTCATCGAGCCTTATTCGGCAGTATCCGGCGCGAAACCCGTGCTGCGAAAATCGACGCACTACTTCTTCCGCCTATCCGATGCGCGTTGCAGCGATTTTCTGCGAGATTGGGTGAAAAAGCTGGCGCAGCCCGAGGCCACCAACAAGATGCGCGAGTGGCTCGGCGATACCGAAAACGCCACCACGCTGTCGGACTGGGACATATCCCGCGATGCGCCCTATTTCGGCTTCGAAATACCCGGCGCACCGAACAAGTACTTCTACGTATGGCTGGATGCCCCGGTCGGCTACTACGCGAGTTTCAAAAACCTGTGCGACAAGCGCGGCCTTGATTTCGAGGAATGGATACGGCCTGACAGTCCGACCGAGCAATACCATTTCATTGGCAAGGACATTCTGTATTTCCACACCCTGTTCTGGCCGGCGATGCTGCATTTCTCAGGGCACCGCACGCCGAACAATGTCTTTGCGCACGGCTTCCTCACGGTCGACGGCCAGAAAATGTCGAAATCGCGCGGCACCTTCATTACCGCGCAAAGCTATGTCGACTCGGGCCTCAACCCCGACTGGTTGCGTTATTACTTCGCCGCCAAGCTGAATGGATCGCTCGAAGACATCGACTTGAATCTCGACGACTTCGTGGCGCGCGTCAACAGCGACCTGGTCGGCAAGTACGTGAATATCGCAAGCCGTACCGCGGGCTTCCTCAGCAAGCGCTTCGAAGGCCGCGTACAAGACAGCGCCATGCAGCACCCGGTGTTGGTCCGCCTGCGCGACGCGCTGCCGACCGTGGCTGCGCATTACGAAGCGCGCGATTACGGACGCGCGCTGCGGCTGACGATGGAGCTGGCTGACGCCGTCAATGGTTTTATCGACGCCGCGAAGCCCTGGGAACAGGCGCGAGATCCCGCCAACGGTGTCGCGTTGCACGAAAGCTGTAGCGTCAGTCTGGAAGCATTTCGCTTGCTGACGATCGCGCTCAAGCCGGTCATGCCGGAGTTGGCCGGCAAAGTGGAAGCGATGCTTGGCGTGGCACCACTGCGCTGGCGCGATGTGGCAACGCCGCTGGCGTCCGCTACGCCGCTGGCCCCCTATAAGCACCTGTTGAGCCGCGTGGAAAGCCGCCAGATCGAAGCATTACTGGCCGCCAATCGAGAATCACTGCAGTCGGCCGACGGTGCGCCGCAACCCGCTGAACCCGCTGCGGCGGCGGGCGCCGCAACAGTGGCGGGATCGACCGCGACCAGTGCCGCCAACGGTAAGGCAGCACAACAGCCTGGCGCCGCTGGGCAGACGGCCGCGGCAACCATCGCAGAAGCCGACGACGGCGACGGCGACGGCGACGCACCGGCAACGATCAGCATCGACGATTTCGCGAAGATAGATCTGCGGATCGCCAAGATCGTCGATTGCCGCGAAGTGGAAGGATCGAAGAAATTGCTGCAACTCACGCTCGATCTGGGCGAGGGCCGCACGCGTAACGTGTTCTCCGGCATCCGTTCCGCCTATCGGCCGGAAGACCTGGTCGGCAAGCTCACCGTCGTGGTGGCCAATCTGGCACCGCGCAAGATGAAGTTCGGTGTCTCCGAAGCCATGGTGCTGTGCGCGTCGCCCGAAGCAGGGGGCACCGCTTCCGACATCTATCTGATCGAGCCCGCGGCCGGTGCGGTGCCCGGCATGCCCGTTCGCTAATCGAAGCGCCGATTGAACAGCAGGTCGACGCCATTGGCGGCGCCGCCGTGCGCGGCAATCGACCAACTGCGAGAAATCTGCCAAGTCAGTTTGAAAACCGACTCTGCCTTCGTCAGGCCTTGCTCATAGCCGAGCACGAAGCGCTCTGACACGGCCTTTGCGACACTGACGACCTGTGGGTCGCTCAAGCCCACCTCGCTTTGTCCGACCGTCACTTCATCGAGTCCAAAGGTCTGCGCCAGGCGTTTGCCGCCGGCGTTGCCCAGTAGTCCGATCGCCGCGTTCAAGGTTCCTTGCTGGGCGGTGTTGGTGCCAGTGTCGCTGCCATGACCGAACAGCAACCACGAGAGCTTGTCCTGGTCAGGTACGTTCGGCTCGGAGATGAGCCGCGCATCTGGCGCTTTCACCGTGCCCGACACGCGCACGCCCGCTTCCACTTCGAGGTTCCTGCGCATGGCCGTGATATTGATGCCTGGATTGTCGACCGGCCCGTTGAAGGTGAAGTAGCCGCTCTCAATGCCAAGCTTGCGCCCGAACGCCTCGTAGGTAGAACCGGGCGTTACGCGCACGTCGCCCACCGCGCGCAACGGCTCGCGCGGCGCACTCGTTACCGCCAATGAACCCGTCAGACCCAAATCCGCGCCTTGTCCGCGGAAGCGAAAGTGCTGGCCGAGGTCGATGGTGATGTTGGTGCGCGGCGCGAAACGGCCTTCGGGTTTTTCGGACGCCGACGTTACCGGCAGTGGCTCGGCCGCCACTTCCGCACCGCCGCTACGCACCAATACCACGTCATCGCCCAGTTGCGGCGCGGCGGAGTTGGGCAAATCGAACAAGGCCCGATCGACAGTGAATTTACCGCCGATGGTCATGCCGCCCTGCGGGCCGGCACTGCCGACATTGGCTTGACCCGATAGCGAGAGTTGGCGATCTGGCGTTGCGAACAACTCGAATTTGTCGGCGACGATTTTTGCGGAAAGATCCGGATCACTGCCGTCGAGTTGCACGCGCCCCGTTGCGCGCAAGACACCGTCGCCACCGTGAAACTCGACTTGCTGGAAGTCCAGCCGGTTTTCGGTGACGGCGACGCGCACGACGCCGTGCTTGAACTGCACTCCCTCGTCGACCAAGGTTGCCGCAATATTGTCGCCGGTCAGCATGCCGGATGCTTTCGGGCGCGCCAGTTGGCCTGCCACCGTCAGACGCAATGCCATTCGACCGTCCAGCAAATAGGCTGGCCCAAGTAATCCGCCGGCGATCCGCAGCGACGGCAGGTCAGCCGAAATATGGCCGCTGAGCGGTGCTTCGTCCGCCAGCGCCGGAAAGCCGTCGCGGCGCGTGAGCGGCGTATGCAGATCGGCATCGAGCGAGCCCAGACGCGTCGCTTTGGCGTTTACCGTGAGATCGGCTCGATTGCCGCCGGTCAGTTCGGCGCGCGCCAGCAGCTGCGAGATGCCCAGCGGCAATGGGCCATTGCCCGCGTCGACCGTGACGTCGCCCGAACGGCGCTGCAATTGCAGATATCCGGTGGCGGGGCCACCGCTCAGGTCGAAGTCCCATTTGCCGTCGATCACCAGATCGGTCACCAAAGCCGGACGCTCGCCAGTAAGCGCCTTTTCCACATTGAGCATGCGCTGCACATCGATATTCGTCGCCGCACCGGCCGAGGCGATGCGGCCATGATCGAACGCAAAGCGACTCAAGACGAGCGTTGCCCCTTCGACCGATAGTTGTGTCGCGCCTAGTACCAGATGTTGCGGTCCGGCGGACACAGTAAGGGGTGAATCGAGCTGCAACTGCGGCACACCACGATTGGCCAGTTGCGAGACCGTGCCGTTCCAACTGAGCGCATTGCCGGTTTGCGCCAGCGCGCCGCGCGCCGCCAGCGAAACGTCGATCGGACGCTCGCGCAGCGTGCCGCGCGCGGCCAGATTGATCGAATGGTTGGAACGCGTGCCGTCGACGCGCGCGCTGAGCGTATCAAGCGCCAGTCCCGGCGCGCTGACCCCGCTGGCATCGGCGACCAAATGAGTAACACCCATCACGCCATCGCGCAGTTCCAGCTCGCCGCTTGCCGCGGCGACGCGGTTGTCACCGAACGCCAGATTCTCGGCGCGGTAGTGCGCAGCGACATCGGGATGCGCCAGCGAACCGCTGACATTGCCGTTCGCCAGCAGTGTGCCGGCCAGGCCGAAACCAAGTCGATCGAGTCGCTGTGCGTTGATATCGAAACGCAGCCGATCACGCGGCGCGCCGAAGCTGCCGTCGAGCTTGACGTCGTTGCCTGCCACGGAAAGCGCTGCCTGGCTCGGCAGCAGACGCGTACCCAGCCAATGCACGGTGCCATGGCCCGTCATCGGCAGACCGTCGTACATGCTGTCACCAAGGGCGAAGACGATGTTCGCGCCCAGTTGCGGCGAGAGCGTG
>JBPBQZ010000065.1:0-30991 GCA_050955105.1 Janthinobacterium lividum | reverse complement strand
CGGGCAGCACCGCTTCGAGCGCTTCAGCGTCTTCGTCAGGTCGCGGCAGCAGTAGTCGATGCGCGATACCGAGTTGCGTCAGTAACTCGCGCCGCCGCGGACTTTGCGAAGCCAGATAGATGAATTCGGTCATGCGCGGTGGTAGGGATGATTTTGCAGGATGGTCGAACCGCGGTACAACTGCTCGGCCAGCAACACCCGCACAAGCCCGTGCGGCAGTGTCATTGCCGACAGGCGCAACACGGTGTCGGCGGCCTCGCGCAAGGCCGGGTCGGTGCCGTCGGCGCCGCCGATCACGAAGGCCACGTCGCGCGCCGCCTGCTGCCAGTCGCGCAGGCCTTGCGCCAGGCGCTGCGTATCCCATGTCTGGCCACGCTCATCCAGCACCACCAAGTGAGCGTTGCGCGGGAGCACGCTCTCAATGCGTTGCCGCTCGGCCGCCATGATGCCGGCGGTGTCGCGGCGGTTGCTGCGGGACTCCGGCTTCACCTCGCGCAGTTCGATGCGCAGTTCCGGCGGCATGCGTTGCGCATACTCGGTGAACCCGGCGCTGATCCAGTCGGGCATGCGGTGGCCGACGGCGATGATCATAAGCTTCATCAGACGTTAGGGCCGGATGGGGACGCGGGCGACGGCGTGGCGGGCGGCCAGACGACCAGCCGCCGCCGCAGCGTTCAGTGCGACGTGTCGCCAGCGTCTTCCGACGCCTTGACCAGCCCGGTCGGCGCGCTCGTCAGCTTCACGCGCACCGGCTTCTCGCCCCAGATCTCCTCGAGGTTGTAGTACTGGCGCAGCGCCGGCTGCAGAATGTGGACGATTGCGTCACCGCAGTCGACCAGCACCCATTCGCCGGTTTCCTCGCCTTCGATGCTGACGATGTCGCCGCCCGCGGCCTTGACTTTGTCGCGCACGCTGGCGGCGAGCGCCCGCGTTTGCCGGTTGGAGGTGCCACCGGCCACGATCACGCGATCGAAAAGCGCGGTGAGATGAGTGGTATTGAACACGCGGACGTCGTGTGCCTTGACATCCTCGAGTCCATCCACGATGGCGCGCTGTAGCTTGCGTATATCCATGAAATCAGTCGGTAGCGTTCCGGTAAAGGTGATGTTGACAAATATATCGCCAGATTTCCGGCGGCACATGGCTTGGTGCGGGTGCGAGCCAATCGCGGGCGCCGCGCGCGTATTCGCGAATTTGCGTGGCCGAGACGTCGATGACCTGGGCGGCGTCGATCAACACGTGGCCGGCGGCCGTGGCCTGCAATACCGTGGCGTTGGCCCGGCGCCGGCGTATTTCAGCGGCCAGCGCCGGACTGGCGCGCGAGGCGTCGAAACCGGGACGGGCCGCCGCGCAGACGTGCGACAGCTCAAGGATACGCCGCCAGTCGTGCCACGAATCGAATGCCAATAATTGGTCGGCGCCGATCAACAAGGATAGCGCGGCACGCGGACCGAGCATGCCGCGCCAATGCGCCAGCGTATCGACACTGTAACTCGGTCCCGACCGGATAATCTCTTCACTGGAAACGGTCACGCGCGTGTGCGGCAAAGCCAGTGCCCGCGCCGCTATTTCGGTCATCGCCAAGCGATGCTCCGCGGCGGACACGCCGGCTTTCTGCCAGGGCTGGCCGGCCGGCATCAGCACCAATTCGGTCAGATCGAGCAGTACCGAAAAACGCCGCGCCAGCATCAAATGCCCGTCGTGAATTGGATCGAAGGTACCGCCCAATATGCCGACGCGCGCTGCGGGACCGCCATTGTCCCGCATTTCGGCGCTCGAGTCGCGGGCCGCGAGCAGGTCGCCCGCAGTACCGCGTTCATCGTGAGCATTCGCGGCAGCGTGGCCTTCAGCGCCCAGGTCGATACCGGCCGTCATGCGTCGCCGATCCAGTCACGGCGGATCAGGAAGTCGGAATACAGTCGCGCCTCGGGCGAATCCGGCGCGGGGCGCCAATCATACTTCCAATGCGCGCTGGGCGGCATCGACATCAGGATCGATTCGGTGCGACCGCCGCTTTGCAGGCCGAAATGCGTGCCGCGATCGAACACCAGGTTGAATTCGACGTAACGCCCGCGGCGATACGCCTGGAATTCGCGCTGCGGGGCGCCGAACGGCAGCGCGCAGCGCGCGCGGGCAATCGGCAGATAAGCTGTGAGAAACGCATCGCCGACGGCGCGCAGCATCTCGAAACCGCCGACAAAACCCAGCTCCGTGAAGTCATCGAAGAAAATCCCGCCGATGCCGCGCGGTTCGTTGCGATGCTTGAGAAAGAAATACTGATCGCAGTGCTCTTTGAAACGCGGATAAAGCTGCGCGCCGAACGGCGCCAATGCATCGCGGCAACTGCGGTGAAAGTGGCGTGCGTCGTCGTCGAAACCGTAATAGGGCGTGAGATCCATGCCGCCGCCGAACCAGCTCACCGCCGGCTCGCCAGCGCGACCGGCCATGATCATGCGCACGTTCATGTGCACGGTCGGGCAGTAAGGGTTGCGCGGATGCAGTACCAACGAGACACCCATGGCCTCGAAACCGCAGTGCGCCAGCTCCGGGCGCGCGGCGGTGGCCGACGGCGGCAGCGCGTCGCCACGCACGTGCGAAAAACCCACGCCGCCGCGTTCGAAGATGCGGCCGCCCTCGATGATGCGGGTCACGCCATCGCCGCGCAGCGGTGAGTCCTCGGGTTTGCGCCACGGATCGGTAATGAAACGGCCGCCATCGGGTCCCTCCAGATCCTCCAGCGCCGTAACGATGCGTTGCTGCAGCCCACCAAGATAGGCACGCACTGCCGCCGCATCTACTTGCGCATCGCCGGCGCCGGCGCTGGTTTTGTCGCTGATCTTGCCGCTGGCCTGATCGCCAGAACTGACGGCGTCGCGATCGATACGGGGGTCGGAATCTTGCCGGGTCACGCGCCTGCCTCAGTGCTTGCGATTGAGGGCGCGATAACCGATATCGCGCCGATATTGCATGCCTTCAAAGCTGATCTGGTTGATCGTGTCGTACACCACCGAACGCGCACCGCGCACCGTATCCGCCAAACCCACTACGCACAACACGCGGCCGCCGGCGCTGCGCAACTGGCCGTCGATCAGCGCCGTGCCGCCATGGAAGGTTACTGATTCGTCGGTTTGCGCGGGGATGCCGGTAATCAGCTCGCCCTTGCGCGGCGCGTCGGGATAGCCGTGCGCGGCCAGTACGACGCCGAGCGCGGTGCGACGATCCCAGTCGAGTTCGACGGTGTCGAGCCGGCCGTCGATAGCCTGCTCGACAACCTTGGAAAAGTCGCCCTTGAGCCGCGCCATGATCGGCTGGGTTTCGGGGTCGCCCATCCGGCAGTTGAATTCGAGTGTCTTGGGATTGCCTTGCGCATCGATCATCAAGCCGGCGTAGAGGAAGCCGGTAAAGCGATTGCCTTCCTTTTCCATGCCGCGCACGGTGGGCAGGATGATTTCGCGCATCACGCGTGCATGCAACTGCGGTGTGACGACCGGTGCTGGCGAATAGGCGCCCATGCCGCCGGTGTTGGGGCCGAGGTCTTCGTCGAGCAAGCGTTTGTGATCCTGGCTGGAGGCAAGCGCCAACACGTTCTTGCCATCGACCATGACGATGAAACTGGCCTCCTCGCCGCTCAGGAATTCTTCGATCACCACGCGCGCGCCGGCGTCGCCGAGCTTGTTGTCGGACAGCATCATATCGACCGCGTCGTGCGCTTCCTGCGGCGTTTGCGCCACCACCACGCCCTTGCCGGCGGCGAGGCCGTCGGCCTTCACCACAATCGGCGCGCCTTGCGCGTCGATATAGCGATGCGCAGCCGCCGCGTCGGCGAAGGTTTCGTAGGCGGCGGTCGGAATGCCATGCCGCTTCATGAATGCCTTGGCGAAATCTTTCGAGCTTTCGAGTTGCGCGGCCTCGCGCGTGGGGCCGAAGATGCGCAGTCCGCGCGAGCGAAACAGATTGACGATGCCGGCCGCCAGCGGCGCTTCCGGACCGACCAGAGTGAACGCGATCTGCTCGCGCACGGCGAAGTCGGCGAGGGCTTCCATATCGGCAACACTGCCGCCGAATTCCACATTGCGCAGCCGATCGTCGAGCGCGGTGCCGCCATTGCCTGGCGCCACGAAGACGCGCTGGGCGCGCGGCGACTGCGCGAGCTTCCAGGCGAGCGCATGTTCGCGGCCACCGGAGCCGATCACCAGTACTTTCATTGCCAATCCCCGAGGTTAAACAGATGCCACGCACACGGCGCGCGGCCGGCCGGCGCCGCGCGCGTCTTGCTTTACGCGTCTTCTATGACCGCGTTCGTAAATACTTCCTGCACATCATCCAGCCCTTCGATCGCATCCAGCAGCTTTTGCATTTTCACCGCGTCTTCGCCCGTGAAAGACACCTCGGTCTGCGGTTTCATCGTCACTTCGGCCAGCTCGGCGGTGAAGCCGGCTTGCTCGAGCGCGCCGCGCACCTGCGAGAAATCGTTGGGCGGCGTCAACACTTCGAGGCTGCCGTCTTCGTGCGCGATGACGTCGTCGGCGCCCGCTTCGAGTGCCGCCTCCATCAGGGCATCTTCCGGCGTGCCCGGCGCGAAAATCAGTTGCCCGCAATGCGTGAACAGAAACGCCACTGAACCATCTTGCCCGAAACTGCCGCCGAATTTCGAAAACGCGTGGCGCACTTCGGCGACCGTGCGTGTGCGATTGTCGGTCATGCAATCGACGATGATCGCGGCGCCGGCTATGCCATAGCCCTCGTAGCGGATTTCTTCGTAGCTCACGCCATCAAGGCCGCCCACGCCGCGCTGAATGGCGCGCTGGATATTGTCCTTCGGCATATTTGCGTCGGTGGCTTTATCGACCGACAGGCGCAAGCGAGGATTGATATCGACGTCGCCGCCACCGAGCCGGGCGGCGACCGTGATTTCTTTGATCAAACGAGTCCATATCTTGCCGCGGCGCGCATCAGTCGCCGCCTTCTTGTGCTTGATATTCGCCCATTTACTGTGTCCAGCCATGAAATTCCCCGAAAGATGGCGCCGCGCGCCCGCACCAACCGGCGCTGCGGCCACGCTCGCCGAGCGGCGGCTCGCGAAGTGCGTATTTTAGCGGGGAAGCCGCGGCTTGAGCGCGCTGGCCGTTTGGCTAGGGGCGCTTCGGACGGACGTTGCACTACCATGCGTCCAATGGCAGCCACGCAAGCTACGCCGAGGTCCCGCACTTCCGCGACAAAACCCACGTCGCCAGTGCGCCGTTGCCCCTACCGTTTGTTTGTGCGGGCCGCGCCGATCGCCGAGAATAGGGCGCCGGCAGTCAGCAATGCCGGGATGAGCGGCCGGCGCGCGACAGCGGCGCGGCCCGGCCGCAGCGAATCGAGGGGTCGCCCAGACCCTTGCCGGCCGTCAAAGGCATCACAATCTTCTAGGAGAAGCATATGAATCTTGGAATCGCTGGCCGCAAGGCACTGATTTGCGGCGCCAGCAAGGGCTTGGGCCGCGGCTGTGCCGAGGCGCTGGCCGCAGAAGGCGTCGAAGTGACGATTGTCGCGCGCACGCCCGAAATGCTCGAACGCACGGCGGCGGCAATCCGCGCCGCCAGCGGCGCCGTGGTGCACGCCGTGGCCTGCGACATCACCACGCCGGCGGGCCGCGCGGCGGCACTGGCAGCCTGCCCGAACCCCGATATCCTGGTCACCAACGCCGGCGGCCCGCCAGCGGGTGATTTCCGCCGTTTCGAACGCGACGACTGGATCGCCGCACTCGACGCCAACATGCTGACGCCGATCGAGCTGATACGCGCCACGCTCGACGGCATGATCGAAAGGCGCTTCGGGCGCATCATCAACATCACCAGCAGCGCGGTCAAGGCGCCGATCAGCTTCCTGGCCTTGTCGAACGGCGCACGCTCAGGGCTCACGGGCTTTATCGCCGGCTTAGCGCGTGGCGTGGCGCAACATAACGTGACGATCAACAATCTGCTGCCGGGCGCTTTCGATACCGATCGCTTTGCCTCGACTGTGAAGGCATCGGCAGCGACGGACGGCATCTCGCTGGATGCGTCACGCCAGCGCCGCATCGACGATGTACCGGCCAAGCGTATCGGCCAGCCCGAAGAGTTCGGCGCATATTGCGCCTTCGTCTGCAGCCAGCAGGCGGGCTATCTGACGGGGCAGAACCTGCTGCTGGACGGCGGCGCTTATCCGGGCACCTTCTAGTCGCTATTTAGGCATTTGCCCCATTTCAGCCGGCGCGCGCCTCCATTACGATCGGCTATCGCTTGTGTTGGCTTTCCAACGCGCGCCCTGGGAGTCTGCATGAGTTGGTTCTTATTGTTTATCGCCGGATTGCTCGAGCTCGTCTGGGCCGCCGGCATGAAGGTTTCCGACGGATTCACGCGTTTCTGGCCGTCGGCCATTACGCTGGTTGCCGCTGCCGCGAGCTTCGGTTTACTGGCCATGGCCATGCGCCAATTACCGCTTGGCACTGCCTATGCGGTGTGGACCGGCATCGGTGTCATCGGCTCCTTTGCCTACGGCATCTTCTTTCTCAACGAGCCCGCCAACGCGCTGCGCCTGGTCAGCGCCGCGTTGATTCTCGTGGGCCTCGTCGGCCTCAAATTGTCATCGAGCCATTAGTGAGGAAAGTCATCGCATGGGCTTTTTTGGTGCGCCGGCGGTCGACGCGAACCCCGGCGTATAATTCCCGAATCCCCAAAGCGCCGATACTCGGCAAGGAGACGGCGATGCTCGAAGCGATTTCCCTGGCTGCCGGCTTGTCGTGGGGAAGCGGGTTACGGCTTTACCTCACCGTATTCCTGGTCGGCGTGTTCGAACGCATCGACATCGTCCATCTGCCCTTCGCCTTGCATTTCCTCGGTTCTCCATACGTCATCGCAGTCGCCGGCGGTCTCACGGTCATTGAATTCCTCGCCGACAAGATCCCCGCGCTCGACTCTTTGTGGGATGCCGTCCATACCTTCATTCGCTTGCCTGCCGGCGCCGCGCTCGCAGCGGTTTCACTCGGTCCTTCCGACGCGGGCATGTCGATCATGCTGGTGATGGCTGGCGGTACGCTGGCAGCGATTGCGCATTTAGCCAAGTCGGCCACCCGTGCCGCCATCAACCTGTCCGGCGCCTCCCCCAACAACGTCGTGGTGTCGCTGGCCGAAGACGCGCTGGTCGTCGGTGGTCTGACACTCGCCGTGCTCTCGCCGCTGGTGTTCCTGGCCATCTTGCTGGCTTTCGTCGCCGCCATCGGCTGGGCGCTGCCGCGCCTGTGGCGTGGTATTCGCGGCGGTTGGCGCGGCATGTCGGCCGATATGGTGCCGAGCGTACAGCCGATGACCATCAAGCATGACTAGCTGCGCGACGTGCGGCGCACCTTGCCATAGAGCCCGTCATCGCTAGTCCACGCAATCTGTTGCCACTGCTCCGACTGGCCGCGCGCATGACTTGGCGCGACTGGCGCGCGGGCGAGCTCACCACCTTATTGATCGCCTTGGTCGTCGGCGTGGCCGCATTGAGCAGCGTCGGCTTTGTGGCCGATCGCCTGGGCCAAGGGCTCGATCGCGACGCGCGGCAAATGATCGGCGCCGATCTACGGGTGCGCGGCGATCAACCTTTGCCTGCCGAATTCGTCGACAAGGCCAACGCCCTGGGCTTGCGCACCGCCACCACCGAGATTTTCCCCAGCATGGTCAGCAGCGCCGGCGGCAGTGTCGGCGCGCCAGGGCGTTCACGCCTGGCAGCGGTGAAGGCGGTGTCGCCTGCTTATCCGCTGCGCGGCGCCGTGCAGCTCGACCATGGCCACGCTGGCGAACAAGCCGCCGCCGGTATTCCCGCAGCCGGCACCGTGTGGGTCGATGCCGGCTTGCTCGAACCGTTGGGCGCGCATCTCGGCGACACGCTACGCGTTGGATCGCGCAGCCTGTTGGTCACCAGCATCATTTCGCGCGAACTCGATCGCGGCGTGTCGTTCGTCAATTTCTCCCCCAGGCTCATGCTCAACCAGGCCGATCTGCCGTCGACCGGCCTGATCGTGCCGGGTAGCCGCGTGGTCTATCGCCTGCTGGTGGCCGGACCCGATAAGCAGGTTGCCGCCTATCAGCAGTGGGCGCAGGCGCGCATCAATACCTCGAACCTACGCGGCGTAGCCGTCGAGACGCTGCAGGATGGCGAGCCACAGGTGCGCGAAACGCTCGAACGCGCTCATCACTTCCTTAGCCTGGTCGCGATGCTGACCGCCTTGCTGGCAGCGGTGGCGGTCGCCATGTCGGCCGATCGTTATGCGCGCCGACACATCGATGGCTGCGCGGTGATGCGTTGCCTTGGCGTCAGCCAAGGCACGCTGCGCGGTATTTTCACGCTGGAATTTTTCGCCACCGGCATCATCGGCGGCGTGGTCGGCGTAGCGTTCGGCTTCGTCGGACATCTGGCGATGCTGCGTTTTCTGAGCGGCCTGCTGGGCTTCGATTTGCCGTTGCCCGGTGCGTTGCCGGCACTGCAGGGACTGGGTACCGGACTGGTGCTGTTGCTGGGTTTCGCACTACCGCCATTGCTGCCCTTGTCGCGGGTGCCACCGTTGCGCGTGATTCGACGCGAGCTGGGCGCGGCGCGTATGCCGGCCTGGATCGGCTATGGCATCGGCATTGTCTTGTTCGCATTGCTGCTGGTGAGTGCCGCCGGCGAATGGCGGCTTGGCGGCATCGTCGCACTCGGATTTGCCGGCGGCGCGGCCGCGGCCGGCGCGCTGGCATTCGCGGCGGTACGCGGGCTGGCTTTCGCCGCGCAGCGCTTGCGGCCCGCTCGCGCCAGCGCGGTGGCGGGCTTTGGCTGGCGCTACGCGCTGGCGTCGCTGGGCCGGCGCAGCGGCGCGGCATCGCTGCAGGTGTCGGCGCTGGGGGTAGGGCTGATGTGCCTGCTGTTATTGGGCATGACACGCCACGACCTGATTGCCGGCTGGCGCGCTTCAACGCCGCCCGACGCGCCGAACCAGTTTGTGATCGATATCCAGCCCGATCAACAAGCAGCGGTGCAAGCGCTGCTGACACATGCCGGCATCTCCGGTGTCGACCTTGAACCGATGATTCGGGGCCGCCTGGTCGCCATCAGCGGCCAGCCGGTGCGCGCGGCCAGCTTCACCGATTCGCAAACGCGCCGCCTGGTTGAGCGCGAGTTCAATCTTTCTTATACGCGGCACTTGCCTTCCGACAATCGGCTGGTTGCAGGCAATTGGTTCGGCGCCAGCGACAAGCCACAGATTTCCATCGAAGAGGGCTTGGCCAAATCCCTGCATGTGAAGGCGGGCGACACGCTGCGTTTCGACGTCACCGGACAGACCGTCGAGGCGCCTATCACCAGCGTGCGCAAGGTCGATTGGGGCACTTTCCGCGTCAACTTCTTCGTGCTGATGCCGCCGCCATTGCTGCACGATTTCCCAGCAAGTTTCATTACCAGTTTTCGCCAGCCGCCAGGTTCCAACGCCGCTACCGATGCACTGGTGCGCGCGTTTCCAAACCTCACGGTGATCGATATGACGGCCATCCTCGCGCAACTGCAGCGGGTGCTCGAACAAGTCATCGGCGCGGTGCAATTCTTGTTTCTATTTACGCTGGCGGCGGGCTTGCTGGTGCTCTACGCCGCGCTCGCCGCCACCCGCGACGAGCGCGCACGCGAATGCGCGCTATTGCGTGCACTGGGCGCTGCGCAGCGGCAGATCGTCGGCGTACAGATTGCCGAATTCGTCATCGTGGGCGCACTTGCAGGCTTGATGGCGGCGCTGGGTGCACAGGCCATTGGTGCCGTACTGGCGCAACGCGTATTTCAATTTGAACTGCAATGGAACGTCTGGTTGATTCCCGGTGGCTTGCTGGCAGGCATCGCGTGCACGTCGATCGGTGGCTACTGGGCGCTGCGGCGTGTGCTGCGACAGCCGGCGCTATACGCATTGCGCGCAGCCAACGCTTAGGCGCAGTCACCGCTTAGGCGCACCCACCCGCGCACCCTCGCGGCTACATCCCGACGGTGTTCGCAATCCGTGGTCCGTTGGCGACCAGCGAACGCGGCAGTTTAGTGGTCGCGTCGCGCAAGGCACTGCGCAGTCCTTCCTCGTACACCGGATGATAGAAAGGCAGCTCCGTCATCTGTTGCACGGTCATCCCGCATTGCAGCGCCCAGCCGAGCAAATGCGCGAAGTGCTCGCCAGCCGCCGCGAAGCCTTCGGCACCGAGCAATAAACCGCTCGACGTCTCAGCGTACAGGCGCACCAGCCCACGGTTGGTCATCTCGATCTTGGCGCGGCCTTGGTCGTCGAAGCTCGCTTGGCCCACCACGAACGGACGTTGTTGCGCGTGCGCCGCCAGCGCAGCATAGCGTTCCCCCACCATCAACATTTGCGGTGACGAGAACACCACCGACATCGGTGCGCGCCGCATCGACGTGCTGACCGCGGGATAGACACTTGCCTGGTTGCCGGCAATGCGACCGTCATCTGCCGCATCGTTCAGCCAGGGCCGTTGGTTATCGGCGTCGCCCGCAATGAAAATGGCCGAATTGCCGCATTGTTGGGTCTGTGGATCGAAGCGTGGCACGCCATGGTCGTCGAGCGCCAGACCGGTTTTTGCCAGGTCGAGCGATGCCAGATTGGGGCGGCGACCGGTCGCCACCAGCACATAATCGAAGCGCTCGCTGCGGCTGATGCCGTGCAGGTCGACAAAGCGCAGTTCCGCCTGCTGGTCGACGCGCGTCACGCGATCGATGCGTGCGTCCGCATCGAAATAGAATTCTTCCTGGAAAGTCTTGCGCGCATAGTCGCTTACGGCTGGATCGGTCAGCGGACCGACTGCACCGCCACGACCGAACATATGCACAGCGACGCCCAGGCGCGACAGCGCCTGCCCCAATTCGAGTGCAATCAAGCCCGTGCCGATGACGGCGACGCGGCGCGGCAGCGTCGGCCATTCGAATAGCTGGTCGCTGGTAACGGCCAACTCGCCAAGCGCGGCGTATTCCGGCGGTATCACCGCGTGCGCGCCGGTGGCGATGATCACCGTGCGGGCAAGCACGGTCAGTGGTGCCTGGCCGTCACTCTGAACTTCAAGCGTAGTCTGGTTGATGAATCGCGCCTGTCCGCGAAGTTTGTCGGCTTCGGGAAAATCAGCGATCTCCGCCAGCACCGAGTCCACGAAGCGGTCGCGTTCGCGCCGCACGCGCGCCAGCACGGCGACGCCGTCCACGTGCACCGGGCCGTCGAGCCTGATGCCAAATTCACCCAGGTGCCGCGTGTCGAAGGCTGCATTGGCCGCCGCGATCAGCAACTTCGACGGCATGCACGCAACGCGCGCGCAGGTGGTGCCGAAGCTGCCGCCTTCGATCAATATCGCGCGTCGCCCATTGGCGCGCGCCTCGCGATAGGCGGCCATGCCAGCGGTGCCGCCGCCGATGATTGCCACGTCTGTCTGCCTGCTTTGCATCGAGTCTCCCTGGATGTCGCTGGATCTCGCCGCGCTTGGGCGAGCATTGTTTTCGTGGCATGTAGGAAACAATTTAACCGATGCACTAAAACCGTGTTTCGGGACTCTGGCATACTGCTTACCCGACTTTCTGCAGCGTGGAAAGCCATGAAGTCAAAGAAGCGTCCTTCGACCCCTCTAGCGGCTCAGGCAGGGCCCGCGGGGCCGGCGCGTCTGCAGGAACTGCCGGCTGACACGGTTGCGGCGCCGCTCGCGTCGGCGCGCTATGACGCCTCGGCCGCCGCAATCGACTCGTTCGGGCAGGCTTTGGATGCCGCGGATCGGACCAGCGCGCGCGGCCTGGCGTTCCAGGCGTTGCGCGAAGAAGCGCGCGCCTTCAAAATTCTCAATCGCATCAGCCAGGCTTTTGCCGCCGAACTCGATGTCGAACGCGTGGTGCAAATCGTCACCGAGGTGGCTACGGAGCTGTCGGGCGCCGCATTCGGCGCATTCGTCAGGAACATCGCGGATGACAGTGGGGCGCGCTACGAGCTGTTCACCGTGTTCGATACCGCGCGCGAAGGCGTCGAGCAATATGCAACACCGGATAGCGCGGCGGGTTTGCCGCACGCCTTGCCGCGCCGCGGTGTCGTCCGTCTGCCCGACATCACGCGCGACCCGCGCTACGCCGAACTGATCCCGCATTTCGGCGTGGCCAATCCCGCCGCGGTGCGCAGTTGCCTCGCCGCGCCCGTTATTTCTCGCAGCGGTCAGATGCTGGGCGGCCTGTTCTTCGCTCATCCGGACGTCGACGTCTTCACGCGCCGCTCCGAGCGCGTTATCAGCGCCATCGCCGTGCAGGCGGCGATCGCCATCGACAATGCGCAACTGCATCAGGCCTCGCAGCGCGAACTGGCGGAACGCGCGAAAGTCGAGGCGGCGTTGAAGGCCAGCGAGGCGCGTTATCGGCAACTGGTTGACCAACTACGCGAGGCCGATCGACGCAAAGACGAATTCCTCGCGGTGCTCGCGCATGAACTGCGCAATCCCCTGGCGCCCATCAGCAATGCCCTGCATATCATGCAGGTGGCGCAAGACGAACCCAGCATCGGCCAGGCGCGTCGCATCATGACGCGGCAACTCGCACAGATGGTGCGGCTAATCGACGATTTGATGGACATCAGTCGCATCAGCCGCGGCAAGATCGAGCTGCGGACGGTGACGGTGGATGTAGCCGAGGTGGTCGCGTCAGCGATCGAAACCAGCTTGCCGTTGATCGAGGCGCTGGGCCACCGCTTGCAGGCGCCACGCGACGTGCAGCCCATGCTGGTGCTGGCCGACACGGTGCGGCTCGGGCAAGTGTTCTCCAACCTGCTGAACAACGCGGCCAAATACACGCCGCACGGTGGCCGTATCGAGATGCGGCTGACGCGCGAGGGCGCTGACGTGGTGGTGCGCATTAGCGATAACGGCGTGGGCATCGCCGCCGAGATGCTGCCGCGTATTTTTGAGATGTTCGCGCAGCTCGATCCCGCGGAGGGCGTACCGCGCAGCGGTTTGGGCATTGGCTTGAATCTGGCGCGCGAACTGGTGGACCTGCACGGCGGCACGCTCGAGGCGGCGAGCGCGGGCGCCGGCCGCGGCGCATGTTTCACGGTGCGTCTGCCGGCGGCGCCAAGCGCCGCGACGACAGCCGCCGCGGTACCCGCGAGCGCGCCGCAGACCAGTGTGGCCGACACGCCATCGGGCCGCCGCGTGCTGATTGCCGATGACAATCATGACAGTGCCGAAAGTCTGGCCGCGCTGTTCGAGCTATTGGGCAATCAGGTACACACAGAGCACGACGGTCTTGCCGCAGTGGGCGCGGCCGAGCAATTCCGCCCACACATTGTTTTGCTCGATATCGGCATGCCGGGTATCGACGGTTTCGAGGCGTGCCGCCGGATGCGCGCGCAGGCGTGGAGCGCGGAGACGGTGATCGTGGCGATCACCGGCTGGGGACAAGACGAACACAAGCGCAAATCGCGTGAAGTCGGTTTTGACCTGCATCTGGTCAAGCCGGCCGACCTGGAGGTTATCGAAGCCTTGCTGCGCGGCGAGCACCAACGCCGGCGCGCGGACCGGCTGGACGACGACCCGCTCCCGGACGAGGCCTAGCCAAGCTGCTACTCGGCTACTCGGCTACTCGGCTACTCGGCTACTCGGCTACTCGGCTACTCGGCTACTCGGCCGCCACGGCGTTTCTTGGTCGCCGTTTCCGTCAGCACCGGCAACTCCACCAGGCGCGTGCCTGCCAGGCGATCGTGCAGAAACTGTCGCTCGCTGTCGAAGCGCGCCGTCAATGCCCAGCAAATCAACCAGGCGCCGAACGCCAGCAGGGTTTCGCGCAGCGACAAGGTATGCGTTGCATACAGCGCCAGCGGTGGGAACCACCAAAGCCAGCCCAATAGGTAGCGACAGGCCGCGCGCATCGGCGAAATCGGCCGCTGGTCGGCGCCGACCAGGCGAATGCGCCAGGTTTTCATCGGCAGCGTCTGACCGCCGCGCGTGAAGCAGACCACGAAGTAAATACCGACCACGAATGCCAGCCAGGCCGTCAGCGCATGCCGGTGCCATAGCGCATTGCGCTGTTGCGTCAATAGCGCGAACGCCAGCCCCGCGGCAAATACCACGCCGAACAGGATCACGCCCTCGTAGACCATGCACAGCAGGCGGCGCGCGATCGATGGAGCGATCAGTGCCGTGAGGGGCGCAAAGCGGCGCTCGATACCAGTAGTCGCCATCCGTGAATCCTTCTCCAAAACGCGGATTATCAAGAAGAATCAGCAGGCGGCGCAATGCTGGTCATCCCGGGGGTCTGGCGGCTTGCGCTGACACGCGCCTGCCACCTTCATCGGCGGCGGTCGCCGGACTCCGCGAAATCAGGGGCGTTCCTGCTCGAGCAGACGACTGGCCGGAGTAGGCGGGGGCTTGGCCCCCACTTTGGCAACCGGCTCCTGCACGGGCGCGCCCGAATCCGTTTCGCTGCTGCCCGCCAGTGCCGCTGCCGCGGCGGAGCGGGGCGTTTCGACACCGGACCTTGGAGCGACACTATCGCGCGGTAGCATGCCTTCCGGTTGGCTGGCCGCCAAATGACGCGGATCAGGAAGCGGGCGAACCCCGGTCGGCGGCGCGCTCACCACGAGCGGCTTACGCGTGCGCCGTTCGTAGGCAGCCAGGCGCTTCTTCTGCTCGTCGGAGAGGTTCTGGTAGGCGGTCCATGCGTGTTCGCGTGTTTGCGGCGGCATGGTTTTCGACAGTTGATAATTTTCCCGAGCGAGTCGCTTTTGTTCAGGCGTCATGCCGGTCCATTCAAGCATGCGTGCGTGCAGGCGCAACTGGGTTTCCGCATTCATTTGCGGATAAGCCGCAGCTATCTTCAGCCATCGTCGCTTTCTCGCGTCAGAAAAGTCGTCCCAGACCTTGGCGTACGGCGCCAGCGCCGCGTGCTGCGCATCGCTGAGCTGAGCCCAACTCGGCGCGTGCGACGCATTCGGATTCAAGGCCGCGATCACCGGCACGCGGCGGCCGCGTATCGGTGCAATGGCGATGCTGGTCGGAGGTGTTTCGTTGGCGTTGGCGATCGCCGGCGCGGCGACGACGCCAGCCTCATGCGCTGCATTGGGCGGAGTCGCATGCCAGCGCGGATACAGCGCCCCATAGCAGATGGCCGCGGCGATCACCGTTATCGATGCGACCGCCAGGGCCCGCTGCGAATTCAATCCCACGCTCGCTTAACGATTTTGGTTTTGCGCAAGGTAGGCGTTGAAGCCATGATCCAGATACGCATTCAACGGCAGGTCGTCGCTGAGCATCGCGGCGTCGATATCGGCAATATCCGCCAACCGTTGTTGATCTTCCCAACGGGCGACGCCGGTCAGCACCACCACCAGCGCCAATACCGGCCACAGCAGCGCGAGCCGGCCAAAGCGCCGCCGGCGCTTGTCGTTAGCCTGATTGCCAGCAGCGAGCGGCGCACCTGAAGCCGCCGCGCCGCCAGCGAGAGCCAGCTGTGGCGTGTAGACGAAAGCCGGCGCTGCCGCGGCTTTCTTGCGTTGGATCGCCGCGCGCCGCGCGCTGGCGAGCCGCTCAAGCGTGTCCTGGTCGAGGCCGGCTACTGCTTCGTCCAAAGCCTGACGCACCTTCAATCCGAAGCGGTTTTCGTTGTCGGGTGCGGCATTCATAATGTGATCCCCTTGGCTTGCAGCGCCTCGGCGAGGGCGCGGACTGCTCTAGAACAGTGTGTTTTGACGCTTCCTTCCGAACAAACCATCGCTGCGGCGGTTTCTGCGACATTCATATCCTCCCAGTAACGCATGAGGAAGGCTTCTCGTTGACGTGCCGGCAGTTTGGCGATCTCTTCTTCAATACTTTTCAGTACTTGCAGGCGGCTCAACTGAGTTTCGCCGCTAGCCAACGCGAAGGAAACATCTTCCGCAGCGAAGCTTTCCGCGGCGTCGAATTCCTCATCCACACTGCCGAGCGACGAAAAAAGCGTCAACCAGGAATTGCGGCTTTTCGTTCTACGAAAGTGATCGCGTATCGTATTTTGCAGGATACGCTGGAACAGTAAAGGAAGTTCGGCCGGCGGATGGTCACCGTATTTTTCAGCGAGTTTGAACATCGCGTCCTGGACGATGTCGAGCGCCTGCTCGTGCACGCGCACCGCGAACATCGTTTGCTTATAGGCGCGCCGCTCGACGCTCGACAGAAAGTCGGACAGTTCTTTGTCTGATGCCATCCCGGGCGATGCGGCTGTGGGTCTCGCGATGAAAAGAAAAATCACGTCGGCGCCGACCGGTAAGGCCTGCGCGACGCCAACGACGCGGATGCTAGCAAATATTGCGTTGACGCGTGAATTTCCCTGACCGATCGGACAAATTGCACGGTGTCATCAACAGAATCCGCTTGACCGCCAGTCGCGTTAAGAGATATCTTCGCCGATTCCCACGGATCGAAGCGTGCATGCATCGATCCAGCGGTTGCCGACAACCTCGCAATTTCATGTGGCCGGTCGCAACCGTGACGGAGCGGCACACCGTGCCGATTCACGTAACACGCCGCTCGAAACCGCGTCACAAGCGCGAGCAGAGAGCGAACCGATCAATTTTTTGCCGAAAATTGCAAAGGCTCACCATGAATATGCCCAGCGCCGAATTCTCGACCGACGACGCCACCTCCGCCGCGTCGATTCCTCCCGGTCTGCACGTTTCTCCCACCACCCCCGAAGTCGAAGACTCGATCGGCGCAACCGTTCTCATGCGCGCGTTGCAGGACGAACAAGTCGAATTCATCTGGGGCTATCCCGGCGGTTCGGTCCTCTACATCTACGACGAACTGTACAAGCAGGACAAGATCCATCACATTCTCGTGCGCCATGAGCAGGCGGCCGTGCATGCGGCCGACGCCTATGCGCGTTCCACCGGCAATGTCGGCGTCTGCCTGGTCACTTCCGGCCCGGGCGTGACCAACGCCGTGACCGGCATCGCCACCGCCTATATGGATTCGATCCCGCTGGTGGTGATTTCCGGCCAAGTGCCGACTGGCGCGATCGGCCAGGACGCCTTCCAGGAATGCGACACCGTCGGCATCACCCGACCCTGCGTCAAGCACAACTTCCTGGTGAAGGATGTGACGCAATTGGCCGAGATTGTCAAAAAGGCTTTCTACATCGCGCGTACCGGCCGGCCGGGCCCGGTGCTGATCGATATCCCTAAAGACGTTTCGAAAACGCCGTGCGAATACGTGCCGCAGAAGAAGGTAGCGCTGCGTTCATACAATCCGGTCGTGAAGGGCCATTCGGGCCAGATCCGCAAGGCGGTGGCGCTGCTGCTGCAGGCCAAGCGTCCGTATATCTATAGCGGCGGCGGCGTCATCCTGGCCGACGCCTCGCGCGAACTCAACCAGTTGGCCGACTTGCTCGGCTATCCGGTCACCAACACCTTGATGGGGCTGGGCGGCTATCGCTCGAGCGATAGCAAGTTCCTCGGCATGCTCGGCATGCACGGCACCTATGAAGCCAATATGGCGATGCAGCACTGTGATGTGCTGATCGCCATCGGCGCGCGTTTCGATGACCGGGTAATTGGTAATCCCGCGCATTTCGCCTCGGCGCCGCGTCAAATCATCCATATCGATATCGACCCGTCGTCGATTTCCAAGCGCGTCAAGGTCGACGTGCCGATCGTAGGCGACGTCAAGGAAGTGATGCGCGAGATGTTGGAGCAGCTGCGTGGCGCGTCCGCCGGCCCCGACCAGCGCGCGCTCGGCGAATGGTGGGAACAGATCGAAAAGTGGCGCGCCATCGACTGCCTCAAATACGACCGCGACAGCGAGATCATCAAGCCGCAATACGTGGTTGAAACACTGCATCGACTTACCGGCGGCAAGGCGTTCGTCTGTTCGGACGTCGGTCAACATCAAATGTGGGCCGCGCAATACTACGGCTTCGATGAGCCGCGCCGCTGGATCAACTCAGGCGGCCTGGGCACCATGGGTTTCGGCTTGCCGGCGGCGATGGGCGTGAAAATGGCGCACCCGGACGACGACGTGGTCTGCATCACCGGCGAAGGCTCGATCCAGATGTGCATCCAGGAGTTGTCGACCTGCCTGCAGCATGAAACGCCAGTCAAGATCGTCTCGCTGAACAATCGCTATCTGGGCATGGTGCGGCAGTGGCAGCAGATCGAGTACCGCAAGCGCTATTCGCATTCGTATATGGAAGCGTTGCCCGACTTCGTCAAGCTGGCGGAGGCCTATGGCCACGTCGGCATGCGCATCGACAAGACGGTCGATGTCGAGCCGGCCCTGAAGGAAGCGCTGCGCTTGAAAGATCGCACGGTATTCATGGACTTCCAGACCGATCCGACCGAAAACGTCTGGCCGATGGTACAGGCCGGCTGCGGCATCACCGAGATGCTGCTCGGCTCGGAAGACCTCTGATGCGGGTGCCGGCCACGCTGGCCGGCTCAGGCGTTGCGGATTGGACGACGCCGCATATCGTGTCCACACAAGACTTCAAGCACACCCCTATGCGACATATTATTTCAGTACTGCTCGAAAACGAGCCGGGCGCCCTGTCGCGGGTCGTCGGCCTGTTTTCAGCGCGCGGCTATAACATCGAGAGCCTTACGGTCGCGCCGACCGAAGATCTTTCGCTGTCGCGTATGACCGTCGTCACGATCGGCTCCGACGACGTCATCGAACAGATTACCAAGCATCTGAATCGCCTGATCGAAGTGGTCAAGGTGGTTGATCTCACCGAAGGCGCGCACATCGAGCGCGAACTGATGCTGATCAAGGTGAGGGCGGTCGGCAAGGAACGCGAAGAGGTCATGCGCATGACCGACATCTTCCGTGGCCACGTCGTCGACGTCACTGAAAAAAGCTACACGATCGAGCTGACCGGCGACACCGCGAAGCTCGATGCGTTTATCGAGGCACTGGATAGTGCGGCGATTCTTGAAACCGTTCGCACTGGCTCGTCAGGGCTGGGTCGCGGCGAGCGGATGCTGAAGGTGTAGCGCCCCGGCGCCCGTGCGAGCGGCGGTTCGCGCTCGGGGTTGCCCCCAACGATTTTCTCAATCAACAGATTTGCATCACTGGACACGAAGGAAACAGCATGAAAGTTTATTACGACAAGGACGCCGACCTCTCACTGATCAAGTCCCGCCAGGTCACGATCATCGGCTATGGCTCGCAAGGCCACGCGCATGCGCTGAACTTGAAGGAAAGCGGCGTCAAGGTCACGGTGGGCCTGCGCCGCAGCGGCGCCTCGTGGAACAAGGCCGAAAGTGCCGGACTCACGGTAAAGGAAGTCGCCGAAGCGGTGAAGGGCGCCGATGTCGTCATGATGCTGCTGCCGGACGAACAGATCGCCGAAGTTTATCAGCGCGAAGTAGCACCCAACGTCAAGGACGGCGCCACGCTGGCCTTCGCCCACGGCTTTAACGTGCACTACGGACAAGTCACGCCGCGTGCCGATCTCGACGTCATCATGATTGCGCCCAAGGCCCCGGGCCACACGGTGCGTTCTACCTACGCGCAAGGCGGCGGCGTGCCGCATCTGATCGCGGTGGCGCAAGACAAGTCGGGCGCGGCGCGTGACCTGGCCTTGTCGTATGCGGCGGCGAACGGCGGTGGCCGTGCCGGCATCATCGAAACCAATTTCCGCGAAGAAACCGAGACCGATCTGTTCGGTGAACAAGCGGTGCTGTGCGGCGGCACGGTCGAGCTGATCAAAGCGGGTTTCGAAACCTTGGTCGAAGCCGGCTATGCGCCGGAAATGGCCTATTTCGAATGCCTGCACGAGCTCAAGCTGATCGTCGACCTGATTTATGAAGGCGGCATCGCCAACATGAATTACTCGATCTCGAACAATGCCGAATTCGGTGAGTATGTGACCGGCCCGCGCATCGTTACCGATGAAACCAAGAACGTCATGCGCCAGGTTCTGAAGGATATTCAAACCGGCGAATACGCAAAGGCTTTCATCCTGGAAAATCGCGCAGGCGCGCCGACGCTGCAATCGCGTCGTCGTTTGAACGGCGAGCACCAGATCGAGACGGTTGGCGCGAAGCTGCGTGCAATGATGCCGTGGATCGCCAAGAACAAGCTGGTTGATCAAGCCAAGAACTAAAATCCGTCGCGCAGCGGCTTTGCACGGAGCGTTCATGCGCCGTGCCGGCCGCCTTGTGCCACGTCGTGCCGCCTCGCGGGCTCGTGCCCCCGGGCGGCTTTTTGTTATGCTTGTCTGCGGTTCTGTGAATCACACGCAGCCGTCGAGCGCATCGCTCCCCGCGTGGCTCCCTTTATCGCTCTAGCTAGGACTGTTCGCTCGTTCATGAATTATCCGCATCCGATTATCGCCCGTGAGGGATGGCCGTTTATCGGCATCGCTGTCGTTCTGGCATTGTTGGTCAGCTTCCTGGCGGGCTTCGTCTGGGCTTGGCCGTTCTGGCTTTTGCTGATTTTTGTCGTGCAGTTTTTCCGCGATCCGCCGCGGCCGATTCCGGTGCAGGAAAACGCCGTGCTGTGTCCGGCCGATGGCCGCATCGTCGCCGTCGAGAATACCTTCGATCCCTATGCGGGACGCGAAGCGTTGAAGATCAGCGTCTTCATGAACGTCTTCAACGTGCATTCGCAACGCGCCCCGGTCGATGGTTCGATCTCGCGTATCGACTATTTCCCGGGCAAATTCCTGAACGCCGATCTGGACAAGGCCTCGGTCGAGAACGAACGTAACGCGCTAGTCATCCTGACACGTGCCGGGCATACGATCAGTTGCGTGCAGGTCGCCGGATTGATTGCGCGCCGCATCCTCTGTTATGTGACGGCGGGCGAGACGCTTGCGCGCGGCCAGCGTTATGGTTTTATTCGCTTTGGTTCGCGCGTCGACATTTATCTGCCGCCAAACAGCCGACCGCTGGTCAGCATCGGCGAGAAGGTGCATGCCTCGGCGACCATCCTCGCCGAACTCTGAATCGATTCAGGAGCTTAAACGTTGCCAGCCTTCAAGCCGCGTCGTCGACGTCGTACTCCGCTCGCGCCAGTGCCGCGCGCGTTTCGCCAGCGTTCGTTCGACGCCGAGGCCGAGCATCGGCGCGACCTGCGCAGCGCGCGGCAACAGTTGCTGCGCAAGCGCGGCATCTATCTGCTGCCGAATGCTTTCACCACCGCGGCCCTGTTCGCCGGCTTCTATGCGGTCGTGCAGGCCATGAACATGCAGTTCGAGATGGCGGCGATTGCCATCTTTGCGGCGATGGTGCTCGATGGCATGGATGGACGCGTGGCGCGCATGACGCACACGCAGAGCGCCTTCGGCGAACAATACGACAGCCTGTCCGACATGGTGTCGTTCGGCGTGGCGCCAGCGCTGGTGATGTATGAATGGGCACTGCGTGATATCGGACGCTGGGGCTGGCTGGCGGCATTCGTCTATTGCGCGGGCGCGGCCTTGCGATTGGCGCGCTTCAATACCAATATCGGGGTAGTCGACAAACGCTTCTTCCAGGGACTGCCCAGTCCGGCAGCCGCAGCGCTGGTCGCCGGTTTCGTCTGGCTGTCGATCGACAATCGCTTGTCGGTCAGCTTGTTCTGGCTGCCGTGGGTGGCTTTCGCGTTGACTATCTATGCCGGTGTGACGATGGTTTCGAACGCGCCGTTCTATAGCGGCAAGGCGCTCGATATCAAGCACCGCGTGCCGTTCGGCGTGATTCTGCTGTTCGTGGTGGTGTTCGTCGCGGTGTCGTCCGATCCACCGGTAGTGCTGTTCGGCCTGTTCGTGCTCTACGGGCTGTCCGGTTATGTGTTGTGGGCCTGGCGCAGTTATCGAAGCCGCTCGGGCGGCGAGCCGGCGGCGCGCTGAAGCTTGCGGCCATCCTCCGCGGTGGCTTTCAGGTAGCGAGCCTGTCGGGTTTTGCCAACGCGGCCTGGGGAGAACCCTGACGCTGCCGCGTTGCGCAGTTTCTCGAATGTCGCTATATTCCTGCCTATGACCGGCGCGATCCATTCCTCGATTCTGATTTCCCAAGCTCTGCGGCTATCGCTAGCTTCGCTAGCGCTCGTCCGCTAATCTCGCTCGCCCCGTCACGTCTCCCAAAGTCAAACAGAGTCGCCAGCGGTGGCGATCTGAAAAGTCCCGACTTCACCGGAGCCTGACATGGCCGACAAACTGATTATTTTTGATACAACGTTGCGTGATGGCGAGCAGTCGCCAGGCGCTTCGATGACTAAAGACGAGAAAATCCGCATCGCCCGGCAGCTCGAAAGGCTGAAGGTCGACGTCATCGAAGCCGGCTTCGCAGCCAGTTCGAACGGCGATTTCGACGCCATCCAGGCGATCGCCTCACAAATCAAAGACAGCGTCGTGTGCTCCCTGGCACGTGCCAACGACCGTGACATCAAGCGCGCGGCCGACGCCTTGCAGCCTGCCGGCCAGTTCCGCATCCATACCTTCATCGCCACCTCGGCGCTGCATATGGAAAAGAAATTGCGGATGACGCCCGAGCAAGTGCTCGAACAAACCAAGCTTTCCGTGCGGTATGCGCGCCAGTTCACCGACGATGTCGAGTTCTCGGCCGAAGACGGCAGCCGTTCCGACATCGATTTCCTGTGTCGCGTAATCGATGTCGCAATCGCCGAAGGCGCGACCACGATCAATATTCCCGACACGGTGGGTTACGCCATTCCGGACGCCTATGCTGCACTGTTCCGTACGCTGCGCGAACGCGTGACCAATTCGGACAAGGCAGTCTGGTCGGTACATTGCCACAACGATCTGGGCATGGCCGTGGCCAATTCGCTGGCCGCCGTGCAATACGGTGGCGCACGGCAAGTGGAATGCACGATCAATGGCCTGGGTGAGCGCGCTGGCAATACCGCGCTGGAAGAAGTCGTGATGGCGGCACGCACCCGCAAAGATTACTTCGGACTGCAGCTCGGCATCGATACCACGCAGATCGTCGCTGCGTCCAAGCTGGTGTCGCAGACGACCGGCTTCGTGGTTCAGCCTAACAAGGCGGTGGTGGGCGCGAACGCTTTCGCGCATGCGTCCGGCATCCATCAGGACGGTGTGCTGAAGGCGCGCGACACCTACGAAATCATGCGTGCCGAAGATGTAGGCTGGGCCGCCAACAAGATCGTGCTGGGCAAGTTGTCCGGGCGCAATGCATTCAAGCAGCGGCTGACCGAACTCGGCGTGCATCTGGAAAGCGAGACGGAGGCGAACGCCGCGTTCGCACGCTTCAAAGAGCTTGCCGACCGCAAGTCGGAAATCTTCGACGAAGACATCATGGCGCTGGTTTCCGACACGGCGGTGCATGCGGCGAACGATGAAGCCTATCGCTTCGTGTCACTGTCTCAGCGGTCCGCTACGGGCGAACGGCCGCACGCGCGCGTCGTGTTTACCGTCGAAGGTCGTGAGATGACCGGTGAAGCCGAAGGTAATGGCCCTGTCGACGCCACCTTGCTGGCAATCGAATCGCAAACCAGCAGCCAAGCCGAACTGGTACTGTATTCGGTGAACGCCATCACGACCGGCACGCAGGCGCAAGGCGAGGTAACCGTGCGTTTGTCAAAGAGCGGCCGTATCGTCAATGGCGTCGGTACCGATCCGGACATCGTCGCGGCCTCGGCCAAGGCGTATCTGTCGGCATTGAACAAGCTGTATGCGAAAACCGAGAAGCTGAACCCGCAGCACGAAGCAGCGGTGAATTAAGCGGTCGTTGGTCGTTGATTGCTATGTGCCGGAAAAGCGGTCCACTTTTTAAGTTGGACCGCTTTTTTTGTCCTTCAGGGCAGCATGCATTGACCGTCAAGCGCCTTAAAACAATGCGCGCTCAGTCGGATCATGCAGCGGGTCGGGCGTTTTCTGGGTAGTGGTCAATATGCCATTCGGGTCGAAGTAGAAGCTGTACAGCATGTACCAGACGCCGCTGTCTTTATAGCGGTAGGTCCATACTTGGCGCTTCATCAGCGGGAAGTATGCAGTCTCTTCGGGCAGGCCGAAGTTCTCCAGCACATCCTGCTTGGTCCAGCGGCCGATTTCAGCGCGCGCAAATTCCTCGTTACTCAGTACCTGTCGCACATCCAGCACTTTGCCGGACGCATCGACCACCGCGGCAGTGGTGACCTCTCCGAATGGGCGCGTGGGCCACAACAGTCGGCGTGTGCCATTCGCCAGTGGATATTGCTCCGGGGGTGGTCCCATGCTGGCGGTCAGCACTGACACGTCCTCGCCGGCTGTGAATTTTTGCCAGGGCTGCGCGCAGCCCGCAAGTCCCAATGCCAGGCTGGTGCCAGCCAGCGCAATAAGCACCGCTGATTTGAATGATTTCGCCGATTTCATCCATGCCAGGCGGCCGCACGACCGATGTGGCCTCTCTCCTGGTTGTGTGGAGGCGTAAGCGGTAAAAGCAACTTCCTGGTTCATGACGTAGTTCTCACGATAGCGGGCGCTTCATCTGGCATGTCGTCGGCATAACCGTTTTGTCCGCGGGCACCGCCAGTTCGGTACGGAAACCGAAGCCGGAACCCTCACTGTCGAAGCGCACGCCGGGCGTTCCGACACGGCCCATCCGCATGACATATAGCGGCTGGATCAATTGGTGGTTGTCCGCGCGCATCCACGACGGATGTAGCGGGTTGTTCCAGTGCATACCTTCCAGTGCGTGGGCCACCGGCACTGCTTCGGTGTTGCCCGCGCGTTCGATCGCGGCGGCCAACATATCGACCATTACGCTCATGCGCAGCACCGGGTAGTCATCGGAGGGTTGACTGACATAAGCGGAAAACGCCTTGGCGAACGCATCGGATTCGGCGCCGCCGACATTCGGATGCCAATCGGCCACGGCAAACACCCGTCCGACGCCGGCATCGCCGAGCGCCGCTGGCGCGCCCATGTTGTTGCCATAGAACGTATAGAACCGCGCATCCAGAGATTGTTCCCGGGCCGCCTTGACCAACAGCGTCAAATCGTTGCCCCAGTTACCGGTAATTACCGCGTTGGCGTCGTGCTCGCGGATTTTCGAAATATAGGCCGAGAAGTCCTTCACCTGGCCGATTGGATGAAACACGTCACCCACGATCGCCACGTCGGGGCGTTTCTGTGCCAGCGACGCGCGGGCCAGATCGGCCACCTGGTGTCCAAAACTATAGTCTTGATTGATCAGGAACGCGCGCTTCAGGCTGGTATCGGCGGCCATCACCTGCGTGAGCGCGTCCATGCGCATGGCGGCGTCGGCGTCGAAGCGGAAATGCCAGAAGCTGCAGTCGGCATTGGTAAGTGCTGGATCGACCGCCGAATAATTGAGGAACAGGACGCGGTGCGCGGGGTCTCGCTGGTTTTGACGACTGATCGCCGCGATCAGTGCCGATGCTACCGCCGAACTATTGCCTTGCAGTACAAAGCCGATGTTCTGGTCAGTCAATGCCTGTAATTGCAGCAAGGCCTTTTCGGTGCCACCTTCGCTGTCGAATATCACCAGTTGCAGGGGATGGCGTCCATCCGCCAGCTTGACGCCGCCGCGGGCATTGACGCGGTCGACGGCGAACCGCAGGTTACGCGCCACCGCGGCCCCGGTATTGCCGAACGGCCCGGACATGCCTTCGATCATGCCGAGGCGAATGGGTGCCAGGCCCGGCTTGAGCGCCCCTGCGCTGTCGGACGGGGCGCTGCTGGCAATGCCCGGCAGTCCCAGCAGCAGTGCTGGCATGCAGACGGCGATAGCCAGCAGTAGGGCGCGGCGCGCCAGACGGAGCACGGACATGCAAGACCTCGTTGCCTTTTGGAAAGCGGATCATAGTGGAGCCCTATGGTGCTGACAATTAGGCCGTTTGGCCAGCTAGGCGCCGACCCGGTGCACTGTGTTAGAATCCGCGTTTTCCGTATCGGGCCAGCTCTCGGTTTTACCGGTTCGGCGAAAAAGTGCCGGCACGTCTCAAGCGGCTGCGCTGAGTTTCAAACGAGTTTTTCGAGTGTTTTTCGCACGGCACGGCACTTTCTTCCGTGACCGCAAGTCCAGGCCGCTCTTTTCGGCCGTTCATCGCTTCAAGGAAAATCATGACAGTTGCAACCCTCAACAAGTCGGAAACCGTCGCGAAATTCGCGCGCGGCACCAACGATACCGGATCGCCCGAAGTACAGGTCGCGCTGCTGACCGCGCGCATCAACGATCTGACGAGCCACTTCAAAGAGCACACGAAGGATCACCATAGCCGCCGCGGTTTGCTGCGCATGGTCAGCCGTCGTCGGAAATTGCTCGATTATCTGAAGGGTAAAGATGCCGACCGTTATCGTGCACTGATCGAACAGCTCGGTCTGCGCAAGTAATCGGTTCGCGTTCCCAGACATGCCTGTGTCAGCCCAAACTGATGCAGGCATTTTGTTTTTTAACGGGCGTTGCCGCCGCGCGGCAGCACCCCCGAAGCGCCGCGGGCGCGCTAGAACGAGCTTTGTGTCATTCCAGAGAAGTGTGCGCATGCGTTTCTCTGGAATGGCATAAATAACACGGCTCGTACTACGCACTGTCACGCGACGCCGCTTGGCCGGCCGTGCCGACCAAGCCACTGATAGGAGCAGAGCATGTTCAATAAGGTAGTCAAGGAATTCCAGTGGGGCGACAAGACGGTTGTCCTGGAAACCGGCGAGATCGCGCGTCAGGCGAGCGGTGCGGTGCTGGTCAGCATCGATGACACGGTGGTGCTGGCGACGGTCGTCGCCGCGCGCAATGCGAAGCCGGGCCAGGACTTTTTCCCCCTCACGGTGGACTATCTTGAGAAGACGTACGCGGCAGGCAAGATTCCCGGCGGCTTTTTCCGCCGCGAAGGCCGTCCGTCGGAAGGCGAAACCCTCACGTCGCGCCTGATCGACCGGCCGCTGCGCCCGCTGTTTCCAGAAGGCTTCTACAATGAAGTCCAAGTGGTCATCCACGTACTGTCGCTGAATCCGGAAGTGCCGGCCGACATTCCCGCCTTGCTCGGCGCGTCGGCCGCGTTGGCAATTTCCGGCATTCCGTTCAACGGCCCGGTCGGTGGCGCACGCGTCGGCTATTTCGACGGGCAATACAAGTTGAATCCCTCGCGCAGCGAATTGAAGACGTCGCAGCTCGACCTGATCGTCGCGGGTACCGAAGCCGCGGTGCTGATGGTCGAGTCCGAAGCGCAGCAGTTGTCGGAAGAAATCATGCTGGGCGCCGTGGTATTCGGTCACGACCAGATGCAGGTCGCCATTACCGCGATCAATGACCTGGTCGATGAAGCCGGCAAGCCCGAATGGGATTGGCAGCCGGCCCCGAAGAACGAAGAATTGCTCGCCAAGGTGGCCGCGCATGGCGAGGCAGCGCTGCGTGCTGCGTACCAGATCCGCGACAAGCAAGCTCGCACTGGCGAACTGCGCAAGGCGGTGGCTCAGGTTTCGGAGAAGTTGCGTGACGAAGCGGCGCAAGCCGGCGTTGCCGCACCCGACTCGACCACCGTTGGCAATATCCTGTTCGATCTGGAAGCCAAGATCGTGCGTAGCCAGATCCTGGCAGGCGAGCCACGCATCGACGGCCGCGATACACGCACCGTGCGACCGATTTCGATCCGTACCGGCGTGCTGCCGCGTACCCACGGTTCGGCCTTGTTCACGCGTGGCGAAACCCAGGCACTGGTGATCGCCACGCTCGGTACCAAGGGTGACGAGCAGAATATCGACGCGCTCGAAGGCAGCTACCGCGAGCGTTTCATGCTTCACTACAATATGCCGCCGTTCGCCACCGGCGAAACCGGCCGCGTCGGTTCGCCCAAGCGGCGTGAAATCGGCCACGGTCGCTTGGCCAAGCGTGCGTTGGCCGCATGCTTGCCGAAGGAGCAATCGTTCGGCTACACGATTCGCCTGGTATCGGAAATCACCGAATCGAATGGTTCGTCGTCGATGGCTTCCGTGTGCGGTGGCTCACTGGCCTTGCTCGATGCGGGCGTGCCGCTGGAAGCACCGGTCGCGGGTATCGCGATGGGCCTGATTCTGGAAAGCAACCGTTTCGCCGTATTGACCGACATCCTTGGCGACGAAGACCACCTGGGCGACATGGACTTCAAGGTGGCCGGCACGTCGCGAGGCATTACGGCGCTGCAAATGGATATCAAGATCCAGGGCATCACCAAGGAAATCATGGAAGTGGCACTGGCGCAGGCGCGCGAAGGCCGCATCCATATCCTCGGCAAGATGGAAGAAGCCGTGACCGGGCCGCGGACCGAACTGTCGGAATTCGCGCCGCGCATGGTCACCATCAAGATCAATCCGGAAAAGATCCGTGATGTGATCGGCAAGGGCGGGTCGGTGATCCGTGCGCTGACCGAAGAGACCGGTACCACGATCGACATCTCCGAGGAAGGCGTCGTAACCATCGCCAGCACCAGCTCCGAAGGCATGGCCGAAGCCAAGCGCCGTATCGAGAACATCACACTCGACGTGGAAGTGGGCCAGGTCTACGACGGCAAGGTGTTGAAGCTGCTGGATTTCGGCGCCATCGTGAATATTCTGCCGGGCCGTGACGGCCTGCTGCATATCTCCGAAATCGCCAACGAACGCATCAAGGACATCAACGAGTATCTGAAAGATGGCCAGGAAGTGCGCGTCAAAGTCATCCAGACAGACGAAAAGGGCCGCATCCGCCTGTCGGCGAAGGCTTTGCTGAACGAGGCAGCAACCGGCTCGACGCCGGCTGAGTAAGCGCGCCGAGGCGCCGGCCACGGGTGTTCGCGCGCGGCCGGCGCGGCTTGTCGCCGGGTCCGACCGGGTCGGTCGCCCGGCGCATGCGACACCGTTCTTCGAAGGATTGAATCAATGAAAGCCATCGAAATTTCGCAATACGGCGGTCCTGAGGTTTTGCAACTGACGCAGCGACCCGAACCGACCCCCAAGGCGGGCGAGGTGCTGATTCGTGTCGCCGCTGCTGGCGTGAACCGGCCCGATGTGTTTCAGCGGCAGGGCAATTATCCGGTGCCGCCGGGCGCTTCCGATCTGCCGGGCCTGGAAGTGGCCGGCACGCTGGTGGGCGGTGACTTCAGCGGCGTCAATCCCGCGGGCCTGAAGCTGGGTGATCGGGTGTGCGCATTGCTGCAAGGCGGCGGTTATGCGGAATTCGCGGCCGCGCCGCTGGCGCAATGCCTGCCCGTGCCAGGCGGCTTGTCGGACGTGCAGGCGGCGTCGTTGCCGGAGACTTTTTTCACCGTCTGGAGCAATGTGTTCCAGCGCGGGGCGCTGGGGCGCGGCGAGGGTGGGGCGGACGAAACGCTGCTCGTGCAGGGTGGCTCGAGCGGCATCGGCGTGGCCGCGATCCAGATTGCAGCGGCACTCGGACATCGCGTTTTCGCGACCGCGGGCAGCGCTGAGAAATGTCAGGCCTGCGTCGACCTGGGTGCCGAACGCGCCATCAATTACAAAAGCGAAGATTTTGTCGAGGTGGTGCGAGAAGCGACCGCCAAGCGTGGTGTCGACGTGGTGCTCGACATGGTCGGCGGCTCTTATACCGCACGCGAACTGAAGGCGCTGGCCGATGGGGGTCGGATCGTCCTGATCGCGCTGCTGGGCGGCGCCAAAGCGGAAATACCGCTGGGCGATATCCTGCGCCGTCGCCTCACGTTGACGGGCTCGACGCTGCGGCCGCGTTCAGTCGATTTCAAGGCGGCGATCGCCGCGGAATTGTTGAAATACGTGTGGCCGCTGCTGGAAAGCGGCAAGGTCAAACCGGTGATCCACGAGGTCTTGCCGATGACGCGCGCGGCGGATGCGCATGCCTTGATGGAAAGCAGCGCGCATATCGGGAAGATTATTCTCGAATGGTAAAATCGCCGGCTTCGACCGTTGGGCGGCGCAAGTCGCCCTTCGCAAGCAAGCATCCGGACGCGCGGGGCGTTCGGTAAAAGTCCGGCCTGATGGCGCGCTACCTGGCGCCAGCCGTTGTCGGTGAGCTGAAAGTAAGCAATGGGCGGAAAGACCTGATGGCCAAAGATCGCAACAGACTTGTCGTTGGAAACTGGAAAATGAATGGGCGGCTCGCGCAAAACGCGACGCTGCTGGGCGCCGTGGCGGCAGCGGCGCGCGGCTTGCCGGCCCGGGTAGGTGTCGCGGTGTGCGTGCCATTTCCCTATCTGGCGCAGGCACAGGCGGTGCTCGGCAATTCGACGGTGGCCTGGGGTGCCGAAGACGTGTCGGCGCATGCTGGCGGCGCGTTCACCGGCGAAGTGGCGGCGAGCATGGTGGCGGAGTTCGGCGCGCGCTTTGCGATCGTCGGTCATTCCGAACGCCGCACCTATAATCACGAAAGCTCGGAACTGGTCGCCAGCAAGGCTTTGCGGGCCTTCGAAGCGGGACTGACGCCGATTGTCTGCGTGGGCGAAACGTTGGAGGAGCGCGAAAGCGACCTTACCGAGCAAGTCGTCGGCGCACAACTGCGCGCGGTGCTCGACGTGCTGACCGACGCACAGGCCGCGGCGATGGTGCTAGCCTATGAACCGGTCTGGGCGATTGGCACTGGGCGCAGCGCCAGTTCCGCGCAGGCGCAACAGGTGCACGCCTATCTGCGTGGCGTATTGGCACAGAAATCAGTCGGGGCGGCCGGCATCGCGCTGCTTTACGGTGGCAGCGTGAAGGCCGCGAACGCTGCGGAGCTGTTCGGCCAAGACGATATCGACGGCGGTTTGATCGGCGGTGCCGCGCTCGATGCGGCGGAATTCGCCGCGATCTGCGACGCCGCCGCGAGCTGAAATTGGTGCGCTGCGGCACGCTTGCTTCGGGCGCTTGATAGACCCGTTCCGACTGCGCCGCAGCGCACGCGGTGGCCATCGGGCCGCCGCAGTCACACATGGCACGCCGGTGATTCGGCTGCCGAGAATGAACGCCAAGCGTGTACTCGGGCATGCGACGTTCGTCATGCGCCCCGAGTGAATCGGCAGCTAGTACGTAGTGCGAATATCAATACTGGAAGAGAGATGGTTTTACTGAAGACTTTGATTATCGTGGCGCAGATCCTGTC
>JBPBQZ010000064.1:0-31092 GCA_050955105.1 Janthinobacterium lividum | reverse complement strand
CAAAACAGGCGTGACAAGCAGGGGCACGAAGTATGCTGGTGAGTCGATAAAGGGGTTGTGCGGCATGCGTTAAGACATTGTCGAAACGCATTGCCGACGTCGCACTCAAGCTTCAGCAGATCGTGAACGTCGTGCTGCTTTAAACAAAGTGTTGTACGAACGTTGCATTGCTTGCATCAAAGATCACTTTTCCTTTGACGACCCTTTTGCGCTCGAAGAAAAAGTGGTACAACCCGATCTAATTCGATGGTGAGATATATGCTCAATTGGGATGACGAGACAACCGCTGTAGTGCCCGCGTTCGATGCCCGGAAAAACGTTTCCGGCAACGTTGCGCAAAGCGCTGCCGAGGCTCGCTCCACGCCTTCGCCGATGCCGACCGCGAAGGAAGTTTTCGAGGGCGACCTTGCGGTCGCCCCGCAAGCCGTTGCACCGACCAACCCCGCAGTGGGTCAAGCGAGCGCCGCCACGCAAGGCCGCGTCAACGCCGCGGACAAACGCATCATCAACGGCCAGACCGACGTCAATCAGCTGGTGCCGTTCAAATACAAATGGGCCTGGGAAAAATACCTGGCGGGTTGCGCGAATCACTGGATGCCGCAGGAAGTGAACATGTCGCGCGACATCGCCCTATGGAAAGATCCGAACGGTTTGACGGAAGACGAGCGTCGCATCGTCAAACGCAATCTCGGCTTCTTCGTCACTGCCGACTCGCTCGCCGCGAACAATATCGTGCTGGGCACCTACCGTCACATCACCGCGCCCGAGTGCCGGCAGTTTCTGTTGCGGCAGGCTTTTGAAGAAGCGATTCACACGCACGCTTATCAATATATCGTCGAGTCACTGGGTCTGGACGAGGGTGAAATCTTCAACGCGTATCACGAAGTGTCGTCGATTCGCGCCAAAGACGAATTCCTGATTCCGTTCATTCACACGCTGACCGATCCGGCCTTCAAGACCGGCACGCTTGAAACCGACCAAACGCTGCTGCGTTCGCTGATCGTCTTTGCCTGCGTCATGGAAGGTTTGTTCTTCTATGTCGGCTTTACGCAGATCCTGGCGCTCGGACGCCAGAACAAGATGACCGGCGCGGCCGAGCAATATCAATACATCTTGCGCGACGAGTCGATGCACTGCAATTTCGGCATCGATCTGATCAACCAGATCAAGCTCGAGAATCCGCATCTGTGGACTGCCGAGTTCCGCGCCGAGATTCGTGAGATATTCAAGCAGGCAGTCGAACTCGAATATCAATATGCGGAAGATACGATGCCGCGTGGCGTATTGGGCTTGAACGCAGCGATGTTCAAGAGCTACCTGCGCTTCATTTGCAATCGCCGTTGCCAGCAAATCGGCCTGGATCCGCTTTATCCGAACGAGGAAAATCCGTTCCCGTGGATGAGCGAGATGATCGATCTGAAGAAAGAGCGTAACTTTTTCGAGACGCGCGTAATCGAATATCAAACGGGTGGCGCGCTCAATTGGGAGTGACGTACCGCTTCGCGCGAACGAATCAGTAACGAGATGAGCGCGCCGCCTTCGGCGCGCCGTCTGACATGGGAGATTGCTTGTTTGATGCAAAGCACGCCTGCGGCTTCAGGGCCGCAACCAACGACAGGCACTTTGCGAGCCCTTCAGTGGGAGGGGCGAACTACCCCCCGAGAAACAGCGTCGTATCAGCCGAGCGCATCCGCCAGACGGCAGCCGGCTTCGATCACGACACTTTTTGGGCGCAAACCCCGCCAGCGCGGGGTTTGCGCTTTGCCGTATTCATTAGCGTAAGCAGGAATCGCATTGCGTATGCCGATGAATGGCCCGCTTCCTTCGAGAGCGCCCTGGAGCGCGAACGAGCAAGCGGGTTTTAGACGAAGGGTAATTTCAGTTCGAACCTCATCCGAAACCTGAAGGAGAATACAAATGGCAACAGCCAAAAAATCGGCCGCGAAGAAGGCGCCAGTGAAGAAGGCCGCGGTAAAGAAAGTGGCGAGCAAGAAAGTAGCTGCGAAGAAAACGCCGGTGAAGAAGGCGGCGGTCAAGAAAGTCGCGGCGAAGCGCGCTGCGGTGAAGAAGGTTGCGAGCAAGAAAGTAGCGACCAAGAAAGTAGCGACGAAGAAAGTCGCTGCCAAAAAGGCCGCCACCAAGAAAGTCGCAACAAAGAAAGTTGCTTCCAAGAAAGTAGCGGCGAAAAAAGCACCGGCCAAGAAAGCCGCTGCAAAGAAGGCGCCTGCTAAAAAGGCTCCTGCCAAGAAAGCGGCCGCTAAAAAAGCCCCCGCCAAAAAGGCCGCCGCCAAGAAAGCGCCCGCTAAAAAGGCTGCCGCTAAAAAGGCGCCTGCCAAGAAAGCTGCCGCGAAAAAGGCCGCTGTAAAGAAGGCTGCTTCGAAGAAGGCCGCGCCGGCCAAGAAGGCGGCTGCCAAAAAGCCTGAAGAAAAAGAGGCGGCTGCACCCGCTGCCTCGGCGGCTGAACCTGCAGCGTCGGCAACACCCGGTGCACCCGCCGCGGCACCCGCCGCAGCGGTGAAGACCGTGATCAACCCGTCGGCGGCTTGGCCGTTTCCGACAGGTAGTCGTCCGTAATGCGTCGCGCATGCGCCCGCGAACTGCGAGTGCATGCGCGTCGTCTCTCTGAATAAAGATGGTCGACTGGTGTCGCAAGACCGCCAAAGGCGTTGAGCTATGGGTTTATGTGCAGCCCAATGCGCGCGCGGCGACTGCTGCCAGCGGCGAATTCGACGGCGTCTTGAAAGTACGCCTGCAGGCACCGCCTGTCGACGGACAGGCCAATGCTGCATTGCTCGAGTGGGTGGCCGCGCAAGTCGGCCTACCCGTACGTCGTGTGACGCTGCTATCCGGACAGACGATGCGTCGCAAGCATTTGCTGCTCGACGACCTGACACTGGATGTCGCGCAGGTCGTCGATAGACTGGTGGCTCCGAAGCCGGGCAGACGACACTTCAAAGCGCCTTGACCTCGCTTTCCCCACCACGCCGTAAACGTAACGAGCCGACACATTGGTCGGCCCGTATACCTTCGTCCAAGCTGTCGCTATCAGTGCGTGACGCGTGTCACGCCGCCGCTCGACAGTAGTCGCACCCGATCACCGGCGCGGAACACTTCCGGCGTCGCTTCCTGCGTAATCGCCCGCAGTTCGCCATTGTCGAGGCGCACGGTGATTTCCAGTCCTTGGCGCAAGCCGGCGTTGTTCTGGATGGCATTGCCGGCCAGCGCACCGCCGATGCCGCCTGCCAACGCCGCCAGCACCGAACCGCTGCCATGGCCGATCAGGCTACCGGCCGCGACCGCACCCACCGCACCGCCGGCCACTGCGCCCGCGCCCGAATGGGTGCTGTTATCGATGACGACCGCGCGCACGCTTTCGATCACGCCCATCCGCACCGTTTGTTCGCGCTGTGCCTGCCAACCCGAATACACATCGGGCGACGGACCGGGTGCGACGCAGCCTTGCATCAACACTGCTGTCGCGAGCACCGCGAGCAAACCGAGGCGACTTGAATTCTTCATGGTATTTCTCCGGAAATTCAACTGACCGCGTAACCGAACGCTTCCTTGAATTTGGCGTCGATTTCGCTGCGTGTCAGCGTGTAGTTTTGAGGGCCGAGCGTGGCGATCTTCAGCGATCCCATCAAGCCCGCCATTCGACCGGTGGTGGCCCAGTCCCATCCGTGCTCCAGACCATACAGCAGACCACCTCGATAGGCATCACCGCAACCGGTGGGATCGAGCACCGCGGCCGGTGGCACCGCGCCGATGATTTCTTCACCGTCGCGATGCCGGATATGTGCGCCACGTTCGCCCATGGTTACGATCAGTGCGTCGACGCGCCCGGCGATTTCGGACTCCGACCAACCGGTCTTGGTAGCCAGCAGTTTCGCTTCGTAGTCATTGACTGTTACGTAGGTGGCGAGTTCAATCATTTCCCGCAATTCGGCTTGCGAGAAGAGCGGCAAGCCCTGACCTGGATCGAAGATAAAGGCGATGCCTGCCTCGGCGAATTGCTGGACATGCGACAGCATGCCGTCGCGGCCGTCAGGCGCTACGATGCCCAACTGAATGCCTTCACTATCCTGTACCCGGTTGAGATGCGAAAACATCATCGCGCCTGGGTGGAAGGCCGTGATCTGGTTGTTGTCCAGATCGGTGGTAATCATCGCTTGCGCGGTATTTTCTTCCGGCAAGACGCGTATGTAATCGCGTGTAAGACCGATGCTGTCGAGGCGGTCGAGATAAAGCTGTGCGTCAACGCCGCCGAGCGTAGCCATGATGCGCGCATCGCCGCCCAACATCTTCAACGCATAGGCGATATTGCCCGCGCAGCCGCCGAATTCGCGGCGCATCTTCGGCACCAGAAAGCTGACGTTCAAGTTGTGCACCTGGTCAGGCAAGATCTGTTCGCCGAAGCGGCCTTCGAAGGTCATGATGCTGTCGTAGGCGAGTGAACCGCAGATGAGCGAAGCCAATGTCGAATCCTCAATGAAGCGTTGAAAGGCGAAGCACTTTATTACCGGGGTAATCAATCAAGACGACGGCGGTCTCGGGCCTTCGGCGTTGGTAGTTCGGCACCGTACGCCGCGCGGCGTACTGGCTGTAGCAAGCGATTATAAGAAATCGCGCCGCGCCGCGCGCTCAAGGATAGAAGATCAACACGCGATAACTGCCGAGCGCCGTGCTCGGGCCGTCCAGTGCCAGGCGAATCCGCAGCTGCGTGAGTGCCGGGATGCCGCTCGCCGCGCGCCAGCCATCGGCCAGGTAGTCAGTTGGCAGCAGCACTTTGCGGACCACGATGTGCTCGGTCTTGTCCGACAACATGATTTCGAGCGCCGGCCACGCGAGCGGCACGACGCTGTGATTTTCCAGCGAGAACGAGAGCGTGAAGTGGCCCGGCTTGAGCGCACGCAAGGTGGTGGCGTTCAGCGACAGGGCGTCGATGGCGCGTGGTGGCGCGGTGCTGCAGCCGACGCTGGCGCACGCGTGCGCCAGCACCCCCGCCGCTGCCGGCCAGCGCATGATGACCGCTTCACGTTGCCATAGCACGGCACCGATCACCAATGACGCCGCCAGCAGCAGTGCCAGTGCCGCCCGCGCAATCCCGGCAATTGTCGACAGGATGCCGTGCTGGCGCCGCTCAGCCGCTAACTTGGTCAACTGGACGACGGCCTGTCAGGCAGACCCAGCCGTCGCGCTCACGCCAGACCGACAGCGTGATCCAGGGCGCATAGGTTTGAATCACGTCTTCGGCCTGCCGCGCGAGAATGCCCGACAGCGCCAACTGACCGCCCGGCGCCACGCGCGCGCTCAACATCGAGGCCAGCAGCTTGAGAGGATTCGACAAGATATTCGCTACCACCACATCGAAGCGGCCGGCCGGGCAGTCATCGGGTACGACGAAGGCAGGATCGACCTTGTTGCGAATGCCGTTGTCATTGGCGGCCCTGACGGCCTGTGCATCGATATCCACTCCTACTACCGAGCCGGCGCCGCACTTCGCCGCGAGGATGGCGAGGATGCCGGAGCCGCAGCCGTAATCCAGCACACTGCGCTCGGCCAGCTCGCCGGCGATGGCGGTTTGCTCCAGCCATTCCATGCACAAGCGTGTGGTCGGATGGCTGCCGGTGCCGAAGGCCAGGCCTGGGTCGAGTTCAAGAATCAGCGCGTCCGGATCGGGAGCCTGGTGCCAGGACGGCACCACCCAGATGTTCTCGCCAATGCGGATCGGATCGAATTGCGATTGCGTCAGGCGCACCCAGTCCTGGTCGGCCACGTCGCGAATGTGCAAGGTGGCACGCGCCGCGGCATTGCCCACACCGGCCATGCGCGTGGCCACTTCCAGCAGCGCGTCGACCGGCTCGTCTTCGTCCAGCAGTGCGATCACGCGCGAACGGCGCCAGGCGGCTTCTTCGGGCTCGCCGCCAGGTTCGCCGAACAACGGCTCTTCATCGGGCGTGTCCGCGTCGGCGTCTTCGACCGTGACCGACAGGGCGCCGGCATCGAGCAGCGCGTCGGACAGCGACTCAGCCTGTTCGCGCGCAATCTCGACGATCAATTCGCGGTAGCTCATGGGGCGGGGTTCATGGATTGAGCGGGTGGGCCAGGCACGTCGGCCTAGATCTTTTCCTGGGCCGCTTGCAGCTTCTGCGCGAGCTTGTGCTCAAGATAATGAATGCTGGTGCCACCTTCGACGAACTTGGCGTCCATCATCAGTTCCAGTTGCAGCGGGATGTTGGTCTCGATGCCTTCCACCACCATTTCCGACAAGGCGATGCGCATGCGCGAAATAGCCTGGTCGCGCGTGGCGCCATAGGTAATCAATTTGCCGATCATCGAGTCGTAATTCGGCGGCACGAAATAGCCTGAATACGCGTGCGAATCAACCCGCACACCCGGGCCGCCCGGCACGTGCCAGGAGGTAATGCGGCCCGGCGACGGCGTGAATTTGTATGGATGTTCGGCGTTGATCCGGCATTCGATCGAGTGGCCGCGCAGCTGCACGTCGCGCTGCTTGAAGCGCAGCTTCTCGCCCGCGGCGATGCGAATCTGCTCCTGCACGATATCGACGCCGGTGATCAATTCGGTGACCGGATGCTCAACCTGCACCCGCGTGTTCATTTCGATGAAATAGAACTCGTTGTTCTCGTACAGGAACTCGAAGGTGCCGGCGCCGACGTAGCCCATCTTGCGGCAGGCATCCGCGCAGCGGTCGCCGATGCGATCGACCAGACGTCGCGGCACGTGCGGCGCCGGCGCTTCTTCGATCACCTTCTGGTGGCGGCGCTGCATCGAGCAATCGCGCTCGCCCAGCCAGACTGCGTTCTTGTAGTTATCGGCCAGCACCTGGATTTCGATATGGCGCGGGTTCTCGAGGAACTTCTCCATATACACCTGCGGGTTGCCGAACGCGCGCTGTGCTTCCTCGCGGGTCATGTTCACCGCGTTGACCAACGCCGCTTCGGTATGCACCACGCGCATGCCGCGCCCGCCGCCGCCGCCCGATGCCTTGATGATCACCGGATAACGGATCTCGCGCGCTATCCGCACGATTTCTTTTGGATCGTCGGGCAGCGCGCCTTCCGAGCCCGGCACGCATGGCACGCCTGCCTTGATCATCGTCTGCTTGGCCGAGACCTTGTCGCCCATCAATCTGATGGTGTCGGGACGCGGGCCGATGAACTTGAAGCCCGACTGCTCGACGCGTTCCGCGAAGTCGGCGTTTTCCGACAGGAAGCCATAGCCCGGATGGATCGCCTGCGCATCGGTGACTTCCGCGGCGCTGATGATGGCCGGCATATTCAGATAGCTTTCCGACGACGGTGCGGGGCCGATACAGACGGCCTCGTCGGCCAGGCGCACGTATTTCGCCTCTTTATCGGCCAACGAATAGATCACAACCGTTTTGACGCCTAGCTCGCGGCATGCCCGCTGAATGCGCAAGGCAATTTCACCGCGATTGGCAATGAGGATTTTTTCGAACATAGAGACCGTCGATCACCGTGTACGCGCGCCATGCGGCGACGCGCTGAAAATGGGTTGCGGCGGCTGCGCCGCCTGCGCAGTGTCGTCGAACGTAGACCTAGCCGATCACGAACATCGGCTGGCCGAATTCCACTGCCTGGCCGTTTTCCACCAAGATTTCCTTGATGACGCCGGACTTGTCCGATTCGATCTCGTTCAGCAGCTTCATGGCCTCGACGATAGCTAGCGTCTGGCCTTCGCGCACGGTGTCGCCCACCTGCACGAACGGATCCGCGCCCGGCGACGGGCAGCGATAGAAGGTGCCGACCATCGGCGAGCTAAGCACATGGCCGCTGGGTGCGGCCGGTGCGGCGGGGGTATCGCTCACGGCGGGCGCGGCGGGGGCGGCCGGCGCGGGCGACGGCGCATATTGATTCGGTGCCTGCGGCGCCGACACGTAGACTGGCGTCACATTCTTGACGATGCGGACTTTTCCTTCGCCTTCGGTGACTTCCAGCTCCGAGATACCGGACTCGGAAACCAGGTCGATCAGCGTCTTCAGTTTTCGCAAATCCATCTAAAACCCCATGTATGCGTTGAATCGGTGAGTAAATGCGCCGAACTCGCGCGGCTGGCGTCAGGCGCCGAGCCGCTTCGGCGTTCATCTACGCCTTGTTGGTGTGCGTCAGATGTTCGAGGGCGAAATCCGTCGCATAGAGGTAACCGCGCCAGCCCAGGCCGCAAACCACGCCGATGGCTTTGTCGGAGAAGTATGAGTGCTGACGAAAAGGCTCGCGGCTGTGAATATTCGACAAATGTACTTCGACGAAGGGCGTCCGCACCGCCGCCAGGGCATCGCGGATAGCGACGCTAGTGTGCGTGAACGCGGCGGGATTGATGACGACGAAATCAATGTTTTCGACGCTCGCCTGCTGAATTCGATCGACGATCGCCCCTTCATGATTGCTTTGGAAAAATGCCACCGATGCCCCGGCAAGTGCCACGCGCTCGGCGATCGCTGCTTCGATGTCCGCCAGCGTCGTGGCGCCATAGATTTCAGGTTCGCGCTGGCCGAGCATATTGAGATTCGGCCCATGGAGAACGAGTAATCGGTGGGTCATGGTTGGCGTGCGTTCTAGCAAAGTTGCGCGATGTTACTGCGAAATAGCCAAATTAGCTAGGGCGGCGTAAGCGCAGCGTGGAGGCGGGCGCGGCTCGCCTTACAGACTGTCGAGCACGCGGCGCAATTCGCGCGGGTCGACGCTGCCCAGCTTGGTATAACGCACTTGGCCCGCGGCATCGATGACCACCGTATAGGGCAGGCCGCCTATGTTATTACCGAGCGCCCGGGCCAGATCGCCGCCGCCGTAGCCGGCGACGAAGATCGGGAAATCGACTTTCACCTTTTTGAGGAAGCCTGCGATGTTGGCGGCATTATCCACGCCGATGCCGACGAAATGCGCGCGCGGACCGTAGTGCGCTGCCAGTGCCGAGAGTTCCGGCATCTCGGCGACACACGGGGCGCACCAGGCTGCCCAGAAATTCACCACCAGCGGTTTGCCCCGGTAGATGGCGAGCGGCTGCGGCTTTGCCTGCAGGTCGGGCAGTCGCGTATTGAACAGCGCGGTTACCGCATCGGGCGACCCGGGGGTTTCGTTGGCGTGCGCCTCGCTGAACCAACGCCAGTGCAGGCCTGTCAATGCGCCGGCGGCGTGCGCCAAGACGGCCGCCATGATCAAGCACAGCAGCCGTCGGGCCTTAAGCGCGGGCGGCGTCGTCACGATGCGGCCGGTGCCGGTGCCGTGGGGGCCGGCGGATTGAGCAACGAAGCCAGATAAACGGCGGTGGCGCGCACCGGAAGGCCGCGTCCATCGGTGCGCAGCGCGCCGCGCAGGTCGTCCAGCGCATACAGCGCCAGACACACCCCGACCTGCGCCAGTCCCAGGGCAACGCTTTCGGCGTCCCGCTGGGGAGCCAGGAAGTTCAACATTTCAACCGGCGCGCGGCCGGCGAAATGGCGCGCTTCCGTCACCGCGTAGTCCACACCAGCGTTTAGCAGGAAGATCGACACGTCTTTGGTGCTGTCGCAAAACAGCTGCAAATGGATATCCGAATGCACGCCGGCCGTGCCGTTCAGCACCGCGCCGGTCAGATAGGGATTGAATTGAGCGAGCCGTTTCATCCAGTCGAGCGCAATGCGCCGCAACGCCTGCAGCACCAGCGGCTGGGTTTCGCCCTGGAAAATGGCCTGGTATTCGCGAATCTCGTCTTCGAGATGATCATTGTCGGGCAGCCATTCGCCCGACAGACGGGTTGCGCCGACGATCTGCTTGGCCGCCTTGCGCTTGGCACTCGAGTAGTCGAGGCCGTCTTCCGCAATCATGCGCGCCGCCGCAATCGCGATTTCCTCTCGCACGCGGCGAGGATCGAGGGAAGATTTGCGTGACATGCGGGCATGATACCCGAGACGTGCCGGCGCCCGGCTTGGGCGAGAGGCGGTCGGGCGCTCGGGTACAATGCGACCACTTCAAGTCAGGCTGCGGCCTGTCTCCAGATGCTCGCTCTGCAACCCGCCACGCAGCTCTGGTGCAGTCTATTCAAGCGCTCGAACCATGCACATCCACATCCTCGGCATTTGCGGCACATTCATGGGCGGTCTCGCCGTGCTCGCGCGCGCAGCCGGGCACCGGGTCACCGGCTGCGATGCCGGTGTTTACCCGCCGATGAGCACGCAACTGGCGGAGCAAGGTATCGAGTTGATCGAAGGCTTCGACGCCGCGCAGTTGGCGACACTACAGCCCGACGTATTCGTCGTCGGCAATGTGGTGTCGCGCGGCAATCCGTTGATGGAAGCGATTCTCGACGCCGGCCTGCCCTACGTATCCGGACCGCAATGGCTGGCCGAACATGTGCTGGCCGGCAAGCACGTCCTGGCGGTAGCCGGCACGCATGGCAAGACCACCACCAGCGCGATGCTGGCATGGGTGCTCGAGCAGCAGGGCTTGGCACCAGGCTTTCTGATCGGCGGTGTACCGGTCGATTTCGGCATCTCGGCACGGCTGACCGACTCGCGCTTCTTCGTCATCGAAGCGGATGAGTACGACACTGCGTTTTTCGACAAACGCTCCAAGTTCGTTCACTATCGGCCACGTACGTTGATCCTGAACAACCTGGAATACGATCACGCCGATATCTTCCCCGATCTCGCGGCGATTCAAACGCAATGCCATCACCTGGTGCGTACCATCGCGCAGCATGGCCGCATCGTCAGCAACGGTCGCGAGAGTGCGTTGGAAGCCGTGCTGATGCGCGGCTGCTGGAGCGAGGTCGAGCGCTTCGGCGTGGCGGGCGGCTGGGAAGCGCGGGGCGCGGATCAGGTCTGCGACGTCTATTGGCAAGGCCGCCGTGTGGCCGAGTTCGACGCGCCGATGCAAGGCGAGCACAATCGCCTCAATGCGCTGGCGGCCATCGCGGCGGCGCGCCATGTGGGCATCCCCCCGGCCGCGGCTGGCGCGGCGCTCGCCGCTTTCAAGGGCGTGAAGCGCCGGATGGAAATTCGCGGCAGCGTCGACGGCATCACCGTGTATGACGACTTTGCGCATCATCCCACGGCGATTCAGGCCACGCTCGAAGGCTTGCGCAAGCGCCTCGGCTTGGCGGCGCTCGATGCGTCGCCGGCACTTGCCAACAACACCGACGCGAGCACTGCGGCGCATGCTGACGGTGCGCCGCGCGGCCGCATTCTCGCCGTGCTCGAGCCGCGTTCCAACACGATGAAACTGGGCGTGATGAGCGCTCGCCTGCCTGCAAGCCTGGCCGCGGCCGACGCGGTGTTTGCATATCAGGCGCCGGCTGGCCGCGACGCGCTCGACTGGAATCTGGCACAAGTGCTGGCGCCGCTGGGCCAACGCGCCCGGGCGTTCACCGACCTGGGCGCACTGACGGCCGCAGTCGTGGCAAGCGCGGCGCCGGGCGACCATGTCGTAGTGATGAGTAATGGTGGATTTGGCGGCGTGCACGGCCGCTTGCTCAACGCGCTCGACGCGCGCGTGCAACAGGAGCGGTCTTGATTCTTTATTTGCATGGTTTCCGCTCTTCGCCTCAGTCGTTCAAAGCCCGCATGCTCGGCGCGCGCCTCGCCGAACTGGGACATGCCGGCGATTGGGTGTGTCCGCAATTGCCGGTGTCGCCGAAGGCCGCGATCGAGCTCGCAGAATGGATTGCCACGCGCAGCGCCACGCCGCCATTGCTGATCGGCAGCTCATTGGGCGGTTTCTACGCCACCTGGCTTGCTGAAAAGTACCACTGGCGCGCGGTGCTGATCAATCCGGCAACCGAGCCGGAAAAAGACCTAGACCGCTCTCTCGGCGAGCAAACGCTGTGGCACGGCGGCGGCACGATCGTCGTCGAAGCACAGCATCTCGAAGAACTGCGCGAGTTGGCGGTCGCGAAGATTTCGCCGGAGCGTTATTACCTGTTGGCCGCGACCGGCGACGAAGTACTGGATTATCGCGACATGCTGAAGAAATATGCGGGCGCGCGCACCACCCTGATTCAGGGCAGCGACCACGGCCTCAGTGACTTTGCCGCCTATATCGATGGCGTGCTGGATTTCTGCGGGATTGATAGTCATACGGAAGCCCATCGCGGCTCCGTGCAAGAGAGTTGATGTGAACGTCTTTTTCGAGGAATCAGGAAGCTTCAAGGCCGGCACCGTATTGGCGCGGCAGGGCGACGCGTTGCAGGCGGAATTGCCGGGCGGTCGCCGTGCGAAAGTGCGCAACAAGGAAGTGCTGCTGGAATTTGAGACGCCAACGCCGGCGCTATTGATGCAGGAAGCGGAGCGCCAGGCGCAGGACATCGACCTGGAGTTCCTGTGGGAATGCGCGGGCAACGACGAGTTCAATTTCGGCACGTTGGCCAGCGAATACTTCGGCGCAAAAGTCGGGCCGGTGGAGCGCGCGGCGCTGCTGCTGCGCCTACATGGTTCGCCCATCTATTTCCGCCGCAAGGGTCGCGGCAATTATCAGCGTGCGCCGCAAGAGCAATTGCAGGCGGCGCTGGCCTCGCTCGATCGCAAGCGTGCGCAGGCTGCCGTGCAGTCAGGCTACGAAGAGGAAATGAAAGCGGGGCGATTGCCCGATGCGATCCGCGAGAAGGCCATCGCGCTGCTGGCGAAGCCCGACAAGAATTCTCTGGAATACAAAGCGCTGGAAGCCGCCGCCGCGGCACGTGGCATTTCCGCAGCGCGGCTGATGCTGGAATGCGGTGGCATCGGCTCGGCCCGTGAGCTGCACGAAGCGCGCTTCCTGGCGGAATTCTTTCCCGACGGCACCGGCTTTGCCGAGATACCGGAGGCGCCCGGCGCGCATCAGCATGACCACGAGAATCTGTCAGTGGCCGACGTCGAGGCTTTCTCCATCGATGACAGCACCACCACCGAAATCGACGATGCCTTCTCGGTCAAGCGGATGGCGGACGGGCGCATACGCGTAGGCATTCATATCGCGGCGCCGTCGCTCGGCATCGCACCGAAAGACCCAGTGGACGCCATCGCGCGCTCGCGCTTGTCGACCGTCTACATGCCCGGCGACAAGATCACCATGTTGCCCGGCTCGGTGGTCGACCGTTATACGCTGAAGGAAGGCGCGCTGCGGCCGGCGCTCTCCTTGTATCTCGTCATCAACGCGCAGACGCAGGAAATCGTCACCACTGAGACGCGCGTCGAGCGCGTGTTCGTGCGCAGCAATATGCGCTACAACGAGCTCGAGCACATCATCACGGAAGCAGCGCTGGCCGAAGGCAGCGGCGAGTATGCGCACAAGGAAGAAATCGCCTTGCTGTGGCCGCTGGCGCAGGCACTGCACGAAAAGCGGCAGGTGGCGCGCCTGGCTTCCGGGCTGCGCCGCGAAGTGCAGCGACCGACCGATTTCAATTTCTATATCGAAAACGATCACGTCACGATCCAGCCGCGCCGCCGCGGCTCGCCACTCGACCTGATCGTCGCCGAGCTGGCAATCCTGGCGAACAGTTCGTGGGGGGCTTATCTGGCCGGCTATGGCGTGCCGGGCATCTATCGGGCGCAACGCGCATTCGGCGCGAACCGCACGCGCATGCAGACCACGCCCGCGCCGCATGAAGGGCTGGGCGTGCCGCAGTATGCGTGGAGTACCTCGCCGCTGCGCCGCTACGTCGACATGATCAACCAGTGGCAACTGCTGGCCTGCATCGAGCATGGCGTGGCGGCGAAGCTGGTGGCGCCATTCAAGCCGAAAGATGCCGACCTGTATGCAGTGGTGCAACACTTCGACGAAACCTATGCGGCCTATGCCGATCATCAGCACCGCATGGAAAAGTTCTGGTGCTTGCGCTGGCTGCAGCAGGAGAAACGTGACCGAGTAGTGGCCTCGGTAGTCAAGGGCGACGTGGTGCGTCTCGACGAAATTCCCTTGTTGCTGCATCTGCCGGGTCTTGGCGTGCATGCGCGCGGCACCAAGCTGTTGCTGGAAGTGATATCGATCGATGAGTTGACGGTCGAGGCATCGTGCCGGCTGCTGCAAGTGCTGGACGTACCGGCGGGCCCGACCGAGGCGGAGTTCGCCGAGAGCGAGATCGGCGCGCCCGATACGATGCTGCAGAATGCCGACGCCGCGGAGGTGGAATCGCTGTCGGCGCAGGCCGATGAGGATAGTTCGTCGTCGGCCGCCTCGGAAGAGGAGACGGCAACTTATGCTGATCGCGACGGTGGCGACGGTGGCGACGGTGGCGACGGTGGCGACGCGGGCGATAGCGTAGGCGGCGATGATCGTAGCGGCGACGTTGATCGTGTGGACGATGCTGATCGTATCGACGACGGCGATGCACCCGCGCGCGCGGCATTGGCCGATCCGGCCGAGCCGCTGGTCGCTCACGGTATCGTCCGCTCATGAAGGCCGGCGTGGCGCGCTATGCGGTGATCGGCAATCCGGTGGCGCATAGCCGGTCGCCGCTGATCCACCAATGGTTTGCCACGCAGACGGGCGAAGCGCTGACTTACGAAACGCTGCCGGCGCCGCTCGACGGTTTCGCCGACAGCGTGACGAAATTTTTTGCGGCGGGTGGCAGCGGCATGAACGTGACCGTGCCATTCAAGCTGGAAGCGCACGCCTTGGTCGACGTGCTCGAACCGCGCGCGTTGGCGGCGGGTGCGGTCAACACGCTGTGGCAAAGCGCTGGCCGCTTGCATGGCGACAACACCGATGGCATTGGCCTGGTGCGTGATATCGAGCAGGGCCTCGGCGTGTCGCTCGCCGGCTTGAGCGTGTTGCTGCTCGGCGCCGGGGGCGCGGCGCGCGGCGCGATGCTGCCGCTGATCGATGGCCGCGTAGCAGCAATCGACGTGCTGAACCGCACTGCGGCGCGGGCCGAGGAATTGGTCGCGTCGTTCGATGCGGCAGCGACAGCGGCTGGTTGCCGGCTCAGCGCGCTCGACAGCAACGCCGAACCCGCATCGCTGTCTGTGAGGCAGCGCAACGCCAACGCCAACGCCAACGCCAACGCCTCAAGCGGCGCTTACGACATCGTCATCAACGCCACGGCCGGCAGCCTCAGCAATGCCCTTCCCGCATTCCCGGTAGACGCCGTGGACGCGCGCACGCTGGCGTACGACATGATGTACGGCGCGCAACCCACTGTGTTCCTTGCCCATTGCGCGGCGCGCGGCGCGCGCTGCGCCGATGGCCTGGGCATGCTGGTCGAACAAGCCGCGGAAGCGTTCTTCATCTGGCGTGGCGTGCGTCCCGAAACCGCTCCCGTGCAAGCCCGTCTGCGCGCGCAATTGATCGCCGAAGCACCACCACAAGACTAAAGGAGAGGCGATGCGCGGAGGGCGGCGGCTACGCTGGGGGCTTTACTTCGGTGCGCTGCTCGCGGCGGCGGTGCTGGCCAGCCAGGTCTTCTATTTCGTGCAAATCGGTCTCTGGACGCAAGTGGATCCATCGTCGACCGCCTTCATGCGGGCTGGCGCCGAACGCTTGCGGCACGACCCGCAAGCGAATCGCACCACCATCCTGCATGCCTGGGTGCCCTATCCGCAGATCTCGCGCACGCTGAAGCGCGCCATCATCGCTTCGGAAGACGCCAACTTCGCCACCAACAACGGCTTCGAAATCGACTCGATCCTGCAGGCGTGGGAAAAGAACAAGAAGCGAGGCCACATCGTCGCCGGTGGCTCGACGATCTCGCAGCAACTGGCGCGCAATCTATTTCTGTCGACCGAGAAGAGCTATCTGCGAAAGGGGCAGGAGTTCGCCATTACCTGGATGCTCGAATTCTGGATGGACAAGGAACGCATTTTCGAGATCTACCTGAATTCGATCGAGTGGGGCAACGGCGTTTATGGTGCGCAGGCCGCCGCCCAGTACTATTACGGCACCGCCGCGGCTAATTTGAGCGCGCGTCAGGCGGCGCGGCTGGCAGTCATGCTGCCGCGGCCGCGCTACTTCGATGCCCATAGAAATTCTGCGTGGCTGGCGCAACGCACCAACGTGATCGCGCGGCGCATGGGCGCGGCCGAGTTGCCGCAATGATGTACCGAGCAATTTCAAGAGAGGCAGGATGAAAGCCGAGCTGTTGATCGACGCGCGCAATACCTTGGGAGAGTCGGTGAACTGGCACGCGGCCGAAGGCGTGCTTTATTGGACCGACGTCAAGGGCGCGCGGCTATGGCGCTTCGATCCGCGTACCGGCGCTCGCGAAAGTTGGGACATGCCCGACAAGCTTGCCACCTTCGCGCTGTGCAGCACGCCTGGCGTCGTGCTGGTCGGACTGGCCGAATCGCTGGCGTTTTTCGAACTCGCGAGCAGTCGGCTGACACCGCTGCACAGCATCGAACTGGGACTGACCACGCGTGTCAACGATGGCCGCTGCGATCGACGCGGCTGTTTCGTCTTCGGTACGCAGGACGACAGCGACGACCCGCGTCCGATGGCCGCGTTCTACCGGCTCAATGTCGATCTCTCGCTGGAACGCCTGCCGCTGTTGCGGCCGGCTATCTCCAACAGCATCTCTTTCAGTCCCGATGGCCGCACCATGTACTACTGCGATTCGCCGAATCGGGTGATTCGCTGCTGTGACTACAGTGCCGCCGGCGCGATCTCGAATGATCGCGTGTTCGTGCGACTTACCGACGCCGACGGTGTGCCGGACGGATCGACCGTGGATGCGGAAGGTGGGCTGTGGAACGCGCAGTTCGGCGGCGCGCGCGTGCTGCGCTATGCGCCCGACGGGCTGGAAAGCCAACGCATCGACGTGCCGACGCGGCAGCCGACTTGCGTGAGCCTGGGCGGCGCGGCGCTCGACACGCTGTTCATCACCAGCTCCCGCGAAGGCATGAGCTCCGCGGCGTTACGCAATGATCCGACCGCGGGCGGCGTATATGCCACGCAGGTATCCGTGCGCGGGCTGCCCGAAGCATGCTTTGCGGGCGTGCCGCCGGCTGCCTTGCATGAATGATGGTGCCGCGCATTACGGCGCAAAATGATTTCCTCAATGCAACTTCGACAGCCTTTCATGACCGCTCAATCTGCCAATGGCGACGCCGCCAACTTTGCGCAACAATCCGCCGCCAATCTCGACGCCGACGATGCGCTGGGCTCAAATCCTTCCTTCTCGGCAAGCTTGCGTGCCGCCTGGCGCGATGTCGATTCGCTGTTGTGCGTAGGGCTCGATCCCGAGCCATCGCGTTTTCCCACCAGCTTGCGCGACGCCGCGGATGACGACGCGATCTTTGCCTTCTGCCGCGATATCGTCGACGCCACCGCACCGTATGCGAGCGCTTTCAAACCGCAAATTGCTTATTTCGCCGCGAACTCGGCCGAGGAGCAGCTGGAACGATTGATCCAGCACATTCACGATCGCCACCCGGGTCGTCCGGTGATCCTCGATGCGAAGCGCGGCGATATCGGTTCGACAGCCGAGCAATATGCGCGCGAGGCGTTCGAGCGCTATGGGGCCGATGCGGTAACGGTCAATCCTTATATGGGTTTCGATTCGATCGAGCCGTATCTCGCCTATGCGGGCAAGGGCGTGATCGTACTGTGCCGAACCTCGAATCCTGGCGGATCCGATCTGCAGTTCCTGAATACGGAAGGCCGGCCGCTGTATCAGCGCGTGGCGGAACTGGCGGCGACGCGTTGGAACGCGTCGGGCGAGCTGGGCTTGGTAGTCGGCGCCACCTTTCCCAATGAGATCGCGGAGGTGCGGCGCATCGTCGGTCCGGATATGCCCTTGCTGATTCCGGGAATCGGCGCGCAAGGCGGCGATATTGCGGCGACCGTCGCGGCCGGCTGCGCGGCCGAAGGTGCCGGCATCGCCATCAATTCATCGCGTTCGATTTTGTATGCGAGTGTCGGCAACGACTACGCAGCGGCCGCGGCGGCTGCCGCGCGTGCGCTGCGCGATGCAATCAATGTGGAAAGGCAGCGGCTGCATCAACCGCAGGGCTGAACGTGGCGCTTGCGTCGGCTGCGCGACGCATGCCGCGTGGCGCGTCTCAGCAGAGCTTAAGTAGTCCTTCCAACGCATGGATGGCCGCCTGCAAACGCACTTGTGTGCGGTCACCTTCGAACACCAGGCGTTCCGCAAGCGTTTCTCCGTGGCCGCTCCAGCCGAACCAGACCGTGCCCACGGGCTTCTCCGCACTGCCGCCATCAGGCCCCGCCACGCCGGTAATCGACAGTGACCGTTGCGCATGACTATGCGCCAGCGCGCCCTCGGCCATGGCGCGGGCCACCGCTTCGCTGACTGCGCCATGCGCGTCGACCAGTGCTTGCGGCACGCCGATCGATTCCTGTTTGGCGTCGTTCGAATAGGTGACGAAACCTCGTTCGAACCAGGCGCTGCTGCCCGCATGCGCGGTGATTGCGGCGGCGACGAGCCCGCCAGTACACGACTCGGCACTCACCATCTGCAGGTTCGCGGCATGCAGCGCGCGGCCCACCGTTGCGGCGAGTTCATGTAGACGCGCTTCGAACGCGGCGCGTGATGACAGATCGGGTAGATCGGGCAGATTGGAAACGCTCATTGTGATCTCGAGGTGCCTGCACCGGCGCGTATGTGTATCAAAGGAATGCGCGCCAGATAGCGATGACCAGCAGCGTGAAGACCGCTGCGACGATGTCGTCGAACATGATGCCGAAGCCACCCTTCAGTCGTCTATCGAAATAGCCGATTGGCGGAGGCTTGACCATGTCGAAGAAGCGGAAAACCAGAAAGGCCCACAGCTGTCCGGTGAAGCCCGTCGGCATCACCAGCAGCAGCACCAGCCAAATCGCCACCACCTCATCCCAGACGGCTGAACCCGGATCGGCCACGCCCATGCGGCGCGCGGTGAAGCCGGTGGCCCAGACGCCGCCGAAGAAGCCTGCGACGATCAGCGCAATCCAGGCGGACGTCGTCAGATAGGGGTCGAGCACCACGAACAGCAGCCAGCCGAACAGCGTACCCACCGTGCCAGGCATGATCGGCGAAAGCCCGCTGCCGAAGCCCATCGACAGGATGTGCACCGGATGCGAGAACATGAACGCCGCGGTCGGACGCCGGGGCGGCGCGGCCAGCGAGGCAGGCGCGTCACCGAGGCTCGAGCGCGTGTCGGACGGCGCGGGTGCTTCAGGCGGGAAGGTTGCTGGCTGCGGCGAGGAGGGCGGCACGATGTCGGGAGGATCAGTCTGCATGGAAATGTTCGAAGCCGCGAAACGCGGCTGCTTCGGCGGGCGGTAGCGAATGACCGGCGCCATCCTGCCAGACAATGTACGAGTTGTCGTGCACGAGCGTCTGCGAAGGCTGGTCGGCACCGCCGGGAGCTTGGGGGTCGGGCGCGTGCGGTGCGTAGGCGCGGGCTTGCGCGGCGTCGCTGACGATGCGGCCGATGCGCGTGATCGGCAGTGCCAACTCGGCCGCCTGCGTGGCGATTGCGGCGCGCATCGTCGCTGACGCGGTAAAGCATAGTTCATAGTCGTCGCCGCCCGCGATGCCGCAGAGCCGCTGTACGGCAAGCGGCTGGCGCGACAAGATGGACGAACGTGGCATGGCATCGACGTCGACGATCGCGCGCACGCCGGAGCGCTCGAGAATGTGCGCAAGGTCTCCCGCCAGCCCATCAGACAGATCCAGTGCGGCGTGCGCGATGCCGCGTAGCGCTTGCCCGGCCGCCACGCGCGGCTCTGGCCGCTCCATGGCGCATTGCAATTGTGCGAGTTGTGCTGCGGACAGGGTCGGCGCCAGCCATTCGCCGCGCCGTAGCCCCAACGCCAGGCGCGCGTCGCCCAGCGTGCCGGTTACCCAGATGTCGTCGCCCGCTTGCGCGCCGTCGCGGCGCAATGCGCGACCGGATTCGACTTCACCGAACACCGTAATGTTGATGGCCAGTGGGCCGCCGGTGGTGTCGCCGCCGACCAGCTCGCAGCGATAGCGATCGGCCAGCGCGAACAAGCCGTCGGCGAATGCCGCGAGCCATTTATCGTCGGCCTGGGGTAGCGTCAGCGCCAGCGTAAAGGCGCGCGGCATCGCGCCCATTGCGGCCAGGTCCGACAGGTTCACTGCCAACGCCTTGTGGCCAAGTGCCGCAGGGTCGACATCGTCGAAGAAGTGGCGGCCTGCCACCAGCGTATCGGTCGATACCGCAAGCTGGCTGCCGACGGTGGGCGTCAGCAGCGCACAGTCGTCGCCGATGCCGAGTGCGGTAAAGATGCCGGTCGCGGCGGTTTTATCGGCGGCCTGCGCGGCCGCGGCAGCGCGCGCCCGACGTGCGAAGTGGCGCTCGATCAAGGCAAATTCGGAAGGCATCGTAACGACCGGCAAAAGCCCGATTATGACGGCAGCGCGGGGCCGCGTCGCAGCACTTTATCTACGCATTAGCCATTTGGATGGGTTCGAAGCGGGGGCGGATGGGGCTAGAATACTCGCCTACTCTCCGCTGCAGTCCTCTCATGCCCACTACCGTCAACGACAAGTTGCGCGAAGCCGCGCTCGACTATCACGAATTCCCAACGCCGGGCAAAATCTCCGTCAGCCCTACCAAGCAGATGCTCAACCAGCGCGATCTGGCGCTGGCCTATTCGCCTGGCGTGGCGGCAGCCTGCGAGGCGATCGTTGAAAATCCGCTGAACGCGGCGCGCTTCACCGCGCGCGGCAATCTGGTGGGCGTGGTCACGAACGGCACCGCGGTGCTCGGGCTCGGCGCCATCGGGCCCCTGGCGGCCAAGCCGGTCATGGAAGGCAAGGCGGTGCTCTTCAAGAAGTTCGCCGGCATCGACGTCTTCGACATCGAGTTGAACGAAACCGATCCTTACAAGCTCGTCGAGGTGATCGCGGCGCTCGAGCCGACCTTCGGCGGCATCAATCTGGAAGACATCAAGGCGCCCGATTGTTTCATCGTCGAACGCGAATGCCGCAAGCGCATGAACATCCCGGTGTTCCACGACGACCAGCACGGCACCGCCATCGTCGTCTCCGCCGCCGTCACCAACGGCCTGAAGGTGGTCGGCAAAGACATCTCGAAGGTCAAGCTGGTAGCGTCGGGCGCGGGTGCCGCGGCGCTGGCCTGCCTGGACCTGTTGATCGACGTCGGCATGTCGCTCGAAAACATCTGGGTGACCGATCTGGCTGGCGTCGTATACACCGGGCGCAAGGAATTGATGGATCCGGACAAGGAACGCTTCGCCAAGCCGACCTCGTCCCGTAGCTTGTCCGAAGTCATCGAAGGTGCCGATATCTTCCTCGGCTTGTCGGCAGGCGGCGTGCTGAAGCAGGACATGGTGGCGAAGATGGCCGACCAACCGCTGATACTGGCGCTGGCCAATCCCACCCCTGAAATCCTTCCCGAACTGGCGCTGGCAGTGCGCCCCGACGCGATCCTGGCAACCGGGCGCACCGATTATCCGAACCAGGTCAACAACGTTCTGTGCTTTCCGTTCATCTTCCGCGGCGCACTCGACGTAGGAGCCACTACCGTCACGCGCGCGATGGAAATTGCCGCGGTCAACGCCATTGCGGAATTGGCGCGCCAGGAGCAAAGCGACGTGGTGGCGGCAGCTTATGGCGTGCAGGACGTTTCGTTCGGTAGAGACTATCTGATTCCCAAGCCCTTCGATCCGCGCCTGATCGTGCAGATCGCGCCCGCGGTGGCGCAGGCGGCGATGGATTCCGGCGTGGCGACGCGGCCGATCACCGATATGGACGGCTACCGCCAGCACCTGCAGCAGTTCGTCTATCACAGCGGCACCATCATGAAGCCGATCTTCCAGATCGCGCGCAGTGTCGGTCCGCAGAAAAAGCGTATCTGCTTTTCCGAGGGCGAAGAGGAGCGCGTGCTGCGCGCCGTACAAATCGTCGTCGACGAGAAGATCGCGCAGCCGATCCTGGTGGGGCGTCCGGCCGTTATCGAGCATCGTATCGAGCGCTACGGCCTGCGGTTGGTGCGCGATATCGACTATACGATAGTCAATCCGGAGCAAGACGAGCGCTACCGCGACTATTGGCAGACCTACTTCCAAATGAACTCGCGGCGCGGCGTGACGCAGCAACTGGCCAAGCTCGAAATGCGTCGCCGCGCCACATTGATCGGCGCGATGCTGGTGCACAAGGGTGAGGCGGATGGGCTGTTATGCGGCAGCATCAGCACCACGCACCGCCACCTTCACTTTATCGACCAGGTTATTGGCAAGCAGCCGGGCCGCTCTGTGTACGCGGCGATGAACGCGTTGATTTTGCCGGGGCGCCAGCTGTTTTTGGTCGATACGCATGTGAACGTCGATCCGACACCCGAGCAATTGGTGGAAATTACGCTGATGGCAGCCGATGAAGTGCGGCGTTTCGGCATCGAGCCGAAAATTGCCTTGTTGTCGCACTCCAGCTTCGGCTCGGGTCTGGGCGCCAGCGCACAGAAAATGCGGGACACGCTGGCTTTGCTGCGTGAACAGGCGCCGGATCTCGACGTCGACGGGGAAATGCACGGCGACGTGGCGCTCGACGCGCGCCTGCGCAAGGAGATCCTGCCCGACTCGACGCTAGAGGGCGACGTCAATCTGCTGGTGTTGCCAAATATGGACGCCGCCAATATTTCTTACAATTTGCTGAAAACCGCGGCCGGCAACAACGTGGCGATCGGCCCGATTTTGCTGGGCGCGGCCAAGCCGGTGCACGTTCTGACCGCGTCGGCGACCGTGCGGCGCATCGTGAATATGGCGGCGCTGCTGGTGGCAGATGTGGTCGCGGCGGCCCGTTAAGGCGTAGGTACGGCCAAAACGGAGAATCGTTTCTAAATATCACGCTGATTGATTCCCGCGGCGCTTAGCGATAACCTTACACATCCGGCGCGTCGACACATGGCGCCCGCTGCCTGCGGAGACGCGAGTGGTTGACAGGAATCGTCGGGCTGGCAGAGCGTTACGGGCGGGTATTCTCGCCTGCGCGATAGCCAGCGCCGCGCTTGCCGCACAGTTTGCGCCGGTTGCCGACGCGCTGGCGCGACAGCCCTGGCCCACGAGCATCGCCGGCAGCAACAGCGTTTCAAGCGGCGCGGAAGTCGCAGCCGCGCAGTTGCCGCAGCCGGCGCAGCAGACACTTGAGCGAATTCGTGCGGGCGGGCCATTTCCGTTTGCCAAGGATGGCATCGTATTCGGCAACCGTGAGCGCCTGTTGCCGCGCCGCCCACGGGGATATTACCGGGAATACACGGTTCCGCCGCCGCGCTGGTCGGCCGACCGCGGCGCCCGACGGATCGTTTGCGGTGGCTGGGTGCGCAGTCTCGACAACTGCTATTACACCAGCGACCATTACAACAGTTTTCAACGCATTGTGGGATGACAACGGGATGAGCGGCAACATGCTGACGCAAGACTCCGCTGTCGCGAGCGATTTGTTCGGACGGAGCGATACCAACTTGTTCAAGCGGGTGATGGCTTTGCGCACCGCCAGTACGCTGGGCGCGCCCAGGGAAACGGGTATAGACAATTCTTCCGGCGACGCGGATATGAATCTGTTCAAGACTGTACGGTCGAATATCGTGCAGTCGATACGTGCGTTCAGGGTGCCCGACCTCGCCGACGAGGCGAGCCGGCTCGGCCATCACTTTCTCTACGCGAACGCGGGCCACGTCCTTACCAAGGCGGAGGCGCTGGAAACCATCGCTACGTCGTTCCTGTTTCCGAAACATTTCGGCAAGAACTACGACGCCCTGTTCGATTGCCTGACCGATATGGTCGACAAGGCAGGCGCGCAGCGCGGCTTCGTGATAGTGCTCGAAGCACTGCCCGCCGCCCAGCGTTTCGACAAGGAAGCGCGCGAAACGCTGCTCGACGTGTTTCGCGATGCGGCTGAGTTCTGGGCCGAGCGCCGGATACCGTTCCGCGTTTTCTACTCATTCGCTTAAGGCGAGCCGAGGTCCGGGTGCACGGGCGCCCGGACCATTTACCAGCCGCCCCAGCGCGCGGCCAGCACCGACAGTATTGCGATGCCCGCGGTTTCGGTGCGCAGAATGCGCGGTCCGACCGATAGCGCGGTAAATCCATACTGCGTGGCTAGCAGTTCTTCGTCTTCCGACAATCCTCCTTCCGGTCCGATCAATACGATAACTTCACCGGCAGGCGCGGTAACGGGCAGATCGTTGATGGTTTTTTGCGCGCGCGGCGATAAGGTCAAGCGCAGTTCGTTGGCGTTCGAGTGTGATGCGCCCGGCGCACCCTGCACACCGCTCGCGCCGGTCATTTCCTCCAGCCAGGCGCCGAAGTTTCGTACTGCCGCTATCTCAGGCAGTCGATTGCGCCCGCATTGCTCGCAAGCCGCCTGCACCAACGCTTGCCAGTGCAGCCGCCGCCGTTCAGCGCGTACCGGATCCAGCCGCACCACCGAGCGCGCGGTGCTGAGCGGCACGATCTTGCTCACGCCCGATTCCACCGCTTTTTCCACCAGCCAGTCCATCTTTTCGCCGCCGGCAATGCCTTGCGCCAAGGTGATCGTGTAGGGCAACTCGGCTTCGCGAGGCAGAAAGGCATCGATGCGCGCAGTGCCGTTCTTTCTGTCGAACTGAGTAATTTCTGCCGTATATTCGCCGCCTTGGCCATTGAATAGACGCAAAGTCTCGCCCACACGCAGGCGCAGCACGCTCGCATGGCGAAATGCTTCTTCTGGAAGCTGCAGCGATTCGCCAACCCGCAGGGGTCGCTCGACAAACAGACGGTGCATCGATAGCTCGCTGATCAAAAAGTGTCGGTGGTGGCGCGGCGACGCGTCGCCGGCGCGCGCCCCAAGCCAGCGTCGCCGCGCGCTTGCCTGGAAAGAGCGGCAAGTGTGCCACGGCTGCGTCGAATGGTCGGCGCAACTGGGCTCACCGCCGACGCGCCGAGGCGACCCCGGTCGGTCCCAGGTCCCCGCAAAAGGCATGGGGTGGCCGTAAGCCGCGCCCGTCGCTTGCATGCTGTCTGTTAGAATACGGCCCACATTACAGCCGCGGCCAGTCCGTCGGCCGGCCTCCTTCGAGGCGCGCCGCGACCTACGCGCCGGTTCGTTTTCAATCGGCGAGATTCGTCATCCAACGCCGCGCCGACCGTGCGCGGGCCTCGCGATGCAATGCGAGGCCTGACCGGGCCGCTCGAGGGCAGCGCCGACCGTTTGGTCCGGCTTGTCAGGCTTGCGCCAGACATTTCGCAACACGCTCCCGATCGACGATTCATGACCGCTCAAGCAAACACTCAGTCCCACCAGATGGCCAACGCGATCCGTGCCTTGGCCATGGATGCCGTGCAGCAAGCCAATTCGGGCCACCCCGGCATGCCGATGGGCATGGCGGAAATCGCCGTGGCGCTGTGGCACCGGCACCTGAAGCACAATCCCGCCGACCCGAGCTGGGCCGATCGTGACCGCTTCGTGCTGTCGAACGGCCATGGCTCGATGTTGCTTTACTCATTGCTGCATCTCACCGGCTACGCGCTGCCGATCGAGGAATTGCGCGACTTCCGGCAACTGCACAGCAAAACGCCCGGCCACCCCGAATACGGCATTACGCCCGGCGTTGAAACCACCACCGGCCCGCTGGGGCAGGGGCTGGGCAACGCCGTCGGCATGGCGCTGGCCGAGGCGCTGCTGGCGAGCGAATTCAACCAGCCCGACCTGTCGATCGTCGATCATCACACGTATGCCTTCGTTGGCGACGGTTGCCTGATGGAAGGTATTTCGCACGAAGCCTGTTCGCTGGCCGGCACACTCGGCTTGGGAAAGCTGATCGTGCTGTACGACGACAACGGCATTTCGATCGATGGCGACGTCAGGCACTGGTTTGGCGACGATACGCCGAAGCGCTTCGAAGCCTACGGCTGGAACGTGATCCGCGCGGTAGACGGCCATGATGTGGCCGCGGTCGATGCCGCGTTGACACAGGCCCGGCAAAGCACCTCGAAGCCGACGCTGATCTGCTGCAAAACCACAATCGGCCAGGGCTCGCCCAATAAGGCGGGCGGCCACGACGTGCACGGCGCAGCCTTGGGCGCGGCTGAAATCGCGGCGACGCGGCTTGCCATCGGTTGGTCGTCGCCGCCGTTCGAGATTCCCAACGAGGTGTACGCACAATGGAGCGCGCTCGAAGCGGGAGCGCGCGCGCAAAGCGACTGGACGCGGCGGTTCGCGACTTACCGCGAGCGCTTTCCCACTCAAGCGGCCGAATTCGAACGGCGTGTGCGCGGCGAATTGCCGGACAACTGGGCTGAGGGCGTGAAAGCCTTGATCGCCGCCACCGCAGCCAAGGGCGAAACCATCGCCAGCCGCAAGGCGTCGCAGCAAACGCTGGGCGACGTCGCCGCGCTGCTGCCCGAGTTGCTGGGCGGCTCCGCCGATTTGACGGGCTCCAACCTGACCAACTGGAAGGGTTCGACGCCGGTGCGCGCCGCCGGCGACGTGGCCGACGGTGCGGCACATGCCGCGGCGGCGCCGGGCGCATCGCCCATCGGCGCCGGCAATCACATCAACTACGGCGTACGCGAATTCGGCATGAGCGCAGCCATCAACGGCATCGCCGTACATGGTGGCTACCGGCCGTTCGGCGGCACCTTCCTCACCTTCTCCGATTACAGTCGCAATGCGCTGCGCGTCGCGGCGCTGATGAAGGCGCGCTCGATTTTCGTCTTCACGCATGATTCGATCGGGCTTGGCGAAGATGGCCCCACCCATCAGCCGATCGAACATCTGGCAAGTCTGCGCCTGATACCGGGCCTGGACGTCTGGCGCCCGGCCGATACTGTCGAAACCGCCTACGCATGGACCGAGTCCATCGCACGGTCTGGGCCGAGCTGCCTGATTTTCAGCCGCCAGAACTTGCCGTTTATCCCGCGCGACGACGCGCAGCTCGCGCAGATTGCACGCGGTGGCTACGTGGTGCGTGACTTCGCGAACGTTGGCGGCGCCGCCGCCGCGCGCCGAGTCGTGCTGATCGCCACCGGGTCCGAGGTGTCGCTGGCGCTGTCCGCGGTCGCGCCGCTGGCCGCCGCTGGCATCGATGCGCGCGTGGTATCGATGCCCGCTACCACGGTGTTCGATCGTCAGGATGCCGCCTGGAAGGCGCAGGTATTGCCGGCCGGCGTGCCGCGCGTGGCCATCGAGGCCGGCGTGACCGATTTTTGGCGCAAGTATGTTGGGCTCGACGGCGCGGTGCTGGGTCTGGACCGCTTCGGCGAGTCGGCCAACGCGCCTGAGCTGTTCGCCTATTTCGGGCTGACTGTCGACAAGCTGGTCGAGGCCGCCCAAGCTGTTTTCGAATGATTCATTGAGCAACCAGGAGAAACGACCATGACGATTCGCGTTGCAATCAACGGCTACGGCCGGATCGGCCGCAATACCTTGCGGGCCTTTTACGAAGGTGGCAAGAAGCAGGACATCGAGATCGTCGCAATCAACGATCTGGGCAATGCGCAGACCAACGCCCACCTGACGCAATACGACACCGCGCACGGCCGTTTCCCTGGTGAAGTCTCCGTCGACGGCGACTACCTGATCGTCAATGGCGACCGTATCCGCGTGCTGGCAAACCGCAACCCGGCCGAATTGCCGTGGGGCGAGCTGGGCGTCGACGTAGTGCTGGAATGTACCGGCTTCTTCACCACCAAGGAAAAGGCCAGCGCGCACATCAAAGGCGGCGCGAAGAAGGTCATCATCTCGGCACCGGGCGGCAAGGACGTCGATGCCACGATCGTCTATGGCGTGAACCACAATGTGCTGAAAGCCAGCGACACGGTGATTTCGAACGCTTCGTGCACCACCAATTGCCTGGCACCGCTGGTCAAGCCTTTGCACGAAAAGATCGGCCTGGTGAACGGCCTGATGACGACGGTTCACTCCTACACCAACGATCAAGTGTTGACCGACGTCTATCACGAAGATCTGCGGCGCGCGCGTTCGGCCACGCACAGCATGATCCCGACCAAGACCGGCGCGGCCTCGGCGGTGGGTTTGGTATTGCCCGAATTGAATGGCCGGCTCGACGGCTTTGCGATTCGCGTGCCTACCATCAACGTCTCGATCGTCGATCTGTCGTTCATCGCCGCGCGCGAAACCAGCGTCGACGAAGTGAACAGCATCATGAAAGAAGCGGCAGACGGCGCGTTGAAAGGCATTCTCACCTACAACACGGCACCGTTGGTGTCGGTCGACTTCAACCACAACCCGGCTTCGTCGAACTTCGATGCCACGTTGACGAAAGTATCCGGCAGCCTGGTCAAGGTATCGAGCTGGTACGACAACGAATGGGGTTTCTCGAACCGGATGCTCGACACGACCGTGGCACTGGCGCACGCGAAGTAAGTTGGGCGGCAGCCGACAAGCCGAGCATTATTGTGAAAACCGCTGCCAGGTGCAGCGGTTTTTTTTGAAGGTTCTGCGCCGCTAGCCGTGGGAGCGGGTCTTTTTGTGCGGGCAGTTTTCGGTGATGCAGGCGCCGTACATCGACAACGCGTGTTCCTGCAGCGCAAAGCCGTAACGTGCCGCAATCATTTTTTGTCGCGATTCTATCTCTGGGTCGTTGAACTCGACGACGCGGGCGCAGTCAAGACACACCAGGTGATCGTGATGCTTGCCCTCGTTGAGTTCGAACATTGCCTTGCCCGACTCGAAGTTGCTGCGCGAGAGCAGGCCGGCTTGCTCGAACTGGGTCAGCACCCGGTAAACCGTGGCCAAGCCGATGTCGAGTTTGTCGAGAAGCAGATGACGATAAACGTCCTCGGCCGTGAGATGCCGGGTTTCGGAGTTTTGAAAAAGCTCCAGGATCTTCAGGCGCGGGAGCGTGGCCTTGAGGCCAATGCTCTTCAGATCGGAGGGACTAGTCATCGTGAATCATCGCTAGAGTACAATACGAAGCCCCATATTAATGCGTTTTTTGCCTTTCCGGACATAATCCGGCCGTCCGACACTCCGCGCAAGCCTGCGGCACTCCGCCCGACTGACGACATGACTCTTCTTTCTTCGAAGCGATACGGTGTACGACACCTGACGTCGCACGCCGCGATCGCATTGACAGCCGTGCTCGCACTTGCGGCATGTTCAACTTATAACGGCCTCAGCAACCGCGTAATCGAACACATTACGCCTTATCGGGTGACCGTGGTGCAGGGAAACTTTGTTTCGGCGGAAGCGGCGGCGAAGCTTACCGTCGGCATGAGCCGCGAACAAGTACGCAATGCCATCGGCACGCCGCTGCTGACCGATATGTTCCATGCCGATCGCTGGGATTACGTCTTTTATTTCAAGCGCGGCTCGACTTCGGTGGTGCAGCAGCGTGATCTGGTGGTGTATTTCAACGGCGACAGCCTCGATCACTGGACTGGCGCACTCGACCTGCCGAGCGAGCAAGACCTGATTGCCGAGATCGACGGCGACAAGAACGAAACCACCGCGGCGCGCCAAGAGAAGGCCAAGGCGCGTGATGCCGCGACCGCGCGCGCACAAGATGCCGCGGCCCGCAACGGCACCGCCACGGCGCCCGCCAGCGCCGCCGCCGCAAGCGCTCCTGCCGCGACCGCGCAGGCCCCGGCTGCCGCTGCCGCTTCGTCGGTGCCGGCCAACGTGGATATTTCGCGTCGCAGCAACGCCGATCTGTCGCAGCCGTCGCCCAGCCGCACCAACGGCGCGCCGGCGCACGGCATCCCGCAGCCGGTGGTGCAAGGCGGCGCGCAGTCGCCGGTGCCCAATGCGCCCGAGCCGCAGTTCCGCTTGCGCGCGCCGGCAGGCAATGCCGGTCAGAGCAATGGCGATAGCACCGGCAGCGATGCCGCGGGCTTGTTGCCGAACCAGCCGATCCTGGCGCCGTCGAACAGCGATTCGTCGAACTCGTCCGGCTCGACCGCCCAGTAGGAGCGTGCAGATGAAGATTGCGATTGCCGGCGCTTCCGGGCGCATGGGGCGGATGTTGATCGAGGCCACGCTGAAGGCAGCCCCCGAGCTCACGCTTGCGGGTGCGCTGGTGCTGCCGGACGACCCACTGGTCGGCCGCGATGCAGGTGCTTTCCTGGGGCGCGATACGGGTGTATCGATTAGTGACAATGTCGACGCGGTGCTGCGGCAGGCTGACTGCCTGATCGACTTCACGCGGCCCGAGGGTACGCTCACGCATCTGCAGGCGGCCCGCAGTCATGGCGTGAAGATGGTCATCGGCACCACCGGCTTCGCGCCGGAGCAATTGGCGCAGATCAACGCCGCCGCCGAATCGCTGGCGATCGTGTTCGCGCCCAATATGAGCGTTGGCGTAAATGCCACCTTCAAACTGCTGGAAATGGCAGCGCGCTTGCTGTCCAGCGGCTACGACATCGAGATCATCGAGGCGCACCACCGGCACAAGGTCGACGCGCCGTCGGGCACGGCGCTGAAAATGGGCGAGATCGTGGCCCGTGCCTCCGGGCGGCAATTTGCAGAGCATGCTTTGTATGGTCGCTCGGGCATTACCGGCGAGCGCGATCCAGACACCATCGGCTTCTCGGCCGTGCGCGGCGGCGATATCGTCGGCGATCACACAGTGATGTTCGCCGGTATCGGTGAGCGCATCGAAATTACCCACAAGTCGTCGAGCCGCGAAAGCTACGCGCAAGGCGCCCTGAAGGCGGCGCGCTTTTTGAAAACGCGCTCACAGGGCCTGTTCGACATGCAGGACGTACTCGGACTGCGGACGCCGGCCTGAAGGGCCCACGATGGAAAGCCAGGCCTTGCAGTGGTTGATCGACGGCGATGCGGTAACCCGCACGGTTGCGCTGCTGCTGGCTGTCATGTCGGTACTGAGCTGGTGCCTGATGCTGGGTCAGGCGTGGATGCTGGTACGCGCGCGGCGCCAGGCGGCGCACGCGCCGCAACGGTTCTGGCAAAGCGCCGACCTGGATGCCGGTCTGCAGGCGCTGGCCCGTGATGACGGCGAGCGCATTTTCGAGCCGCTGGCGCGGGCCGCGCGCGACGCGCTGGATCTGCCGCTTGCGCCGGGCGCGTCAACTGCCCTCAGCGCGCAGGGTGTCGACAGCAGCCATCGCGCACCCAACGCACCCAACGCCGCGCTTCATCCCTTCATTCCATTGCGCGGCGGCATTGCCCGCGGCGAACGAGTACTGCGCGGCGTACGCGCGGCGCTGC
>JBPBQZ010000063.1:0-34158 GCA_050955105.1 Janthinobacterium lividum | reverse complement strand
GAAATCGAGCGCGCGCACGACTTTCTGCGCGTCTGTGACGAGCAGCATAGCGCCCAGCGGAGATTCCAAATGGCTCAAGAATAATTTCATGATGCACTCCTTTTTGAATGAATCGAATGGCCGGTTTAGGATGGTCCGTGCATTTATCTCAGCCGCGTAACGCCCAACTCGCCGGACAAATAAACCTCGCCACTTTCCATGCGCAGCTCGATATCACCGTCATCGTGTGACCCACCATTGCGCCTCACCGACATCCACAAGCGCCTGGCAATAGGCCTCGACCCGACGGCGTGCTTCATACGACTCGTTCATCGGGTCTATGGATATCGTGTTCATGAGAAACCTTGGCAACTGTGGCTACTCTAGTTGCGTCACTATTGAAAAAAACTCCGTCGTTTGCGGTCAAACTCCATGCCCGGAGAAACCAAAACGATGGGTTCCTCGTAAATGCGTGCCTCCACTTGTACGGATCGCGTGCGCAAGCACTGTCAATTTGGGAGCAAGAAACAGAGTTCGGAATCCCTGGTCAGGAGCTAATCCCGAGTTCTTGTGGCCCGTCCAGCCGAGTCGCGCATCGACGAAGTTGCAGCGATTGACATAGACCGTGCCGGTCTGCATCGCCTCGACGAACTGTTCGGCGCGCGCCCGTGAGCGCGTGAAGATGGATGCGCTGAGGCCATACTTGCTTGCGTTGATGAGATCGATTGCCTGAGCATCCGAATCGACTTTCATCACCGGCAGGAGTGGGCCGAATGTCTCCTCATTCAACACCGTCATACCCGGCCGCGTGTTCGCAAGCAGCGTGGGCAGGAGAAAGAGAGCGTTGCCGATTTTCTTCGTCCTGCCGCCTGTGACGGCGATCGCGCCCTTCGCGAGCGCATCTTCAGTCATTCGCTGCAGGCTCAGGACCGCGTTCGCGCCACCGAATAGCGGAAAGACCTGCACAAAACCAGCGCGTCAGACGCTGATTCGGCACTCGTTCCAGGGAACGAGATCAGGCGACGCCGTGTTCCCCAATAGGCGTTGCCATCCGGGTCGAATAAACCACAAAAAGCGCTTGACCTTCCCATCGTGGGAACCTGCAAACTTTTCATGTTGTCACTTTTATCCAACGGAGATAGCCGCCATGTGTGAAGCTCATAGGCATCAGTCAACCGCTGCGCCAGCAGCATCGGCTCCGGTGAACGGCGTCACTTTTAACGTGTCGGACATGACGTGCGACCATTGCGCGGGCGTCATCTCGCGCGCCCTCGAGCAGACGCTGCCGGGTGCCCGGTTCAGCATCGACGTGCAGAAAGGGCGCGTGACCGTGGAAGGGAACGAAGCGCTCGCCATTGAAGCCATCCGGGCGGCAGGGTATAGCCCTGAGCGGGTTGCTCTCTAAATAGAGTGCGGCGCGCGGCGGCCGGATCGACCGGCTGCCGCGCGCGCAGTCGTGCATTACGTTTTCGGCCAATCCGTGAGTTTGCGGTGCCGCCGTGCCTGCGTGAAGTGAAAAGGCTATGAATACCACCGACCTCAGCGTTCAGATCGAAGGAATGTCCTGCGCCTCCTGTGTCAAACGTGTAGAAAACGTTGCCAGGAAAGTCCCCGGCGTGGAAGCGGCCACGGTGAATCTTGCCACCGAGCGGCTGAGCCTTACGGCGGGGCCCGGATTTTCGGCCGACGCACTGGCCGTCGCGATCAAGGTGGCAGGCTACGGCGTGCGCAAGGAAACGATCGAGGTGGGGATCGCCGGAATGAGCTGTGCGTCGTGCGTTGCGCGCGTGGAAAAAGCGCTGCGCGCAGTGCCCGGCGTCACTGCCGCTCGCGTCAACCTCGCCACAGAACACGCCACCGTCGAAGCAGTCGGCGACGCCGATCTGCATCGGGCGATCGGCCGCGCCATTGAGACGGCCGGATACAAGGTCGTCCGTCAAAGTGAGCAATCCGATCGCACGCAAGAGAAAGCCACGGAAATAGCCTTGCTGCGTCGCGATTTTTTCATCGCTGCAATTCTGACCTTGCCGGTCTTCATCATCGAGATGGGCTCGCACGTTTTTAGCCCGATGCACCACTGGGTCATGGAAGTCATTCCGACACACGCGCTATATCTCGCGTATTTCGTGCTGTCGAGCATTGTGCTGTTCGGGCCGGGCTGGCGCTTTTTCCGCAAAGGTTATCCGGCGCTGCTGCGGGCCGCGCCCGACATGAATTCGCTCGTGGCCCTCGGGGCGAGCGCTGCCTACGGCTATTCGCTCGTGACCACGTTCTTCCCCGAGCTGCTGCCGCGCGAGGCACGCTTTGTCTATTACGAAGCGGCGGCGGTGATCGTCACGCTGATCCTGCTCGGGCGCCTGCTCGAAGCGCGCGCGAAGGGGCGCACGAGCCAGGCGATCGGCCGCCTGGTCGGCCTTCAGGCCAAGTCGGCGCGGGTGGAACGCGACGGCAGCGTAAGCGAACTCACGCTCGATGCCGTCGTTCCAGGCGATGTTGTCGTGATTCGCCCGGGCGAACGGATTCCTGTCGACGGCGAGGTGATCGACGGATCATCTTACGTCGACGAAGCGATGATTTCGGGCGAGCCGATGCCGGTGGCCAAGGCCGCGGGTTCTAGCGTGATCGGTGGCACCATCAACAAGACGGGTAGCTTCCGGTTCCGCGCCACCAAGGTCGGCGGCGACACCATGCTGGCCCAAATCATCCGGCTGGTGGAAACGGCACAGGGTGCGAAGCTTCCCATCCAGATGCTGGTCGACCGGGTGACCGGCTGGTTTGTCCCCGCGGTCATGGCCGTGGCGATCGTGACCGGCGCGATCTGGATGATCTTCGGTCCCGCGCCCGCCTATACGTACGCGCTGATCAACGCGGTCGCGGTGCTGATCATCGCGTGTCCATGCGCAATGGGTCTGGCGACGCCCACCTCGATCATGGTCGGCACCGGCCGCGCGGCGGAACTCGGGGTTCTTTTCCGCAAGGGAGAAGCGTTGCAGCAACTGCGTTCCGTGCAGATCGTCGCGTTCGATAAAACCGGCACCCTGACACGCGGCAAGCCCGATCTGACGGACATCCTCGTGGCCCCCGGGTTCGATAAAAACGATGTGCTCGCGTCTGCTGCAGCCGTTGAAGATTCGTCCGAGCATCCGATCGGAGAGGCTATCGTGCGCGCCGCAAAAACGCTTAATCTCGACTTGCCTCAGGTCACGGGTTTCGACGCTTTGCCGGGACACGGCGTTGTTGCCACGGTAGGCGGCCGCCGCGTTGAAGTGGGCTCGCGTCATCATTTCGCATCGCGTCAATACGACCTCGCAGCGCTCGACGTGCGTGCCGACGAACTTGCCGCGCTCGGTAAAACACCGGTGTATTGCGCAATCGATGGTCGCATTGCGGCCGTGCTCGCCGTCGCGGATACCGTGCGCCCCACCAGCCGCACGGTTATCGAAACGCTGCACGCCAACGGCATCAAGGTTGCCATGATCACGGGGGATAGCCGCCGCACCGCCGAGGCCATTGCGAGCCAGCTCGGCATCGACAACGTGCTGGCCGAGGTCTTGCCCGAAGGCAAGATCGCTGCGATCAAGCAGTTGCAGCAGGGGAACACCGTCGTCGCATTTGTTGGCGACGGTATCAACGACGCACCCGCTCTCGTGGGCGCCGACATCGGCATTGCCGTCGGCACGGGCACCGACGTTGCCATTGAAAGCGCGGACGTGGTGCTGATAGGCGGCGACCTGTGCGGCGTCACCGATGCAATAGCGCTCAGCAAAGCCACCTTGCGCAATATCTCGCAGAACCTGTTCTGGGCATTCGGGTACAACGTATTGCTTATTCCGGTCGCCGCCGGCGTGCTCTATCCGGGCTTCGGCATTCTTCTCTCCCCGATGATCGGAGCCGGCGCGATGGCCATGTCGAGTGTCTTTGTGCTTGGCAATGCCTTGCGTCTCAGGCGCTTTACCCCGAAGGCCGCGGCCCGCGATGCTTCGGATCCGGCGCCTGTTCCGGCGGAATCGTACTGATGGCGGTGCATCGCGCAAAAATCCTGTCAAAAGGCTCCGCGGTCAAAGCAGGCGACAAGATCGACTTTGTCGCTGAACAAGTCAATGGCGTCCTTACCGTCACCAAGCTAGAGAAAAAATAAGCCAGCGAGGCCCACCGTGCACCGAAGTGTGCCACGTGATGTGACTAGAAAGCTGTTTGGGTGGCAAGTCGCGGTTGCATTGTCTGCTTTCGATAATCTTTGGCTACATGCATGATGAGATCCTGTACTTACCGTTCGGGTTCTCCGAACGGGAAACATCGATCGGGCGTACGTCGGCCGGAACTCGACGTCGGAAGTAGTACCTGGAACCGTAGCGGGATTTTTGAAGAAAATTGGCTGCCATTGAGTGGTGCTGCACGTTTGTGCTGCACCACCGCCGCCGAAGCAAAACGAAAAGCCGCTGATCCTTTCGAATCAACGGCTTCCGGTAAAACTGGTGGCGAATCAGGGACTCGAACCCCGGACCTGCGGATTATGATTCCGGGTCAAAAATCCTTATTCTATAAGAACTTAGATCGATTGTTATTTCCGCAAATCATGCATCATCAATCATTTTCAACCCTTATTTAAAAGGGTCGGCAGAAATTTTGCGGAACGATTGATCCGCCTTATCGCGTCGGGCCGACCTTGTCGCCCTTGCGGTTTCGGACGTAATGTTCGGTCATAGCGATTGACTCATGTCCCAGTAGTTTTTTTGCTTCGCGTATGTCCCCCGACTCTTCGGCCTTGTCTGTGCCCGCTTTTGCTCGAAGGTCTCGAAACTGAAACGACTCTTTGTCGACGCCAGCCGCTGCGCGCGCCTTGTCGAAGCGCTTCCGAAATGCCGCAGCCGTCAAACGTTGCCCTCGCTCATTCACTACCAGCGCCGTGCCGACTACTTTGTAGCCTCGTTTCCGAGCGTGGATGCGCTCAATCACCTGGGCGAGCTCGCCGACAATTTGGATCCGCAACCTCTTGCCGGTCTTGCCCTGTTCAACCGCCAACGTTCCCTCGCGTATATCTCTTTCGTCAAAACTCAGCGTGTTAGCCGGCCGCTGCCCAGTCAAATAAGCCAAGTCAAGTGCGTCGCGTGTCGGTTGGTCGGCGACCGCATACACAAGCTTGATCATGTCGTCTTCGGGATACACCGTGCGACCGGTCTCTTTGTTCTTGCGCATGCCGGCACAAGGGTTCGACGCTTCGGTCAACCCGATCTCTCTCGCGAAATTAAAGATGTGGCTGAACAACGCTATCTCACGATTCGCGCGCACATGCCCGACGTTCGCCGGCACTTCCCATTTTTTGCTCAAGTAATAAGCCCGCGCCTCATCGCTACGCCACTGCATGTATTGGCGAACGTGGATCGGCTTGATCTCCTCAAGCGCGCCAGTGCCAAAGAACCTCCGCAAATAAGCCAATTCCTTCAGGTTGTCGTCCTGCGTGCGCGGCTTTTTCTTTGGCAGCACATCGCGGATATATTGGTTGGCCACGTCATTGAAGATCGATGTGATGACAAAGCGCTTGCCCTCGACTTCCAAGTCTGACCACTTGCGTACCGCCGCAACGAAATCCGTCCCGAGCGCAGTCTCTTTGCGCGGCTTTCCGCCTGCGTCATAGAAGTAATAGATCACCTTCCCCCTGTGACGCGCGCGCATGCGTGGAGGCAGATTCTTGTTGCGCGTCGGGATTCGGCCCATTTAACGACGCACCAATACCGGCGGTTGCCATGCGGGCTTGACCGGTTCAATACTGCCCGCGCGCCCCTCAATCGAGATGCGCGCGACGATCGGGCGCCCACGCACGTTGGTGTAAAACGGCAGCCCTGAATGTCGCAGATGCGTTGCCTGAAGGTCGAACTTCTCACGCTTCACCTTCCGCTTGCCCAAAATCTCTGTCCGCCCACGGCTGATGCCCGTGAGTTCGTCGACCTCGGCCTCAGTGAGAAACATGCCAGTTTCGTTCATATCGACCTCAGCCCATCGAATATCTTGGTCAATCCGACCATGCCCTTAGCCGGATATTCGGCGATTCCAATACCGTTAAGGGTGCCGACGATGTTGTTGAAATGGCCATTGACGGTGTAGCCTGCTGCCTCAGCCAGAGCGTCGCGAGAGAGCGTCCCGCGTTCCGCCAGGATGTTGAAGATTCGCCGCATTGGTTCGCCTTTCAGGACGGCCGAGACCCGGTCGATCAGTTGCTGTCGACTCGGCGTAGAGTCCGGTGCATTAGCGAATGCGTGCCCGGGCTCCATCAGCGAGAGAGTGCCACCGCCCGGATAATCGATGAGCCCGCGCGCGCGAAGCGTGCCGCACTGGTTATTGAAGTGCCCATTGACCGTATAGCCGGCAACGAACGCAACTTGATGTCGAGATGGCGTCTCCACGCCGGCCGCTGACCACCAGGCAATCGCATCCACGATTCGTTGCTCCGGTGGTTTGAGATCGCTGCGGAGCGTTGATTGTGGCGCGGGACTGGCGGCAACCGTGGCGCGCGTGACGACCTTGGGTGGGGCAATCACCGCAGTCGGAGACGAGAGCGCTGAACTGGCGATCTTTGCGATCTGCTCGATCGCCTTTGCGAGCTTTGCGTCTGTGGCTGACGCTGGCACTTGGCCTCTCAACGCCTCAGCTACGGCCGCGCGCACGCGCTTATCCACTTCCGCTTCGGGTACGCCGGCTTGCTGCGCCCGCTTTTCGGCGAGTGTCAGTTTTCGCCGCGCGTCTGCCAGCTCGGCCCGCAGCTCCTCTGCCGTTCGCGCTTCGTGTTCCGCCTCTTTCTGCAGATCAGCCAGCTTTGCCAGTTGCGCGAGCACGCGCTTCGATGGCGCTGGGGGCGCTTGCATCAGCCGCTCTCCAGATTTTGGGTGCGTCGTAGCGACCGGGCCGATCTGCATTTTTTCGACGCCACGCGTGCCGACGGCGCGACCGAATACAAAGAACTCGCCATTCGGCAAATCACGTAGGGCCGTCATTGCTTCGCGCGGTGTCAGACCCAGATCGTCAGCTGCGCGCTTCACGTCGAGATCAAGCCCCATGCGTCCAATCATCTTGTTCTGCATCTCGGCGGCGGCGTCTTTATGGAGCTTTGATAGCCGTTGGGTTGCGAGTACTGTGCCGAAACCTCTCTTCCGGCCGCGTGTGGCTAAGTCGATCACCGCTGAAGTGCTGGCCGCGCTGCCAGTCTGCGGGCAATAAACATGCGCCTCATCTACGACCACCAACACGGGGTGCCACAGCGTTCTGGGTGAATTAACCAACGATTCGAGAAAGCGCTGAACGAACAGTTTCCGTTCGTGCGCCTTCAGATCGTAGATGTCGAGAATGGCAGACACGCCGCTCTCCAGAAGGCGGCGCGCGAGGAGAGCAGCGGTTTGAGGGCTAGCCACTGCGTCGGCATCGTGCGGCGCGGCGATCACGTAGTCGAACTTCTCACGTAGCGTGGCGAACTCGCCCTCGGGATCGATTATCAGTTGCTGGACGTGTGGCGCAGTTTGCTCGAGCAGTCGGCGAAGCGCCCATGATTTGCCCCCGCCGGTCTGCGCCACAACCAGGAGATGGCTTTCCAGCAACGATGGCAGGTCGATTGGATAACCATCTGCGAGTGTCATTTTCACAGTCGGACCTTTGCGTAGTCAGTGCTCACCGTCACATCGGTGGTGTGGTGGCGCTGGAGCACGAGCCGTAGACCGTTCAATAAGTCGTGCGGCCGGCCAGCCGAATTGGCTAGGTTCAACTCGGCAAGATGCTGTGCCGAACACAGATCGCTTATTGAGCGCGCGAGTGCATCCGGATCCGCGAGCAGCCGCGTGAGATGATCGTGATTAACTTCTATGAGAGTTCGGATGCTCATGCCCCGCTCCCTTTGCTCTGCGCGGTAGCGGCGTTGATCTTGGCATCAATATCTGCTTCAGTTTCAACGTCTTCCAAATAGCTCCAATCCGGGCTCCCATTTTGGCCACCCGTAAAAACCCAGTTGCGCCACCACCGATACCGCTCCGCATCCACCCGCAGCGCCGCTATCTCCGCATCCTTAGCGGCGAGAGCAGAGCCGTATCGCACTTGCATCAAGAAAAGCCGCTGCTTGGCGGTGGACACAAAACACAAGGGCTCGCCTGGACCCGCTTGCGTACTGGCTCGCCGATAACGCCGCTCTCCCATGCCCGAGTAATAAAGACGCGCAACGACCGGGATAGCCATCAGGTCATCGCCCACCGGCAACTCTTCTTTCTGTGCGGTCATAGCTTCACCGAGCTGCTAAGGACCATCCCAATGGATTCAGCGATTTGCGTCAACGTCCCCTCGTTGTCCATGCCCGGCTCATCCATCCAGTCAAACGAAAACAGGATTTTGCCCTGTACCACGCCGATATTGAAATCGTCGCTGTCACGAGTTTCGAAGCCATGCAGGATTGCCAACTGCCTAGTTGAAAAACGCTCGCCGTCCCAACTGTAGTAAATTCCAGTACCGCGTTCGTTGCACCACGCGCTCTGGCATATGACGATGTATTCTTTCTGTGTGTTCATAGAACTTCCTCACATTTCATCTACACACCACTCGCAAAGAGCGCCTTTAACTGCCTTATTTTCCAGCATGGGCAGGGGCCGCCTGCCATAGCAGATATGCCCACAGCCAGGGCATTTGGGCCATGCGTAACCTTCCGGGCATGTCCAATCGCCATTCTCATACTTTGGTAACTCTTCTTTCTGTGCGGTCATTTGTTTTTCTCCGGGTCTTGGAAATCCCATGCGGCCCACTCGCCTTCGGGTAGTTCTTCTTTCACCTGACGTCCGGCCCACTTTTCAAAAATATCTTGGGTGACTTTCGGATAATGACAGCCTCTTTGAACTGCCGGCCCGTCATACTGAACGGCGCCCGTTGAGTCGATATGCAGAATCATGCGGTCATTGACCAGACCATTTGAATTACGGGGTTTCTTCGCGCGCCAAACTTGCCCGCGTTCAAATTTTTTGTTCATCCCGTCACCTTCGGCTGACTAACTCCGAAACTAGCTACGAACGCCCGCATTGCAGCAATCAGAGGCGTTGGACCTTCTCCGCGTCCAATGCAGTCGGGAAAGTCTGGACCATTTGGGTTCGGATAAGTACGTGTACGCGCCGATACAGTCGCCCGCCATAGCGGGAAATCGCGCCACTCGCCTTTGCCATCGCCATAGTTGAAATGCTTCATGGTTGGCGCTTCGAGGAAAATCTGATCACGCTCTATGATTGGCCCACCTTCTTGCCAAAGACAGGAAGGACGATCCAAACCAACAATACGATTTGGCAAAGCTGCATCGAGGCGATTTACAGCTTCGTCAAGTTCATAGCCATCAAGCATGCAGTTGTTCCAAAAATCACTCATCCCGTCACCTTCGGAGTTGGGGCGGCGGCGATAGCTGCTCGCACTTCATCTAGCGCATCAGCATCGGTGCGGCCTTCACCTTTAACCGCGATGCCCCCTTTCGTGAACAGCCAAAAGGTATGCGGCTCGCCATGTTCCCGATAATCGTTATGCACGGCGACTGTCCAACCGGCGTCCCTGATGTCGTCAGCGCAAGCGCGGCAATCCAGCACTTCCACCCGCGCCGGCTCGGATGGTGGGGCGGTGTAGACGATGCGCGTCGTCTGGCCTATCGCTTGCGCGTTCTTGTACGAATCAACATCGATGTCGCGCCACGAATCGTCGCGCCACAGTGTTTGATAGATCGGCACCGCCTCGGCTTTCGATGGCTGGGCGGCAGCCACGAACAATTCTTCTTCGATCACTGGATACTCAGCGCTGTAGTCGCGACCCGGTTCGCCGAACGCATTTCCTCTGTCTTCGGTTAGCCTCACAGATCTTTGGCCAAACTCCATGCAGAGGGTGTATCGCCAACCCGCATGCGCCAAATCGGCCTGCTGCCTTGGTTGCTGGGCGGCGGGTGCGGCTTGCTGGGCTATAGCGGGGGATCTCGGTCGCTTGACGTTGAGCAAGTCGGCACATTTATTAAATGTTTCGCCATCGAGACGGAATGCGTTACCAAAGAAGTCTCCCTGGCTTTCAGGTTCGCCATAACAGGGCACGCCATCCTCATAGGCGTCGAATAGATGCTCGAGCAGATCAAGCGCCGTCTCGTACTCCTGCTGCGCTATTGGCGGTTGGGCGGCGCGAGATGCCTGCCAGACGGCATATGCTAGGAGCGTTGCGTACTCTACATAGTTATTGCCATCGTGAGCGAGCGTCTCATCTGCGCGCATCGGATCGCAGTTTTCTCTGATCACTTGTTCGAACGCCTCGCGCTCGCGCTGAATGTCTTCTGGGCTCATGTCGATTTCCGATAGGTTTTAGTAAGTGAGCCGTTGACGACATGGCCGCGCCGTAAGACGGCGGATGCGAAGCGCGAGCGGTCGTTGTGGCTGGCGGTGGCCTGGCGCAGCAATCCGAAGTAACTATTGGCCGACTCGAAGACTTGATCGTTCCGCGAGATCCGGAGAATTGCCTCATTGACCGTGCGCCGGCGCGTCTCGCGGCGCCACGGCTTGATCACTTGGCCAACGAAGTCGACACCACGGTCGATGGGCTGCAGAATCGTCTTCTTTGGGTTGAGGCGAAGATGCAGCCGATCGCGCAGGAAGATTTCGATCTTCGCCAACACATCGTTTAGCCATTCTGCCGACTCGTGCAAAATCAGAATGTCATCGACATAGCGAATGTAGTGATGCGCGCCGAGCCGGTGCTTGGCAAACTGATCAAGCGGATCCATGTAGACGTTCGCGAAGAACTGCGACGAGAGATTGCCGATCGGCAAGCCATGGTCTGCATCTTGATTGAACAGGCTCTTGTGTGGCGGAATCAAATCCAGCAACTCCGCCCGCCCACGAACCTCGACATCCTCACGCGGATCGAGAAAGAGGATCAGTTCTGCGAGACGTAACCACCACGGCTCGCTGATGCGGGCGGCCAGTTGCTCCCGCAGTACGCGCTTGTCGATGCTGACGAAGAAATTGGCAATGTCCATCTTCAGATAGAAGGCCGGACGCGACCAGTTCTGCGTAACGCTGCGAACCTTGGCTTCTAGGCGCTCGGCGGCATATAGCGTGCCGCGGCCCGGGATGCAGGCGCAGGTATCAGCAATGAACGAAGCGTAGAAGCGCGGAGCGATCCGGTTATATAGCAAGTGATGCACGATCCGATCGCGGAAGGCTGCGGCCCATACTTCGCGAACTTTGGGCCGCAACACAACGAAGCACGTCGAGCGCCCTGGGCGGTACGAGCCGTCAATCAATTCGTCATATAGCTCACCGAGATTCGTTTCTAGGTCCGCTTCGAATTGCAGAGCATTACGGCTATAGCGCTTCGTCCGCCGGCAATCGAAATATGCCGCAACGAGTTCCTCAAAAGAGGTATCAGCATGGTGGTCCTCTGCATCGCAATGATCTGCGGACGAGCCTGACTCGAGCCTTGTTGTTCTTGTTCCAGTTGTTCTGATAGCCATCGACGAAAAGCTGATTCCAGGCGTTGTTGGCTGAGTACTGCGTCGGTTCGAACGATCTACGTCGCCTCGCCGAAGGCTCACGCCGATCAGCGGGGAAACTGCGCCAGACCTTCCGGCTGACTCGCCGGCGGTTTCCGTTGCGCGCATGGCGGTATCCTTGTGGGATAGCGGTTCGACCAGATTAAATGTAGGCGCTGTCATGATTGCCTTGACGACCATGAATCGGGCCGCGATGCGGATTTCTTTTTCCATCCACCGGCCTGCTTTCCTACGCTGATTGAAAGAGCAGCCGCTTTCGAGAAATTGCGCTGCGTGATCAGCCGTAGGTCGGTACAAACGCGCAAATCCGTCTGGAGATCCGCGAGGCGCTCTAGAAGGGCGTCAATGTGCGGAATCTTGTCGGTTGCCATGTTTGCGCGCCGAACATGCTTCAACAACGCTCGCGAATTTCCGACGAGAAGCGCGCCATCAACGGCGCGATGGTTGCGAGGCATTTGAGCTACGAGTTGACTTGATAGACGAGTCAGATCAAGCGCAGCTTTGTAGATTGCCGTTTCGGTATGGATGGCCATGCTGATTGAATGACTCAATTATTAAGCGTTTAATCTGCGGACGAGCCTGACTCGAGCCTTGATGACCTTGAACCAGTAGCCCTGATAGCCATCGACGAAAAGCTGATTCCAGGCGTAGTCGGCTGAGTACTGCGTGCTCGTCTGGTGCCGGATCTTTTCGAATTCCTCGGGCACGTTGGCATAGAGCGTCGCGCTCTCACGTTTGGACGGCAGATAGAAGTCGCCGTGACCTTCATAGATCAGCCCTATCGAGCACTGCGCGGCCGGATGGTCGGTCTTCGATTCGCATAGCGCTCGCGTGTTTGCCAATCCGTCGAATTCGCACTTCGCACCAGGCTCATCCACGCCATAGCCGCCGTACTCCAGATCCTCGAAGGAAGCGACGTCCGCTGGAGGCAGTATTAGCCAATACGGTCGACCGTCTATGTCGCGCGCGAGGCCACCGTTCTTGCCTCCTTGGCCGGCCCATATTTGCCCAACCAGCGGCACTGATCGAATATCAATCGATGGCTGACCGATCTCTTTCTCTAACCAAGCCCGGAACAAGGCGCTCTCCGGAACCTTCACTTCTGCATCCCCGAATCGTCGAGTGATAAACGCTTGCTCGCTCATTGCGATGTTCTCCGTATGAACTGCGTTGGTGGGCGGCGCTCGCCCTAGAAAGGATTGAATGATGAAAGTTTTAATCTGCGGACGAGCCTGACTCGAGCCTCGTCGCTCTCGCTCCAGATGACCTGATAGCCATCGACGAAAAGCTGAAACCAGGCGTCGAGGGCTGAGTACTGCGTGCTGCTCAAATACGCCGCCGCCTCGAAAGCCTCTGAACCACCTTCGCGGAACAATTCAACGTCCGTTTGTCCGGGCAGGTGCAGTGTGTACGGGTAGCCGGCTGGAAAGCTGCTTGGGTTGTCGCCGTGCCGATAGGCGTAGTTGTGTTCCTTGGTCGGCTTGAGCAATCGGTATTGCAGTTCGACTTGATCGCGCGCGCCGATGTGCCAGTCGGAGAAACCGTTGATGCTCTGTTCCATCGCCCACGAAGCGACTTTGCTGCCGGCCTTCGCCATGGCCTGCGAGTTCGCCAGACCGTCGACAAAGCTATTGGCACCGGGAATCAGCACGTTCTTCGAGTGCCACACTGTGGGCGCATGCTCGCCGGTCGATTTGGGCGCGGTTGCCTGACCGTAAATGCTGCCGTCGAACACGAAGAAGCCGCTGAAATATCCGCCTTCCCACGCCTCGCCAACCTTCGGCATATCCTTTGTGATCGACGCGATCTCCCGCTTCGTTTTTGCGCCCACTTCTATTGCTGTGCTCATAGGTCTCTCCGGTTGTACTTCTGTTAGGCCGGGATTAACCGATTGCTCGGCATGGCTCCCGGTGCACATCAATTTGATCGCTGTGGAGGAACTGCCCCTGCGGCCGACACGAATGGAAGACCAAAAGCCTTCAATAGATAGGGGTCTGGATCTGGCTGACGGGCATACCACGCGCGATAGTCATATGGCACGTCCGCAACGGGCTTCCCAACATGCTTGCCGAACGACATATGTGTTGGGATGCGCGCTCGCTCAGAGAATTGATAAACCTCTTCCCACGTCGTCAGCGATTCATCGCAGTGGTCGATGATGGCGTTGAGCACGCGCGCGCAGAGATAGCAATCGGCAAGCGCGTTATGTGCATCTCGCAATTCCAGGCGCACCGCCGATTGATCATCTGCCAGCATGTAGTTCAGAGCGCCAAGCGTGTGCGATTCCGCCGTTGGCCATACGCGCTTAGCCATGGCGAGCGTGCAGATGCGTTTGACATTCAGCGAGCCGGCCACTTCCCAGTCGAAATCCACCTTGTGGCCGATCATGTATTTCATGTCGATCGGCAAACGGAACTCGCTGTTTGGTGAGCAATCAGTCAGGTCCGATTCGATGATGTGATGCACGGCCATCGCACCAAATTCGATCCGCTTAGGCGACTTATAGCGCTTGAGAAACACGTTCCTGGGCGACGTGTCATTAACGTCATCGCTCATTAGCAGCCATGCGGCTTCGATCAGATCTGGGTCGCTAGCACCGGTCGTTTCGGTGTCGAAGATATAAGCGCTCATCTATTTGATCTCCAGGCGATTTTTCTGCTCAAGATGGGCTCCTGGCACCGACAGTCCGTTTTTCAGGACTTCTTTGAGCCGCGCCTTATCCAATGTCAGGGGCTGCGGTTCCGGCTGGCGCAAGAAGGAGGCCGGAATCTTCGCCGCCTCATCAATCACCAAGGCCGGCGGATTTTTTCGGATCGAAATAACAAAAAATGGCGATTCAATTTTCTGCAACTTCGCATGCTCGAGATTGGCGAGCAGATATTGTTTGATGTGCTCGCTTTTCTTTCGAATCGCGGTTGCACGTTCTTCCATATGCTCGATTTGCGTATCGATGGCGGCGGCAGCCGCTTCCAAATTGCGGATGAACATGGCGACGTTGATGGACTTCTCTTCGATGCCGCCGCCAATCGACTCAAGAGTGTCTGCAAAGGTCTCTTCGTCGAGGTTCAATGCCTCCAGCTTATCGAGTGCGGATCGATACTCACCGGCGATCGTAAATAGGCTGAGATTCATTTGTCGCGACTCCCAAGCATCTGCATTTGATCGGCAATAATCTCGGTGGAGTATTTTTCATGGCCTGAGTTGTCCTGCCATTTCCGAGTTCTGATCCGACCCTCGATATAAAGCGCCGAGCCTTTTTTGACATGCTCTGCAACGATCTCGGCCAGACGGCCGAAGAATGCAACCCGATGCCACTCGGTCACCTCTTTCGCCGCGCCGGTCGCCTTATCTTTGTAACGATCCGAAGTGGCAATACGGAGATTGGTGATTGCGTCACCGTTTGACGCGTAGCGAGTCTCTGGATCTGCGCCGACGTTTCCAACCAGAATGACTTTGTTGACGGATGCCATGATTACGCCGCCTTCTTCAGTTCTTTCATGCGTTGGTTAAACGCGTCATTGCACGCTGCCTTTTGTTCCTTGGTCAGGCTGTTCATGGCCTTTACGAGTTCAGCGACGGTCGGAGCGGACTTCATCTGCTCAATCATTGCCGCGTCGGCCAGAGATACATCAGTACCCGCCGCGTTTTTAGCTTTGCTGGCGCCGGATCCCTTCTTCTCAGGTTCGTTGCCCGCCGCGTCGTCGTTGAAGTCTGATCCATAGAGGTCGCCGCCTTTGTGCCAAAGATCGAGCGCAGCGCCGAAGCGCATCGCCGCGTTCCGTAGGGCATCGCCGATTCGCTCTTTCATCGCGTCCGGTCCGGTCTTTCCTTGCGCGTCGCCGTAACCAAGACGGGTCAAGCCGCACACCGTCAACTTGATCCATAGGCCGCCTGCTTGGTCAACCATTGGCAATCCATCTGCTCCATAGGCCAATGGCTCCCAGGACCAAGATTCATCGCATTCGAGTAATCTGGCGGTCAACGCTGCGTGGCCAACGTAGCTCAGATGGATCGCCGGCAATCCGTGCCAGCCACCGCACTCAGGGCACTTTCCCTTCTTCGCATCCCGGCTGGTCGGCTTCGGCAACAGACTGATCTGGTGCTCCGGGAAGGGCTCGCGCAGTCTCTGCAGGCCGGTCGCTTTTTGCTGCTCCATGTCGTGCTCCGAAGTTGTTGAACCACTCTGTCGTTTCAAGCATTTCTTGCTGCTCAAGCTCTTCTTGCATCTGCTGCCACGGATCGCCGTCTTCCATCACGCTACCTTCACGTAGGCGTAGGCGCGCACGACGCGGCTGGGCACGTATCCGCGACTCCAGACCCTTGGCGTCAGCGTCACCCGCTGCGCGAGCCACGCGCAGCGCTGCTGGCGGTTAAGATGTGCGGCATACTTGCGCAGCGCGGGGCGGTGGGCGAATAGGCTCATGGTTAGCTCGCAGCCGCCACGACGAGACTTGCCACGATGACCGCCAGCAGGAAGAGGGCGATGAGTTCCATCGCGCGTTCGTGCGCCCGGCACGCGCGGAGCAAGTCGTTATCGGGACGCATAGTCGACTCCCATATAGCTCTTGCTCTCGGCTTCGCAAGCGCCTGCCATCAGGTCCGGAGCGTGTCTACGGCAGGCCGTTTGGTAAGCGATCTGGACGTTCTCGGCGATCACGTCATGGCCGATGCTTAGGCCATTCGCAGTGCCGAGGGCGAAACTTGCTCCAGCGATTCCAAGGGCCATCAGAGCTCGAAATAGAGTTTGGGCGCTCATGATTCGATGTCCTCGAAGGCATCGCCGCAGCCACGGCAGAAGGCGACGGCGAATATCAGCACGGCGAGGATGGTGAGTACGACGGCGTGGTAGGTCATGCGGCACCGCCTTGCGTGGCGCGGGCGCGGAGCCGATCGAACAACTCGTCAGCATCGTGGAACACTCTCCGCGCTTCTTCGGGCGTCGCCATTCCGAGAAACGCATCGTCATGCAGATGCGAGTAGTCGGCGCCCGCTTCGATTGAGCACACTGTTTGCGGGGCGCTATAGTGAAATCGCAGGAAAGAGCAGCCGGCATGCAACGGCATGATGTTCGCGGCATCCTGAAACATTTCCTCGCCATTGAAGGCGCCGAAGTGAGGGTGCTTCGGATAGATGTAGGCATAGACAGCCCACTTGTGCTCGACCTCAGCACGTCCGAATTGCTCGGCCCACTCAGTCGAAAGTACCGAACTGCTGCGATATACCTTCACCAGAAAATCCTTGCCGGAACGCGTCCATTCTTCCGCGTGCTTCCAGTCTTTGATCTCGCTCACGATGTCGCCTCCGCTTTGGCTCTGGCGATCGCAGCTCGCACGCTATCTTCTGTCTGCGCATCCATAAGGCGGCGCGCAGCTTCGATGGCTGCGTCGATGGTGACACCGCCAGCAACACTGAAGCCCGACCCAACATGAGTAACGCGAAAAACTTCATCAACTTCGTTGAAGCGGTTCATGTGCACCGCGAACTGCTCGCCACAGGAATTGGGCAAGTCAACTAGATCGCCAATGATTTCAAGCAGCACTTGCCCATCGTCGGGACTGCGGGTCGAGATGTGGAATCTCATATCCACCCTCCGTCATCGCTCGGCACTTCGACTGCGGCCGCTTCACCGGACGGTGCATATTCGATGCATTGCAGCTTCGAAATTTGTTCATTGATCTGACGGACGCGCGCGGCGAACTCTTCTCCAAGCTTCGTCTTCTGCTTTTCAAGCGCATCGACTTGGGCGGCGATCGGATTGAACTCGACGGGGAGATCGAATTCCAGCGTGTGCGGGCGGACGAGGACATAGCCGCAATCGGACATGTCGTCGTTCTTCCAGAAATGGTAGGAAAACTCGGTTTCCCAGCTTTCTTTGCGAGCGTGGATAAAGCCTTCGACTTTGATCGTGCTCATGCTTCCACCCCACTCAGCAGCTCACGATCAATCGCATCCTCTGCATCGGCGTAAGCGCATGCCACTGCATTGCGATTGAGCACACGGACCAGTGCCGGGCTTTCGCTCAACGCGGCGACCAAGTCGGCTTCGTCTTCGGGGCCGGCGTTCGTGATGGCAGCGCGGACCGCTGCGGGCTCGTGACGTTGATACTTGCGAACGAGTTCCGTTGCGCGCTCAGCTATCCGGCGCCTGCGGTCACTGAACCGTGCGGAGATCGACTCGGCAATCCGCTCTTGCTGGAGGTCTAGGCGTTCGGCCTGGTAGCCAGCAATCACTTCAGTGCGGCGGAGGGCGCTCATCACAGGCCCCGATTGCGCCGACGACTGGCCGCAGCAGCACGGTTGCGTGCGCGACGTTTCGCGAGCGCTTTGCGATTCGGCTTCGCATCAGGCGTCCAGCCAAGCTGAATTGCAACCGCCTGCTGACCGGCTGTGCCGCCGATTGCTGCGTAGAGGTTTGCCGCGCTGTTGGTTCGCATCTCAAGTCCTGTGTGGGGTGGCTTGAAATGAGTATAGAAAAGCTGAACCTATGGAGTCAAGAAATATTTAACTTTTGTTGCGAGTTAGGTCTAGTAACCCTGAACGTTATTCACTTTGGTAATGGCCCGCGGGGCGGCGTTGGCTTGTTTTGGCGCGAAAATCCACCGCGTTGGTGCCATCGCGTGACCCTGGATGCGGCCTGCGCCGGATTCGCTGGTTGGTCGGCTGGCGCGCGGAGACCTAGTCAGCGACGATGTGGCCGCACTGACTTCGGTCGGCGCCGTGCTGTGGCGGGACGGGTTCGCGAAGAGGGTCGCGCGGAATGAAAAAGCCGCCTCGGTGGGCGGTTCTCGATTCAGGCAAGCGCACGGGACTTAGCGCTTAATACTCTTGATTGGGTTTCGCTTCCATTTGTCGGCTAGACGCTCGACATCCTGAAAGATTGTGTCCTGGCCCTTAATTTTACGCAGCTCGGCCACGAAGCCGTTTGACAGTCGCCAGACTTTGAGCAAGTTGGAGCACTGCATCTGCTTATAAATGCCTTCATCGAAAACGCGTTTGCGTATTCCGACTGCAATAAATTCCTGGTTGTTCAATACCAGCAATATGGCATCGCGCGACGGGCCGGCTTGATCCTCAGGCGCATAACTGCTGAAGTGTTTGTTTTCTACGCCCAGCCGGTAAACAAGTTTTGTTGCCTCGACTAGATCCTTGTTAGTTTTTTGATAGATGATTAGGTCTATGAGGGCCTTGGTTCGTGCCTGCCTGCCGTTGTAGTAGATTACCAATACGCCAGCGACAGCAGATAGAAAAAGGGCTCCTGTTTGAACCCAGAAGCCCCATGTTTCCCCGAACCAGCCGACCGTCTTTGCGATCTGCTGGCAGTCCATTTATCCGTCCCAGCCTTCTCTGTTTAAAATGTTCATTTTGTTCCCTCCGGCATTCGTGCGATTCAAGACTGGTCACAGTTCGTCAAGCTCACTTGACATTGAGGCAATCCTAAGACCTCCAACCATTCCTTGCAAGCACATTCGTCTAGTGGTAAGCAAATAGCCTGTTGGTCATAATTTGTAACAATTGCCGATAGATGAGGGTGAATCCGCCGCTTTCAATGGTTCGTCCCGGGGCTACTGCGGCCGACCGGTAGCCGCGATCTGAGAGAAATTCTGCTCCTGCGCGGCATACCACCGCACCAGGCAATCTTTGTCGTGACAAGTCTGCTCGCGATAATTCCATTCCTGCCGGACGCTCTCCTTGAAAGCAGATTGGTCGATCGCCGCTGCCTTGGCGCGCCGATAAACGACGTCCAAGTCACGGTCCAAAGCAGCCAGCTGATCATCTCCACAGATGAGTTGTTCGGCAACGGATTTCGCCACGGCGCAGTCGAAACTGGGGACCGGCCGTGCGGCCGCGGTGATGGGGTTGATGGGTTGAGGCGTTGGCTGGGGCGCATTAGGGGCACTTTGCGTTGCTGTGGGGTGTACCAAGGGCTCGGCAGCGCTCGGCGCCGCATTGTCCTCGATGGTACTGACCGCAGAGGGTTGGGACGGCGCCTCTGTACGAGCGGTGCTCAGGCTCATACCATCGACTGCGCCAATCGCGCAGTCTTTCAAATCGGGAGTAAGAGCCTTTCCGGCCCCGACGCAAATCAACGTCACGACTTGCCCCTTTGACAGCTTTGCTGCGGTCGGCAAATAGCGCTCATTGAGCGTCGCAGTCGTATCCAGTAGTTGACCGTCGATGTCAAGCGCCAAGTAGGTGGCATCGAAAAGGTTTTTAGAGATCGAATTTATCTTCCCAGTCACCGCGAGAAGATGTCCTTTATATCTATTATCTGCGGCAACCTCGTTTGCTTGGTAGTCGGCATTCATCGTCACCAGACTAACAGTCGTTGGTTGCTCGGCTGGCCAACCGGGCAGCGAGTCCATCGAGATTTCTAGGGGGCGCGTGGGCGCGCTCGGCTGCGCTTCCTGTGGTTGAATAGTCGGCGTAGCGGGCGCGGCAACCGTCTCCGTGACGGACGCAGTTGTGGGTTGCGCGGACTTCTCGTCTGCCGATAATGCGGCATAGATCAACGCAACCACGAGTAGGGCGCCGAGAATAATAAAAACTGGGCGCGTCTTCTGCTTTGATGCCGGCGTTTGCTCCAGTCTTTGCGCGGAGGATGGAGGTCGGTGCACGGCTTGTGCGGGCGAGGGATTGCCGCAGCGCGGACAGGCTGGGGCACGGTCGCTAATCTGCGCGCCGCATTCACTGCATGAAATCAACGCCATTTTCCGCCCCGTGATGCTCGGTCTTCGCCGATCAAAATAAAAGGCGCCTATTCCTGGCGCCCTACCTTCCGTTACAGCAATTGCGCGGCCGCTTTGATGCAAGCTTGCATTATGTGCAGGTCTTTTTTAAACAGGCATTTCTCGCACGAATGCTCTTCGCTGGGAGATTTCGAGCGCACCTCGTGCGTTTGCTTCCAAAACTTCATATCGACGACCGTAGCAGGTTGTCCTCTTATTTCCATTTCCTCGTCCCCATAGAACACTAGATCTGCTTGCTTGACATTTTCTTGGAATCATTGTCAGCAGCGTGATCATGCGCTCCGTTGGTGCGTAGCGACACTCGTAGTAAACCCGCAATATGCGTAAAAATTTCGGCGTCCACTGCGTGGTCATCGACGATGGCATTAAGGAGGTGGATCACCTCGCCCGCCAGCCTGCCTCGGTCTTTATGAGTTAAGGGCGGCGTGTCGCGGGATTCGAGAGGGCCCGCAGAATCTTTCTCTGTCTGTGCGCCGTAAGCCACACTTGCATCGAGGCCCGGCGGTGGTACGCGCCTTTCCGTGTGATCGAATATCGCGATTATCTGCGAATAGCTAGGCTCGTAGTTCCCCTGTTCCCAGCCTGAAATCGTCGCCTTTCCTCGGCCGACGGCCGATCCAAGCTGTTCTTGCGTGAGCTTTGCTGCCTCTCGCGATTTCTTGACCCATTCACCTATTTTCATCATTGAAGTGTAAAGAAAGCCTTTACTTATTTGGTTTAATAATTCTTGACATAACGGGTTCAGCATTTCTATACTTTGCGCATGGACCATATCTCTCAAGACCACTGCGCCGCCGCCGAGTCCGAAGCCGAGTCACCGCTTGACCGCGTGATCCGCTTGGTCGGCTCCGCGACGAAGTTGGCTGCGATTCTTGGTGTGACGAAAAGCGCCGTCAGCCAGTGGAAACACGAAGACCGAAAGGTCCCGGCCGAGCATTGCCCGGAGATAGAGCGCCTCTGCAACGGCGCAGTTCGATGCGAGGAACTCAACGACAAGGTTGATTGGGCTGTTGTTCGCGAATCGCATCGAAGCGCTGAGCCCAGGTAAGTCGAGAGCAGTTGAAGAGAGTGGGGCGGCAGCATTGACGGTTCAATTTCCAGTGTCGAGACGCAAGTCTCCTTTTTTTGATGATTAGTAAAAACCCTAACTGACCCTAATCGCTATTTAGTTTTCGGGTCGGCTAGGGAGCATGGAGATAAGTCCTTGAATCCAAAGCTTTGGTATGACGATGAGTACGAGGCGCTCCAGTTGATGGTGAGCAACAGCGGAAAATCAGTGAAGGAAATTGCGACGTTCCTCTGGCCTGATATGAAGCCCGAGAGCGCCTACGCAAAGTTGAAGGCGTGCCTGAATCCGAAGGGCGACGAAGACCTGAGATTCGGCCAGGTGATCGCGCTGATGAAATTCTGCAATTCGTTCGACCCCCTGTACTACGTCTGCGACGACACGCTGCACGCGCGGCCAGATCGGAAAACGCCGGAAGATGAATCGGTGAAGTTGGTTGAAACGATTGAGCGGTCGCTCGATGTCGTACAGCGAGCGACGGCCGCACTGGAGCGTCTTCGATGCCACCCCATGGCGCTGCGCAGAGTCAGCTAAATCGAAGATGAAACGGACCGGTCGGCAATAGGCGCATAGCAGTACTAACGGGGGATTCCAGATGATGTCGATTTCCGTCTCGAACCGGGGCACACCGAATCTCGCCCGTTGCTTTTTGACTGCAATTTTTCCCGAACAGAAAGCTTTCTAGCAATTATTGCCGCGAGGTGACGACGATGGAACCACAAGAATTCAGCCCAACCGGGCATGCAATCTCAAAAACGAGCCAAGCGGCTGTGCATTCGTTGTCGCCGCTGGTGCTGGCTGCGCAAGAGCAGATGGTGTTCGATCTGTTTGAAAACGAAGACGTCGTGCTGACACGAGACGAGATTGCCCGCAATACGAACCTTCGGCTCGGTAGCGTCTGCAGAGTTACGAACTGTCTCGTCACAGTCAAGCAGGCGCTCGCGATTCGCGGTGAGATCAAAGACCCGGCGACCGGCCACTGGAAAGAGTTGATCGGTCTGCCGGTCAAGGATCAGCGCGACTTCTTTGGGAGCCGCGCATGAGCGCCGATCAACAAGTGTCTCGGTTGGATGCGCTGCGGCTCGCCGACGAGCTGGATGAGATGGCCGGGCGGATCACGCAGCGCTCGAATACCCGAGGCGATGGGCTTTGCACGCAGGCGGCGGACATGTTGCGATTGCTGGCGCCGAGCGCTGAGGCTCAGCCGGCAGACGAATGGCTCAAGGCGGCTCTCGAACTGATCGTTGGATATAAGGATGGTTTCGTCCGATGGCCGGCCATCCGCGAGCATCTCTGCGAGCGCACCGCTCAGCCATCGGAAGTCGAGACAGATCGGTGGCTAGCAGAATGTAAGCGGCTCGCTCTGAATTGGATCAATGTGCCCGCTGGTGCACAGGCTAAAGCGGCATTCGAATTGATGACGGAACACTGGCGCAGTGCGGTCAAGCCATCTGAGCCGGCGCGGGTGGAAGTGCCTCAATGAGCGCCCTGCAGAAGCGTTTCGCCAAATGGTGGGGCGACATCTCGGGCGCGGGCGATCCATTCCGCCGCACGCTTCTTGTGCAAGAGGCCTACGCGGCCGGCTGGAAGGATTGCCGCATCGAAGAGCTTGAGCGCGCCGCGACACCGCCGGCCGCAAATCGGCTGTACGTCGCTGGCCCGATGTCTGGATACCAAGACCTGAATTTTCCCGCCTTTCACTGCCAGACCGCGCGTCTTCGCGCGCTGGGCTATGACGTTGTGAATCCGGCGGAAATTAACCCGAACTTCTGCGCGAAGTGGAATGACTGCATGCGAGCCGACATTCAAGGGTTGATGACGTGCGCCGGCATCGCGATGTTGCCGGGTTGGACGCGGTCGAAGGGAGCATCGCTGGAGCACTACATCGCGGTCGCGTTGGAAATTCCCGTGTACATGGCATCCGACTTGACCGAGCCGGCGCAAGAGTCTGCTGCGTCTGCCGCAGCCGCATAACCAATCGAGACGATCATATGGCCAAGAATTCGATTGAAGCATACGGCGCACTCGGCAAGGGAAACCTGCTCGCGTTCGATCCGGAATCGCTGGTGCTGGTGACTGATCCAGCATCGCCGCTTTACGATGAGCGCGTGGCCCTGCCGCTCGACGAGGCGATGGTGCGGAACATCGATTACCAGGGCGTGATCGAGCCGATCCTCGTTATCAAGAATGCCGAGACCGGCGCCGTCGAAGTCGTAGTGGGGCGCCAGCGCGTGAAGGCATGCCGTGAGGCGAATAGGCGGCGCATTGAGCGCGGTGTCGAGCCATACCGCATCAGCGGCTTTGTCTACCGCGGCGACCCGCGCAAGATCGCCGATGTCATCGTCAGCGAAAACGAGATTCGGCAAGCCGACAGCCCGCTCGGCCGCGCCGAGAAGATGCGCCGCCTGGTCGCGCTCGGGCGCACCGAGGAAGAAATCGGCGTCGTGTTCGGCTGCAAGGCGGCGACGGTCCGCAGCACGCTCGGATTGCTCGACGCGCCAGCCGCCGTAAAGGATGCCGTCGAGTCTGGCGCCATAGGCATCGCTCATGTCAAGGAACTCGCCAAGTTGCCGCCCGAAGAGCAGCGCGCGAAGGTCGCCGAGCTGGTCGAGGCGGCTGCCGACGCCAAGCCGCACGAGCGCGCTAAGAAGCAGCGCGCCGTCCTAGGTGTCGTTGCTCCGCGCATGAGAACGCGTGCACAAATAATCCGCGAACTGGAGTCGGCCGACGGTGAGCGCGCAGTCGCGCTGCGTTGGGTGCTCGGCGCCGATTCGAGCGCGGCCGAACTGAATCTTCCAGGCCTAGCTGTCGCGAAGGCCGCGATCCAATCTTTCGACGCTGAGGCCGCATGACATTCGATCTTTCCGATTTCATGGTGCTCGCCGAGACCGCGATGTTTGTCGGCGCGACGGGGGCGTTCTGGAGGGTAGTGCGGTGAATTACGAATCCTTCATCGCGAGCAAGCGGCTGGCGGACGTGCCGACTGGCTTTGACTGCGATGTCTCGGCGCCCTGGCTTGCCGATTTCCAAGAGGCCTGCGTAGCGTGGGCACTCAAACGGGGCCGTGCAGCGTTGTTCGAAGATACCGGCCTGGGCAAGACTCGCCAACAAGTCGCCTGGGCGCAAAAAGTGTGCGAGCACACCGGCGGAAACGTGATCATTGCTGCGCCGTTGTGTGTCGCACAGCAGACAGTCGAGGAGGCCGCGAAACTCGGCATATCCGTCAAATACTGCCGCCACGATGCAGATGTCGAAGACGGCATCACGATCACGAATTACGAAATGCTCGAACACTTCGAACTTGAGTCTTTCGCGGGCGTTGTGCTTGATGAATCCAGCATCATTAAAAACGTGAATGGCAAAACCCGCCAGTTCATCACCGACGCATTCCGCCGCACGCCATACAAGCTTTCCTGTACCGCGACGCCCAGCCCCAATGATTGGATGGAACTTGGCAATCAGGCTGAGTTCCTGGGCGTCATGACAGCGGTCGAAATGCTGTCGACGTTCTTCACACATGACGGCGGCGATACGGGCAAGTGGCGTCTCAAGGGGCACGGCAAGGTCCGGTTTTGGGAATGGATGGCGACCTGGGCAATTTGCATTCGGAGCCCCGCTGATCTTGGATTCGATGGCGCGGCTTACGTTCTGCCCCCGCTCGAAATGTTGGAGCACGTCGTATCAAGTGAAGCCCTTCTCGAAGGGCAACTATTCCCCGTTGTCGCGCAAAGCCTCTCGGAGCGTCGCCAAGCTAAGCGCGCCAGTCTCAATGACCGCCTTCAGGTGGCCGTCAAGCTCGCGCAGAAAGCGGACGGCCCGTACATCGTCTGGTGTCACCTGAACGACGAATCAGAGGCGCTCGCCAGGCTGTTGCCTGATGCCGTCGAAGTCACCGGCTCGATGTCGGCGGATGAAAAGACGTCTCGCATCATGGATTTCACACATGGCCGAGCGCGCGGCCTGATTTCTAAAAGCTCGATCTGCGGCTTTGGCATGAATTGGCAGCACTGCAATCAGATGATTTTCGCGGGCATGGACGATAGCTTCGAGAAGTATTACCAGGCCGTCCGCCGGTGCTATCGATTCGGGCAGAAACGATCAGTGCAAGTCCACATCATCACGGCAGATACCGAAGGCGCAGTGAAAGACAACATTTCGCGGAAGCAGGCGCAAAGCGATGCCATGGCAACCGAAATGGTTGCTCACATGCGCGACATCACAAAAAGCCAAATCCAGGGCGCATTGAGCGGCACGGAAGTCTATCGGCCGGTCACGCCGATGATGCTGCCCGCGTGGCTTACCAGCGAAATGGTGGCGGCGTGAACCGCCAGGAATTTCAAGAATTCGAGCGGTCGTTGCCTCCGACGATCGGAACGCCCGTCTATATCTATGCCCTTATCGACCCGGAAACCGATCTGATTCGATATATCGGCAAAAGCGTGCGCCCGATGGATCGACTGACCAATCACATGAACGAGCGATCCAACTGCCATCGTTCGCACTGGCTGCAGGCGTTGAAGTCGAAAGGACTTAGACCTGACCTGGCAATCCTCGAAAGAATTGGCGGCGCTTGGCCGTGGCAGCACTCGGAAACCTATTGGATTGCGTATGCGCGCCGGCACGGCTGGCCGCTCACGAATAACACCGAGGGCGGCGATGGCGTGACCGGATTGCCGGCGGAGACGCGTGCTCGCATGGCTGCCGTGTGGACTGGACGGAAACACAAGCCCGAGTCGATCGCGAAGATGCTGGCTACAAAGGCAACCAATCCTCATCGTATGTCGCTGGAATCGAAAGCGAACATGAGTCGAGCACACTCCGGCCGCGTCATCACATGGGGCGACAAGCTGAGCGCCGCACTTCGCAAGATCGAGCCAGAACAAGTGCTTGCGATCAAAGCTCGCCTTTACGCAGGCGAACGCACGGGCGACCTAGCCGTGGAATTCGGCGTTCACCGGACAACGATCAGCAAAATAAAAATGGGAACTTACCATGCCAAGTACCGTAATTGATCAATTCATTAGCGACCACTGCTCGCTGTACAACGGCGATTGTTGCGAGGTCATGAAGTCGTTGCCGGACGAGTCGATCGACATGTCGATTTTCTCGCCGCCATACTTGTCGCTCTACGTCTACTCCAACTCCGAGAGAGATATGGGGAACGCTCGTTCCGACGCGGAATTTTACGAGCATTTCCGGTTCGTGATCGTGGAGCTCATGCGCACCGTTAAGCCCGGTCGAATTGTTTGCGTCGACTGCATGAACGTCCCCGCCATGAAGGGACGAGACGGGTTTATCGGTCTTAAGGACTTCCGCGGCGAACTGATCCGCGAGTTCGTGGCGCAAGGGTTCATTTTTCACAGCGAGCATTGCATGTGGAAAGACCCTCTGTTGGAGGCGACCCGGACGAAAGCGCTTGGCCTGATGCACAAACAATTGTGCAAAGACTCGACCATGAGCCGTGCCGGCATCCCGCAGTATCTGCTGGCATTCCGTAAGCCGGGCGAAAACACGTCGCCAGTTGCGCATAAAGACGGTCTGGATTGCTTCGTCGGTGAGGACGCGCCACGCGGGGGCAATCTCTCACACGAGCGCTGGCGCCGGTATGCGTCGCCCGTGTGGATGGATATTAACTTCTCTCGCACGCTGAATGTGATGGCAGCACGCGACAACGAGGACGAACGCCACATCGCGCCGCTCGCTCTGGATGCGATCGAACGAGCCTTAACGCTTTGGTCGAATCCAGGGGACGTCATTTTCACGCCATTTCTTGGCATCGGTAGCGAAGTCTATACGGCGCTGAAGATGGGGCGCCGCGGTATCGGGTCTGAATTGAAGCCGTCTTATTACAAGCTCGCCGTTGAAAATTGCAAAAGCGCGGTCGCCAGCAACCAGTTGGGCCTACAACTGGACGTCGCATGAACAAGACCTTCCAAGAATACGCGACCAGCACTGCATTTGCCGTTCAGCTATCGAAGCTGCAATGCAATGCCTTATTGCGGTGCGCAGCCGGTCAGGCCGACAGCCGAGACCACGCCTTCCTGATCTCTATTGCGACACTCCGATCGTTGGAGGGCCGCGGCTTTGTCTTCTGGCATCACCGCATGGAGGGCATGCCCGATGGCTTTGGCGGTCTGACGAAGGCCGGTGAGTTGATGGCCGGGTTGCTGACCGAGGCCGGACTCACGATCGAAAATACCAATACGGTCAGCGTTCTCAAGAACATCGTTCGTCACCATCCGGAGGCGGCTGCGTAATGCCAATCAAACCCGAGAACCGCGCACGCTATCCGCGCAACTGGTCAGAGATCGTCGCCGCGGTGCGTGAGCGCTCCGGCAACTGCTGTGAGGGCTCGCCTCGCTGGCCCGACTGCCGAGTCGCCAATGGTGAGCCGCATCCAGAGACTGGCAGCAAGGTCGTGCTGACCACGGCACATCTCGATCACGTTCCTGAGCATTGCGACATGTCGAACCTGCGGCACTGGTGCCAGCGCTGCCATCTGGTCTATGACGCCAAGCACCACGCGCAGACGGCCGCAGCGACTCGGCGCGCTGGTAAAGCGCTGGCTGATTTGTTCGAGATTAGCGCATGAATAAGGTCATCGTCGGCTTTCGCACGAAACGCCCAGTGGGGAATAGGTAATGGATTGGTGTCGTCTATACGGCGAGATGCTTGATGACCCGAAGATCGGCAGGCTCAGTGATGCTGAGTTCAGGACTTGGGTGGAGCTATTGATGGTTGCGACAAAAGCGGATGCCAACGGCAATACGCGCACCACCGAAAGCGATCTGGATTGGACGTTGAGACGTAACGCTTCTGTAACGTTACACGCATTGTTGAAGAGCGAAATCGTAACGCTCAACGATGAATCAGAAATCGTAATCAATGCGTGGGAGGACAGGCAGAAGAAAGGGGATTCTAGCGCAGGGCGCGTCAAGAAATTCCGTGAAAAACAGAGACTTAGCAATACTAACGCTAATGAAACGTTACAGAAACGAGAAGCTAACGCTCTAGAAGAGAGTAGAGAAGAAGAGATAAGAAAAGAAAAACCAACAACAAAAGCACAGCGCGTTCCGCGCTTCGATGCGCAAGCGCATCTCGAATCAATGGGTGTAGAGCCGGCTATTGCCCGAGATTGGTTGTCCCTGCGGAAGGAAAAGAAGCTCGCGCCGACAGAAACCGCTTTTGGCGGAGTGCTCAGCGAAGCAGGCAAGGCCGGAATCAGCATGAACGAGGCTTTGCGAATCTGCTGTACGCGAGGGTGGGGAGGTTTCGAATTTGCGTGGCTCGCGAATCGCGGAAACGCTCAAGCGCCGCCGAGCGGGGCTGGCGGCAAGAAGTTTGACCCCGTGGAGTACGTGAATCGCAAACGCCCTGATGGCGAAAAAAATGAACGAAATCTCATCGTCGACATGCAGCCATAACCCGTGGCTGTCCGGTCACCCGAAGGTCGGAATTGCGTGGATAGACCACCTGTACAACCGGCTGGATGGCGCCTATCCGAATCGATGGCGTGCGGCCTTCAGCGGCCCGACCGCGATCGAGAACTGGCGCGAGACGTGGTCGGAAGCGTTTGTCGAGGAAGGCCTGACTCCGAACATGGTGGGCGCCGGACTGAAGGCCTGTCGTCGCATGTACGACTGGCCACCGTCCCTGACCGAGTTCATCAAAGCCTGCCAGCCGCCAATCAACGTCGACGCGGCCATTTACGAGGCGATTGCGCAGATGCGCGCGCGCCAGACTGGGAAGGACATGTGGTCCGATCCGGCGATCTTCTGGGCGGCAATGAAGGTCGGCGAATGGGACATGGTGTCTTCGTCATTCGCACAGCTGCGGCCGCGCTTCGAAGCTGCGCTAAAGGCGGTGCTAGCGCAAGGTGAAGTGTTGCCGGTGCCACCTAGAGTGGAAGCGATTGCGGCACCCGGGAAGTCCGAGTCAACACGCGAGTTTGCGCGCGAACGACTGGCCGAGCTCGGGGCATCGGAAATCATTAAGCCGGCTGGGGTCGGCAACGTGCGATGGGCGCACCTTATTGTTGACGCGCACGCCGCAGGAGGAAAGGTACCACTTCACAAGCTGGAGATCGCTAGAACGGCAATTCGCAACGTGGCAGGCGACCGGCCGTGAACGATGCGTCGGCCTATCGGGACGACTGCCTGACGCGCTTCAAAGCTGCCGTCGCCGCAGCCCGCAACGGCAAACTCGCGCCCGGCAGCCGTTTGATTGAGTCAGTGCGTGATCGTTTCGGCGAGCCAGCCGCGCAGATAGCAAAACGCGAGCTTTCAAATTACGTGAAGTCGGATAAGGGGGTGTGACATGTCATCAGCCGCACCGCGTTGGACCGCAGAGCAGTTCGAGGCGCATGTGACGAGAGCGAAGCGCGACCGTGCCGACGCATCGGTCAAGCGCTGGCAGGCACTGGGCCGGCTCCCGAAAGGGAAGATGAACGGACGGAAGAGGCCTATGCACAGCGGCTCGACGCGATGAAGGCGGCTGGCGAGATTATCGATTGGAAATTCCACCCGATGAATATCCGCCTTGCCGCCAACACGTTTTATGAGGTGGATTTTCTTGTCATGCATGCCGATAGGCGCGTCGCGATTCACGAGACCAAGGGCGGCTTCACGTCTGACAAAGGCCAGATGAAGATCAAGTTGGTCGCGGAAATACTGCCCTGGTTCCGGATGCTGAAGGTAACGAAGTTGCCGGCGAAGTTGGGCGGTGGTTGGAAGGAAGAAGAATTCTGATGTTGGGCCATAAGAAAAGCGGGGGTAGCTGATGGGACCGAGATACGCAGTCGAGAAGCCAAAGCGAGATCGCCGAGTTGGCAAGCGGCCACGAAACGCGGTGCTGGCTTACATGGCGGAGCACCCTTGGGTAACTCCCGAGCAGATGGCATCCAACCTGAGGCGGGAGCGTAGTAGCGTTTCCGCATCGTTAGTGAAACTCGAAGATCGGGGCCTCGCCCGCCCGGTTAAGCCGTACGAAACAAAATCGACGGCGCAGTGGGAGGTGACACCTCGCGGCGCGATTGTCGTCAACATCAAAATCAGGGCGACGTTCGGTGCCGATCTCATCCTGGCGCAAATGCAGGCGACCGCACTCTCTCGCCTGCAGGACCGCCGCCTTCAATTCGAGGGCGCGTGAAAATGGCCAAGACATGGACACCCTGGACTGAGGAGCAGGACAAGCTTTTGGAAATCGTATGGCACGGCAAAGATCAATTGCGCCTTCACATGGACGCGCTTGGACACAGCTACGCCGGCATCACGAAGCGCGGAAATGCGTTGTACGGAAAGCTCCAACTAACCGGCGTCGCGCACGCGCGGCCATGCTGGGACTCCCTGCGTGTGAGCCTCGCCGGTAGCGCGCTCTCGATAAAGGCGCTATCGCAGAAATCGGGCGTTTCTATGACCAACACGATAAAGCTCCTCCGCGAGCATCGCGGAAAGGATGTCTACGTCGCCGGATGGGAGTGTCGCGCTGGCGCGCCTGGATCGATTTGGGCGCTTGGTAAAGAGAAAGACGCGCCGCGACCGGCGCCAATGACTTCGGCGCAGCGCTACAAGAAATTGAAGGCCGATCCCGAGCGATGGATCGCGCGCAAGCAGCGCCGGGAAGTACAGCAGATCATGGCGCGCCCCGCGAGGCGGGACGACTTGTCTACCGCATTCTTTGGAGCGGCAGCATGAGCGAAGCCGTCCTGTACAAAGAGTTCCGCCTATCGCGCGCGTCAGTGTGGACGGCGGTGGTTGCTTTCATCAAGGCCAATGCAAAGGCATTCGCGGACCGTGGCGAGCCGTTGCGGATCATCGTCACTGCGGAAGAAAAGCAGCGTAACGCTCAGCAAAACAAACTTTATTGGGGAGGCGTGCTTCGATATATCGCCGAACAGGCATGGGTCGACGGCAGGCAGTTCAGTGCCGACACGTGGCACGAGCACTATGCGCGCATGTATGGCGAGTGCGAGGACGTGACGCTGCCAGATGGCGAAATCATCGTGCGCCGCAAGTCGACAACGAAGATGACAGTCGGCGAGTTCTCGGGATACATCGATCGCGTGCGAGCACATGCCGCCATGAATCTTGGCGTGGAGTTCGATTCATGATCCGTGCCCCCACTATCGCGCGCCCGCGCGAGGGATTGAGCCGTTCGACGCCGATGAAGCGCAAACCGATGAAGCGAAAAGGACGCAAACGTGCCACGAAGGCCGAGAGTGCATACATGGGACGCGTCGCGCGACTCGGCTGCATTGTCTGCCGGAATCTTGGTCTCGGTGAAAGCCCCGCAGAGATCCATCATCCGCGCTTCCTAGCCGGCGGCGGGCAGCGAGCGGGGCACATGGACGTGATAGGCCTATGCGCCATGCACCATCGGCTCGGCGGTCACGGCGTAGCAATTCACGATGGCCAGGAGACGTGGGAACTGATTTACGGTACCGAGGCGGAGTTGCTGGAGCAGACGAAGCGAGAAACTGGAGTAATTGAGGAGAATTCGTGAAGGGTGTAAAGCGATTGACGCCGATAGTTCCCGGCGAGCAACAGCCCGTACTCTGGGTAGACGGAACAATCAAATGCGGCTTTGTCGGTGGCGGCCCAACAGATGGGCGCGGGTTCCCGCAATGGGCGCAAGAGATTTTCAACTTCGGCAAAGTGCATTGGCATCTTGACCCAGCGGATGGCGTATCGAAGACTCTATGCGGCCGCGAAGAGGATGTGAGGCGGCTGTATTTGCCCGGAAATTTCCCTCGGTGTAAGCGTTGCGAGTCGGCCCTATCAAAGCAGCAGAAGTACCTTGCTCCGAAGGATGCGCCGTGATCAATCGCATATCGCAATATTTCGCTGGAATTCCGCAAACGCTCGGCGCATAGTCGCGCGTGAAGCACGTAGTGATCCTAATTCAACGGCTGGCGAAGCGCAGTGGCGACACTTGAACGATGGGAGTTCGGCGATCCGGCGGACGTGATAGAGCGACGCCGCGCATCGACGTGCGCAGGCTGCCAGCAGCTTCGCCGCTCTCCCATGGACGAAGAAGTCTTTTGTCGAAAGCGGCGCCATCCGGCCGCGAAGTCGGTAGCAGTAACGAAGCGATGCGATCTGTACGCGAGGCGGGATGACCGCCTCGTCTCATAACCGGGGTGGGTGATGACGTCAAACGAATCTGCGGAAGTCGAAGATCTCTTGCTCGAATGGTATCGGTGGCAGGAGCGGCAGTCGGTCGCTGAGGTATTGGCGCACTGGTACGACGCCGCTGACGGAACCTGCCGGGAACATGAGGCCGAATACCCGGACTCGGACGGCGATTCAGATCGGAGCGAGGCATGGATTCTAGCCTCGAAGGGCGAACAGGTTCAGTTGTGCGTCGATGAGTTGCCAGTCACCCAGCGGGCCGCGCTGCAAGTGACGCTGCGGAACAAATCTCTCGGCGTCGCAGTTTGGAGCAACGGCCGCGCCGGCGATGCGCACGCAAACTATCAGGCCGCTAAATGCGCGCTGCTGCCGATGCTTCGCGCCAAGAGGTTGATCCGCTCAGAGGATTCGGCTCGCCAGGAAATGGCGCCACGCAACAGCGCCGCGTGCTCCGCAGCCATGCTGCAGCCGTGCTAAGTGGGCTTAGCCGGCTTTCCGACGGGCTGCTCGCAACAGGAGTCTCAGCGATGCGATTCCTGTGCATCAAAAAATTTCAACAAGTGCTTGTAAACTTTTTTCACTTGTGCGATATTTGTCCCGGGCCAGTGCGCCTAAAAAGAAAGCCACCCTAATCCGGTGGCTTTTTTCGTTTACGCGCATAGACACTTCAGATGGCCGACGATGTCGCTGGATACTACCGAGCCGACAACTCGGATGACGCATCCATAGCATGCCGCTCGCCCGCTGCGATACGCGGGACTTTCACGCATGGCGATTGTGAAGCACGCATAGAGCGCAGCGCTTCGGCGGGCGCACCTAGCTAGGCCCAGTCGCCAGTCGTGAGAGTGGGTCAGTTTTATCCAAGGTCAGGACTCGGCGCGCAGGGTCGCCCCCTCCGAGTCAGCCCCAATAGGGGGTCAAGTGCTGACGGCTCGGAAAGACGAGCACTCTCACGCATGGCGATAAGCATGAGTAGACCGTCGACCTGAAATCGACGCTTATCGCCAGCCGTGAGAGTGAATGCGCAGGCTGATGCGCGGTCATGGACCTAGAAATAGGCACAGCGCGGGTACGACCGGGATTGTGACCGTCCCAAAGCCGGGGATCAGCGCCGGCCACTCTCAGCTTTCACGCATGGCGATCGGTAGCGGACTCTGTATCCCGCGAACCGCATACAGGCGGACTCGTCGCCAGCCGTAAGAGCGATCAGAAGTCGAGTTGCTCTAGCGTGATGCCCAGCGCCGCAGCGATGTTGGCCTTAGTCGCTTTGCGCAGACGCATTTCGCCGCTTTCTTGTGCGGCAAACGTCGGCTGGGATACGCCAAGGCGTTCCGCGACTTCCTTCTGCGTCAGGCCCAAATGCTCGCGCCACGCCCGAACTGGGGAAACCTCATCACGGAACACGCGGCTGACCACAGCGTGCGGCGTCATGCCATTGCGCACAGGAACGCTTGCCAGGTAATCGGCATAGGGCATAACGACAAAGGCCGGCTTACCGTCCGGCCCGTTGATGACTTGGATGTTAGTAGGTTCGTTCATCGCGTTTCCTGACCTCTTCGATTTCGACGACCTGCACTGCGCCGTTCCAGTTAAACAAGACTCGATAGTTGCCGACACGAAGGCGATAGCCGTACTGGTGATTCGTGAGCGCCTTCACATTCTGGCAGCCGGGCATCGCGATTAGGGCATCAACGCCGTCAAGGATCGT
>JBPBQZ010000062.1:0-39910 GCA_050955105.1 Janthinobacterium lividum | reverse complement strand
GATGAAGACCATGCCGTTGAACACGTACTGCAGCGTCTCCCAGGCGCTGACGGTCTGCAGGCGCGTGGTGAGGCTGCCCGGCGAGAGCAGGTCGACGTAGTTCATGGTCATGCCCGCGGCGACCGCCGACAGGATGCCTGACAGGCCAAAGTGCTCGGCAAACAGATAGGCGGCGAACGGCAGCAGGAACACCAGCAATACCTGCGAGCTTGAATCCTGGCCGGCCAAAGCGGCGAAGCGCCGGCTGCCCATCGCGAACATCCAGGCCATGGCGATGCCAGTGGCCAGCCCGCCGAGCGCGATCAGGAGAAAGCTGCCGGTGGCCGACCACATCGAGAAGCTGCCGGTCAGCGCGGCCGCGATCGCAAATTTCAGCGCCACCAAGCCCGAGGCGTCGTTCATCAGCGCCTCGCCTTCCAATATATGCATCAACTGGCGCGGAATGCGGCGCGGCCCGGCGATCGCGCCGAGCGCTACGGCGTCGGTGGGCGACAGTACCGCGGCCAGCGCAAAGGCCATCGGCAGCGGCAGCGCGGGCACCATCCAGTGCACGAAATAGCCGACGCCCGCCACCGTAAACAACACCAGTCCGAGCGCGAGCAGCAGGATGGCGCGGCGGTGCAGGAAGAACTCGCGTTTCGGCGTGCGCCAGCCGTCGGCGAACAGCAGCGGCGGGATGAACAGCAGCAGAAACAGTTCGGGATCGAAGCTGAAGTGCAGCTTGAACAGCGGCAACGCCAGCAGTGCGCCAGCGGCGATCTGTACCAGCGGCAGGGGTAGCGGAAACGGCAGCAGCCGCACCAGGATGCCCGAGGCGGATACGGCGACCAGCAAGATCAAAACGGTGAAAACGATTTCCATGGAAGCAGGATGATGGCTGTTTACCTCGCGGCAGCGCCCGTCGATAACGTCGCCGCTGCAACGTCGAGGGGCGGCGCGCGGGGCACCGATGTAAAACCGGTGAAAGAAACGGATCGACGCAGCAGTGTACCGGCCATCGCGCCAAGCCGCAGGGCGCGCCGCGCCATCCCTCTAAAGCTTTGGCGCCGCTTTGAACCGACTCCTTTACCCGAAGACGCCGGCTTGTCCAATCGCTTGCGTGCGGCCGGGCGCTTAGATTCGCTGGTCCCGCGATATGCCTCGCTGTACGCTTCAGGATCTCTGCACATGGATGTTCCACGACCCGGCGCGCCGTCGCCGCACGTTCCCTCATTGCCCGCCGCAGGCACCGCTTGCGATGCAGCGGCGGCCGCTTCCCTGCAGCGCGTGATTGCCGACTTGCGCACGCCAGGCTGCTGGAACAACCAGGCGGGCGACATCGTGCCTTGGCTCGTCGTGCGGGCCCTCTTGGGCGACGGCCGCGCGCATGCGCAGGGCGACAGGGTCGCCGGCGTTTTGGCAGGCAGCCTCGGTGCAAGATCGCCGCTTGCGTCGCCGACTCCCTGCACGTTGACGATCGTGGCGGACGACGGCCCGGTGCATTTTGGTGATCCCGCGGCGCCCGCGATCACGTTGCGGCTGCGTCGCGACCACTACACCGCCATCGTGAACGGCGCGGAGCTCAATACGCCAGCCGATGGCGACTGTTTCTACCATGCGCTGATGGCGGCGCTGCGCGGGCGTTCTGGCCGCGCGAGCCCTGCCGAGATTGCCAGCCTGCGCAATGCGCTGGCCGATTACGTGGCCGCCCATGCCGCCGAAGTGGGCGCCTGGTTGGTGGTGTCGTCGAGCGCCGCGAGGCCGGGCACGCCGGCGGCAAGCACCGCGGCGACGGCGCTGGATCTCAGCCTGCCACGCCGGCGCGCGCGCCACGCGGCCGCTCGGGCGGGGGCTATGCAAGCCGCCGCGCCAGCAGTGATGCGAGCCGTGACCACCATGGAGGTAGACGCCGCGCCGGCGTCACCCTGGTGGCAGGCATTGCCAGCACGGATACGGCAAGCCGAACGCGCCTTCATCGCCGATATACAGGTCCCTACGCCGACTCTGCTACGCGGTGCTATCAGACGTGCGCTGGAGCTTGACCGGCAAGCGCTAGAACGTGCATCGAGCAGTGAAGCGCTGGCGGCGAGCCAGGCTGGCGCGGGGGATCACGAGGCCTTGCAATCGGCATTTTTGCTGTTGGTAAGCGAGACGGGGCAAACGCTGCTGCGCAGCGCCTTCGCCGCCGCGCCCATGCCTGATCTGCAAGCTGTGGCGTCTGACGCCGAGGCGCTGCGCAAGGTGCTCTGCGAGGTCGCCGACGCCCTGTACCGTGAACTGCACCCGCCGCGCCAGGCCGCGTCGCGTTTGCTGAATTCTTTGGAAAGTTACGATGTGAGCAGTATCGAATACAAGATGCTGGTCGAACTGCTCTTCACGCTGGCGCCCTTGCCGGTGGATGACGAGAATGTGCAACGCTTCGAAGCCATGTTGCTGGCGCTGCCCCAGCATGCGACGCAGATGCGCTGCCTGTTGACACGTTCGCCCGATCCCGGCTGTATGCCAGGTCATCCGTATCACACCGATTATCTGCGCTTGACCTCGCCGCGCATCGCTGCCGCACAGAGCGACGCGTTCTTGTCGATTCTCGCGCTGCCGCCTGCGGCGCGCCCCGCCACTTTCGCGCAAGCGGGCTTGCCCCAGCTGCCGACCCGCGCCGATCGCGCATTGCTCTTCATGCTGTTCGCCAACCAAGGATACGGGCTGCTCAACTTGCTCACGCCGCGGATCTTTCCGCCGACGACGCGTCTATGCTCGACCTTGGCGCGCGGTGTCTTGACCTTGCCCGATACGACAGACAAGCTTCGCGAGCGGCCGATTCCATCGTGGCGTGTATTGCTCGAAGTGCTGCGACAGACGCGCGGCGATTTGCTCGAGCACTGCGGCGTGATCGAATGGGGCTCGCCGGAGCGCGGCTTCCAGGGCGCCACGCCTTTGCTTTATGCCGCGCTCCACGCCAACGAGCTCAACTTCGTGACGGCTTTGCTGCGCAATGCCGCGGCGCACGGCGAAACCCGGCGCATGCTCGCACAGCGCAACTACGACGGCCGCACGGTGCTACATGCCGCGGCGTCGAGCTGTCCGCACGTCATCACCGAACTGGCCGCGCTGGGCGCCGCGCTCGAGGCCCGCGATCTGCAGGGCATAACCCCTCTGCAATATGCCGTGGCAAGAGGTTGCACAAACAGCATCAGGCACTTGCTGGACGCGGGAGCCGACCCGTCCGCGTTGCTGGAATCAGCGGCGGGCAGGGCACAGATCAATGCCATTTGCGAAGCAGGACCGGCGCACACCGCACCGCGGAGAGTCTTGTCGCTGTGCGCGGCGTCGCAGGCTGCACCGCCGTCTGCACCGCCGTCGACACCGCCGTCGACACCGCCGTCGACACCGCCGCCCGCGGCGCGAGCCGAGGCGCCACGCCTCGCCGGATTGCAGGCCGCCGACCCCCATTCGCGTGCAGCAAGCGCCGACGGCGAGCGCCCTGAGCCTAGCCCGCGGCAACCGCCTGGCGAGCGCGACGCGGCAGCCATCCTGCGCGATTTGGGGGACGTCTTGATGCGCGGTCGCGGCGCGTTGCAACGCGGCCGTCACACGGCCGCGCAGGCCGCAGCCGCCGGTACGTCGATTGCCTATTCCGTATGCGCCGCATTGGCGCGACAGCAGCCATTGCTTTTGAACCAGCCGATGCAAGAGGCGGCGGCGGTGCTGCGCGAAGCGCAGGGACTGTTGTCGGAGGCAGCGGGCCGACGCTTGCTCGAGCAGCGCCTGGGGACGCACGCCGAGACGTGGCGGCAGGCGCTGCAGACCGAGCCGCGCCATCCGCAGGCAAGTTTTGAACGGCTCGAGTGCCTATTCGAGGCGCTGCGGGCGCTCGATCCGCATGCCTTGCTGGCGCTGCCCGAAGAAATGCTCAGTCGCGTGCTCGAGCCATTGAGCATGCGTGACGCGATTCATCTGTGGGCGGCATTCGACGATCTGGATGGCGACCGCGAGCGCCTCGGCAGTGCGTTCGGGCGCGTCTTGCACAATCAACAATCGCCCACGTTGCTGCGTCGACAGGTTCTCGAGCTGGAGCGCGACGCGCGACGTGAGCCGCCCACCGCAGCGGATTACGCGACCGGCCGGCCGGGTGGGTCGCCCTGGGTATATGGCGTCGAGTTCTTTCGGCAGATACAAGCGCAGCTGACGACGCCTGGCGCTGCCGGCGTGCCGCACGCCGACGCCCCCCTCGAGGCGGCGCTTGCCACGCCGGCGCCCACGGCGTCGACGCCGGCGGCGTGCGTGACGCTGGCGCAGGACGATCAGCTGCAAAAGCTGCTCTTTCTACGCTATGGCGCGCACTGGGATGCGCCGCGTCGGCTCTGGGAGGATGCCTACGACGCTTATTTCGTGCGCCACGGCTCGATGGACGGTTTCAATATGCAGCACGCCGCGCCGGCGCCCAGTATTGCGCGGCGCCTGGCGCGATTATGGTACGACGCGCCCGGCGGACTGACGCATTACCGATTGCGGGTCGCTGAGGGCACGCCCCAGCAATTCTACGAGCGCAATATACCCGCCCCGGTGCTTGCATCGCTACCGCTGCTGGCGGCCGCCTTAGTGAGCGGATGGAGCGCTCTGGCGCTAGCCCTGCTCGACGAAGCATGCCGACGCGAAGATGATCTCGAGGCGCTGCTGGCATATCGTTTTGCCACTGGCGATAGTGCGCTGCATACTGCAAGCCGCAGTGCGCCGGGTGCGATCGAGCGCTTGCTCGCGTGCGGCGAGTCCTTGAACTCACGCAACCAGGCGGGCGCCACGCCGCTCGACGTCGCCTTGCAATGCCAGAACTTGCCAGCAGCGCGGGTGTTGCTGGCCGCGGCCGTCGCCGACCACCGTTTGCTCGACAGCTTGTTGGCCGACCAGACGAATCCTGAATCGAACGGCGCAGCACTGATGGTCTACGCGTTGGCACGCGCGAATGCCAGAGCCAGACTGATCGTCGACGAAGATTCACCCGTTTATGTGCCGTGGGGCGCCAACCAGGCGCAGGCCGTGTGGCCGGAGCTGGTCGCCGCCTATTTCGCTGGCGTACGCGATGCGACGCCGCCCGGTGGCGCCAGGCAGAAGTCAGCACAGAGAAAGCATGCGCTGCGCTTTCCGGAACCACTGCGGGCAATCTGGGCCGCGCAGAGGCCGGCCGCGCACGCTGAGCGTTCGAGTGAGCGTACGCTGTCGCCTGAAGTGCAGCGTTTCTACGCCGAGCTCATCCAGCGTCGAGTGGCCAAGTTGAATCGCGTGCTGCAATTGTCCAACAGCGCCGCGAGATCCAATAAACCTGCGCCGGCATGGCTGCGTGAACTGCGTAGCGCCGTGGTCGCGCACCAGGCCGAGGTCGCGACCCGCAGCGCGCCCACGTACTCGGCCGCGTCACTGTCAAGCCATCCTGCCGCGGCAAGCGGACCCGGGCAGTCGGCGCCCCTGCCGCCACCCTTCGAAACGGCGGTGACATTGGTTGAGCATTGGGCTAATGCGGAATCGATCGTGCCCTTGTTGAAGGCACTGCGTGCTTTGCGGGAATACGTGGGCGGGACCGACACGTCGCGTTCCGCCAAGCTCATCAACAAGATCGTCGAACGACTAGAGCGCGGACTCAGCGCCGCCGCAAACAAAATCAGGGAGATCGAACGCAGCCGCGACGCGCTGCTCGAGCCGGCGCGACCCGTCGAGCCGGCGCCCGACGATCTGCGTTACCAGGCCTTGATGAATCTGGCCACGCAAAACGCGCAATCGCAACGACAGGCGCAGCGCCATGCCAGCGATTTAGCGCTCGACCTGACCGTGGCCGCCATGGCTGGCATGGGCGCGGGCGCCTCCGCTGCCAGCGAAAGGAAGCGCAGCTCGATGCAAGCCTGGGAGCAACGTAAACAAGAGCAGTTGCTGGGCGACACGCAACGCAAGCAGGCGGCGCGCGCGGCACAGCGGGCGAGCCAGATCAGTCTGCCGGGTTTGTTCACGGCGTATGCGCTGTCGCGAGAGCAAGTCCGCGAAGCGCAAGCGGCGCGGCGCCTGAGCATGCTGCCAGGGGCGGCCGCTAGTACGCACGCGCCGGGTGCGCATGCGCGCGCGTCCCGGCAACTGCCTGGCACCGCGCCGGCATTCTTGCGTTCGCAATCGATGCCCATGCTGAACGACGCCATAGCAATTGACGGCGATGCCGGCTGGCGCGCGTCGCAAGCCTCGTTGGCGCCGCCGGAGGCGACAGGCGGACCGGGTTCGCACGCGTCGGTGCAATCGGTGCGCATGCCAGCGGCGGCGCGAGCGGCGTCCCTGCACGGCTCGCGCGAGTCGTTCAGTGCGGCGGCTGAACTGCCATCGCAGGTGGCGCGCATGCTGACCATCTCGCCGCCCGTCGAGCGTGCAGCGGCATACGTGATGTCCTATTCAAGCGTGGGTGGTGGCCCCAGCGGAGCATCGCGCTCCAATCCGGCGTATGCGATGGGCGCGGCGGCGCGGGTGGCCACTTCGTTCGATCAGGCGCAGGGTGGCTCGGCTTGCGCGCGGTCGTCCGCGCTCGCCCCAGGATCGACGCGCTCGCCATTCTCGCTGGCATCCGCCGCTAGCCGGCGCGATGCGCCTTATGCCGGTGCATTCAGTGGGACAGGCCGCGCATTGGGCGGCAGCGTCGGCCAGGAATCGCCGCGTTCCGCTGTGCGCAGCCGCTACGGTACGGATGCCGCCGCGCAAGTTACTTTGCGCACGTCGTCGCGCCGCGTCGAGGATTCGTCACGCACCGACGAGCAGCGGCGCGACGCGCTCGCCGCGCATCGGCGGATGATGACGGCCGAGCATGCAAAAACGCAGGCAGAAAAGCGCAGCGAGCAGGCGCCACGCTGATGGGGTGATACCCGGATACCGAAGCGCCGAAGCGCCGAAGCGCCGAAGCGCCGAAGCGCCGAAGCGCCGAAGCGCCGATACGCCGATACGCCGATACGCCGATACATCAACCGTCAATATGCAGCTTGTCACCGGGCGCCAGTTGCCACGCACCGTTACGCGTTGCGACGGGGATTGCCTGCGTATTGTCGGCGTCGGCATGCAAGCCAATGCGACGGTCATGGCCCAGCTCCAGCAGCAGACCGCCGAAGCGGCATTGCAGGCGCATCGACAACGGCGGCAACGCAGCGGGCAGCGCAGGCCGCAGCAGCAAGGTGGTCTCGGTACACTGCAGCCCAAGATAGCAGCCTTGCAGCAGCCCCAGCGTGCCGGCCATCGCGCCCAGATGCAGGCCTTCGCCAGCACCCTGGCTGTGGGCGCGCACGACGTCGGTGCCCATGCTTTGTACGAAGAACGACCACGAAGCTTCGACGTCGTGGCGCGCGAGCGCGCTCGCACAGACGAGGCGCGACAGGCTCGACTCGTGCGCGGTGCGCGCCAGGTAATAATCCAGCGTACGTCCTGCGGCGCCCTCATCGAAGTGATAGCCCAGCCGCTCGAACAGCTCGCGCAGCGTATCGGTATCGAGCAGATGCCAGAGCATCAGCACGTCAGCCTGCTTATTGAGTTGATAAGCGTTGGCGCTATCGCCCTGCGCGTCGAGCGTCCAATCGATGCGACCATCGGGATGCGCGTGCACGAAGCCAGCGACATCGAAGCGCTGCAACTGATCGAAGCCGGCGAACTGCCCGATCACGCCGTCCTCGAAGAACACGACCGTCATGCGGCGGCTGACGTCGTCCCATAGCGCCAGCTCCGCATCGTCGATAGCGAGTTGCCGACGCCAGTGCGCACTGACTGATGCCGGCAACCGTTGCAGCAGTTCGAGCGCGTGGCACAGCGTCCACACCGCCATGACGTTGGTATAGCTATTGTCGAGCAGGCCTGCTTCGGTACTTTGCGGATAGGCATTGTGATATTCATCGGGCCCGATCATGCCGGCTAAGTGATAGCGTCCCGTGGCTGGTGTAAAGCGCGCCGCGCTGGCCCAGAAGCGCGCGACCTCGAAGATCAACTCGGCGCCCCAGCCTTCCAGCATCGCCTGGTCGCCGGTCGCCAGCCAATACTCCCAGACGTTGAAGCAGATCGCCGCGCCGATATGGCGCTGCAGACGCGTATCGTCGGCCATTGCGTGGCCGGCCAAAGGATTCACCTGCAATGGCGGCGTGGTCTCCTCGCCGCTGTGCGCCGAACGCCAGGGAAACATGGCGCCGCGATAGCCGTGCGCGGCCGCCGCGCGGCGCGCGGCCGGAAGACGCGTGTGGCGATAGCGCAGCAGCGTGCGGGCGAGTTCCGGGAAGCGTAGGTTCAGGTATGGCATGACGAACACGTCGTCCCAGAATATCTGCCCGTAATAGGCTTCTTGCCAGCCGCGCGCGGGAAAGCCCAGGTCACGCTGTGCAGCATGCGGCGACAGCGTCTGCAGGATATGAAAGCAGTGCAGGTCGAGCACCCGCGCCAAGCGTTGCTCGTCAGTATGGATGCAGGCGCGTTGCCAAAGCGCTTCCCAGGCCCGCGCATGGTCGGCGCAGAGCGCTGCGAAAGGCGCGGCCGTTTTGGCTTGATCGAGCGCGTGGTCCGCAACGGCGCTCTGCCGTGCCGTGCCGTCGGCCACTTGGGCGCTGTCCTCGTCGTGGCACTCGGTGGCGATGACGATGGTTTTTTCCAGCACCGCCGCGCGGCCAGGCGCGGCAGCACTTTTGACGGTAAGCCAGCGCGCCTCTTCGCCATCCGTCACGCTGCTGATCAACGCGGCCAGCGAATCCGGCGCAGCGCATGCCAGTCGTGTTGCCAACGCGATGTGAAGCGGTGGCGCGTGAGTGATCAGAGACTGGACAAGATGCGCGGCGTGAGCGTCGCCTGGCGTCGTTTGCTGATCCGTGCATACATCGAAATACCGATAACCATAGTCGAGATTGCGCGGCACGTTGCCTTGCGTCAAAGGCATCGCCAACGGCACACGAAACTCGATCTGCCCGTGCCAGTTCAGCGGCTCGACCGTGGTGCGCGAAGCCGCGAGCGCGCAACAGTCCATGCTGACGAGGCGTATGTCGGTCACCAGCGTGCGCCGCCCCTGCGCGTCTTCCATCTCATATTCACGATGCAACAGACCGCTGTCGAAGTCGAGTCGGATCCGATAGCGAAGCAGTCCGGGCAAGGTCGGAGCAATCGACTGTGGGTCCGCGGCATCGGCGTCGTCGGCGCTCCCGAACAATCGCAGGATAAAAGGCGAGGGCAGACGCACGAGGCTTTCGATGGCCACGTCGCGGCCATCGACGACGCGTTCGAGCCGGCTATACACGCCCGCAAGATAACTGGCCGGATAGCTGGCGGGCGGCGGCAACGTGGCGTCGCGTACCGCATCGCCGGACAGACGTTCAGGCACGATGCATAACGGTCCCTCCGGCGTACTGGCGCGCACGCTCCAGTAACCGTTGCCTAAGCCGAGTAGCGTTTCGCGGCGGCGTTCATCGTCCGCGTCGAAGTCGTCGAGTACGAGTTGCCGCGCATGCGGCTTGGCTGGCGCCATCAGCTCAGCCTCGATCGAGTCGTTGCACGCCGCGTCGAATGCGCGGTAGCAAAGCGCGGATCGCGGCGTCGTCGGGATAGGCCGGCTGCGAGCCGAAGCGCGTAATGGAAAGATGCGAGGCGGCCACTGCATAGACCACTGCGTCCAACGCCTTGTCTGCATCCAGGATACCTGCCGTGCTGTCGGCGGATGCTGGCGCGGTGAGCGCGATGGCCAGTGCGCCGGTGAACGCATCGCCGGCTCCGGTGGTATCGACCACCTGCATGTCGACCGCGGGCACGAGATAGAGCAGGGGGGCGCTGGCCCGCGCATCAGCAGCGCCTGCTCGTGACGGCAAGTCGGCGTTGCCGGCGCCGCTGGCAATATTCTCGGCATCTGCCGGCGCTGCCGAACCGCCGGCCACAGCGAACACACATCCGCCATCTGGCAGCTTGATACAAGCCAGTCGCACGCCCCGCTGTGTCAGCGCGAGCGCCGCCTCGCGAGCGGCATCCAGCGCGTTGGCGGCACGGCCGTTCGCTTCTTGCTGCAAAAGCGAACCCGCCTCTTCGTGATTCGGCGCAATCGCCGTCATCAACGCCAACATGCCCGGGTCGACCCGGTCGGCGAACGACGGGTCGACGACGATCGGTAAGCCGCGCGCATGCGCGGCGCGAATCGCCGCATCCGCTACGCGCGCCGGAATCTCATAGTCCACTACCAGCACCGACGCAGCGGGCGCGGTCTCGATGGCTTTCAGCAAGCCTGCGTATGCGCCGTCGGGCCATTGATCGTTGGCATTATTGGCAAGCAGAATGCGTTTCTTGCCGTCGCGCCCGAGTTCGATCATCGACACCGCGGTGCCCACGCCCGTCACCCGCGCGACGCCGCTGAGATCCACGCCCGCGGCGCGCAGCGGCGCCAACGCCTGCTCGGCCAATTCGTCGTCGCCCACGCAGCCGAACAGCCGCGCTGGCCGGCCGAGATGACGTGCGAGGTAAGCGATATTCGCCGCTTTACCGCCCGCTAGCCGTTCGAATTGGCTCGCCAGCCGCGTTTCGACCTCGGGCGGCGCTTCGGCGCGCGCCTCGAAGTCGGCATTGATGCTGCCTACGGCGATGATGGTGGCGTTTTCCAAGTGGTGACTCCAGACGATTAAAGGGATGCGCGCACGGCTGTTTGCCGCGCGGCGGCGTCAGGCTTTGTAAGCAGCGGCCAGGGCGCATGGCAGCCCCGATGGCCTGTCGCAGGGTTCATGCCAAGGCGTGCAGCCCGGGCGCGCGATCACCGCTTCAGGACAAATCAGCTACCGCGTGGCGCCGCTTTGGCGGTTTGCGCCGCCGCCGCCTGAAAGCTAGAATTCCCGCACCTTGCGATCCACCTACAGCGCCTGCCCACCGCCGATGCCCGCTCGACCCGCCGGTCTGCCACGCCTCCTGATGCGCCGTGCGCTAGCCGCCGGGACGATGGCGATTCGGCCGGGCGCCGCCCTGCGCGGCGTGCGAGCGAGGCGCGTAGCGCGCATGCTTGGCGTCATCGTTATCGCCGCCGCGCTACCGTTAAGCGCGCTGGCCGTGCCGGCGATCGCCCAATACGGCGAGCCGAAATATGCGCCTGGCTTCACGCATTTCGATTACGTCAATCCCAACGCGCCGCAGGGCGGCACCCTGGTGCTGGCCAATCCCGATCGCCAGACCAGCTTCGACAAGTTCAATCCCTTTACCTTGCGTGGCAACCCGGCGCCCGGCATCGCCATGATGTTCGAGTCCCTGACGCTCGGCAGCGCCGACGAACCGGCCAGTGCCTATGGCTTGCTGGCCGACGATATCGCGGTCGCGCCCGACGGGCTGTCGGTGGTGTTTCATTTGAACCCGGCCGCGCGTTTCTCGAATGGCGACGCCGTAACCGCCGCCGACGTCAAATACTCGTTCGATACCTTGGTCAGCACGCAGGCGTCGCCCGCCTACCGACTCGCCTGGCAAGACATCGCGCGCGCGGTCGTGATCGATAGCTCGCATGTGCGTTTCGACTTCAAGCACGTGAATCGCGAATTGCCGCTGATCGCTGGTTCCGTACCGGTGTTCTCGCCCAAATGGGGCTTGCGTTCAGACGGCAGCCGCATCGCCTTCGACGCGTTGACCACCGAAATGCCGATCGGCAGCGGTCCCTATCTGATGGATCGCCCGAGCGGCGGCAGCGGCGTTTCATATCGGAAAGATCCGCACTACTGGGGCCGCGACTTGCCGGTGCGGCGCGGCACCTACAACTTCGCGCACATTGTCTACAAGCTTTACGGCGATGACACCGCGCGGCTGGAAGCCTTCAAGGCCGGCGAATTCGATGCGGTGGTCGAATACCGGGCACGCAGCTGGGTGCGCAGCTATATCGGCCGGCGCTTCACTGACGGCGAGGTGCTCAAAGGCACTTTCTTGAATCGCAACGCCGCGGGCATGCAGGGCTTTTTCATGAACACGCGCCGGCCATTGATGCGCGATCCGCGCGTGCGCCAGGCCTTGAGTCTGGCACTCGATTTCGAATGGCTGAACCGGCAATTGTTCTATGGTCAATATCAGCGTCTCGACAGCTTCTTCGCCAACAGCGATCTCGCCGCGCGCGGGCTGCCCGGTGCCGACGAACTAGCCTTGCTGGAACCTTTGCGCGCGCAACTCGACCCCGCCGTATTCGGCCCGATGGTGACGCAGCCGCTGACCGAGCCGGCGCCGCATTCGCTGCGCGCCAACCTGCGGCAAGCACGTGCGCTGCTGACACAAGCCGGCTGGAACTATCGCGACGGCGCGCTGCGCGACGCCCGCGGCACGCCGTTCGAGTTCGATATACTCGACGACACCGGCGGCTCGATTGCGCAGGTCGCGACCCCCTATCTGCGCAACCTGGCCTTGCTGGGCATTCACGCGCGCTTCATCACCACCGACTTCGCGCTATACCAGCAACGGCTGAATGATTTCGACTTCGACATGACGACGGTGCGTTATCCGGGCGCGCAGATTCCCGGCAACGAGTTGTCCGCCGCGTTCGGCAGTGCCGCAGCCGCCACGCCGGGCTCCGACAACGTTGCCGGCGTGGCATCCAGCGCGGTCGACACGCTGATCAACGCGGTGTTGCGCGCCGGCACGCTGCCCGAATTACGCGCCGCCTCGCGCGCGCTCGATCGCGTGCTGATGCATGGCTACTATGTCGTGCCGCACTGGTACTCGAACCAGCACCGCATCGCCTATCGACGCACCCTGGCACATCCCGCCACGCTGCCCTTGTTCTACATGGCCGAGGATTGGATCGTCGCCGACTGGTGGGATACGCGCGCCGCCCCAGCCATTGCCGCATCGGTCCCGGCCGCCGTGACAACGCCTGCCGCCGTTGCGGCAACACCCGCTCACGCGGCCCGCTGATTTCAAGATATCGACACGACGAACCTTCAGAGCCGCCATGTGGGTCTACTTCCTCAAACGCATTCTGTTGATGATCCCGACGCTGCTTGGCGTATTGACGCTGACCTTCGTAGTCATCCAGTTCGTGCCCGGCGGCCCGGTCGAGCAACTGGTACAAGAGATGCGCCGCGCGAGCGTGGGCGTGGCAGGCGGCGGCCCGACGGGGCCAAGCGTGGCGTATGGCGCGCGCTCTGGCATGAACGCGCAGCAAGTCGCGCAGCTGCGCGCGCTATACGGTTTCGATAAACCACCGCTGACGCGCTATCTATCGATGCTCGGCCGCTTCGCGCGTTTCGACCTGGGCGACAGCTATTACCGGCACCGCAGCGTCTGGTCGCTGATCGTCTCAAAATTGCCGGTGTCGGTCAGCCTCGGCTTCTGGACCTTCGCGCTGACCTATCTGATATCGGTGCCGCTCGGCATCGCCAAGGCAGTGCGCAACGGCTCGCGCTTCGATGTGGTCAGTAGCGTCATCGTGCTCGGCGGCTATGCCATTCCAGGCTTTGTATTGGGTGTGCTGTTGCTGGTGCTGTTCGGCGGCGGCAGCTTCTGGCAGGTGTTTCCCTTGCGCGGCCTCACCTCGGACGACTTCGCCAGCCTTTCGTTGGGCGGCAAGATTGGCGACTACCTGTGGCACATCGCGATGCCGGTGACCGCTTCGGTAGTCGGCAGTTTCGCGGTCGTGACCATGTTGACCAAGAACGCCTTTCTCGAAGAGATCCGCAAACAATATGTGCTGACCGCGCGTGCCAAGGGTGTCTCCGAACGCCGCGTGCTGTGGCGTCATGTATTCCGCAATGCGATGCTGCCGCTGGTCACGGGTTTCCCGGCGGCTTTCATCGGGGCCTTCTTCGCGGGCAGCCTGCTGATTGAAACGCTGTTCTCGCTGGACGGCCTCGGGCTGTTGTCATACCAGTCGGTGATTCGACGTGACTATCCCGTGGTATTGGGCACGCTCTATCTGTTTACGCTGATCGGCCTGGCGACGCGCTTGATATCGGACCTTTGCTACGTCTGGGTCGATCCGCGCATTCGTTTCGACAGTGCGGGGCGGTGATTTGAAACGAGCCACCGCCAATCGCGCGCGCAGCGACGATCCGACACGCCCGGTACCAGCGCTGATTACGCCAAAGCCCGCGGTGCGCGTCTGGCGGCGCTTCCGTCAGCACCGCTTCGGCTATTGGAGCCTGGTCATTTTCAGCGTGCTGTTCGTGCTGAGCCTTGGCAGCGAACTGTTGTCGAACGATCGACCGCTGCTGGTGCGCTACGCGGGTCATTGGTATGTGCCGATCGTGGTGCAGTATCCGGAAACCACCTTTGGCGGCGACTTCCCCACACCGACCGATTATCTCGACCCCTATATCCGCGAGCGCCTCGCGCGTCCGGGCAATTTCGCCTGGTTCACGCCGAATCATTACTCGTACGACACCATCAACTACTTTGCCTCGCAGCCGAACCCGGCGCCGCCCTCGCGCGAGAACTGGCTGGGCACCGACGATCGCGGCCGCGATGTGTTCGCGCGACTGCTTTACGGCTTTCGGCTGTCGGTGTTGTTTGCGATGGCGCTGACGTTGATCGGCACCGCACTCGGCGTGCTGGCAGGCGCAGTGCAGGGTTATTTCGGCGGCAGCGTCGACCTGTTGTTTCAGCGGATTATCGAGATCTGGGGAGCGTTGCCCGAGCTGTATCTATTGATCATCTTTGCGTCGATCTTCCAGCCCAGCCTGTGGTTGCTGATCATCTTGCTGTCGGCATTCGGCTGGATGGGTTTATCCGATTACGTGCGCGCCGAGTTCCTGCGCAACCGCACGCAGGACTACGTGCGTGCAGCCCGCGCAATGGGCTTGTCGAGCGCGCAGATCATCTGGCGCCACGTGCTGCCGAATAGTCTGACGCCGGTGGTGACCTTTCTGCCGTTCTCGATGAGCGGCGCCATCCTCGCACTCACTAGCTTGGATTTCCTCGGGCTGGGCGTGCCGGCGTCGCTGCCCAGCTTGGGCGAGCTGCTGGCGCAAGGCAAAGCAAATCTCGACGCCTGGTGGATCTCGGCCGCCACCTTCGGTGTGCTGGTGCTGACCTTATTGCTGCTCACCTTCATGGGCGACGCCTTGCGCAATGCGCTGGATACGCGGATGGGCGATGCGCGGCGCGCCGGAGGCCTGCCGTGAGCCCGCTGCTCGACGTGCAAGGGCTGCACGTGGCGTTCGGCGAGACCGAGGCGGTGCGCGGCATCTCTTTTACCGTCGGTGCGCGCGAGCGCGTGGCGCTGGTCGGCGAATCGGGGTCGGGCAAAAGCGTGACCGCGCTGGCCATCTTGCGGTTGCTGAGCGACGCTACGCAGCGCGGCGCCATCCGCTATGCCGAGCGCGACCTCGCAAGCTTGTCGGAACGTGAAATGCAACGGCTGCGCGGCGCCGAGATCGCAATGATCTTCCAGGAGCCGATGACCGCGTTGAACCCGCTCTATACAGTGGGCGCGCAAATTATCGAATCGATCACGCTGCACGATGGCGTGCCGGCCGCGCAAGCGCGTGAGCGGGCGTTGATGCTGCTGGAGCGTACCGGCATCGGTCAGGCGGGGCGGCGCATCGACAGCTATCCGCATCAATTGTCGGGAGGTCAGCGGCAGCGCGTGATGATCGCGATGGCGCTGGCCTGTCGCCCGCGGCTGCTGATTGCGGATGAGCCGACCACCGCGCTCGATATGACGGTGCGCGCACAGATCGTCGAACTGTTGCTCGAACTGCAGCGTGAGGCGCCGACGGAACGGCCGCTGGCGCTGCTGTTGATCAGCCATGACCTGAATCTGGTGCGACGCTTCGCCGAGCGCGTGGTGGTAATGGAACATGGCGAGGTCGTCGAAAGCGGCCCGACGCAGCAGATCTTCGAAGCGCCCGCGCATCCTTACACGCAACGGCTGATTGCCAGCCGGCCGCAACGCGCGCTGCTGCCCGTCATGCCGATCGCACCAGTGCTGCTCGCGGCGCAGGGTTTGCGCGTCGAATATCGGCTGAAGGCGTTGCGTGCCGCGCGCGGTCGCGGGCCGCTGGGCGGACTCGTCAGTCTGCTGGGCTTTGGCGCTCGGGCCGCGGCAAGCGACGCGGATGCGGTAGCCGATGCGTCCGCGCCAGTGGATGCGGTCAGCGCCCGCCCAGGCCACTTGCTCGCGCTCAACGGCGTCACCCTGACGCTGCGGCAAGGCGAGACGCTCGGCATCGTCGGCGAGTCGGGTTCGGGCAAGTCGACGCTTGCCATGACCTTGCTCGGCCTGCAGCATCCCAGCGCCGGCAGCATCGAATATCGCGGCAAGCCGCTGGCCGCCATGCGCGGCGCCGCGCTACGCAATCTGCGCGCCGGGGTGCAGGTGGTGTTCCAGGATCCGTACAGCTCGCTCTCGCCGCGCTACACGATCGAACGCATCGTCGGCGAAGGCCTGGCGCTGCATCATCCCGACTGGGACGACGCCAGGCGGCGCGCGCGCATCATCGCGGCGTTGCGCGAGGTCGGCATCGATCGCACTGCGCTGCACCGCTATCCGCACGAATTTTCCGGTGGGCAGCGCCAGCGCATCGCGATTGCCCGTGCGCTGGCGGTCGAGCCGCAGATCGTCGTGCTCGACGAGCCGACCAGCGCGCTCGACGTGTCGGTACAGCAGCAAGTGCTGCAGCTCTTGACGTCGCTGCAGCAGACCCATAATCTCGCGTACTTGTTTATCACCCACGACCTCGAGGTAGTGCGCGCGATGTCGCATAGATTGATCGTGCTGCGCGACGGCGCGATTGTCGAGGAAGGTGAAACGGAAGCGGTGTTCGATGCGCCGCGCCACGCTTATACGCAGCGCCTGATGCAGGCATTGCAGCTTGCACCATGATGGTGTGTGCACAACGAAAGGGAAAGCAGAGCATCGCTGACCGGTGCGCGGCACGCTTCATGCGCTGCACAATCCCGGCCCAGCAGTGGCGCCATTCTGGTGCACCGTATCACGCAAGTCCGCAGATTCATTGATTAAGTTCAAGTTAGCTTAGTGTTTATTTTGCGTTGACAGTCGGAAACGATCTGTTAGTATCCATGCAGGCTTTACCTGGGACCCCCCTAAAACCTGTAACTATTACCGACCGATGCAGCATTCAAAGTCGAATCTAAACTGGACGAACGTTACGAAGTGGGCTGTCGGCGCCATGACCGGAGCACTGGTCTTCGCATCCACCGCATGCCACGCAGACGAGACCGACCGGTCCGCCGCTGCCACACTCTCCTCTGTTCCCTCCGCATTCTCTCAAGCCGGCTCCGACCGCTCCGCTATCGTCCCCGCCGTGGCGACAGCGACGCTGCAGACGCAACCGGCCGATTCCCAGAAATCTCCGCAATCATTCCTGTCCGGTGTGGCGACGACGGCTTCCGACGTCGTGACCAGCGCACTGAACATGATCGGCGTGCGCTATCGCTGGGGCGGTGACACGCCGTCGGCGGGCCTCGATTGCAGCGGCTTCGTGCGCTATGTTTTCCAGGACACGCTGGGGCTGACCTTGCCGCGCCGTGCCGAGGAAATGAGCCGCGTCGGCGAGCGCATCAGCGCGGCCAAGCTGCAGCCGGGTGACCTGGTGTTCTTCAGCACCGTGCGGCGCCGCCTGTCGCATGTGGGCATCTACATCGGCGATAACAAGTTCGTGCATGCGCCGTCCACCGGCAGCAACATCCGGGTCGACGAAATGGACAACGGCTATTGGGAAAAACGCTTTATCTCGGCGCGTCGCGTCGACGTTTCCTATTCGCCAGACAGCGACGAAGCGGTGCGCCTGATGCGCGCCGCCGCAACGGCTACGCGCTAAGCATCACATAGCCGGCGCTGCGCGTCCTGTCGCTGCGGCGGCGCGCGCAGCCGTGCTCGGATGCGCCGCACGCGCGGCGGCCAGCTTGGCCTGCAGCACCGGCATGATCTTCTCCACGGCTTCCTCGCCCGCCAGGATCGCCGCATTGCGCTGCGTGAAATCACCGCCGCCGAAGCCGGCCAGATCGGGCCGGATCACTATATCCGCGTATTTATCTTGTTCGTAGGCCTTGATGGTCTGGCCCATGATGGTGAAGGTCTGCATCAGCATATCGAATTGATTGGCCGTGCCCTGGCCGTTTGGGTTCGACGAAATATCCACCGCAATCACGAAGTTCGCGCCCATGCGCCGCGCAAAGGCGGCCGGCACTGGGCTGACCAGCCCACCATCCACATAATCGCGTCCACCGATGCGCACCGGCTCGAACAACGACGGTACGCTGCACGACGCGCGCACTGCCAGCCCGGTGTCGCCGCGCTGGAACAAGATTGGCTGGCCGCTTTGCAGATCGGTTGCGACGATGCCCAAGGTTCGCCTCATTTTTTCGATCGGCTGATGATGCAAAGTCGTGTCGACAAAATTCTGCAGTGCCACGCCTTTGAGAAAACCGCGTGAGCGGAACGGCAGGGCCCAGTCACCGATCGATGCTTCATCGAGCGTCAGCGCCAGGCGGTTCATCTGAATGCCCGTCATGCCTGATGCATAGAGAGCGCCCACCACCGAGCCCGCGCTGGTGCCCGCCACCACCTGCGGGAAGATGCCGTGCGCTTCCAGCGCCTTGATGACGCCGATATGCGCGAAGCCGCGCGCGGCGCCGCCGCCGAGGGCGATGCCGATCACCAGCGGACCGCTGGCGGCGGGCGTCGCGTTGGGCGGCGTGGCAGGCGGCGTGGTCGAAGCGCCGCCCGTAGCGGTGCCGCGGGCGCCGGAAGTCGTGGCATGCACGGCATTGGCTGGTGTTGCCAGCGCCGCATTCGGCTTCGGCGTGCTCGAACAAGCGGCGAGCAGCCAGGCCGCGCAGGCGGCCACCAACAGCGTGCGCAGGGCGGGCGTGCGCCGGCTGGATGGGCGATGACAGAGGGATTTAGCGGGGAACATGGATTCGGCGGGATGGCGAGGCAGCGGCGATTATAGGCCTTCATGCCCAGCGTATAATTCGCCTCTGCTTTCCACCGGCCTTGCGCAACAATGAACGCTTCTTCCGCGGCTACGCCGCAGTCCTCACCTCACCAGGCATCCGGCGCGGCCGCCGCGACGGACAGCAACAGCGCCGCCGCCGCGCCGGTTGCGGTGCGCACGCGCTTCGCGCCCAGTCCCACCGGTTTCATCCATCTGGGCAATATCCGCTCTGCGCTTTATCCGTGGGCCTTTGCGCGCAAGACGCAGGGCGTTTTCATCCTGCGCATCGAAGACACCGACGTAGAGCGCTCGAGCGAGGCGGCGGTGCAGACCATTCTCGACGGCATGGCGTGGCTGGGTCTCGATATCGACGAAGGGCCGTTCTACCAGACGCAACGCATGCCGCGTTATCGCGAAGCGATCGGGCAAATGCTCGACGCGGGGCTGGCCTACCGTTGCTATATGCCGCAGGAAGAGCTCGATGCCTTGCGCGAGGCACAGCGTGCGAGAGGCGAGAAGCCACGCTACGACGGTCGCTGGCGGCCCGAGCCTGGCAAGGTGCTGCCCGCGCCGCCGGCCGGCGTGGCGCCTGTGATTCGCTTCCGCAATCCGCTCGCAGGCAGCGTCGCCTGGGACGATGCGGTCAAGGGGCATATCGAGATCTCCAACGACGAGCTCGACGATCTGGTCATCGCGCGCGCCGACGGCACACCCACTTATAACTTCTGCGTGGTGATCGACGACGCCGACATGCGCATCACCCACGTGATTCGCGGCGACGACCATGTGAACAATACGCCGCGGCAGATCAATATCCTGCGCGCACTGGGCCACACGCAGCCGGTTTACGCCCATCTGCCGACGGTGCTCGACCCCAGCGGCGAGAAGATGTCCAAGCGCAACGGCGCGATGAGCGTCATGGCCTATCGCGACGCGGGTTATCTGCCCGAAGCCGTGTTGAACTACCTCGCGCGACTGGGCTGGGCGCACGGTGACGCCGAGATCTTCACGCGCGAGCAATTCGTCGCCTGGTTCGATCTCGATCACCTCGGCAAATCGCCTGCGCAATACGATCCTGAAAAGCTCAAATGGCTGAACGGCCAGTACATCAAGCAAGCCGACAATGCACGGCTCGCGGAGCTAGTGCGGCCGCTGTTGCATGGTGTGCTCGCGGGCGTTGCCACGGCGGCGGTCGACGCCGATGCGAATGAAGCGGCGGGTGAGGGCGCCGCGACGGCTGCGCCAGCGGCTGCTGCACCGTCCGCTGCACCGCGCGACACCGCGCCTGCTGCATCTAGCGACACCGACGCCGCAATCGACAAGCTGATCGACGACGGCCCCGATCTCGAGCGCGTGGTGGGCTTGACGAAAGACCGCGCCAGCACCTTGCTCGAGCTTGCACAAGCCGCAGCATTCTTCTATCGCGCCCCGGTGCCGGATCCGGCGGAATGGTCGCGTCATCTGACCGATGCAGTACGGCCTGCGTTGAGCGCGATGCGTGACGCGCTGGCAAGCATCGACTGGACGCGCGAGGCCATCGCCGCAGCGCTGAAGGCGACGCTCACCGCACATACCTTGAAGATGCCGATGTTGGCCATGCCCTTACGTTTGCTGGTTGCCGGCACCACGCATACGCCGTCGATCGATGCGGTAATCGAGTTGTATGGTCGCGAGCACGTGCTGCGGCAGATGAACCGATGGCTTTCCAGCGCGCAATAAAAGAACGCCGAAGCGGGCTTTACAAAAGCCTCATCGCTCATTAGAATCTCGTTTCTCTGTCGGGGGGTATAGCTCAGCTGGGAGAGCGCTTGCATGGCATGCAAGAGGTCAGCGGTTCGATCCCGCTTACCTCCACCAATCGATTTTGGATGACAGACGGTAAAAACGAAGCCCTGAGAAATCAGGGCTTTTGTTTTTTATAGCGCCTAAAAACGTTGACCATTTGCGCTAATGCCCGCCGTTCCAGGCAGACCCGCATTCATCAATGTAATGCCTGTTTGTAACGCGGCTCTAGCCAATCAGGCCTAACTTGGTAGGGCGGCCGCCCTTCAGTCCGTTGCGTCGTGCCGCCTCGGCTTTTGCTGGCGAAGTTACGCGCCCCCGCGCCGCGGCCACTGCCATTCTGGCCGTATCGAGTGGAATGAGTTTGGAGACGAGGCCGGGGATACTGACCGCCAAGGCAGCATCGTCGAAGAGCAATCCATCCCCGCCCGGCGTTACGTAGGGATGAGCTAACGTTGCCTTCGGTATATCGCGCAACAGGACAGTGTCCCGCGGCCTGAACCTTAATAGCAAACCGTTGCTATAAACGAGTTCAAGCGCATCCGCGCTCGCTATGTAGCGAGCGCGGATGACATGGGGTTGGGCAAGGGCCTCCCGTCCTCGGGTGAGCGCTTGTTCATACTCCTGTTGGGTAATATCGACCGGCATGCTTACACCTCCGCCAATAGTTCTGTGGTTGTGCCGCGGCTCCAGCGTATGCTGACCCGGACACCCTGGTTAGGCAAATACAGACCGCTACCCTTCGCAATCGTACCTACCGCGGGTGCGCTCGAGGGCGTGTCCGTCAGCACAACGCTGCCGTTATTTGTACGCTCCACCGGCGCGTCATCGAGGCAGACCGTTTTATGCATCCGCCACCACTCGGCGCGGCAAGCCAACCGATTGACCAGCACCTGATTCGCCAAAGTCCGCAGCAGAGCCAGTGTCGGTGCATTCTGCAGCGGCTTGACATCGAGCAGGTTAATCTGGTCTGTCACCATCGAGAATCTCAAGCGTGCCGTCCACTGGTCAGCGCGGCAAATTGCCGTACGTGGGGCGGGCAGTGATCCAAAGGCCAAATTCGCAGTTCGACATTTCCACTCTTCCAAAGCATAAAGCGATCTTCTTTCTAAGGCTGAAAAACCTATCATCTTGGGTTTTAGAGAGTTTAGCATGTTGGTCGACGCGATAAGTCGGATTGCGGTGGGCAATGACCTTGCGAATGCGGCGAAGGATCGACGTTTAACCTACTGTGGAGTTCTCGTACGGTGGATGCCGAGGAGGTGTATGGTCGCCTGGGCTAAACCTCGTCGTCGCAGCCGTCGCCAGCGTGGTGCCAAATCGGTCAGTGCATCTAGTCGCGTCGTGAGCGTTCTTAACCACGTTTAACCCTGGAGGTCCGCATGGAAGCTGGAATGATTGATGGATTCGAACGGCGCCGCTTGCCGGGACACGATATCGAAATCGATGCGTTGATCGGCGGCTCTGGGCCGCCGCTGCTGCTGCTCCACGGCGCCCCGCAAACGCGCGTGTGCTGGCGTGAGGTGGCGACTACGCTGGCCGCGCACTTCACCATCGTGCTGCCTGACCTGCGCGGTTACGGCCGCAGCGACAAGCCTCTTGGTGGCGGCGATTTCACCGCCTACTCAAAGCGTGTCCTGGCACTCGACCAAATTGCTTCGATGCGCTCACTGGGCTTCGATCATTTCAACGTCGCCGGCCACGATCGCGGCGGTCGAGTTGCGTATCGTCTGGCACTCGACCATCCGGCTGCGGTGCGGCGCCTGGCCGTGCTGGATATCGTCCCGACACTCGACGCCATGGAAGGGTTCGACATTAGCGGAGCCTTCAAATTCTGGCATTGGACCTTTCTGGCGCAGCCCGAGCCGATGCCCGAACGCCTGATTGGCGGCGACCCTGACGCGATGTTTCGGACGATGTTGCATGCGCATACCCGCGACGGCTTTGCATTCGAGGCCGCCAACCTGGCCGACTACCTCGCCTGCATGAGCGATCCCGCCGCGATTCATGGCATCTGCGAAGACTACCGGTCGGCCTTGTACGTGGATCGCCATCTGGATGCGCAAGACCGCGGCCGCGTGAAGATCGAAGCGCCCACGCTGGTGCTGTGGGGCGCGTCGACCGCTGCATCGAAATCGACGTTGGAGAAATGGCGCGCTTGGGCCAGCGACGTGCGCGGCGAGGCATTCCCCTGCGGGCATTTCCTGCCAGAAGAGGAGCCGGTGAAAACTGCGGCGAAGCTGCTGGAGTTTTTTCAGTAGCGCTTGAGTATTTCGTCCAGGAGCGTGAGGGCGTCGGCGCGCCCGGCAAGACGACCGAGGGTCGGCGCGAGGCGATTGTCGAGGTACAGCATCGCAAACCCATGCACCAGCGACCAGGCTGAAACGAACTGCGCAGCGGCCGTCAAAGGCAAGTGCGGGGCGTGCTTCTGATCGCGGGTTACGCCAACGGCATCTTGCAGCACCGCTGCTGCCGCATCCATCGCTTCACGCAAACCGGGGCGTTCGAAATCCAGGCGCTCGCCGCGAAACATTAAAAGGAAGAGCCCCGGCGACTGCATCGCGAATTCGACATAAGCGCGTCCGAGTGCCGGTAAGCGCGCTGCGGGCGAGTCGGTGGTCGGTGTCGCCGCGAGTAGACATTGGTGAAATCGTCTGAAGCCTACAGTGGCCAGTTCGCTGAGTAAGGCAGTCAGGTCGTCGAAATGATTTTTGGGTGCGGCGTGCGATGCGCCCGCTTCGCGCGCTGCGGCGCGTAGCGTCAGCCCGTTGATTCCTTCGCGATCAAGGATGCGTTCGGCGCCTTCCAACAGCGCCTCGCGCAGCGCGCCGTGGTGATACGGCCGCGTGGCGAGCGCTTTCGATGTCGGCTTGCCTGGCGGTTTGGATGGCATCATTTCCTCGCGAATATTGACATCGTAAATTTTAGCTTGACTCAGAGTGGTTCGTGCTCTTAATCTCAATATTGACATCGTCAATATTGGAGGGTGCCATGTCATGGTTCGTCGCTGGTCTCATCCTGTTTTTCGGCAGTCACTCGGTGTCCATCGTCGCGCCGGCATGGCGCGACCGTCAGGAGGCGATACTCGGAGAAGGCGCCTGGAAAGGACTCTATTCAGTCGTCTCGATAGTTGGATTGGCGCTCATGCTCTATGGCTACGGTATGGCGCGCCGGGCGCCGATGGTGTTGTACGCACCGCCAGCGGTACTGCGGCATCTGGCCTTGCTGTTGATGCTGCCGGTGTTTCCATTGCTCATCGCCGCCTATATGCCAGGACGTATCAAGGCCCTCACGCGTCATCCGATGCTGTTGGCCATCCAGTTGTGGGCGTTGGCGCATGTGCTGGCCAACGGCACGTTGAATGATGTGCTGCTGTTCGGCGCATTCCTCGGGTGGGCGGTGATCGACCGTATTTCGGTCGCGCGACGCAGCGGAGTTCGTAGGGTGCCGGGCGCGCCCGCGTCGCCTTGGAACGATGCCATTGCCGTCGTCCTCGGGCTTGGCCTCTATGCATTCGTGCTGCTTTGGGCGCACGCGCGCGTAATCGGCGTTGCGCCGCTGGCGTGAAAGTGGCCAGCCGCGTCGCATGAAAGCAAGCGGACAGCGGCCTTCAAACTTTGATCGAAGCCACTCTGTTTTTGCTTTAGCAAAGCAATGAGTTTGACATTTGCTTAACAGCAAATGTCATTTCAGTTCATCTGCGCCTTCATCTAAGCTGATGTGGCTGCCTGAGCCCGCTGCATGTGCCTGGCGCTCACCGATATACCAATCCGCCGCATCCGCTTCGGGGCTTCGCCTATGCGATATAAAGGCTATCAACTCGAGTCATCCGTACAGCCGTTGCCAAACGGCATGTTCGCCGCGAACCTGGCGATATTCCGTGCAGCGTCGCCTTATGACAAGCCACGCTTATTCGATGCCCTCGATTACTTTCACGAGGCGGCACCAGCGCTTGAATATGCGTCGGATTGGGGGCGCATCTGGGTCGATGAATGCGGCTGAGCCATTCGCTGCAATCCTTGTTATGCATCGACAGGAATCCAAATATGGAATTCTTCGTTCACTGAAATGCTTGATCTAGGTAACGTAGCCTCCTCTATGGCATCACGCGCTCGCAAAGACGGTATCTGAACGCCGACTCTTCGTAACGTGGTGGGAATAGTGATCCGGCGCTGGCGGCGAAATCTTGCTTTGCCAAGATTTCGAGACAGCACGCGTGAATCGCACAGGTCAAAGCTATCGGAGTGATGCATGTCTGCACAGGTGTTTCCCAGATCGACCCCTTTGGCGGGGCGTCCAGCCGCGTACGGGCGTCGCCAGCAGAATCCGGTGCGCCGCTACGCCGGCATCATTGTGGTGGTACTGCTGCACGTCTTCTTCATCTGGGCACTCATGAACGGCCTGGCAAACAAGGTCGTGCAGATCGTGCAGAAGCCGATCGAGACCAAGATCATCGAGCCGGTGAAGCCGCCGCCTCCGCCACCGATGCCTACCGTGCAGCTGCCGCCGCCGAAGTTCGCGCCGCCGCCGCCACCGTTCGTGCCGCCGCCTGAAGTGCAGGTCACGCCGCCACCCGTGGCGCCAACCATCGTGCATCAAGCCGTGCCGCTGCCGACGCCGGTGGCGCCGCCGCCTGCCGCGCCCGTCGAGGCGCCCGCGCCGGCGAAGCCGGTCAGCCATGTGGTCGGCGTTGTATGCCCGAATTCGGACGAGGTGCGGCGCTCGATCGGTTACCCGCAGGAAGCGCAAGACAACGACATCACCGGCGACGTGCTGATCTCGTTCGTGGTCGATCCGCAAGGGCACGTGACCGACGAGAAAGTCGAGAAGTCCGCGGATCCGATCCTGGACCGCGCGGCGTTCAGCGCGGTGAAGAAGTTCAACTGCATTTCGCAAGGGCAGTCGGTGCGCGTGCAGGTGCCGTTCTCGTTCAACCTGAATTGAGCGTCGCGCGCCGCGTCCGACGGCGCGCCTAATCCCAGTATTTTGATATCGGTGCAAGCACCCTCTGGAGCATGTATGAAGAAGCGTTCTTTTGCCGCGACGGCGGCTAGCCTGCTGATTTCGGCCGCGGCCGTCAGCGTTCTCGCGGTGCCGCAAGCGGTGTTGGCGCAGACGACCTCCACGGCCGCCAACAGCGCACCGGCGACAGCCGGCGGTGCGCCAGGCGCCCAGCCCACGGCCGCACCGCAGACTGCCGACGCCGTCAATCAGCCGGCGCCGCCGCCGGCAGTGGCTACGAGCAGTGAAGTCTCTAACCCCTATGGCCTCGGCGCACTATGGGCCAACGGCGACCTGGTCGCGCGTTTCGTGCTGGTTCTGCTAGTGATCATGTCGATGGGTAGCTGGTACATCATGATTACCAAATTTCTCGAACAGGGACGTGCGAACCGGCGCGCGAAGACTGCCGACGAACAGCTTTGGACCGCGCCGTCGCTCACCCAGGGCACGGAGCAGCTCGATGAAAACTCACCGTTCCGTTTCATCGCTCAGGCGGGCATCGATGCTGGTGCACATCACGAGGAAGCGTTGCTGGAAGCGGTCGATCGCAATACCTGGATCGACGTGTCCATCGAGCGCGCCATCACCAATGTGTCGAACCGCTTGCAGGACGGCCTGGCCTTCCTCGGCACCGTCGGCTCGACCGCGCCGTTCGTCGGCCTGTTCGGCACGGTGTGGGGGATTTATCACGCGTTGACGGCAATCGGTATCGCCGGCCAGGCGTCGATCGACAAAGTTGCCGGTCCGGTCGGCGAGGCATTGATCATGACGGCGATTGGTCTGGCCGTGGCGGTGCCGGCGGTGCTTGGCTACAACTTCCTGGTACGCCGCAACAAGTCGGTAATGGAGCGGGTACGGGCTTTCGGCGCGCAGTTGCATACGGTATTGCTGCCGGGCACCAAGCGCCAGGTGCGCGTGGTCGTGAATGCGCAGTAAGCAAGCGACCTGGCGGAGCAAGCAGCTATGGCTATGAACGTTGGGCAGGACGGTGACGATGAGATCATCGCCGCCATCAACACCACGCCGTTGGTAGATGTGATGCTGGTGTTGCTGATCATTTTCCTGATCACGATTCCGGTGGTCACGCACACGGTGCCGGTGCAGCTGCCGCAGCAGACGGTGAATCCATTGCAGACCCAGCCGAACAGCATCGAGATTGCGGTCAACAAGGATGGTTACTTCTTTTGGAACGAGAAACTGGTCGATGGGCCGACTTTGCTGGCGCGCCTGAAGGAGGCGTCGCTGAGGACGCCACAGCCCGAGGTGCACGTACGCGGTGATCAGGCCACGCGTTATGAATTCATCGGCCGCGTGGTGACCGCTTGCGAGCGTGCCGGCATCGCGAAGGTTTCATTTATTACACAGCCGCCGGCGCGCGCCAGCTAGGAGTCGAAAGATGGGGATGAACGTATCGTCCGGTAGCGGCAGCGGTGAACCGGAAGTCATGGTCGACATCAACACCACGCCGCTGATCGACGTGATGCTGGTGTTGCTGATCATGCTGATCATCACGATTCCAATCCAGATGCACTCCGTAAAAATGGACCTGCCGGTCGGCAATCCGCCACCACCCGCGGTGCCGCCGCCGGTGGTGCAGGTCGACATCGATTTCGATGGGACGATTACGTGGAACGGTGCCCCGGTGGCGGGCGCCGCCGATCTGGAAAAACATATGGCGGACGTTGCGGCGCAGCCGGTTCAGTCAGAGATTCATCTGCTGCCGAACAAGCTTGCACCGTACAAGGAAGTGGCCGCCGTGCTGTCCGCCGCGCAGCGCGAAGGCGCGACCAAGATCGGGCTGGTCGGCAACGAGCAATATATGCAATGAACGCATGCAGGGCGTGTGCCGCAGTCACTTAATGAGCACGGGTGCAGGGCGTGCGCGGCAGTCACCTAATGAGCGCGCGTACAGCGCATGCGCGGCAGTTACTCAACGAGCGCGGGTGCAGGGCACGCGCCGCAGTCACTATAGTCAGGGAAGGGTGCGGGCACGATGAATTTCCGTAGCATGAGGCGCACCGCGACCGCGGCGGCACTTAGCAGTTTTTTAGTACTGGCGGGGCTGCCCGTCGTTTCTCACGCGGCAGACGCGTTGCGTGCCGAAGTGGCGAGACCCTTGAACGAGGCGCAGACCTTGTACCGTGCCCACAACTACCGCGGCGCCCTCGCCAAGGTTGCACAGGCCGCGGCGGTGCCGGGTAAAACGTCTTACGAGACGCGCGTTATCGAAGAAATGCAGGGCGCGGCGGCCATGGCGGCCGGCGACACCGGCGTCGCCGCAACCGCGTATGAGGCGCTGCTCGCGTCGGGCGGTCTTGACGCTGCGAGCGCGCAGCAGTTCTCGGCGGCGCTCGCCGGCATCTATTTCCAACAGAAGAACTTTGCGGCGGCGATTCGCACCGCGCAGCGTTATCAGAAAGCCGGCGGCAGCGATCCGCAGATACGTGAGTTGCTGCTGCAGTCATATTTTCTGTCGGGCGACTGCGGCAGCGTGGTCGCGACGCTGAGGCCGGGCGTCGAGGCGGCGCTGAAGGGCGGTCACGCACCGGCCGAGTCGCAATTGCAGATTCTCGCGGAGTGCGCGCAAAAGACCCAGAACGATAGCGCGCAGGCCGAGGCTTTGGTGGCGCTGGTTGCGTACTATCCAAAGCCCGCGTATCAGGAGCGCTTTTTCGACGCGGTGCGTGCGCGGCCGGGCTATTTTTCGTCGCTCGATCTCGATATCTACCGTTTGCGTCGCGCCACCGGCACGTTGACGACGGCCGATCAGTACATGGAGATGACCCAGCTCGCGCTGGTCGCCGGGATCCCCGCCGAGGCCAAGCAGGTGATCGATCAGGGCTTCGCCTCGGGCGCGCTGGGGCACGATGCGCAGGCCGAACGCGAGAAGCGCTTGCAAGCGCTGGTGACTCGCCGTCTGCAAGGGGCCGCCGATGCCAATAACCTGCCGGTGGCGCCGCTAGATGGCGCGCTGAACCTGGTGTTTGCCGGGCAGGTGCAGCAGGGAATCAGTGCCAGTGTGGCCGCCGCCGGCCAGGGAGGTGCACATCCAGATCTGGCACGCCTGCGGCTGGGCGAAGCGTATTACTACGCGGGACAGAAGTCGCGCGCGGCGCAAGTGTTTGGTACCGTGAAGGGCAACGACGGCTCCGCCGACCTGGCGCGCCTGTGGGTGCTGGTGGCGGATAGCCATCGATAGCCGGATAGGGAAGGTTGCCGCCCTATACCGAGCGCTGTGCCCGGTCCTTCGCATTGACGGCACGCGACGCGGCCACGACGGCTTCCCACTCCTCGTCGCTGCGGGCGGATAGATCGGCGTAGTTGCCACCCGTGGCAAGATGTTTGCCGCCATCGACGGCAATGCAAGTGCCCGTCAGGTAATCGCAGCCGTCGGCCATCAGGAAGGCGGCGATGTTTCGCAGTTCGCTCATATCGCCCACGCGCCCCATCGGAATTTTCGCGTGGTCGGACGCGGCGCTGCCATCGGTGGGTGTGCCGGGACGCAAGCGTTCCCAGGCGCCTTTGGTCGGAAACGATCCAGGCGCCAAGGCGTTCAGGCGAATGCCGTGGCGCGCCCATTCCACCGCCAGCGACTTCGTCATGATGTTGATCGCCGCTTTCGACATCGCCGATGGCACCGTGTAGGGACTGCCGTTCCAGACCCAGGTAACCAGCATCGACAGCACGCTGCCGGGCAGGCCAGCTTCGATCCAGCGCTTGCCGCACGCGTGCGTTGCATAGAAGGAACCGTCCATGACGATCCCCTGTACCGCGTCGTAGGCACGCGTGGAAAGACGTTCGGTGGGCGACAGGATATTGCCTGCGGCATTGTTCACGAGGCCGCTCAACGGGCCGTGCTCGGACCAGATGCTGCCGATCATGTCGTCGACCGCAGCCGCGACGCGTACGTCGCAAACGTGGCCCTTCAGCAAGCCTCCATGGCGGCCCATCAGTTCAGCGGCGGTTCCGTCCAGCACATTTTTGCGACGACCGCAGATATGCACTTCCGCGCCCAGTCGCAGGAATTCATCGGCGAGCTCCTTGCCAAGGCCGGTGCCGCCGCCGGTGATGAGGATTCGCTTGCCAGCCAGCAGATCGTCTCTGAACATCGAACGCATAGGTGCTCCATCGGATAGGTAAAAGTGCCAGCCGTAATCGACGCCGATGGCGTACCGCCGTCGACTATCGTCGCATGGATTTTGAGAGAATCCTGCCTGATCTTGCCACGAACGGATATCCCGATATCCCCCCGGGGTCTCGGGATCGACGCGAACCGACGCCAATGCGGACTGGCTAAATCGACAGGCGTGCCGGAGAATGCGCATTCGCTTGTTGCATCAAGAACGCTATGCCGCGCACGCTCAAATTCAAACGCGTTTCTACCGACAATCCGTCGGCGGATCTGGTCGCGCAGGTGCGTGCCAAGATTGCCAGGCAACTTCTTAAGGAAGGTGACCGGCTGCCTTCCGAGAGAGACCTGGCCGAACAGCTTGGATTGAGTCGGAACACGGTGCGCAAAGCGATCTCGTCGTTGGCGCAGCTCGGCTTGGTGACTGTGCGCAAAGGGGCATCGGGCGGCGCATTCATCAGTGGTGGCAGCAGCGAAACGATTCGCGGCGCCATGCACGACTTGTTTCATCTGGGCGGCGTCAACTCCGACGAGCTCGCGGAAGCGCGTTTGGCATTGGGACAAGTGGTGGTAAGGCTCGCATGCGAGCGTCGCACTCAAGAGGATCTGCGCTTATTGCAAGAGAACGTCGCCAGCGCCGAGGCGGCGATTGCGCGGGGAGATATAGCGGCGCGCATGCGATTCAATATCGAGTTTTACGTATTGCTCGGCGTCGCTTCGAAGAATCAGGTTCTTACCCTGTTGATGGATTCAGTCGGCCAGACGCTGATGCGCTTCGTGCGCTCGGCCGGGATCCTGGCGCCGGAGACCATCATGCCGGTGCGCCACCGGATTATTGCATGCATGCAAACGCAGGATGTCCAGGGTGCGGTCGAGGCGATTACCGATCACCTGCAAAGCACCAAAGACCTGTACGTGAAGTCGGCCGATGTGTGACGCAGATTCGCATCCCGGCCTCATCCCAAAAAATGCTATCTCAATATCTGCTTGGCGATCATATTCCGCTGGATCTCCGAGGCGCCCTCGTAGATGCGCAAGACCCGCAAATCGCGAAAAACACGTTCGACGACCATGCCGCGCACATAGCCCGCGCCGCCAAAAATCTGTAATGCCTTGTCCGCGGTGCGATTGGCGGTCTCGGTACAGAATACTTTGACGTAGGCCGACTTGAGCCGAACGTCCTGATCGTGCTCAACACCGAACGCTGCTTCCAGCAGTACCAGTCGAGCGATGTGCTGCTCCATGGTCATGTCGGCCAGCATGTGCTGGATCACTTGATGGCTAGCCAGCGGTGTACCGAAAGTCACGCGTTCCTTCGCGTGGCGTAGCGCATGTTCGAGCGCGATATCGCCGCCGCCAAGCGCCTGGCAACCGACGTTGACCCGCGCTTCGCCCAGACCTTCCAGAGCATAGTAGAAGCCCCGGCCTTCCTCGCCCAAAAGATTTTCCGCGGGTATCTCGCAATTGTCGAAAGACAGTTCGAAAAGGCCATCCACCATCCAGCCCATGGTTTTCATCGGCGGTCCGATAGAAAAGCCTTTGCTTGAAGGTTCCAGCAGAAACGCCGATACGCCGTCGCGTCCTTTTGAGAGATCGGTTTTCGCGTACACCGTGAAAATGTCGGCTTTGTTGGCGTTGGAAATGAAGGTCTTGGTGCCGTTCAATATCCATTTATCGCCTTTGCGTACCGCAGTGGTTTTCATCGCGGCGACGTCCGAGCCACCGCCAGGCTCAGTCAGCGCGAAGCAGACGCGTTTGGCGCCCGTGGCAATCTCTGGCAGCCATTGCCGTTTTTGCGCTTCAGTGCCATGACGCAGCAGCGCATGCGGGGTCGGTCCTACTGCCGAGCGGATCAAAGGCCAGAACTGCGGCGGCATGCGCGCAAGTTCCAGCTGAATGATGACGCTGGTTATTTTGTCGACGTTGGTGCCGCCGTATTCCTCGGGAATCGTCAGTCCGTAATACCCCATCTTCATCAGCGTTTCATCGACGATCGCCGGGACTACATTGGTTTCCTGGAACTGCTGTTCATGCAGTAACAAGTCGTCGACCACCTTACGCGTCGACTGCTGCATGGCGATCGTGTCTTCGGCAAGATTGAAGTTCATGCGCGCTCGATGTTGTTAATGGGTCACCCTATTATTGGACGCTGTCTTGGGAGTCGAAATAATGGATAACCCGTAAGAACTCGCTGGCTTGGGGATCAACCGGTGCGATTCAACGACCAGAATTCCGTGCCTTGGGGTAGCGACGTCAACGGCGCCGAGTAAGTACCGGACAATCGAAAAACCGGCGTCAGCGCCGCGGCGTCGGTAGCGAGATGCGGCGGTTCTCCCGCGCGTAGTTCAGCAGAAACGCGCGGAAGGCCGCCGCGGCCGGCGAGAACTCTCGATTGACACTCTGATAAAGCGACAGCTGGCGCGTCAACGCCGGCTCGACCAGCGGCACCATCGTCAAGCCATTGACCGCGAGCATTGGTCTGATGATGTAATCGGCCACCACGGCAAGCCCAAGACCTGCCGACACCAGTCCTAACGCCGTGCTGGTGTGCTTCACCTCGTAGGCGGGTAAAAAATCCACGCCTAGATTGACCTCGGAAGCGATGCGCCGAGTGTTTTCCCGGCCGATGATGATCAACGGTTCTGTAAGAATCTCCTGCCATTTGACCCGGCGCCGTTTCGCGAAGCGGTGCGTAAGCGGGCAAATGAGCCCGACCGTGGCATCGAACAGCGGTGTCTGGAGGAAGATGTCATTCGAATTCTGCGTCGGATAGACGGCGATGTCCGCTTCGCCCTTCTCGAGCGTCCACAACACGTCATTCACCGAAACATCGACCGGCAACATGCGAATGCCGGCGTTAAGCCGCTGGAACTCAGCGAACGCCTTCGGCAGCAGCAGCCAGGTCAGCATCTGCGTAGTCACCACTCTGACGATGCCGTGCATCTGGTTGCGCAGATCGAGCACGCGTCGCTCGGCGTCACCCAGATCTTCCAGAATCCTTTCGGCATACGGCAGGTATTGGCGACCCGCCACCGATAATTTGAGACTGCGCGTGGTGCGCTCGAATAAACGAAAACCGAGGGTTTCCTCCAGGTCGCGAATCAGCATGCTGAGCGCGGAAGGTGACACGTGCACGGAGCGCGCCGCATCCACGAAGGTACCCAAGGTTGCCACGGCGGTGAATGCACGCAGTTGGCGAAACGTCACTGCCATATGGCTCCTCGCGCCGATTCATCAGCAAAGGCTGAATAATCCTTCAATATTACTTGGTTTTCTTCGGTACTCGAACGCGGTACCTTTGTCTCAGAAAAAATATGCGCAATGGGCTTGGGAAGTCATCGTCAAGCAAAAGAAAGCATTCTTTCGAGACATCGGCGAGCTGTCCCATCCGCTGGATATCGAGAGGATTACTGGAGATATCGACACTATGGATCTGGGTATAGAAGGGCATGTAGCCGTCATTACCGGCGCGGGCCGCGGTATCGGTGCACAAGCCGCGGCGTCATTCGCCAAAGAGGGTTGTAAGGTCGTCGTTTGGGACAAGAGCGAGGACGAAGCGCAGGCGGTGGCGCAAGCGATTCGAACGGCCGGCGGCGAAGCGATCGCGGTCGGTGGATCGGTCGGCATACGCCGCGACGTCGATCACGGCTTCCAGCAGATTCTCGACACTTACGGCACGGTCCATATTCTCATCAACAACGCTGGCTTTGGCGATGATGCGCCGCTCGTCGAGATGACCGACGAGCAGTGGGACCGAGTGGTGAACGTGAACTTGACGGCGCCGTTCTACTGCTGCCGAGCCGCGGCACCCAGCATGATTCGGCAGCGCTATGGCCGCATCGTCAACATCTCGTCGCGTACCCATTTGGGTGAAATCAACAAAGCGAATTACTGCGCAGCGAAGGCAGGGGTGTTGGGTCTGAGTCGCGCGCTCGCCATGGAACTCGGCGCGCACGAAATAACCGTCAACACGATTGCGCCGGGCATCGTGCGCACCGAACGTGTGCTGGCGCAGCCCGGCTACGTCGGTCTGAACGAACGCGCGCAGGCGCGTCAGTTGATCAAGCGTGCCGCCGAGCCCATCGATATCGTCAACGGCATGCTGTTCTATGCGTCGGCAACTTCGGGGTTCATCACGGGCGATCTGCTTTATGCGACGGGCGGTCGTTTAACGTAACCCGCGGGGCTGTGCTCAGTAAGCGGCGGCCTGTTTTCAGTAGCTAGCGGCGTGGGCTCAAGCCCGGACGCCGTAGCGCACCAAATAACTGCATAGGAGATATAGCAATGAGTGAAGCTTCCGAGAAAGGCCAGGCCTTGCGCCGCAAAGTGCTCGGTGACAAGTATGTCGACAGTGTGGCGCCCACTGACGATCCGTTTGCCGCAGTGTTGCAGAAGTATGTGGCGGAAAACGTCTGGGGCGGCATTTGGCTCAGGCCCGGCCTGGAACTCAAGACGCGCAGCTATCTCAATTTGGCGATGCTGACGGTACTGGCGCGTCCCGAATTGAAAATCCATATCCGCGGTGCGCTGAATAACGGCATCACCCGCGAGGAGATCGCCGAGGTCTTCATTCAGGCGGCGATGTATGGCGGCGTGCCAGTTGCCGTAGAGGCATTTCGTGCCGCGCGCGAAGTGTTTGCGGAGGAAGACGCCAAGAGTCGTTGACGGCAGGCTGCTCGACAGGAGACTCGGCAGGTCGGCATCGCATCGCATGGTGCGGGTCTCCTCGTAGTACATAAAAAAATTGGAGGAGACATGACAAAAAATCGACTACATATAGCCGCGGAGCCATTCGCAACAGGCTATCTCCGGCCTATGAGAGCCTTCGTGCTAGCGGCTGCAACGCTGACGACGGCCGTCTACAGTTCCGCGCCTGTGCAGGCGGCCGAAACCGCGCCGGTTTCGATCGGCCTGGTGTTGGCGAAGCAAGGCAACTTCGGCGAGCTTGGCACCGAGGCGGAACGCGGCGTGATGTTGGCGGCCGAACAGGTGAATTCCAAAGTGCTGGGCCGGCCGATCCAGGTTACCTGGTACGACGATCCCGATCCGCAGACTGCTCAGCAGAACATGGCGAAGCTGGCTGATTCACAGCACGTAGTAGGCATCATCGCTGGCAACAGCAGCGCGTCCGCACTGGCCGAAACCGCGGTTGCCAAGCGCATCAAGATTCCCACCATCATTGCCGTAGCGTCCGCCAAGGATGTGACGGGCGCGCAATGCAATCGCTACACGTTCCGCACGTATTACCCCGCGGATGTGGCGACGCGTGCGTTTGTGCCGGCCATGATGGAGAAGGGCCGCAAATGGTATTTTCTGACACCCAATTATGCGGCCGGCCATGACGCATACGCGGCCATGAAAACAGATCTCGTCGCACGCGGCGGCACCGAGGTAGCGAATGATCTGCTACCAGTGGGTACCACCGACTTCAGCAGCCTTATCCTGAAAATACGGCAGGCTGACCCGGACGTTGTAGCGGTAAGTTTCTCGGGCGCGGATCTAACCAACTTCCTCAAGCAATACGCGCAATACAAGATGCCCGCGCACATCGCGATCGGCTCGCCATTCTTTGGCGAATCGTCGTTCTGGGCGATTGACAAGGATGCGTCCACTGGACGCTACACGACCTTGTGGCTTTATGCCGATCCGTCCAACCCGCCCGACGAACGACTTTTCGCGAAAACCTATCAAGCTAAATACGGTAGTCCCGCCACGCTCGTTGCCTGGGAAGGATGGACTTCGATGCGGGCTTTGTTGCGCGCCATCGAGGAAGCGAAATCCACTGACGCGCGCGCCATCGTCGGCCGCCTTGAAAGCATCAAGTGGACCGATCGGCCCACTCCTAGCTATTACCGCGTCTGGGATCACCAGTTCATTCATCCCCTGTCGATCGTCGACGCGCATCCGCCCAAGCGCAATAAATGGGATACGTTCAACATCGTCAAAGCAGTTCCCGACCCGGGCGTCGATCCGGACAGTATTTTCGGCGCGAAGGCGCAAAGTGCATGTGCCATGGATGACTTCTGAGACAGGGCGATAATGGCCAGGTTGCAAACCGCCGAGGAGAGCGCAATTGAGCCCTACATCGAACTTTCGAAAAATCCTGAACCGCGAACTTCATTACACCGAATGGGGCAATGAAGAGGCGCCAGTGGCGGTGCTTTGGCATGGCTTCGCCCGTACCGGACGTGATATGGACGACCTCGCGCAGCAGTTGGCGTCGCGCTGGCGCGTAATCTGTCCAGACACCATTGGGCGTGGCTATTCGCAATGGAGTCCGCTGCCTGAAAGCGAATATCGGGCCGACTTTTATATTGCGTTGGCTGGCGCATTGCTCGACGAGCTAGGCGTCGAGCAATGCGCGTGGGTCGGTACTTCGATGGGCGGTAAGCTGGGCTTGGTGGCCGCCGGCGGCCCGCTCAAGGGACGCATCACCCGCCTGGTTCTGAACGACATCGGGCCGGAGGGCGGGGCGGCCGTCAAAGATCGCATCGTCCAATACATCGCCAATCCGCCGACCTTCGAAACATTTGCCGAATTCGAGGCCTATATGCGCACCATCTACAAGCCCTACGGCTGGCAGAGCGATGCGCAGTGGCGACGCATGACCGAAACTTCATCTAGACGTTTGCCCGACGGCAAGTTGACGCTCCATTACGATCCGAAGATCGTCAAGGAACTGGCCGAGCAAGGCAGCGAAGCGCAGTGGGATGCCTGGGACAACATCGACGTACCGACGCTGGTGTTGCGCGGCGTCGACTCGGATGTCTTGCTGCCCGAGACAGCCCAGGCGATGACGCAACGCGGACCACAGGCCAGGTTGGTCGTGATCGAAGGATGCGGTCATGCGCCGGCACTCAACGTGCCCGAGCAGACGAACCTCATCGATGCATTTCTCGCGGAGCAGTGAGTGGGCGTGCCCGAGAGCGGGAACTACAGGCCTTGATGGCATGGCTGGGCGAGCCCGCGGTCGAGGTTCGAGATCGGCCTCAAGCGCTTGCAGCGGCGCGTTGGCGACAGGTATAATCCGCCGCTATTCGATGAGCAGGGTGGTCAAGCGGGGTGCTTATCGACGAGGCAGGCGTGTTGTGCTTTGCGGCAAAAACCCGTTGCAAAAAAACGTCGAATCATAGATAGTGTAGCCCGTTGCGCGCCCGGCGAAGTCCGCTTGGCGCAGCGGGTTCGGCGGGAAGGATCGGCGGTTCGATCCTGCAGGCAGAGGGGTTTCGTAGCGGTTCATCGGGTGGTTCGCGCCGATGCTGTCGATACAGAAAGCTTCCCAAAGCAGTGCAAACCCGCTAGAATAGCGCTCTTCTTCGTTTGGTACTGAGTTGGCGTGAATCCGCAGCAAAGCATCGCGCGGGCCAATCGGTGGAAGTCGCAGCGTTGAAGCAAGTCCTGTCCCCTTCGTCTAGAGGCCTAGGACATCACCCTTTCACGGTGAGTACAGGGGTTCGAATCCCCTAGGGGACGCCAGACATTGAATGCGAGGCTGATGGTTGATAGCGTCGCATTAATGTTCGGTACTCGCTGGCATACCTGCCAGCGGGCACCGAACTTGAAGTTGGAGTGGTAGTTCAGTTGGTTAGAATACCGGCCTGTCACGCCGGGGGTCGCGGGTTCGAGTCCCGTCCACTCCGCCAGAAAATGAAAACGGGTTACAGCAATTTGCTGTAACCCGTTTTTTTATTGTCCCTACGTCCAGAGCTGTCCTGACCTGATCAAGGCTGTACCCAGGCTTTGTATCGATCTGTCACGCGCCAAACGACCTCGCAAGCCCCCGTGGTGCTGTCGACCGAGCAGAAATCGAGCGAATTCGCTCGAACGTTCGGCGAAATCCGCTTGGCCGACTATTGGGCGCCGTCTTCAGGGCGCATTGCTTGCGCGCTCCATCTCTTGGATGCCAAAAGCAATCTCTCTAGAATCCGCGCTCCATAGGGACTGAAGGGCAAGAACGTGTTTGATAGATCCGCTGACTCGCAGCCCTCATTGCGCGACGAACGAACTCGCTTAAGCAACAGCGTGGGCCGTGTGCTGCGAGAAATCCGTGCGATGTCACAGCCGCGCGGCTGCGCAACTTCTTTGCCCGAGCCTTATTTCCATTGGGATGCGCCGCGTGACACGCGCTATATGCGTGAGGTGGATGGGCTGGATGGTCTTCTGCACATATTCCAGCAAGATTGGGTCGGCATTCGCGCGGCGGCGGGTTCCTGGCCTGGCCGCAAACTGGCCTTGCAGTCCGAAAAGCGTCTTCCGCGCGGCGAACTCACGAAGCTCGTGCATGCCATCTCGAATGCGAACCCCACGCGCATCATCGTGCAGGGGATGTCGGATTGCATGGCACAGCTTGTCGACGAGTTGGCAGCACAGGGGCTGCAAGATCGCCTCTTCGTGGTGTTTCACGGCATACCTCCCCAGTGGTGCGATGAACCGGAGATCCGCTACGCCTACAAATGCCTTGAGCTCGCGAACACTGGCAAGATCCGACGACTCCATGTGATGCAGGCCGGCTTCGCCTTCCCGTGCACGCGTCTTTTTCAGCCGATGCTGTTCAACCTGTCGCCCTGCCTGACGAATGAGGCTTTGGCCGCGCCTGCAAGCGCCGATGTTATCGGAGCGCTGGTTCCCGGCTGGGTGGGCTGGCGTAAGAACATCCATACCAACGCGTTGGGCGCCGCGCTGTGCTGCGGTATCGACGAGGTTTGGGCCTTCGGTCGGAATCTCACTTTGCCGCCGCCGTTGAGTGCCAAGCTCAAGATCGTTCCATTCGACGGACGCGAGCGCGCGCTCGCATTGATGCGCGCCTCGAGCGTGGTCATGAACGTTTCTCTGGTCGACTGTCATCCGATGGTGAATATCGAAGCGCAGACCGTGGGAACGCCCTGTGTTCGTGGCGCGCTTTTTCTGGACGCACTCGAGCACCATCCTTACGTGCATCTGACCGAAGTGCGAGATATGTCATCGGCCGCCGCAATTCGACGCGCTGTCGAGCGGGTCCTGGAAGTTCCTGCGGCCGAGCGCCGCGAACTTACTTGCGATTATCAACAGATGAGCGATCAGGTTGCGATTCAACGCTATCGTGAGTTTTTGGAAATCTGATGGCCGCGCTCGTTTTCGTTACAACTGAACTTGCTCCCTTTACGCCGGGAGGCATCGGCCGGGTTCTGCATAATATGCTGCGCTCAGTCGGCGAAGAGGACAGGGCGCGCTGCATTGTTGTGGCGGTTGGCTTCGCCATCGACGACCTGAGCTTCGCGGTCACGTTTCCCGCTGTAAGACTGATCAGAGCCGATGTGCGCGATAGTGTGTTGCAAGACCATAGCTCTCGGCATCTGCCGCCGCGCTGGGCGTACTCGCATAGCGACCTGCATTGGCAATCAGCGGCCGTTATGTCGACTCTGGAACAATTGGCGCGCACAACCGCGATCGAATACGTTGAGTTCCCCGATTGGGGCGGACTGGCATTCTGCACACTCCAGGAGCGCCGCTTCAGCGGTTTGCTGGCAGACGCCTGCTTGGCGGTGCGGCTTCACTCCACGCATACCCAAATTCTGAATGCTGAACCTTATGCGGTAACGCCAATAGATCTGCATATCGCGGACATCGAACGCAAATGTCTGCGCGATTGCGATCGTATCGTCGCGCAAATTCCTAGCGTTGCCGAAGCGACGCGTAGGCTGTTGGATTTCGATATAGCCGAATGGGATCATCGCATCATCGTGCACGCGCCCCCCGTGCTGCTTGACTACTCGTTGCCGGCGTTACAGTCAGTGGAAGCGGGGCCGTTGCAAAGCTTGATGTTTACGTCGAAGATGCAGCGGCTTAAGCGAGCGGATGTATTCGTCCGAGGAGTCACGGCATTCATGCGCCGCGACGCTGATTTTCACGGTCGCGCATGTCTTAGCGCTCATCGAACCGACGGCGCTTTCTGTGAGATCGTCGATAGGCTGATTCCCGACGACTTGAAATCCCGCTTTGCATTTACACCGGCAATGTCAGCGCGTGAACGGGAAATGGCCATCTCAACGGCTACTGTGGTGGTGGCGAGTGCTTCAGAGTCGTTCTGCCTCGCCGCTTACGAGGCCTCGTTGCTAGGTGCGCGCGTGATTCTGAATGGCCAGAATCCGGCCTTCGACGACAC
>JBPBQZ010000061.1:0-40563 GCA_050955105.1 Janthinobacterium lividum | reverse complement strand
AGAAATAAACCGGTACTCACCTCGGACGAGGTGCTGGCGATCGCCAGCGCCGCGCGTGAACACGCAGAAGCGCACAGCTGGGCCGTGAGCATCGCCATCGTCGACGACGGTGGCCATCTATTGAACCTGCACCGCCTCGACACAGCGGCCATCTCGGTGGAAATCGCCACCGGCAAGGCGCGCACCGCCGCACTCGGCCGACGCGAGAGCAAATCCTACGAACAAATCGTCGGCCAAGGACGCGTGGCTTTCCTCAGCGTGCCGTCGGTGACCGCGCTGGAAGGCGGCGTGCCGATCATCGTCGAAGGGCAGGTGATCGGCGCGGTGGGCGTGTCGGGCGTGCGCTCGGAGCAAGACGCCGAGATCGCGCGCGCGGGCATCGCCGCGCTGGGATTGCCAGAGAAAGCCTGAGCACTGCTGCGCACGAGGCGGGCGCTTGCGAAAAGCTGGCCGCCTCATTTATACAGCTTTCTTCATTTAATCACCATCATATGTTGTACTAAACATATAGCAAAGAGCATCGGCGCGCCGAGCGAGAGCAAGGTAGGGTTTTGGTTAACGGAATTGCAGAGTTATAAGTAAATTCCTATGTTGTCCTATAGATTAAGAAATGATCATCACGCATGCCGGGCGGTAACGCGGCGTGTGAGGTTGGCGGAATGCGAAGTAGCATGAAGCCGATCGCTTTGATAACGATCGGGGATGTAGGAAATGAGAGCAGTGATACGTCGTTCGCGGGTGCCGTTGAGTGCATTGAGTTTGGCATTAATGTTGACGGCATGCGGGGGTGGAGCGAGCAAGCCCAGCGGCGATGCAGGAGGCGGCGGCGACAAGCCAACCGATACCAGCTTCCACTATAAGGTGATCGACGACGGCAACAGCGCATTCCACGATGGAGATGCGCTGGATGAAGGAGAGCGAGATCGATCCGGTCAATACGTCGGTCTTTACGCAAACGGAGACATAGCCTGGCTCGACGCGCGTTTACCTCATCGAACTTTTGACTTTGGTGGCGGAGACTACTCCAACCAATGTTGGGGCGTTAAGATGAATCAATGCGTGGTGAACTTCGCCGGACGTTTGCACCGAGAAAAAGGCATGAGATATCGGTATTCGCTGGGTGACGTGGGAGACCATGTGTTGCCCGGCCGCATTGCATTTGACAGAGCGCTTTGGGTTGGCCTGATGCCGCAAGGTTATGACAAGGTGCCCACGTTGGTCGTGGGTAAGCGAATCAGTGCGACGAATGAATTGACTGTCGGGAATTACCGGATGTTGCTGCGGCAATGTCCCAAGGGCAAATGCGAGGGCAGCGACCTGATGATTTCCATTGCGGCCGAAGGTCCGCATAACCTATCGGTAGCTAAGGTTGACTTGTTGGGAGGCGCCCAGCAAACATTGATTCACGCCGGTATGAAGCTTATTAGCCAAGCTCGTAAAAGCCCGAGCCCTTTCCGGGAGCGCTGGGAACTGACGGGCGCTAATGAAGAGCCAGTTGCCGATGTGCTGGCCATTCCGCTTTCGGATGGCGGTAAGGCCCTTACCCTTGGCATTGACGATACAGAAGCGGCCCACGCTCAAGTCTCCGCTCTAGGTATTGCGGTGCTTCAACAGCCACAACCGATCAGCAGCGCCGGCATTTGGCGAGGTTGGAGCACTGATGGAAAGCCGGGATACGCGCGCACCGCCATGCCGGGTGAGACCACCCGTGTGGTGGATGACATCGTCCCTGGAAACACTATCGCCACGTCGAATCTGCATGTGCTGCCGGGTGGTCCGATGCTGGCGACCTTGAGCACCGATACAGGCGAGATGTTCGTTGGTCTGAAGGAACTGGACACCGTCGTGCCCGATCCAGATGAGGTTGATCCGGAGCTGAGTCCCGGCGAACTGAAGTAGTTCATCGCCCGCGATGGACAATGGGCCGATCGCGTCGAGGCGCGACCAGCCCAATTAATTCAGGACGGGCTAAAAAAATGGCATGGCTTGCGTACGCAGACGGCTGAAGCGGTTTGCACGGAAGGGGTCTAATTCTCGCGTGCGATCTGCGCGGCTGGCTGAGCCAAACACCTCTTGGAGGTGATCCCCACAATACTCGGTGATGCGCTACTTGGTCAGGATGAGTTTTCCCAGCCGAGTGGCGCGAAGTTCATAGACGCTGCCGTTGTGCAGAATTTGCACGAGCCGCTTGCCGGCCAGCAATGCCTCGCTGCGCAGGCTGCCTTCCGGGGCGCCTTTGGGTGTCGTGGCGCCGGCTTGCACGGCCGGTGCTTGCGCGGTCAGCTGCCTGGAAGCTGGTTCGCTCGCTTGCGAGTAGACCGCGGCGCGATTGACGACTGCGACAGCGGACGGCTGGACCGGCGCCGTGGACGGCGTTGCCTGGCCTGCCATGTCGAGGCTTCCCGCGAGGCCTGCCTCATCGCGCCGCGCCGGCACGCGTCGACGCGTTTCCTTGAGTCGCAGGGTATGGCTGGTGCGCGGGTAGTTGTTCATCTGGGCAGGCCGTTATCAAGTCGATGAATGAATACTAAATGATAATCATTCCTGTTTGCAAGCGTTAATTTGCATCGGGGCAATTTCGGCCACGCCATGCCGCTAACGGCGGATTCAGCGGTTCAGTGAACGCCGCCGGCGAGACGACCGGCCGCGGTGATCTGACGAATCACGCGTACCGTATCGATATCGTTCTCGCGATAAGCGGATTTGACGATTTCGCTGGTCTGCGGACTCTCGCCATCGTCGGTTTGGCCAAGCGTGGTCTTGTATTCGAAGCGTACGAACAATTGCAAGGCGTCCGGCTGTTCGATGGTCATGGTCAGCGAACCTCCGACATGGCTGTCGGTGGGCGCTATTTCGTAATGCACGCGGGTATCGGGCGTAAGCGTGACGCGGTCGCGCACCACGGCGCTGCCGTAACGCAACTCGCGGACGATCACGTTCTCGTCGCGCGACAAGATCGTGCAGCTATCGAGCGACTGCACGAACAGTTGCGGATGCTCGGCGCGCAAGACCAGGCCGGTCCATAGCTGTTCGCGCGTAAGCGCATCGATCAACGGGTTCAGCGGGTCGTTGATTTGTACCAGGTGTTCGAAATTCAAGGTGGCTTTCCGTTCGGCGGGACTTGCCAACATTCTCCCGCAAAACGGCCGGGCGCAGGAGTCCGGCGTCGGCCGACCGCGCCGACGCCCGCTGCAGGTCAAACCGCTTCGTTAAGATGCGGCGCGGCGATGCGCGGTCGGCCCACCCATGCGCCCGTTGCGAAAATCGTCGATGGCGGTACGAATCTCGTCTTGCGTGTTCATCACGAACGGGCCGTAACGTGCCACGGGCTCGCGCAGCGGCCGTCCGCCGATCAGCAGAAACTCGAAGGGCGCATCGTTGCCGGCGCGCGCTTCGATGGCTTCACCGTCGGCGCTGAAGATCACCATCTGCTGGGCCGCGATCGTCTTCGATGCGGTGTCCTCGCCAAAGCTGCCGGCACCCGACAGCGTGTAGGCGAACAGGTTGAAGTCGGCTGGCACGGCTTGCCGGAAACTCGCGCCTGGCTGCAGCGTGTAATGCTGGTAAAGGATGGGCGTGCGCGTCTCGATCACCGCGTGCGTGCCGAAGGCTTCGCCGGCAATCACCTTCACCGTCACCTGCCCATCGGGCGAGTGCGCAAGCGGAATTCCGGCGGATGGAATCTCTTGATAATTCGGCGCGATCATTTTGTCGCGCGCCGGCAGGTTCACCCATAGCTGCAGCCCATGCGACAGGCCGCCTTGGCGCGCGAAGTCCGGATCCGGAATTTCACTATGAATCACGCCGGCGCCCGCCGTCATCCACTGCACGTCGCCGGGGTTAAGGCGACCGGTGCGGCCGGTGGAATCGGCATGTGCGAAGGCACCCGACAACATATAGGTTACGGTTTCGAAACCACGATGTGGATGATCGGGCGCGCCTTTGGCTTCGCCCGGACCGTAATTCGTCGGACCCATTTCATCGAGTAGCAGGAATGGGTCGAAGTCGGAGAGCACGGCGGTGGGGAAGGGGCGGTGTACGACAAAACCGCCGCCTTCGAGCGTGCGCTGCGCGGCCACAATGCGTTGGATACTGCGAGTCTTGGACATTAGCTGCTCCTGTCGGCTTTAGCGAAAACGTCTCGCCAGTGAGCCAATTATAGGAGCCGCCTATCTATTCTGCGACGACGTTAGGCGTGATTGATCGTTCCGCTTTTGCAACGATCTTCGCAGCCTCATGGCTTGGCGGCCGGCGGCGGTTCGTCGGTGACGAAGTCGATTTGTCCGAGTCCCGCGGCCTGGGCTGTCGCCATCACCTGTGCCACGCTGTCGTAGCGCACGTTGCGGTCGGCTCGCAGGCGCAAGCGGGGCATGGGTGTTTGCGCGGCTGCGGTGCGCGCATGCTCGGCCAGCGCGGTGGCGTCGACCGGTACTTGATCCCACATGACCTGGCCATTGGCCAGCACCGACACGTCCACGTGCGGTGGCTTGACCTCCGTTGGCTGGGCGACGGCCTGCGGCAGCTCGACTTTCACCGCGTGGCTCATTACCGGAATCGTTACCAGGAAGATGATGAGCAGTACCAGCATGACGTCGACCAGCGGCGTCATATTGATTTCGTTCATCAACTCGTCTTCGTCGTCGGAAAAGCCGCCGCTCATGGACATCTTGAGTCTCCTTGGCTTAGCGCGACGGCGTGGCGACGCGCAGGCTGTTGCTCGCGCGCGGTGAACGCAGCTTCGCGCCCGTTACGAAGAACGCATGCAGGCCGTGCGCGTAGCGGTTGAGCTTGCTGATGGTGGCCTTGTTGGCGCGCGTCAGTGCGTTATAGCCAAGTACCGCAGGAATTGCGACGAATAGGCCGAAGGCGGTCATGATCAGTGCTTCGCCGACGGGGCCGGCGACCCGATCGATGGAGGTTTGGCCGGTCTGTCCGATGGTGATCAGCGCGTGGTAAATGCCCCAGACGGTGCCGAACAAGCCGACGAAGGGCGCGGTGCTGCCGATCGATGCGAGGATGGCCAGGCCGCTTTGCATGCGGGCGATGGTTTCATCCATCGCGCTTTTCAGGCAACGCGTGATCCAGTCGCTGGCGTCCATGCGGTCGTGCAGCTGCGGCTGGTTTTGATGATGGTGTTCCACAGCGTCGCGGCCGGCGACAGCCAGCGTCACGTACGGATTGTCGTTACCGCCGCCGAGCTTGAGCAAACCTTCGTCCAGGTCGTCGGAATGCCAGAATTCCTGTTCGGCATGGCGCGTGAGTCGCGCCAGGCGTGCGAATTTCCAGGCTTTGATGACGATCACGCTCCATGACAACACCGACATGATCAGCAATACGATCAGGATGGCGCGTGTCACGAAATCGCCCTCCGACCAGACGTGAGCAACCCCATATGCTTGCATCGTTTTTCCTTGGTTTAAGACTGCGCTTTCATTCGAGGCCGGTGCCGAGCTTAGCGGTCCGGCCGCCGGCTATTCGGGCAATGTGAACTTATAGGTTGCGTCGGTGACGGCGCGCACGGCTTGGCCGCCATCGAGGTAGGGACTGCAATGCCCCGCCAGCACGGTTGCTCTGGCCGCTTCGTCGAGACGCGGGAAGCCGCTGCTGTGCTTGACCACCGCGCTTTCGATGCTGCCGCGCGTGTCGACGGTGATCGTCAGCACCACCGTACCGGCTTCGCCGCGGCGCGTCGACAACGGCGGGTAGGTCGGCGTGGCGATATCGCATGCCAGGTGGCGCACGCTCTTTGGTCCGCTGGAGGCCGCCGGTGCGGCGGGTGCGCTTTGCACCGGCGGCGCCGGTTCCGCCGGAGCGGTGGGTGGGGCCGGCGTGGCCTGCGGCGGTTCCACCGGTATGGTGGGCGCGTTGGGACGCGGCGTCAGGACCGGGCGCGGTCGCAGTACCGGCGTGGGACGCGGCTTCGGCGGATGTACCACGGGTTGCACTTTAGGGGCGGGCGGCGTTGGCGCCGGCGGCGCGATCGAGATCATTTCGGCGCTGATGGTGCGTACTTCGGGCGGTGCGACGACTTTGTCCTCGCGCACCGTCATCAACACCCAGAGCAGTGCTGCATGGCCTACCAGAATTGCCAGCACCGTCACCATCAAGCCGATGCCTGCGCGCTTTTCGGCGATGCCGGGGGAGGCGGGCGGCGGCGCGGCGGGCGGTGCGGAAGACGGAACGGAGGCGGACATTTGCATGGATGGTCGAAGCCGTCGAGGGTCATGCCAGAAGCTTAGGCGCGATCCCCAGGTAAGAAATCGTAATGTGAAAAGCCTGCCGCCGCCAGACGGCGTGCGGTCGCCAGCCTTGCGACTGGCTCAAGGTTCAAGGGCTGCGTGAGACGTCCGTCAGCGGCGCGCGGACGGGGTCAGAGAGGCGTTACGTTCAGGCCGCTACGCGCTCGTAAAAACGCACAGTGGCGACGGCCAACTCTTCATGGCGCGCCGGCTGCGTCGCCGCATCGGCTTCGATCAGTACGTCGCGCACCGCGCGCTCGCACTTACCGCAGCATGCGGCAACCCCGAGTTCCATTTGAAGTTCTTCGAACGTGGCAGCACCGTCCGCGATGCGGGCACGGATGACACGGTCGGAGACGGCTTTGCAAACACATACGATCATTTGAGATACCGCCCTGAGCGCTAATGCGAATTATTATCATTCAACTTGAGCGACTTGGCAAGCGACATCGCATCTCATTCCGAACTCGGACGAAATGCAAAACCCTCGGTGCTATGGGTGTTTCTGATGACAGGTAGATTTCGCGCCAGCTAGCGAATTTGAGACAGGATGGCGCTGTACGGCGGCTGGTCGTATGCGGCCGATACTATTTCGACGCGACTTACCGGCAGCGCGAGGCCGAGCAGCTGCTGCGCCAAGCGCGCCAGCAGCGCGCCATCGCCGGTGGAACACAGCCGGAATTGCGGCGGCATCGCGGCCTTGGCATCGGCATCGGCATGCAAGCCGTGCTGAGTGAGTTGTCGTTCGAGTTGTCGGGCGATGGCCACGCCCGTGTCGATCAGCGCCAGACGGCCCTGGCTCAGCGCTTCGATCAGCGCGCGCAGGAAAGGGTAATGGGTGCAGCCGAGCACCAGCGTATCGGCACCCGCCTCGAGCATCGGCTCAAGATAACTGGCCAGCAATGCGGCCACTTTAGGCGAATGCGTGTCGCCGGCTTCGATGGCTTCCACCAGACCGTGCCCGGCGCTGCAGATGAAGCGGCATTGCGGCGAATATTCGGCCAGCAGTTTCTGGAACTTATCGCTGCGCAGCGTGGCCGCGGTGGCCAGCACACCGGCCACACCGCTCTTGGACGAGAGCGCCGCCGGTTTGATGCCCGGCTCGACGCCGATCAGCGGTACCTTCAGACGTTCTCTTACTAGATGGATGGTTTGCGCGGTGGCGGTATTGCAGGCCACCACGATGGCCTTGGCACCCTGTTCGAGCAGCCAGTCGCAAACTGCCAGGGTGCGCGCGGCGATATAGCGATCGTCGCGCGGCCCGTAGGGCGCGTACAAGGTGTCGGCGCAGTAGATCAGCGATTCGTGCGGCAGGCATTCGCGCACTGCGCGCAGTACCGAGAGCCCGCCCACGCCCGAATCGAAAATGCCCACCGGCGCCGGCGCTGGCGAAGCGGGCGCTGCGGACAGCGACGAGACGGCGGGGTAGGCGGCAGACACCGGATAGATTTACGACGGTTCGCCCATGCCCGATTGCAGGTAGTTCTGCAAACCGGTTTTGCCGACCAGGTCGATCTGCGTTTCGAGCCAGTCGATATGTTCTTCGGTGTCGTGCAGGATCTCGGTGAAGATCTCGCGCGAGACGAAGTCGCGTACCGATTCGCTATAGGCGATGGCTTCTTTGCAGGTGGTTTGCGAGATGCGTTCGAGTTGCAGATCGCAGGCGAGGATTTCCTCGGTGTTTTCGCCGATCAGCAGCTTGTGCAGATCCTGCAGGTTCGGCAGGCCGTCGAGCATGAAAATGCGCTGGATCAGCTTGTCGGCATGCTTCATTTCGCCGATCGATTCGTCGTATTCATGCTTGCCGAGCTTTTCGAGTCCCCAGTGCTTGTACATCCTGGCGTGCAGGAAATATTGATTGATCGCGGTCAATTCGTTCTTGAGCTGCGAGTTCAGGTATTCGAGGACTTTGGGGTCGCCTTGCATGAAATTTCCTTATGTTTGGCGGTTTGAATCGTTCTTACGTGACAACAACGATAGTCGTTGCCCGGCCGGTTGCCAAGCCCGGCGTCGAGTCTTGCGAACCCGAAAAGCCGAAAGCACCAGCGCGCGCCAAGCAAAGCACGCGCGCCGGCTGGTGTGCGACAGCGCCTGGCTCAGGCCGTCGCGACGGGGATTTTGCCGATCTTGGCCTGCCACTCGCGCGGGCCAGTTTGATGCACCGAGGTGCCGTGCGAATCGACCGCCACGGTGACGGGCATGTCTTGCACGTCGAACTCGTAAATGGCTTCCATGCCGAGATCTTCGAACGCCACCACGCGCGCTGCACGAATCGCTTTCGACACCAGATAGGCGGCGCCGCCGACCGCCATCAGATAGGCGGCCCGGTTGCGCTTGATCGAGTCGATGGCGACGGGGCCGCGCTCGGCCTTGCCGATCATGGCGATCAGGCCGGTTTGCGTGAGCATGGTTTCGGTGAATTTGTCCATGCGCGTGGCGGTGGTCGGGCCGGCCGGGCCCACCACTTCGTCGCGCACCGGATCGACCGGGCCCACGTAATAGATGACGCGGTCGCGGAAATCGACCGGCAGCTGCTCGCCCTTGGCCAACATGCTGGCGATGCGGGCATGCGCGGCATCGCGTCCGGTCAACATCTTGCCCGACAGCAATAGCGTCTGGCCGGGCTTCCAGGCGGCCACTTGGCTTGCCGTCAGCGTGTTCAGATCGACGCGCTGGCTGGTCTCGGTATTCGGCATCCATTGCACTTTCGGCCAGGCGTCCAGCGGCGGTGCGTCGAGTTGCACCGCGCCCGAGCCGTCGAGCACGAAATGCGCATGCCGGGTGGCCGCGCAATTCGGGATGATGGCGATCGGTTTGGAGGCAGCGTGCGTGGGCGCCGCCATGATCTTCACGTCCAGCACGGTCGCCAGGCCACCCAGGCCCTGCGCGCCAATGCCGAGGGCGTTGACCTTCTCATACAGCTCGATGCGCAATTCGTCGCGCCAGTCGGATGGGCCGCGCGCGATCAGGTCTTGGATGTCGATCGACTCCATCAGCGATTCTTTCGCCATCAGCATGGCTTTCTCGGCGGTGCCGCCGATGCCGATGCCCAGCATGCCCGGCGGACACCAGCCGGCGCCCATCGTCGGCACGGTCTTCAACACCCAGTCGACGATCGAGTCTGAGGGGTTGAGCATGGCGAACTTCGATTTGTTTTCCGAGCCGCCGCCCTTCGCGGCCACCTGCACGTCGACTGTGTCGCCCGGCACCACTTCGTAGTGGATGACTGCCGGCGTGTTGTCCTTGGTGTTCTTGCGAGCGCCCTCGGGCGGATCGACGATCGATGCGCGCAGCAGGTTGTCGGGGTTCAGATAACCGCGCCGCACGCCTTCGTTGATCATCTCGGTAATGCCCATCGTGGCGTCCGGCCAGGTCACGTTCATGCCGACCTTGACGAAGATCGTGACGATGCCGGTGTCCTGGCAGATCGGCCGGTGACCTTCGGCGCACATGCGGCTATTCGTGAGGATCTGCGCGATGGCGTCTTTGGCGGCCGGGCTTTGTTCCAGTTCGTAGGCGCGGCCGAGTGCCTGGATATAGTCGAGCGGATGGTAGTAGCTGATGTACTGCAGCGAATCGGCGACACTCTGAATGAGGTCTTCCTGGCGAATGGCTGTCATGGCGATGGCTCGTGGGGAAGGTGCGCGCTAGAAGCTGGCGCGCCGAGATGGCTAGTTGGGCTCTGTATGAAAGTGCTTCGGGTGCGTGCGCGTGGTCAGCCGGTCGACGGCGGCCATCACGAACGCGGAGGTGAGGAAGGCCATGTGGATGATGACCTGCCACATAATCGAGTGCGCGTCGCGCTGCCCGGCTTCGATGAAAGTTTTCAACAGGTGAATCGACGAAATGCTGATGAGGGCCATCGACAATTTCACCTTCAGTACGCCGGCGTTGACGTGGTCCAGCCACTCGGGTTCGTCGGGATGCCCTTCGAGTCCGAGCCGCGAGACGAAAGTTTCGTAGCCGCCGATGATCACCATGATCAGCAGATTCGAGATCATGACGACGTCGATCAGGCTGAGCACGGCCAGCATGATGGTGGTTTCGTCGAAGCCCGCCGCATGCATCACCAGATGCAGGACTTCCTTCAGGAACAGGTAGACGTACACGCCTTGCGCGACGATCAGTCCGAGATAAAGGGGCAACTGTAGCCAGCGGCTGAAAAAGATCAGCGCGGATACCGGCTTCAGGCGCGTGGGGCGGGGCGTCGGCATAGAGCGTTCAGTCGAACGGTGGTGATCGGTGGTGATGGCGTGGGTCGTTATAAATGGCGAACGCGCATCCGCGAACACGGGAGGCGCGCGGTATTGTACAGCGACACTATGCGCGGCGAGCAGGCCGGCGCCGCGATCGCGCTGCGAGCCTGCGCGTTGGCGGCGCGACGACCACGCGAAGTGCGCGGGTGTTCAAGCTAGAATGAGCGAAAACAAGCCTCAGGGCACCACAGAACCTGAATTGGAGAGCTCGATGTCCGCAATTGAATCCGTCATGCAGGAGCGCCGGGTTTTCCCCCCGCCCGCCGCCGCTTCGCAAGGCGCCCGCGTGCCCGACATGGCGGCCTACCAGGCGCTGGTCGCCGAGGCCGAACGTGACTACGAGGGCTTCTGGGCGCGTTTGGCGCGTGAAAATCTGACCTGGCAAACGCCGTTTACGCAGGTGCTCGACGAGTCGAACGCGCCGTTCTACAAGTGGTTTGAAGACGGCCGGCTGAACGCCTCGTACAACTGCCTCGATCGCCATGTGGAACAGGGCCACGGCGCGCGCACCGCGCTGATCTTCGAATCGGACGACGGGCGCGTGACGCACGTCGACTACCGCGAATTGCTGGGCCGGGTATGCCAGTTTGCCAATGCCTTGCGTGCCAGCGGCGTGAAAAAAGGTGACCGGGTCGTCATCTACATGCCGATGTCGGTGGAAGGCGTGGTGGCGATGCAGGCCTGCGCGCGCATCGGCGCGCCGCATTCGGTGGTGTTCGGCGGTTTTTCGTCGAAGTCGCTGAACGAACGCATTATCGATGCCGGCGCGGTGGCGGTGATTACCGCCGACGGCCAGTCGCGCGGCGGCAAGTCGCTGCCCTTGAAGTCGATCGTCGACGAGGCGCTGGCGCTGGGCGGCAGTGCCGACGGCGCCCGGGGCAATACCGACAGCGTGCGCACGGTGGTGGTTTACCGCCGCACCGGCGCGGCAGTCAACTGGCAGGAAGGGCGTGATGTCTGGCTCGACGATTTTGTCGCCGGACAAGCCACCACCTGCGAGCCGGAATGGGTGAGTGCCGAGCATCCGCTCTTCATTCTGTACACCTCGGGCTCCACGGGCACGCCGAAGGGGGTGCAGCACAGTACGGGCGGCTATCTGCTGTGGGCTGCGCAGACCATGAAGTGGACCTTCGATATGCGGCCGGACGATGTGTTCTGGTGTACGGCTGATATCGGCTGGATCACCGGTCATACCTATATCTGCTACGGTCCGACCGCGATCGGCGCGACGCAGTTGATTTTCGAGGGCATACCCACCTATCCGCATGCCGGGCGTTTTTGGGAAATGATCGGGCGCCATCATGTGAGCGTTTTCTATACCGCGCCGACGGCGATTCGCTCGCTGATCAAGGCGGCGAATTCGCAGGACGAGGTGCATCCGAAACATTACGACCTGAGCAGCCTGCGCATCATCGGCACGGTTGGCGAACCGATCAATCCGGAAGCCTGGATCTGGTATCACGAGAACGTCGGCGGCGCGCGCTGCCCGATCGTCGATACCTTCTGGCAGACCGAAACCGGCGGCCATGTGATTACGCCGCTGCCGGGGGCCACGCCGCTGGTGCCGGGGTCGTGCACGCTGCCGCTGCCGGGCATCATGGCGGCGGTGGTCGATGAAAGCGGCGCCGACGTGCCGCATGGGCAAGGCGGCATTCTGGTGATCAAGCGGCCATGGCCGGCGATGCTGCGCACCATCTGGAACGATCCGGAACGCTTCAAGAAGAGCTATTTCCCGCCGGAGCTGGGTGGTCGGCTGTACCTGGCTGGCGACGGCTCGGTGCGTGACGTGAACACGAGTTATTTCACCATCATGGGCCGTATCGACGATGTCCTGAATGTGTCCGGACATCGCATGGGCACCATGGAGATCGAGTCGGCGCTAGTGGCGAACCCGCTGGTGGCCGAAGCCGCCGTGGTCGGGCGCCCGGATGAGACGACGGGTGAAGCGATCGTGGCTTTCGTGGTGTTGAAAGGGGCGCGGCCGAGCGGCGCCGAAGGTAAGCAGTTGGCGGATCAATTGCGCGCCTGGGTGGGCCAGCAGATCGGCGCGATCGCCAAGCCGCGTGATATCCGTTTCGGCGACAACCTGCCGAAGACGCGCTCCGGCAAGATCATGCGGCGCTTGCTGCGGAATTTGGCACGCGGCGAGAAGATTACGCAGGATACGTCGACGCTGGAGAATCCAGCAATCCTCGATCAGTTGGGGGAATCGCTTTAATCGGCCCGCGACCTTGCATGGCCATGTCACATTGCCTTCGGCTATCTCGTCTTGTCTGCAATGGCGGCTGCCTTGCCCAGCTTCGGGCTCGGCGGCCGCTTTCACGCAAGCCAAGACAGGAGTACCACGATGCAAGCAAGACTGGATTTTTTCGGCACTGCGCCGAAGCTGATGCAAGCCATGTTGGATCTCGAAGATGCGGTGAAAAAAAGCGGTCTCGAGAAAAGCCTGATCGAACTGGTCAAAACCCGCGCCTCGCAAATCAATGGCTGCGCTTATTGCATCCATATGCATACCCGCGATGCGCGGGCCAATGGCGAGAGCGAAGAGCGCTTGTATCTGCTCAGCGCCTGGCATGAATCGCCGCTTTATACCGAACGCGAGCGCGCGGCGCTGGGCTGGACCGAAGCGCTGACGCTCGTCTCGGAAACGCACGCACCCGATGCAGCTTATGCCGCGATGAAAGCACAATTCGACGACGTCGATGCGGTCCGGCTTACGCTGCTGATTGCCACCATCAACGCCTGGAATCGGCTGGCCATCGGTTTTCGCTCGGTACATCCCTATGAGCAGCAAGGCGCCGGTGCCTGACGACGGCGCGGCGTCTTTTGCCGCGCTGCGAGCGCATCTGACACGCGTCGCCTATCGGATGCTCGGCTCCGCTGCCGAAGCGGAAGACGTGGTGCAGGATGCTTATTTGCGGTGGCATCGCACCGAGCGCGCGGCGGTGGATGACCCGCGCGCCTTCCTCACGCGCATCGTCACCCGGCTGTGTCTCGACGTTTTCAAGTCGGCGCGCATGCAGCGCGAAACCTATATCGGTCCGTGGCTGCCGGAGCCGGTGTTCGATACGGCGAATTTTGTCGGTGCGTCGAATTTCGGGATGCGCGATTTCGGGGCGTCGGAGGCGAGCGAGTCTTTTCGACTGCGTGACGACGACATTACCTTGACCTTGATGCTGGCGCTGGAACGCTTGTCGCCGCTGGAACGCGCGGCCTTCCTGCTGCACGATATTTTCGGGATGAGTTTCGACGAGGTCGCGCAGTCGGTGCAACGCGACGCGGCGGCGTGTCGGCAACTGGCGACACGGGCGCGTAAGCATGTGCGGGATGCGCGTCCGCGCTTTCCGGTGACGCCTAAGCGCGGGCAGGACATCGCTGCCGCGTTTTTCGAAGCGTCGCGCAGTGGCGATATGGTCGGCTTGCGCGCAGTGCTGGCCGATGACGTGGTGGCCTATGCCGACGGCGGTGGCAAGATCGCCGCGGCGCACAAGCCGATATACGGCAGAGACAAGGTGGCGCGCATGTTCGTCGGGCTGGCGCGCAAGCAGGGCTATCAGCCGCTGCCTTTGCTGGCGCACGGCAGCATCGATGGCCTGCCCGGGTTTCTTACGGGCGACCCGACGGAGATGCTGCAAACAACTACGTTGGAGATCGACGCGACCGGCGTGCGCGCAATCTACATCACGCGCAATCCGGACAAGCTGAGGTGGATGGCTGATTTCGGGATGCGCCAGGCGCACGGCGCGGGCTGAGCTACTTTCAGGCGTGCGTCGGCAGCCTGAATGCCGCATTGGCTTGATCGCCGATTTGTGTGGGCAACTGCGCTTCCCAGGCTAGATACTCGGCGATAGCCGCCAGGTTGCCGTCATGGCGATCGTGCGCCCAGAACAGATAGTCGATGCGGTCGGCGTCGGCGGGTGTGTCTGGCGTGGCGACTTGCGGCAGACCGGCGGCGCGCCAGGCTGGCAAGCCGCCTTGCACGAGGTTCAGGACGGCGCCGGGGAAGCGCTCGTGCAGGTCGATGGCCGCGAGTTGGGCGGATGTTTCGTCTTCGCCGAATAGCAGGATGCGCGCGCTGTCTCGAAAATGTTCGGCGAGTGCGTCCAGGCGTGCGCGGTTGGCCCAATAGGCCCCTTCGGGATGGGCCTTGCGGAAGTCGGCGCTGGCGTTGAAGACAACAGCCGGGACGCCGTCGCGCAAGGCCTGCGCGGCTGCATGCACGTCGATGGGCACGAGGGCCTTGCCACCTTTATCGCCTTCACCGCCTATCTCGTTATTGCCGGCCCAGGGGCCGTTGAACTGATGTGCCACCGTGCCTCGTTCAAGCGACTGCCCGGCAAAGGGCTCTTTCAACACGACCACGTCGACGCCGAGCTGTTGCAACCAGTGCGCGGTAACCACCGCGCGCAGTTGCAGCGGATCGACCAGCACCACGCGCGCATTGCGGGTGCCGATCCAGCGATCGGTGGTTTGTACCAGTTGGCCGCCTGGCGCGTGCACCGAACCGCGCAGATGCCCGGCCTGGTATTCGGCGGCTTGCCGCACGTCGAACAGGTAGGTGGTGCGCGAAGTATCGGCTTGCCATGCTCTCAGGCGCTCCGCATCGATCCAGCGCACGTCAAAGGCTGCGGCCAGATGGCGTGAGCGCGCCTGCGCTGCTGCGCTGAGCGAGGTTTCCACGGGAGGTAGCGGGCCGGCCCCGGCTGCCAGCTCGAAGCCAGCGAGCCGCCAAGCCTGGGTGCCGCCGCGCAGCGCGTAGACGGGATTGCGTACCCCAGCGTTGATGAGCGCCTGCGCGCCGATGATGCCGCGCGTGCGGCCCGCGCACGAGACGACGATGGGCCGGGTGCCGTCGCCGATATAGGGATCGACCCAATGCAGCAGATCGGCGCCTGGTGCGCTGATGGCGCCCGGTACGTGGAAGCGCTCGAACTCTTCGGGCGTGCGGCAGTCCAGCACAATCAGTTGCGGATCGTTCGCTTGGGCGGCGGCGAGCTCGGCTGGATCGAGTTGTGGGGTGTCGTATGCATGTTCGACGAATTCCGCGAACGCTTTGCTGGGCACGTTGACGCCATGAAACAAAGGCTGTCCGGCGGCCTGCCACGCTGCGGCACCGCCTTCCAGTATCGATAGCTCGGTATAACCGTGTGCTGTGAGCCGCCGCGCGGCAAGATGGGCGCGTTGCGCGTCGCCGCCGTCCAGCAATACGATGCGCGTGGCGCGCCGCGGCACCGGTATCTCGATATCACGCTCGAGCCGGCTATACGGGATATTGAGCGCGAACAACGGGTGGCCAAGGCCGGATTCGCCTTCCTCGCGCACGTCGATCAGGGCGATTTCCTGAGCATCGGTTAGCCAGTTCGCCAGGGTCGTGGCATTGATCGTTGCGAAAGCAGCAGGGGTGGACGTCATCGTCGGGTCTGTCTTGAAAAAGGTGATTCGATGCGCGGCGAAGCGAGTTCGCCTGCGCGATGGGCTCAGATCTTGGTGGTGATCGGCGGCAGGCGGTCGTTCAAATAGAAGTCGCCAATGGCGCGCGCCTTATAGGCGACCGGATCGTGCGTGGTGTGCGTGCGGGCATTGCGCCAGTGCCGATCGAGATTGAGGCTGCGTGATGTGGCCGACGCGCCGCCCACGCGATAGAGCATTTCGCTGACGCGCAATGAGGCTTCGTTGGCCGCCATCTTGGCTTCGGCGACCGCGACCGAGGCGCGACCGAGTGCCTGGTCGAGCGCTTGGTGCCGGTGCGTGTCCGCGTCGACGGTGGCCTCCGAGGCTGGTTCAAGCGGCACCTCGATGGCTGGTGCCGCGGCGCCGGCTGGCTCGAAGAATTGCTGGATTGCCGCGTCGACGAAAGCGGCCGCGCGGTTCACCATCGCGACGGCACCGTGCGCGAGCGTGGCCATCTCGCCCACCGCGTGCAGCACGTAGGGGTCTTCGCTGGCGCGTGCAACGCCGGCTTCCGGCACCGGTCGCGCACGCGTGCGCCCGTAGTGCGTGGCATCGGCGAAGGCCGCCAGCGCAATGCCGGCGTCGATCGCCGCGTGCAGCAGTTGCGCAAACGATCCCTCGTAGGTACGCAGCGCGGCGGCGGGCGGCAGCAGCATGACTTCATCGGCCGACACGATGACTCGCTCGAGCACTACGCTGCCGCTGGCGGTCGTGCGCTGACCCATGCCGTCCCAGTCGTCGAGGATGCGCAGACCGTCGCGCGCGACCGGGATCCAGGCGATGGCGCGACCGCCGTCGGGCGTGCCAGCCAGAACGTACAGGTATTGCGCGTAGAGGCTGCCCGTGTTGTAGGCCTTGTTGCCATCCAAGCGAAACGCCTCGCCGTCGGCGCTAAGACGCGTCTGGATGTCGCCGACGCGCGGCGTATGTTTCTCGGCCGAGGCGTTGGTGACGAGCGTGCCTTCGAGCACGGTGCCGAAGAGCTGCGCGCGCTGCCGCGCTGTCCCATAAATACGCAGTTTTTCGATACCGCAGAAATGCGGCTGGATGGCTTGGGCGACGTTGGGGTCGCCAGCCGCCAGCTGTATCAAAATGCCTGCCAGGGTGCTGGCCGATACGCCGGGGCCGCCAGCCACCGCGGGTACCGTCACCGATAACAGTCCGCTGCGCGCGAGTTCGGCCAGTTCCGCGTGCGGCAGCCGGCGCTCGGTATCGCGCGCGGCGGCTTCGAGGCTGAGCGTTTTGCCGAAGGCTTCGGCCCGCGCCAGCCAGTCAGGCGACGCGTTGGCGGAACCGCTGCGAGAGGTTGGCGCCGCGCCGCCGGCCTTGGCCTCGGGCTGCACTTCGGGCTGCACGTCGGGCGCGGCCGCGGCTGACGTCGCCGAGGCGGCGGCAAGTAGCGAAGCAGATGACAACACGGCGGACATAGACGTTTGGCTCAAAAAGAAAACAGGAAAAGACAGCACGCGCGTCGGTCGGCGGCAATCGGCAGATCAGGCAATCGAGCATCGCGGCGCTCGACGGTCAATCTTGATAATCGGGCTCCTTGCGTTGCAGCAAGCGCTTGAGTGCGTCGAAGTGCAGTTCATAGCCCGGCTTGTAGGCTGCGGCCGCCGCGTCGTGCAGCGGCGTGCCGCTCATCTGCGCCTGGGCTTTTGCCACCAGTGCGTCGCTCAGCGGTTTGAGCGGCTGGCCGCTGGCGAGTGCCAGCCATTGCACCTTGCAAGCGCGCTCCAGCGAGTACAGCCGGTCGTAGGCTTCGGCTACCGTGCGGCCGGTGACCAGCACGCCATGGTTGGCCATGAACAGGATCGACTTCTCGCCGAGCACGCGTGCCAGCCGCTCGCCTTCGGACGGGTCGCGCGCGAGGCCGTCGTATGCGTCGTCGTAGGCGATTTTGTCGAGCAGCAGCGCCTCGGTCTGGCCAAGCGGCCGCAGTCGTTGATCTTGCAGGCGCGTGAAGGCGCCGGCGTAGGGCATGTGCGTGTGGAACACCGCCGCATGCCGCGGCGATGACTGATGGATTGGCGCATGGATGCAATAGGCCGAGCGTTGCACGATGCCCGCGCCGCTCAGCCGCTGACCGGTCGCATAGCTCACTTCGAGCAGCGTGCTGGCGTTGACTTCGGCCCAGTGCAAGCCGAACGGCGGCACCAGGAAGCGGTCATCGGCACCGGGTACCGCCAGCGTCAGATGGTTATAAATGCCTTCGCTCATGTCGTGCCACACCGCCAGTCGATGCGCGGCGGCAAGATCGCGGCGCGCTTGCTCGCTGGCTTGGCGGCGCGCCAGTGCTGGATTCGGCACGTCGCCGGTATGGGTTTGCAATGCTTCAGGCTGCGACAGGACTTCGCTCACGGGAGGCTTCCTTGATGAGGGGAACGGCGCGGCCGACTTGCTGCGGCTCGGCGACGGGGATGGCGGGGTCATACAGATGGCAGGCGACCGCGTGGTCGTCGGCGATGTGGCGCAGCGGCGGCGCCTGGCTGGCGCAGATCGGCATGGCATGCGGGCAACGCGTGCGGAAACGGCAGCCGGAGGGTGGCTCGTAAGGACTGGGCAAGTCGCCCGCCAGCACGTGCTTGTCGCCGATGCGTTGCGCGCTGGCGTCGCCGCCGCCGCGCATTTTGGGAACGGATTCGATCAGCGCGCGCGTGTAAGGATGCGCGGGGTTGCGCCAGAATGCGGCGCGCGCGCCTATCTCGATAATTTCGCCGAGATACATCACGGCGATGCGATCGCTCAAGTGCTGGACCACTGACAGATCGTGGCTGACGAGCAGGTATGAGACGCCGCGCTCGCGCTGGATGCTGGCAAGCAGGTTGAGAATTTGCGCTTGCAGCGAGACGTCGAGCGCCGAGACCGGTTCGTCGCAGACCAGCAGGCTGGGATTGGATGCCAACGCCCGTGCGATCACCACGCGTTGGCGCTGGCCGCCCGACAGTTCATGCGGCAGCCGCGCCGCGAACTCGGCACGCAAGCCTACCTGCTGCATCAACTCGATGACGCGCGCATCGCGCGCGGCACGCGTGAGCTTGCGCGCCACCAGCAGTGGTTCGGCGATCGATTCGCCAATGCGCCGGCGCGGGTCGAGCGCCGCCAGCGGATCTTGAAAAACGATCTGCACGCGCGGCCGGAACGCCTTCAGCGCCGCGCCCGACAAGTGGGCGATATCGACACCATCGAGACGAATCTGGCCGGCGCTCGGCGCGGCGAGCCGCACGATGGCTTTGGCCAACGACGACTTGCCGCAGCCGGATTCGCCGACCAATCCCAATGTTTCGCCGGCTTGGATCGAGAAGCTCGCATGGCTTACCGCCTGCAACGGACCGCGCGGCGTGCGATAGCTGACGCTCAGATCTTCGACTTCGAGCAGCTTGGCCATCAGGCGACCTCTGCCAGGCGCGGTGCGGGCACGGTGGCGGGCACGGTGGCGGGCACGGTGGCGGGCGCCGTGGCGGGCATTACGGGATAGTGACAGGCCGCAAGCGCCGTATGCGCGTCGTGGCGGAGTTCGTCGAGCGTGTCGGGGTCGGGATTGCGTGACACGCTCTGCATCTCCGGCGGCGGTGCATCGAAATCGAAGCGACGCAATGCCGGTTCGAGGGTCTGGCATTGGCTGCCTGCGCGCGGGCAGCGTGGCGCGAAAGCGCAGCCGTCGCTGCGCTCGCCCGGCAGCGGTACGAGTCCGGGTATCTCGGGCAGGTCGCCGCCGCGCACGCCGGAGTTGGTCAAGCGTGGCCGCGCGGCGATCAAGCCTCGCGTGTAGGGATGCAAGGGCTGCGCAAACAGCAGCGCGGCACTTTGCTCTTCGACCTTGCGTCCGGCATACATCACCATGACGCGGTCGGCGATTTCTGAGACAACACCTAAGTCGTGGCTGATCAGCACTACAGCCATATGGTCGGCACGCTGGATTTCAGCGAGCAGTTGCAGGATCTGCGCCTGGATCGTTACATCAAGTGCGGTGGTCGGTTCGTCGGCGATGAGGATGCGTGGGCGCCCAGCCAGTGCCATGGCGATGGCGACACGCTGGCGCATGCCGCCCGAGAGGCGGTGTGGATAGTCGAGCAAACGGCGTTCGGCCTCGGGAATGCGCACCCTTTCGAGCAGGGCCAGCGCTTCCGCGCGCGCGGCGCGGCGCGCGAGGGGGCGATGCGCGCGCACGGCTTCGATCAACTGGTCGCCGATGCGCATCACCGGATTGAGCGACGACATCGGATCTTGAAAAACCATGCCGATGTCGCGGCCGCGCACGCCACGCATGGCGCGCGGCGACAGAGCGGATAGCTCGCGGCCGTCGAACTGCACGGAGCCGGCAAGGTGCGTACGCTGGCGATTCAGCAAGCGCATGATGGCCAATGCCGTCACCGATTTGCCGCAGCCGGATTCACCGACGATGGCCAGTGTCTCGCCGGCTTCCACGCTGAACGACAGGCGGTCCACGGCCAGTGCCTCGGGCGCTCCTGCGCGAGCTTTTGCGCCAAAACCGACGACCAGATCTTGAACTGTGAGCAAGGACATAGTGGCTCTCAATGGCTTGAGTCGCGCGGGTTGAGCCGGTCGTTCAGCCAGTTGCCGAGCAGCATGAAGCTCATGACCGAGACGAAGATCGCCGCGCCCGGCAGTGCCGTCATATACCAGGCAGTGCGCAGCAGCGGCCGACCGGTGGCAACCATGGTGCCCCACGACACGACCGCGGGGTCGCCGAGCCCGAGAAACGATAGCGATGCCTCGACCAAAATGGCTTGGCCGATCAGGATCGAGGTCAAGACGATGACCGGCGCCAGGCTATTCGGGATGATGTGCGTGCGCAACATGCGCAGATGGCCCACGCCCATGGTGGTCGCAGCGCGCACGAAATCGGTTTCGCGCACGCGCATGGCCTCGGCGCGTACCAGCCGTGCCACTTGCGGCCAGGAGGTCGCGCCGATGGCGAGCGTGATTACCGGTAGCGAAGAGCCGAACACCACTACCAGCACGACCGTGAAGAGGAAGCTCGGCATGGTCTGGAACATCTCGGTAATGCGCATCGCGAGGTCGTCGACAACGCCGCCGAAGTAGCCTGCCACTGCACCGATGGCAGTACCCACGAGGACCGTGATCAATGCCGCCGCCGCGCCCACCGCCAGTGAGATGCGTGCGCCGTGCGCCATGCCGGCGGCCATGTTGCGACCCATCATGTCGGTGCCGAGCGCGAAGTGCGGGTCGACACCGGGCCATAAGGACGGCCGGCCGACGATATCGAGCGGGTCGCCAGGATAGAACCATCCCGCACTGGCGGCCACGATCAACAGCGCAGCGAGAATCGTCAAGCCCAGCCACGCGCCGAAATGCCAGCGTAGTCGCGGCAGTGCCCAGGGGCCCAGGCTATGGGTAAGCCCGGCGGCGCGCGCTGTCTTGAATTTCGCGGTGGCCTGGGCTTTCAGCGAGCCCGCGTCGTGCGGCGCGCTGCTCATCGCGCTACCTCGATGCGTGGGTCGAGCAGCGCATACACGACGTCCACCAGCAGGTTGACGATAATCACCAGCAGTGAACTGCAAAGGAACACGCCGAGCAGGAGGTTCAGATCGCGCTGGAACACCGCGTCGAAGGCAAGTTGTCCGAGGCCGGGCCAGGCAAATACCGACTCGACCACCACCGAGCCGCCAAGCAGCGTGCCGAGTTGCAGCCCGGTCAGCGTGACGATAGGAAGCAGGGCATTGCGCAGTACGTGCCTGACTACCACGCGGCTTTCCGAGATGCCTTTGGCGCGCGCGGTGCGCACGAAATCGAGCCCGTACACTTCGAGCATCGCGGCGCGCGTCATGCGTGCATAGATGGCGACGAAGAATAGGGCGAGCGTGCCCGCAGGCAATATGAGATGCAGCGCGACATCACCGAGATGTGGCCAGAAGCCATCGAAGTCGCCGCCGATGGTGGTCATGCCAGCCGATGGCAACCAGCGCAAGGTGACCGAGAACAGCACGATCAGCATCAAGCCGACCCAGAATAGGGGCATGGCAAAGCCGGCTGTCGAAAAAAATGAGATGGCCTCGTCCAGCACGCTGCCGCGATAGCGTGCTGCGAGTACGCCCAGCGCTACGCCCACTACCAGCGCGACCGCGACGGCGCTCAACATCAGCAATAGCGTGGCGGGGAGACGTTCGGCAATCAGCGCTGAAACGGCTTCGCCGTAGCGAAAAGAAAAGCCGAGATTGAAGTGCGCCAGATTGAGCAAGTAGTGCCAGAACAACTGCCAGGGCGGCAGGTCGAGGCTGAACTGGTGGCGCAACTGACTCATATACTCCGGCGTGGCCGAGCCTGATTCACCGGCCATGACGTCGACGAGATCACCCGGCGCCAGGCGCAGCAGCACATAGTTGAGCACGACGATGACCGCGACAGTAGGCAAAGCTTGCGCAGCGCGGCGCGCGGTATAGACAAGCAAGGGTTTCATCAGCAGAGTCTAGCGACGATGCCGCGCTGCGCAAATCTCGTATTGTCATATCGATAGGCGTGTTTTGGGGAAGCGCTCGCGGCGCTTTCTCTTGACTGCGCGGCCGTTATCTCAAATTGTGCGATGTCTCAGATTAGCGGGTTGCGACCACCGTCGACCGGGACGATCGCGCCCACTACATAGCTGGCACGCTCGCTTGCCAGAAACAATGCGACGTCGGCGATTTCTTCCGGGCGGCCGTAGCGGCCGAGCGGCACACTGGCCTGGCCGCGCGCCAGCGCTTCCTCTTGCGAGATGCCGAAGCGCTGTGCATCGACGTCGACCGATTGCTGCACGCGCCCGGTCAGGGTGTGGCCCGGGTTGATGGCGTTGATGCGGATGCCAAGCGCCGCGTAATACGTGGCCTGTGCGACGGTCGACAACATTAGCGCAGCGTTGGCCGCGCCGCCCGCGACATGGGTCACCGTCGGCACTTTGCCGCCGGTGCCGACGATATTGACGATGACGCCGTGCTGGCGTTGGCGCATCGGCGCGAGCACCGCTTGCTGCGCGTTGGCTACCGGAAAGAATTTGGCTTCCATGCCGGCCCTGATGGCGTCGCCGTCCAGGAGCGCCGGGTCGTTGCGCTTGGCCGCGCCGGCGCTGTTGATAAGGATCTCGATGGGGCCTTGCTGAGCCTCGATTTCGGTGATTACGCGTTGCGCTTCGGCGTAATGCGACAGATTGGCAGCGTAGCCGGCGGCGTCGACACCGGCCTCGCGCAGCAGCGCCCGGGCTGCCGCAAGGTTTTCGGGATCACGCGACACCAGGACGACGCGCGCACCCTCAGCGGCAAAGGCAGATGCACAGGCCAGCCCTATGCCTTTGCTGCCTCCGGTAATGACGACCAGCTTGTTTTCGAGATGTAGTTGCATGGCTTGGCAAGACTTCCGGTTTTGGGGCAGCGGCCGCGCAATGGGCGCGGGCCGCTGCCAACATTGGTTTCAGCGCGAGAGCCACACGTCTTTCAGCGATGCCTCGGAGGCATCCGGCGCGGAGCTCAGACCATGCAGGCGCCGGTTATACAGCGTGAAATGCTGCAGTTCGATGAGCGGTAGCAGTGGCAGGTTCTGCTGCGAGATGCGCTGCAACTGGTGAAATTCTTCGGTACGCCGCGCTGGATCGTTGTCGGTTTGCGATGCCTCGATGACCCTGTCCATTTCGGCATTGCTGAAGCCTGACGCATTGGTCCATGGAATGCCTTGCGAGATACCGCGCGTGCTAAGCAGGCGGTGAATGCCCATCTGTGGGTCCATGAAGGCCGACATCTGCACCAGGTTCAGGTCGAAATCGTAGTTGCTATAGACGCGCCGCACATAGGTAGACAAATCCTGGTTATGTACCGTGACGTTGATGCCTACGCGCTTCAGGTTCTGCCGCAAGTATTCCGCGCTGTCTCGATAAACATCGCCGTAGGCCATGTAGTCGATACTGAGATTGAAACGCACGCCGTCGGCTTTGCGGGGATAACCGGCCGCGTCGAGCAGCTTTTCGGCCTGCGCGACGTTGTAGTCGTAATGCTGGACGTCCGCGGTGTAGAAATTCTTGAGCGGCGATGGCACCGGGCCTGTGGCGGGCTTGCCGAAGCCATACCAGACAGTGTCGATCAGGCCGCGCTTGTCCACCGCTTGGGCAATCGCCTGCCTTACCTTCAACTGGTTCAACGGCGCGTGACGCAGATTGAATTCGAGGGTCAGGAACGGCGCACCCCATTCATATCCGTGCGTCTGGATACCGATCGTTGGCAGCTTGGTCAGGCGGGCCACGTCGGACAAGGGCACGATGCTGTAAGCGCCATATTGCACGTCACCCGTCTCGAACGCGGCGGAGCGGGTGGCTGCATCAGGAATGATGCGGAAGATCAGTTTGTCGATATAAGGTTTGCCGCTATCCCAATAATCGGGGTTACGCTCCAGTTCGATGTACTGCCCCTTCTTCCATTCCTTGAAGCGAAACGGTCCGGTACCGATCGGCGGTTTGCTGAGCGCGGTTTTGGCGATATCGGTGCCGCCATAGATGTGTTCGGGCAGGATCTGGCCTTCCATCGCATTGAGCGCGCTCATGATGGCGGGCGAAGGATGGTCCAGACGGAACACCGCCGTGTAGGCGTCGGGCGTCTCGACGTCGCGCAATTCCGCAAACGTGACGCGTCCGCGCGGGTGCACCTTCTTCCAGATCTCCAGTGCGGAAAAACGCACATCGGCCGAAGTAAACGGTGCGCCGTCATGCCATTTCACACCGTGCCGCAGATGGAAGGTAATCGACTTGCCGTCTTGCGAGATCTGCCAGCTTTGCGCCAGCGCCGGCTGCGGTGCGAGCTTCTCGTCATAGCTCAGCAGTCCATCGAAGATATTGACCGAGACGACACCGGTTGGATTACCTGTGTTGATGGCGCTGGTCAGTACTTGCGGTTCCGGCTGCACGACTGCAATCAGCGTACCGCCGCGAACCGGTGTGCCTTGCGCGGCGACCACGGCAGGCGCCGCGGCGCATAGCGCGGTGAGCGAGAGCGTCAGCGTATTGACGATGCCGCGCAATCTCGAAAAGGAAAGGGAGTACATAGCCGGTCGGATGAGCGAAAGCGCCGACTATACGGTTTCACAGGCGCTTCACTATGCGCGATTTTTCATTAGCTTATTAGGCTGCGGCTGCTTTCATAAGCACGTTCCAATTAGCGTCAAGCTGTCGTCCGCATAACACGCTGCTTACGTTTTCATAAATAAAAAATAGGACTTTGCATTAAATGACAGCTTGAATTTCGACAGTCGAATTCATCGTTTAAGCCCCGTCAGACCCGTTGATAGAGTGGCGCTCACGTCATTCTAGGGGTATGTACTGAGTGCCTTCACAGTCCGCTCGCATGCCCCGGCGTCAATCCAATATCCATCAACGGGGGAAGTATGCAGAAGAGGATTTATGCGGGAGCGGGCCTGGCGTTTTCGCTTGCCGCGGCGACTATGGGGGTCGCGCATGCGCAAAGCAGTGTCACGCTTTATGGCATTGTCGATGAAGGCATCACCTATACCAATAATACGAAGAGCGGCAGTCAGGTACAGGCTAGTTCGGGAGCCGGTAGCGGCAGCCGCTGGGGCTTGAAAGGACGCGAAGATCTGGGGGGCGGTTACTCGGCGATATTCGTGTTGGAAGATGGCTTCGATGTGGGCAGCGGCAAGATGTTGCAAAATGGCCGCGAGTTCGGGCGGCAAGCATACGTCGGTATTGAATCGCCGTTGGGCCGCGTGACCTTGGGGCGCCAGTACGAGCCAGTATTCGACTACGTCGGTGCGTCCGATATCAGCGCGATACTTTTCTCGGGCAACGCCGCGTCGCACGCCGGCGACGTCGATAATGCCGACGGTACGTTCCGTGTCAATAATTCGGTCAAGTACGTCACACCTAATTTTGCCGGCTTTACTGCTGAAGGCTTGTTCGCGCCGGGCGGCACGGCGGGTAATTTCGGCAGCAACCGTACTTACGGTTTCGGCGCCGGCTATGCAGCAGGGCCGATCTCGCTCGGTGCGGCGTACACGAATATCAATAATCCGGCGATAACGGTCTATGACGGCACGACCACGCCTGGTACTGCCGCCTACACCTCGCCCATCACGAGCCCGATCTACAGCGGTTATGCGGCAGCGCATTCGTTGGCGATTTTCGCGGCCGGCGGTTCTTATCAGTTCGGTGGCGCGATCGCATCGCTGAGCTATTCACGCACTGCCTTCAACGATGTTCTGGCATCGAAAAACAACCGCTTCAGTGGCGACGCGGTGCTGCAGAACATCGAAGGCTCGTTGCGTTATCAGTTCAGCAGTGCATGGTCGACGGGGGTTTCCTACACCTACACGAAAGCTGAAAGCGCGAAATACAGTCAGCTCAACACTGGCGTGGACTACGCGTTCTCGAAGCGCACCGACACCTATGCTTTCCTGTTCTATCAACATGCGAGCGGTATCGATTCGACAGGCGCGCGTGCTGTAGCGGCGATCAATACGCAATCCGCATCGGCTACGCCGAATCAGTTGGCGCTGCGAGTTGGTTTGCGGCATCGCTTCTAAGCGGTATCGAGCCCAAGTGCCGACAGCGTGTCGGCACTTGGCTCGCCGGGCCATCCACGGCTTTGGCAGGCCCGTGAGACCTACGCGCACCACGGGCGCAGGGCTCTGCCGAACCTGGCAAGGCGCTGCGGGGTTCTTCCAAGACCCCTCGCTTACTTGGTCAACCACACGTCCTTCAACGACGTCAGTGCGCCGTCTACCGCATCACTCAAGCCATGCACGCGCTTGTTGTAGACCGTGAAATGCTTCATCTCGAAAAGTGGCAATACCGGCAGGTCGGTTTGCGCGAGCACTTGCACTGTATCGATCAAGGCATGCCGCTTGGCTGCATCGGGTTCGTTTTGCGCGCCTTCGATGGCGGCATCCATTTGCGGACTTGCATAGCCTGAAGCATTGGTCCAGGGAATGCCGGCCTTCGACGACTTCGACCAGAACTGCCGAAACACACCCATCTGCGGATCGGAAAAGGCCGAGAATTGACCGGTGTTCAAATCGAAATCGTAGGAACCATAGACGCGTCGCACATACGTGGCGAGATCCTGGTTGCGCACGTTCACGGTGATACCCACGCGTTTCAAATTCTGGCGAATGTATTCAGCGCTGTTGGGGAATGCGTCGTTGAACGGCATGTAGTCTTCATTCAACGTAAAGCGCACGCCGTCGGCCTTGCGCGGCAAGCCTGCCTGGTCCAATAACTGTTCGGCCTTGGCAGGCGCGTAATCGTAGTGCGGTACGTTGGGGTTGTAGAACGTGGTGATGGTCGATGGCACCGGGCCGGTGGCCGGCTTGCCGAGCCCGTACCAGGCAGCGTCGATCAGGCCCTGGCGATTGATCGCGTAGGCGATCGCCTGTCGCACTTTCAATTGCTTGAGGATCGGGTTGCGCAGGTTGAATTCGATCATGTAGTACTGCGACTGCCAGTCGTAGCCGCGCGTGTCGACCACCAGCGAGGGCACCTTGCGCAAGCGGTCGACATCCGCCAGCGATACGGCATCGAAGGGCGCGTACACCACTTCGCCGGTTTCGAGCGCCGCGGCGCGCGTGGCGGCATCGGGAATTACGCGGAAGATCAGGCGATCGAGGTAGGGCTTGCCTTTGTCCCAATAATCCGGATTTCGTTCGAGCTCGACATATTGCCCCTTCTTCCAACTCTTGAAGCGAAACGGGCCAGTACCGATGGGCGCGATATCGTGCGGGTTGGTGGCGACGTCGGTGCCTTGGTAGATGTGCGCGGGCAGCACCTGCGCTTCCATCGCGTTGAGCGCGCTGAAGATCACCGGTGAAGCGTGTGACAGCTTGAAAATTGCCGTGTATTTATCGGGCGTTTCCACGTCGGTGACTTCACCGAAGGTAACGCGTCCGCGTGAATGCACTTTTTTCCAGACTTCGAGCACGCTGTAGCGCACGTCGGCTGAGGTGAAGTCAACGCCGTCATGCCACTTCACGCCGTGGCGCAAATGGAAGGTGATGGTGCGGCCATCGGGCGCGACCAGCCAGGATTCGGCCAGATCGGGATGCGGCTTGAAGTGATCGTCGTAACTGACCAGCCCATCGAAGATATTGACCGATACCACGCCGTTGGGGAATTGATTGGCCACCGCTGTCATCAACATGGTCGGCTCGGGCTGCACCACCGCGAACAGCGTGCCGCCGTGGACGGGCGTTTGCGCGCTGGCGGTGTGCACGATGGCGAGAGCGCTGATGCTCAGCAGCAGGCACACCGGGCGACGCAGCGAGCGCCGGGGATGAATAGGCATAAGTTTCCAGGGAGATTTGCAGCGGGCGGCGCGAACCGGAGGTCAGAGCCCGCGCGCAAGACCGCCGATTATCCTGGCGCACGCGCGCCTCGGGAAACGACGATTTCTGATAAAGATATGCGCGACGGCGCAATATCCGTTAGCGTGATTTATTGGCAGCGAGGTCGGGCGGCACGAGCATCCGGCATCGCGATCGGCATGCCGACGCGCATGCTTCGAGACAAGCAGTTTTTATGAGAGGAATCGACAATGAAGAAGCCGTATATGTCTGCTGGAACCAAGCTTTGCCTGGCGGCCGCCCTGATCGCGACCGCTGCCGTGGCGCAGGCGCAGACGATGGCGCCGATGGCCGGCATGAATATGGGCGGTGGCGCACCGACTACGGGCGATACGCCGTCGACCACCGCCTTCAAGGCGACCGACCAGAAGATGATGGACGGCATGCACGGTGCCTATACCGGCAATCCCGACCAGGATTTTGTCGCGAAAATGATTCCGCACCATGAAGGCGCGGTCGGCATGGCCGAAGTGGAATTGAAATACGGCAAGGACCCGGCGTTACGCAAGCTGGCGCGCGGCATCATCAAGGCACAGGACAGCGAGATCGCCTTCATGAAGAAGTGGCAGGCCGCCCACCCCGGGCACTGAGGCTATGGCAGGTCGAAGAACAGGAACTCGGCGTCTTTGCCTGCGGTGAAATCGACTGCCGTCTCGTCGGCGATCTTGAGTCCGTCGCCGGCGTGCAGGGTCTGCCCGTTCACCGACAACTCGCCGCGCGCGACGTGTACATAGGCATGGCGGCCAGTGTCGAGGGCGTGGGAAATCGCCTCGTCACCGTCGAGCAATGACGCATAGATGCGGGCGTCTTGTTGGATCGTCAGCGAAGCGTCTTGCCCGTCGGGCGATATCACCAGGCGCAGCCGACCGCGCTTTTGCGCTGTCTCGAAAACCTTTTCCTGGTAGCTGGGGGCGACGCCCGCGAACTTCGGGATGATCCAGATTTGCAGGAAATGCGCCTTGTCCGTGCGCGACGGGTTGAACTCGCTGTGCGTAACGCCGGTGCCCGCGCTCATCAACTGGATGGCGCCGGGCTTGATGATCGAGCCGGTGCCCATCGAATCCTTGTGCTGCAGTGCGCCCTCCAGCACGTAGGATATGATTTCCATATCGCGATGACTGTGGGTGCCGAAGCCGCGGTCCGGCTCGACCGTGTCATCGTTGATGACGCGCAGGCTGCTCCAGCCCATTTGCTGCGGATCGCGGTAGTCGGCGAAGGAAAACGTGTGATGGCTATTGAGCCAGCCGTGATGTGCATGGCCGCGATCTTCGGCTTTTCGAACTTCGTTCATGGCGGTGCCTCTTTCAGTAAATCGACTCGATATCCGCGTCTCGTGAGGGGACGGTCGAATATATCAACGTGAGCGCATGCTACACCGGCGATATTGCCTTTGTGCGGTGGGTGCGTGCCACGCGCGCTAGAATCCATGCATCGTTCATCGTTGCGCGCGTGGCCCGAGTCGGCCGCGGTGCAATGTCATGGCTCCGCCCACGCTGCACCCGTTCTTGGAAATGCGATTTTGATGCACTCTCGACCGAACAGATTCCCGCGCTGGATTTTTGCGATAGCGGCCATCGAAGGCTTCATTACGCTGCTGCCAATCGGCTTCATGGAAGATATCATCGGACGCCAGACGCCGCCGCCGATCACGCATCCCGAGTACTTTTACGGTTTCATTGGCGTGGCGTTAATGTGGCAAGTGTTGTTCGTGATGATCGCGCGCGATCCGCGGCGCTATCGCAGTGTGATGCTCGTGGCGGTGCTTGAAAAGCTGGCGTTCGCCTTACCCGCTATCGTGTTGTATTCATCCGGCCGACTGGCTCAGAATACGATGTTGTTCGGTCTGATCGACCTGGTGTTTGCGATTCTCTTCATCGCGTCTTATCGCTCGGTCGGTCGCCGGCAGGATTTCTTCTAAGGCGGCGCGCCGCGCGTTTTTTGATATGCCTTTTCCAAGGAATCGACCATGGCAAAACCCACGGCTCTTATCATTGGCGCTTCGCGTGGTCTTGGCTGGGGGCTGGCGCGCGAGTATCTGCGGCGTGGCTGGCAGGTGGTCGCAACGGTAAGAGACCCGGCTACGCCGACCCCACTGCACGCGCTGCAGGCCGAATTCGGCGCAGCCCTAGAAATCGAGTTGCTCGACATCACCGTGCCGGAGCAACTGCAGGCGCTGCAGACGCGGCTGGCGAATCGTGCGTTCGAATTGCTGTTCGTCAATGCCGGCGTCTCGAATGATCCATCTGAAACCGTCGGGAATGTCTCAACCGAAACGTTTGTGCACGTGATGGTCAGCAACGCGTTGAGCCCACTGCGCGTGGTAGAAGGGCTGCTCGACAATGTAAGCGCCACTGGGCAGGTGGCCGTCATGTCGTCGGGACTGGGCAGTGTGCAGAACAACAGCGGCGGCGGCTGGGAAGTCTATCGCGGCAGCAAGGCTGCCTTGAACACCTTGATGCGCAGCTTGGTCGCGCGTCGCGGCGACGATGCCCGAACCTTCTACGTAGTGGCACCGGGTTGGGTCAGAACCGATATGGGCGGTGCATCGGCCGCACTAGATATCGACACCAGCATTCCAGGCGTGGCCGATGCGCTGGCCGCGCGCAAGGGCACGCGCGGCCTGGTTTACGTCGATTACCAGAATCAGATCGTGCCGTGGTGAGCAGCGCGTGCCAGCGCCGGCGCGCTACTGTTCCGCCTGTTCATTGATTCAACGAATTATTGTCATAAGCCCACGCGTGGTCGCTGCGGCCCGCACCGTGCGCAATGCCCGGACTTCGCCCAAAAACTCCTGAGACTCTGGACTGGCGCGGGTTTTTGCGATAACAGCGCCACTTGCGGCCGGCATTGCTGCAGTGCGGCGAACCACCGGTTGATTCGCGACTTGCGCGGCGCCTAAGCTTGCCTTCGTAATTCGAATGTAGCTCGCCGCCGCCAAAGTCGCTGATAATGCGTCGCTGTGCTTTGTTTATCTCAATAAGTCAAAAGGTGTCGAATGGACTTTAACCTTCCTCCCGAAGCCGTCGAGATGCAGACCGCGACCCGTGCGATGGTCGACGATATGCTGAAACTCGAACAGCAATATCAAGAAACGGGTGAAGTGCCATCGCAAGTCGAAGACGCACTGCGCGAGATGGGTTTTTACGGGATGGCGATTCCAGAGGAATACGGCGGCATGCCGGTGGATCACATCACCAGCGTGGCCGTGCAGCTCGAGCTGGCGCGTCTGCCCCCGCAATTCTGGCCGTTCATTCGTTCGGCGCTGGGCCCGGGCGTGCACATTATCGTCGACCATGGCACGGAAGCCATCAAGCGCAAATGGCTGCCCGAGATTGCCAGCGGCCGCTCGATCAACTGCATCGCCATCACCGAGCCGCACGCGGGTTCGGATGCGGCGCGCATGACCACCACGGCGGTGCGCGATGGCGACCACTACGTGCTGAATGGCCTGAAGACGTTTATCTCGAATGCCAACCACGCGCATTCGATCACGGTGCTGGCGTCGACCGATCGCTCTGCGGGTAAACGCGGCATTTCAGCCTTCCTGCTCGATACCAAGACGCCTGGCTTCAGCATTGTGCGCCGCATGAAAACCATGGGCTGGATGGACGAGAGCCTTTGTGAGATTGCTTTCACCGATTGCCGCATTCCAGTGGAAAACCTGCTGGGCGAAGAAGGCCGTGGCTTGTCGTACGCCATGGCCGGCATGAACGAAGGCCGCTTGAATGTCGGTTGCCAGGCGCTCGGCCCGGCGCAGATTGCGCTGGACGTAACCATCGAGCATGTGAAAACGCGCAAGACCTTTGGCACTCTGCTGGGTGAGCATCAGGTGATTCAGCATACGATCGCCGACATGGCGATGGACTTGCATGCGGCGAAGATGGTGTTGTTCGAAGCCGTCTGGCGCGCGCAGCGAGGCGAAGATGCGCGTATGAAGGCGTCGATGGTGAAGGTGTTCTGCACCGAAGCCGCTTGCCGTATCGCCGACAAGGCGCTGCAGATTCACGGCGGCTCGGGCTATGTGTTCGGCACCATCGTTGAACGCGTCTACCGTGATCTGCGTGTATTGCGCATCTACGAGGGTGCTTCGGAGATCCATCGCAATATGATCGCCAAGCAGCTGTTGGCGTAGGTGCGTGTCGCAGACTAGCCGGCCTGGGGGCGGCGAGCATCAAGGCTCGAAGCGCTGTACGCCGACGTCGCAAGCTCGTCGTGCAGCGCTAGGTTTGCTCGCCTGGGATAGTGCGGGCATTCAGCAGCGTGCATAGACCGGTCGGATCGACCGGCTTGGTGAAATGATGATCGAAGCCGGCGTCGGCCGCGTCTTGCTTGTCCTGCGCCTGTCCCCAACCCGTTACCGCCACCAGCATCACTTCGTTGCCCCACGCTTGCGTGCGGATGCGCCGCGCGATCTCATAGCCGTTGATCTCCGGCAGACCGATGTCGAGTATGACGACCTCCGGATGCCACGCATCGGCCATTTGCAATGCGCTCACGCCGTCGGCGGCGGTGCGTACCCGATGCCCTTCCAGTTCCAGCACCATTGCCAGGCTTTCCGCGGCATCGCGGTTGTCGTCGACCACCAGCACGTCGCGGCTCACGCCGGAAATGTCGAGCGCCGCTGCCACCGCCGGACGCGTTGCATCATGCGCTTCGAGCAGCGGCAGATTGATGGTGAATTCGCTGCCTTGGCCCACGCCTGCGCTGTGCGCGCTGACGGTGCCGCCGTGCAGCTCCACGAGTCCTCTCACCAATGCCAGGCCGATGCCCAGGCCGCCCTGCGAGCGTTCCAGCGCCGGCGCGAGCTGCGAGAACATCTCGAAAACCTTGCTGAGATGCTCGCTGGGAATGCCGATGCCTGAATCACGTACTGAAATCACCGCCTGCTCGCGATGACGTCCGGCGCTGAGCCAGATCTGCCCACCGGTAGGCGTGTATTTGATGGCGTTGTTCAACAGGTTTTGAATCACCTGCGACAGGCGCGTCGGATCGGCATTGAGCGTGATCGGCTCGCGCGGCAGGCTCACGTTCAATTGGTGCGACGAGGCCTGCGCCAGTGCGGTAACGGCTTCCACGGCGCCATGCAGGGTGCCCGCCAGATCGATCGGCCGCCGTCGCAGTTCGAACTTGCCGTGCGTGATGCGCGAGATTTCCAATAGATCGTCGACGAGGTGCGTCATGTGCTGCAACTGGCGCTCGAATACGTCGCGGAACCAGCGCAGCTGCGGATCGTCCAGATCTTTTAGTCGCAGTGCTTCCAGGACGTTGCGCATCGGTGCCAGCGGATTGCGCAACTCGTGCGCGAGCGTGGCCAGAAAGTCGTCTTTGCGGCGGTCGGCTTCCGACAGTTGTTGGTTCAAGTGCCGCAGCTGCGCCTCGGCATGTTCGCGTGCGGCGAGGGCGTTCTCGGCTTTCTGGCGCGCCAGCAACAACTCTTGCTCATAGCGATGGCGGTCGGTCACAACCATCACCGCGAGTTCGTCGAACGTGTCGAAGCCCTGGCGCCGGCGAATTGCGTTGAGCAACATTGGCACCGCATGGCCGTCGCGATGCGTCATGGCCAGTTTTACTTCGGCGACGGAGCCCTGTATCTGCAGCAGCGGCGCCCAGTGCGTCTGGTGGAATACGCGCCCGCCCATGGTCAGCAAGTCCTGCAGGCGGCGCTGGCCGATAAGCTCCGCCGGCGTATAACCCAGCCACTGGCAGAAGGTGGTATTCACGCGGCGAATGGTGCCGTCGATCTCGGTGAGCAGCAGTCCGCACGCCGCATGGTCGAACAGCGTGTCGGGCAAACCGGAGTCGCGCGCGATACCGTCCATGCCTTAGTGAGCAACGTCTCTCAAAAATCCTTCTATGGCCAGTGTGCTGGCGGTGGGCGCGCTCAAATGTGGGCAGTGGCCGATGTTGTCGATGATGCGCAGGGTGCTGTTCGGCATGGTCCGGTGCATGAATTCGCCGACCGAGCGCGGCGCGATCATGTCGTCGCTGCATTGCAGGATAAGCGTTGGCGTGGCGGTCTTCGCCAGATCCCCGCGGTGATCGGAAAGGAAGGTCACGCGGGCGAAGTGCTTGGCCACTTCCGGATCGGTCTGGGCAAAACTGTTGGCAAGCTCCAGGCCTAGTTCCGGCCTCTCGGGTGCGCCCATGATGGTGGGGGCGACTGTGCTGGACCAGCCAAGAAAGTTGCTCTCGAGTGCGCCCAACAGTTCCTCTATGTCGGCGCGCGTGAAGCCGCCGACATAATCGCCGTCATTGATATAGCAAGGCGACGGGCCAACCATCACCATGGCGGCGAATTTCGTCGGTGCCTCGATGGCCGCCAGCACGCCGATGATGGCGCTCACCGAGTGGCCGACGAATATAACGGGTGCGTCTGCGTAGGCATCCAGGATCTCCAGTAAATCGTCGGCGTACCCTTGCAGGGAACCGTATTTCCGCTGATCGTAGGCCGCGTGGTCGGACCTGCCGCTGCCGACCAGATCGAACAAAACCGTCCTGTATTGCGTAGCGAAGGCTGGCGTCACGTAGCGCCACATATTCTGATCGCAGCCGAAGCCGTGCGAAAACACCATGGTGCGCGGACCGTTGCCCGAGATCTGAACATTATTGCGCCGCTGGATACTCATCAACTTTGTCTCTTTTGCCGAACCTCTTTGCATTTTGCCACGATCCGTAAGCGTGCCTGAATGTCGGCTGGGCTGCGGGCGGGGGCTATCCCGGAATAATGCGCGCCGCCCGCAGCGCTCGGAACAGGTCGAACAATGCGTCGGGGGTGCACCGATATTGATTGAAGCCGGCTTTGCGGCTTTTTGAGACATCGGCGATGCAGTCGATGCCGAGATGCAGGTTGGCATCGGTGTGCCACCACGACGCCACGCGCGCGATATCGGCCTCGATCAGACCGTGACGGGCGGCCAGCGACGCCCACACGGGGGCCGCGTTGGCCATCTGCTGCGCCAGCGGCTGCGGCTGGCCGGTGAACGGCGCCTCGGGCAGGCCGAAGAAAGCGGCCACTTGGCCCCATAGCCAGCTCCAGCGCACGACGTCGCCGTTGACGACGTTGTAGGCCTGGTTGGCGGCGGCGGGGTTGGTCGCGGCCCACTCGAGTTGTTCGGCGATCAGCGCGCCATCGCTGAAATCGGTCAGCGCATGCCACTGCGCCAACGTGCCTGGGAAGACAAAGGGCTGACCGGTCTCACGGCAGATGGTGGCGTAGGCGGCCAGCGTCACACCCATATTCATTGCATTGCCCAGCGCATGCCCGATTACCGTGTGCGGTCGGTGCACGCTCCAACTGATACCGCGCCGCGCGGCGAACGCCAACAACTCGTCTTCCTGCGTGTAGTAGAAATTCGCGATCGGCAGGCGCGGCTGCTCTTCGCGGAACGGCGTGGCGGGGGCCTGTGTACCGTAGGCTTCGAACGGGCCGAGATAGTGCTTGAGTCCCGTTACCAGCGCGAAATGCCGCAGCGTCGGCACGTCGGCCAGCGCGTCGCATAAATGTCGAATCATCGCGCCGTTGACGCGGCAGTTTTCCGCCTCCGTGGCCTGGCGGCTCCAACTGGTATAGAAGACGTGCGAGGCCTGGCTGTTTTCGAGACATGCGTGCAAGGCGGGTGGGTCGAGCAGGTCGACCGCCAGCGGCGTAACGCCGCGCAGCGCGACGGGGCGGCGCGCCAAGCCTTCGACGGCCCAGCCCTTGGCTACCAGATGCTCGGCCAGAATGCTGCCGATGATGCCGCTGGCACCGATCACCAGCGCGGATTTCGAGATAGAAGATTTCATGGATGGATTCCGGGGCACTGCGGCATTGTAAGGCCGCCCGGCGCGGCCTCGACGCTCCGCCGCGCACGCAGGCATCAACGCCGCACATCTTTTGAAACAAGCCATGTCATTGCCGCAAGGCGTTAAGCTAACGCCGCGCCGTTGTGCGCTATCTCGAAAATTCAGGCGGGCTGGGATTATTTATGAAAGTAGCCGTATTGGGCGTAGGTGCGGTGGGCGGCCATGTAGCGGTGCGCCTGTTGGCGGCCGAAGTGGCCGAGATCTCTTTGGTGGTGCGCGAGGCCCAGCGACAGGCAATCAGCGAGCGCGGACTGACCCTGCGGATGGATGAGAGCACGCTGACGGTGCGGCCCGAACACGTCGTCGCCGACGCGGCGCAGCTGCCGCCGCAGGACTTGCTGATCGTGGGGCTGAAGGCAAGCAGCCTGCCGGCCGCGGCCGAGACCGTGCAGCGATTGCTCGCAACCCACGGCACGGTGGTATTTCTGATCAACGGGGTGCCCTGGTGGTGGCGCCATGGTTTTGACACGACGCCCGGCGCGCTGCCGTTGCTTGATCCAGACGGTGCCTTGTGGCAAGGCGTGCGGCCCGAGCGGGTGCTGGGCTCTGTCGTGATGTCGTCGAACGAAGTGCAGGCCGATGGCGTGATCGTCAACCGCGGCAAGAACAGCTATCTGTTCGGCGAACCCGATGGCTCGTCGAGCGCGCGCCTGGCCGAGGTCATTGGTTTGTTCAAGCGAGCGCACATACCTGCCGCGGCGTCGTCCGACCTGCGCCGCGATATCTGGCTCAAGCTGATGCTCAACGGCGCTGGCAACCCGATTTCCGCACTGACGCGGCTTTCCACGACGCAGCGTCTCGAGGTGCCGGAGGTAGCCGCTCTGATGGCGGCGCTGCGCCATGAAATCCTGATCGTCGGGCAGGCGCTTGGCATTGACGTACATGAGGCCGATATCGAAGCAGCGGCGGCCGCATCGCCGACCTTGCGCATCGCCGCGCGGCCGTCGATGTTGCAGGATGTGCTGCTCGGACGGCCGATGGAGGTGGCGGCAATTCTGGGACAACTGCAGGTGTTCGCGCGCCAGCACGCGCTGAATACGCCCGTGCTCGATATCGTGTTGCCGCTGCTGCGCGGACTCGATCGTGCCGGGCGCCTGGGCGCGGATGCCTGAGCGTCAGCTTGCCTTGATTCCCGATTCCTGGACGACCTTCGCCCAGCGTGGAATCTCGCTGCGAATAAAGGCGTCGAATTGCTGCGGCGAATCGGCGACGACAATTGCTCCTTGGTCTTCGATGCGCTTTTTGATCGCTGCTTGATGCAGCGCCGCGACGAGGCTGTGGTTCAGCGCATCGACGATCTCGCGCGGCGTGCCGGCCGGCGCGAGGATGCCATGCCAAGCCGAAATCGTCGCATCTGGAAAGCCTAGTTCGACGGTTGTCGACAGTTGCGGCAAGGTCGGCGAGCGCACCTCGTTTGCCAGCGCCAGCGGCCTGAGCAACTTGCCGTTGATTGCCGGCAACAAGGCCGGCACATTGTCGGCGTAAAGATCGAGTCGATTGCCCAGCAAGTCGTTCAACGCGGCGGTGCCGCTTTTGTACGGAATGTCGAGCAAGGAAATGCCCGTGGCGATCTCGAGGCGCTTGATGACGAACTGCGGGGTGCCGCCGGGCACCACGCCGAAGGTCAAGGGACGCGAGCTTGCCTTCGCCCGCGCGATGAATTCGCCCAACGACTTCACGGGCGAATCGGGATGCACGACGATGACGTTGGGTACGCTCGACAAGCGCCCGATGCCGGTGAAATCCTTGGCCGGGTCGTAGGGCAGGTTACGGAACAAGCTCTGACCGGTGATGATGGGGCCGAAGGTGCCGGCGAGCAGGGTGTAGCCGTCGGGTTTGGCATGCGCGACCAGCGACGTGCCTAGTGTGCCCGATGCGCCGGGCCGGTTTTCCACGGTGACGGACACGCCATAGGCCTGGCTCCAGATCTCCGCCGCGAGCCGCGCCATGATGTCGTTGGTGCCACCGGGTTCATAGGTGGCGATGATGCGAACCGGATGCGTCGGATAGGTCGGCGTTGCCGCGCGGGCGATGTTCGGGACACTGACGTCGACGAGGCCGGCGCCGGCCGCCGCCAATATCGCCCATCCCGAATTGATCAGAAAGCGGCGCCGCTCATGCAGGCTCGGGAACATGCTCGAGCCTTGAGATACGAGGTCAGCGGGGCGACGCTGCGTCATGCATGCACCAGACGGAATTTCACGTCGCCATCACGCACGATCTGTTCGGCGAGCGCGACTTCCCAGGTCAGGTATTCGTGCATCTTGCGTTCACGTTCGGCCTGCGTCTCATAAACGTAAGGGCTGTACCAGTCGTCGTCTTCGCCGGTCAGAATGTCGGCGCGACCCTTGGCCGTGGGCAGATTCAGCTCGAACCAGCCGGCGTTGCCGCCGAGCAGGGCGAAGGCTTTGCGTTGATGATGATTTTGCAATTCGCTGGCGACTAGCCGTGCCAGCACGCCGTCGGCAGAGGTGATGACCAGGGTATGGCTGGCGGGCACGTCCGCCAGCCACTCGGGCAGGCGATCCGGTGCGCTGAAGCGCGCACCTTCGATATGACGCTCGGCGAACGCCAGGCTACTATCGACGTCGAACACGCTCGCCTGTGCATCGCTTCGTAGTGCGTCGAGCGCCGAGGCGCTGATCCACGGCGCGGTGGGTTCGCCGGTGGTGCGCACGCTCAAGCCTTCCTGACCGAGGGCGAGCGTCGGGTGCTCTTTCTCATAATCGGCGGGACGGTAAAGAAATACCTCGTAGTGTCCGAGCTGCGCCAGCCACGCGGCGGTGGTGTGGGCACGCACGCCGTCCCAATCCGCGATGACGACGCGTGCATGATAAGTGCCGATGTATTGATCAGTGGTCTGTATCAATTGTCCGCCCGGCGCCCAGCGCCAACCGGGCAGGTGACCGGCGCGATATTCCACCGCGGTGCGCACGTCGAAGCGATATAGCGTGCGCTGCTCGTCGGCGCTTTCCAGGCGCGTCAATTCTGCATGATCGATATGTCGGACGCCGGCGCGTTGCGCCACCTGCTGGGCACGCGCACGTGCCTTCTCCAGGGAATTCCGAGACGGCTCGGGCAAGGGGCTGGTAGCGCCGTGCCGCAGCGCATGGCCTTCGCGCAGCCAGGCCATGGTGCCGTCTTTCAACGCCACCACCGGATTTTCGAGACCGGCGTTGATCAAGGTCTGCGCACCCAGGATGCTGCGTGTGCGGCCCGCGCAATTGACCACGATCAAGGTTTGCGGACGCGGCGCGAGCTCTTCGATGCGGTAAACCAATTCGCCATTCGGCAAGCTATGCGCGAATGGCAGACTGAAGCGTTGAAATTCTTCCGGTGTACGGCCGTCGACCACCACCACATCCGCACCGGCTTCGACTTTCTGACGCAAGGCTTCGACGTCGATGTGCGGCGTGTGCAGCGCCTCCTCGATGGCTTCGCCGAACGCCTTGCTGACGACGTTGGTGCCGGTGAACACCTGCAGGCCTTCTTGCTCCCACGCGGCAGTACCACCATGCAGCGCGGCCAGATTCGTATAGCCGAGCAGTTTCAGTTTATGCGTCGCCCTTTGCAAGAGACTGCCGTCGGCGTCCAGCAGCACGATGCGCGTATCGCGGCGCGGCACCAGACGCTCGATCAAGAGTTCCAGCCGCCATAGCGGCGCATTGCGCGCCAGCAGCAAGTGCCCCCGCGCAAACGCACCTTTTTCGCGCACGTCGAGAATCGCCAGTTCCTGGCCATCGTGTACCCACTGCCGGAGTGTCTGCGGGTTGATCGGCTCGGCTCGCTCGGGCGCGGCGGTGACGTGGCTGTTGAAGGGTGTGGTCATGGAGGCGGCGTAGGGCGCAAGGACTAGGTGCGCGCCATGTTATGGCAAGCGCCGCGCGTTTTAAAACGATGATTTCGTACAAGGATATGAGCACATCGTAAATGCCGATCTTGGCGTCGGCAGGATTGCATAGCCGAAATAGTTATTTGGACGACGCCGCGCGGCTCCATAAAATCGACGTCAATGCGCTGCTGGACTGGCGCAAAAAAACAGACGCAGCGCGGGCGCGAGGCGTCGCCAGCAACTTGCATCGGAGCGCTTGCTCATGTCTGAATCATCGAAACGCCGTGTGGCGTGGATCGTCGGCGCCAGCGGCGACCTGGGTCGCGCCACCGCGCTGTGGTTGGCCGAGCGCGGTACGCGCGTGGTGCTGTCCGGTCGCAATCTGGCCGAGCTCGAAGAGCTTGCGGAGCACATCGGCAGCGCGGCCGAGCCGGTCATCGTGCCTCTCGATATCCGCTCGAATGAATCGGTGCAGCGCGCTTTCGAACAGGCTTTGCAAGCCACCGGCCACGTCGACTGGCTGGTGAATTCGACCAGTCTCTCAATATTCGGCGACCCTTTGGCGTTGGAGGACGATGACTGGTCGGCGGTG
>JBPBQZ010000060.1:0-41509 GCA_050955105.1 Janthinobacterium lividum | reverse complement strand
GACGGCATCGCTGGACCCACTCTCGACCTCGGCCATCGAGACCTTGGTGAGCACCTGGTTTCGTCATATAGAGATGACTATGCCGAATGCATCAGGCGGCGCGATACCCGCACGTGCCAGCATCTGGATATCGCACGATCCGCAGCAGATACAGCGCGTAGGCTGGCGGCACTTGACCATGACAGCCGGTACGCTCGCCGAAGGAGCCATGCAATGAACGGCTATCAGAACCTCAGCATTGTCGATATCGGCATTGCGGTTTCGTTGATTGTCGTCAACGGCGTGCTCTCGGTTTGCTTGAAACTGGGTCTGGAACGCAAGCTGGCGATCGCCGCCGTACGCACCATCGTGCAATTGCTGGCCGTGGGCTATCTGCTGGCTTGGGTGTTTCAGTTCGCACGCTGGTATGTGGTGCTGCCGCTGATGGCCATCATGACGCTCGTCGCCGGCTTCACGGCGTCGAACCGCGGGCGCCGCAGCTATGCCGGCCAGCGCATCGACAGCATCGTCTCGATTTTCATCAGTTCATGGCTGGTGGCCGTAGTCGGATTGCTGGCGGTTATCCGCATCCATCCCTGGTATGAGCCGCAATACGCCATTCCGATTCTGGGGATGATTCTCGGCAACACGCTCACCGGCGTATCGCTGGGCCTGGAGCGCATGACCGAAGCGCTTACCATGGGCCGTGGCACGGTAGAAATGGCCTTGTCACTCGGCGCCACGCGCTGGGAAGCGGCGCGCGAGCCGGCGCGGCAAGCCGTGCGCGCCGGCATGATTCCCACGCTCAACCAGATGGCGGTGGTCGGCCTCGTCAGTCTGCCCGGCATGATGACGGGTCAGGTGCTGGCCGGCCAGTCGCCGATGCAAGCCGTGCGTTACCAGATCGTCATCATGTTCTTGATTGCGGCATCTTCCGCGCTAGGGACAGTGATCGCTGTGTTGTCGACCTATCGCCGACTGTTTTCGAGACAGCATCGCTTCCTCGCCGCCAAGCTGATCGAGCGGTAAGGCAGCTCAAGCGCCGGTCGCCGGTCGTTGACCGCCCTCGCCGCCGGCCAATCGCCGTTTGTCCAGCCAGTGCGCGAGTCGGTCGAACCACAGGTGCACCACCGGCGTCGTGAACAGCGTCAGCATTTGCGACAAGAGCAGGCCGCCGACGATCGCGATGCCGAGCGGCACGCGCAATTCAGCACCCGCGCCATGCCCGAGCGCCAATGGCAAGGCGCCGAACAAGGCCGCGAGCGTGGTCATCATGATCGGCCGAAATCTCAGAATACAGGCTTGCCGGATCGCCTCGTGCGGCGTCATGCCTTGTGCGCGCTCCGCTACCAGCGCGAAGTCGATCATCATGATCGCATTCTTTTTTACGATGCCAATCAATAGGATGATGCCGATCATGCCCATGATCGACAGGTCCTGGCCGCACAGCAGCAGCGCCAACAATGCGCCCACGCCCGCGGACGGCAAAGTCGAGATGATGGTGAGCGGATGTATCGCGCTCTCGTACAAGATGCCCAGCACCAGATACACGACCACCAGTGCAGCGGCGATCAGGTAGGGCTCGCTCTTCAATGAAGCCTGGAAAGCCTGCGCGGTGCCCTGAAACGTCGTAGTCACCGAGTCGGGTTTGCCGGCGGCAGCCTCGGCCTGGTGAATCATGGTCACCGCATTGCCGAGCGACTGCCCCGCCGCCAGATTGAAGGAAATAGTGACGGATGGGAACAGTCCTTGATGATTGACCGAGATCGGCGAGACGCCGTTTTCGATCTTCGCCAAGGTACTTAGCGGTACCAGTCCGGCAGTCAGCGGCGAGCGCACATAGAGGTGCGATAGCGCATCTGTGGTCAGTTGGAATGCCGGATCGACTTCCTCGATCACATGATATTGGTTCAACTGCGTAAACAGGGTGGCGATCTGGCGCTGGCCGAATGCATCGTAGAGTGTGTCGTCGATGGCTTGCACGGTAATGCCGAAGCGGGAGGCCGTGCTGCGATCGATGACCAGCATGGCGCTGGTGGCCGCAGCCTGACGATCGGAAGTGACGTCGGCCAGCGCCGGCAGCGCGGCCAGCCGCTGCGTCAGCACTTGCGCCCAGTGGTTGAGCTGGGTCAAGTCCGCCGCCTGCACCGTATATTGATATTGCGCGGCACTCGCGCGGCCGCCCACTTGAATATCTTGGCGAATCTGCATCGCCAGCGATATCCCTACCACCTTGGCAAGCTGCGGCTTCAGGCGCGCCAGCACTTGCGCGGCGCTCGCCGAACGCTGGCCAAAGGGCTTGAGGTTGATCATCACGCGCCCTTGGCTGACGGTCGGGTTCGGGCCCATCCAGTAATAAACGTTGTCGACGGCCGGATCGGCCTCGATGATATGGCCTAGCTGCTGCAGCTTGCCGGACATCGCACGCGGCGAAATGTCCGGGGCCGCCTGTGCCACGCCGTTGATCAAGCCGGAATCGGCAAGTGGGAAAAAGCCTTTCGGAATCGCGATGAAAAGCCCCACGGTCGCGAAAACACTGGCGACCATGAGCGCCAGTATGGTCTTCTGATGGCACAACACCCAGTCGAGCCCTGTCTCATAATGGCCCTCCAGCCAGCGAAAAGCCTTTTCCAGAACGCCTTCGAGCACACGCAGGCGAGCGCGGCGATAAGCACGCGCCGGTGCCCGGCCGGACTCACTTTCGGCGGCCCGAATAAGCCAGCCGCACAGCATCGGCGTAAGCGTCAGCGAGACGATTGCGGACATCACGATGGCAGCGCTCACGGTCACCGCAAACTCGCGAAACAGCCGGCCGACGATGCCGCCCATCAACAATATCGGGATAAAAACGGCAATCAGCGAGATCGTCATCGAAACGATGGTGAAACGCACCTCACGGGTACCGAGCAGCGCCGCGCGCATGCGCGGCACGCCCTTTTCGATATGCCGCATAACGTTTTCAATTACGACGATGGCGTCGTCCACCACGAAGCCAACCGCGATGGTGAGCCCCATCAACGACAGATTGTCGAGACTGTAATCCAGCAGGTACATCACGGCGAAGGTCGCGACCAGCGACAAGGGAATCGTCATGGCCGGGATCACGGTGGCCCAGAGGTTGCGCAAGAACGAAAAAATCACCATCACCACCAGTGCGACGGTCAGCAACAGCGTGAACTGCACGTCACGTACCGACGCGTTGATGGTTTGCGTGCGATCGCCCACCACGTGTAGATGCACGGCCGCCGGTAAGCTCGCCCGCAAGGCAGCAAGCTTCGCGGTGATATTGGCAATCGTTTGCACGACGTTGTAGCCGGGTTGCTTGTGCACGTCGAGGATGATCGCCCGCTCGTGTTGCAGCCATGCCGCCTGCTGCGTATCTTCGGCAGCGCTGATGACGGTGCCCAGGTCTTGCAGCCGAATCGGCGCGCCGTTCTTATAGGCGACCGCCAGGTCACGATAGTCGGCGACGCGCGTGATCTGGTCGCTGGCGTTGAATACCACCGAGCGATCAGCTCCGTTGAGGCTACCCTTGGGCGCGTTGACCGTCTGCACACCGACCATCGAACGCACGTCTTCGAGCGTGAGACCGCGCGCCGTCAGCTTGTCGGGATCGAGTTGAATACGCACCGCTGGCCGCTGCTGGCCATGAAAATCGACCAATCCGACGCCCGGCATTTGTGAGATCTGCTGCGCAAGATAGTCTTCCGCATAGCCATCGAGTTGCGTCAAGGACAACGAAGGCGAGGTCAAGGCGAGCGACAGCAGCGTGAAATCGGCCGGATTCACTTTCTCGTAAGTCGGTGGATTCGGCAGGTTCTTGGGCAGCGTGCCGCCCGCGGCGTTGATCGCCATCTGCACGTCCTGCGCTGCGCCATTGATGTCGCGGCTCAAATCGAACTGTACGGCGATATTGGTGGTGCCCAGCGAACTGGACGACGTCATCTGCGTGATGCCGGCGATCAGCGATAACTGCCGTTCGAGCGGCGTCGCCACCGACGTCGCCATGGTCTCGGCGCTTGCGCCCGGCAATTTTGCGACGATCTGTATGGTCGGAAAATCGACCTGCGGCAAGGGCGCCACCGGCAATAGAAAATACGCCACCGTGCCGATCAGCAGCACTGCGATAGCGAGAAAGCTGGTGGCGATACGCCGCTGAATGAAGCGCTCGAGCAGGCTCATGAGGGATCGCCCAATGCACCCGCGGCAGCGCTGTCGCTGGCGTCGTCAGCGGTCGGCGCAATCAGCGTAGTGGCCACACGAGTACCAGGATTGAGACGGCTTTGCCCATTCAACACGAGCAAATCGGCAGCGCTGACACCGCGACTGATTTCTGTCATGCCATCCACCGTGGCGCCTACGGTTACCGCTTGCAGCCGCGCGATGCCTTGCGCGTCCACCTTGTAAAGCTGCGGACCGGCTTGCGTATTCACAATGGCCCGCGCCGGCACGGCCAGGCGCTGACGGTCCGTGCGCAGCAGCACGCGCGCATTCACCAATTGGCCTGGCCACAGCTTGCGGTCGTGATTGACGAATGAAGCCTTCAACTTGATCTGTCCGTTGCCCGCATCGACCGCGCTGTCGATGAATTCCAGCGAGCCGTCGGCCAGCGCCGTGCCGCCGCTGCGGCTCGTTACCGCTACCGGTAGCGCAGCCTTGGCCTGGTTGGCAAGCAGGTCGGGCAATACATCCTGCGGCACCGAAAACAATACGCTGATCGGTTCCATCTGTGTGACCGTGACGATGCCGGTCGCGTCGCCCGGATGAACGATGGCACCGAGGCCCGCTTCACGCATGCCCACGCGACCGGTGAACGGCGCATATAAGGTGGTGAAACCCAGTTGCAACTGTTCGCTTTGCACCAACGCGGCATCGGCGGCTACCGTCGCCGCCAGCGATTCGACTTGTGCCTTCGCGGTGTCCACACTTTGCGAGGTAGCCGCACCGATGCCGACCAACTGCGAAAAGCGCGCGGCGTCGCGGCGGGCGTTGTCCAGGCTTGCCTGGTCCTTGCGTTGCGCCGCCTGCGCTTGTCTCAAAAGTGCCGTAAGCGGACCTTGATCGAGTTGCGCCAGCACCTGCCCCGCTGTCACATCTTGTCCTTCAACGAAAGCGATGCGCGCGAGTTGCCCATCGACCCGCACCTTCACGTCGACGGTATTGAGCGCCTGCACCGTGCCGACCGCGTCGACGTGAATCGGGAAATCGCGCTGACTCGCGTGCCCGGCTTCGACTGGTACTGGCGCGCTGGAGGCACTCGGCGAGTGCCTCGGCCAAAACCACCAGGCCAGCCAAGCGGCGACGAGCAAGACGCTGATGAAGCCGACGCGCCGCCGGCGTGCGGAGCGCCTGGGCGCTACTTCGAGCTCACGTGTGATGTCGTCTGATTTCATGGATTGCTGGAAGAGGTGAGCGCTGTGCCTGGAGCGGCGACGCCGAAGCCGCCGCCGAACGCACGGAACAAGCCGACCGAAGCCTGCAGTCGGCGTAACCGTGTTTGCACCAAGGTGTCTTGTGCTTGATATGAAGTGCGCTGCGCATCGAGTACCGTGAGAAAGTCCACGGTGCCATAGCGGTACTGCGCGGCGGCCAGCACCGCGGCCCGTTGCGCGGCGACGGCCGCCGCTTGATCGGACACTTCCGCTAATTGCTGCTGATGCGCGGCGGACAGCGAGTCTTCGACATCCTGCAGTGCCGTAATCACGGTTTGCTGATAGTCGGCCACGCTTTTATCGGCTGCCGCACGGTTGGCGTGCAGTTGGCCGCGCAGGGCCCCGCCGTCGAAAATCGGCGCGGCGAGCGACGCCGCGATGCTTGCAAACGGACTCGACAAGAAGCGCGTCAACGACTTGCTGCTCAGACCGCTATCCGCGGTCAAAACGATATTGGGAAAAAATGCCGCGCGCGCCGCGCCCACATTGAAATTGGCAGCCTGCAGCGTCGCCTCTTTCGAACGGATATCGGGCCGCATCTCGAGCATGCTCGCGGGGATGTCGGCTTGCGGCACAGGAATGGGAATGACGCTCAACGGTGCTTCGCCAATCGCCAACTGCTCGGGCGCGCGCCCTATCAGCACCGCCAGCGCATGCAGGCTTTGCTCGAGCTGCAACTGCAAGGCCGGCACCGCCGACTGGAAAGTAGCAAGCGCATTGCGCTGTTGCTGAACCTGCAATTCGGTGGCGACGCCGGCCTGCTGCTGCGCGAGAATCAATTGCAGAACGCGCGACGCAGCGTCGGCAACGGTGTGCGCGAGCGCCAGCCGACGACGCAAGCACTGTATCTCGAAATAGGTATTCACCACCGAGGCGGCAAGGGTCACCGCCACCGTGTCACGGTCGAATGCCGAGGCCTGAGCGAGCGATACCGCGGCGTTTGCATTGGCTGCATTGAAGCCCCAGAAGTCGGTCTCATAACTCGCTGCGCCGAACACGCTCTGGCTTTTACTGGTCGAACTCTGGCTGCCACCACCGCCTTGATGACTGCGGTCGAAGGTCGCGCCCAGCGCCAAAGAGGGATAGCGCGGCGCACCTGCTTTCTCCGCATTACCGCGCGCCTCCTCAACCGCCGCAATCGCGGCAGCCAGCGAAAAATTGTTGCGCAGGCTATGCGCGACCAGCGCATCGAGCGCGCTATCTTGATATACGCGCCACCATTCGCTGCGCACCGGCGTGGCATCAGCCAGCGCGGTCGGTGGCGCGCCATCGAAGTGATCGGCCAACGGCAATGCGGGGCGCGTGTAGGTCGGCACCAGCGAGCAGGCGCCCAGCGGCAGCGCCAACGCAAGCCCCGCGCGCGCGACTACCGTTGCAAACGTGGAGAACGATATGGGCAAGGACAAAGACAAGGACGGCCTTCCTGGCAAACATGGCATGTCGCCAAGCGTAGCCAGAACGTCCTGTCGGCCCTTTCGCGCGATGATTAAAAAAGTTTCATGCTAAGTGCCGCATGCGGCAAATAACGCAGACGCCGCAGACGCGGCACACGCAGCAATCCTCAAACTCGCTGCTCGAGCATATAGCCGGCACCCGGCACGGTGTGGATCAGCGCCGTCTCGAAATTCTGCTGCAACTTCGCGCGCAGCCGATGTATGTGCATATCGATAATATTGCCGCGCGGCTCGAAGTCGTAGTTCCAGGCCGCCTCGAGCAGCATGCTGCGCGTCACGACTTGTTCGGCATGTCGCACCAGGCACGCGAGCAAAAGAAATTCGCGATGCTGCAGATGCAGGGGGCGCCCGGCGCGGCTGGCGCGCCGCGCCCGCAGGTCGAGCGACAAATCGGCGTAGCACAAGGTGTCGGCCGAACGCGCTCCGGTACCGCGGCGCGCGAGTGCCTCGACCCGCGCCAACAATTCCGCGAACGCGTACGGTTTTACGAGATAGTCATCGCAGCCGGCTTGAATGCCGCTTACCCGGTGGTCCACGCCGGCCATGGCCGAGAGCATCAACACCGGCGTGGCATTGGCACTGACACCGGCTCGCAGTTGCCGCACCAGCGTCACACCGTCCAGTTCGGGGAGTTTGCGATCGAGCACGATCACGTCATAGATGCCTTCGCGTGCCAGCGCAAGCCCAGTCGCGCCATCCTCGGCGGCGTCGACGATATGCCCGCTTTCCACCAGCCCGCGTAGCAGAAACAGCCGGCCGCGCCAATCGTCTTCGATTACCAGGATGCGCATGCGCCACAACCTTCTTCGAGCACTGACATTAAAATTCTTTCATCTTGAGGCGAACCGCCTGACGGGTGCCACGCCGCATACTGTGGCCTCGCAACGGCCAAGCGCCGCGATACAAGCCCAACGGAGCCGGCATGGCGAATGTACTCGTGATCGAAGACGACGCTCAGACGCTCGACGAAATCGTCGTGGCACTGACCGATCACGGCTATGCCGTACAGACTGCGCAAACTGGCCGCGAGGGCCTGATGCTGGCCATCGCCAGCGCCTATGATGCCATCGTGCTCGACCGCATGTTGCCAGGCGGACTCGAAGGCCTGGGCGTGCTGGCTGCTTTGCGCAGCGCCGGCATTGCGACACCTGTATTGATCCTGAGCGCGCTGTCGGCCGTCGACGAACGCGTGCGCGGCCTACGTGCAGGCGGCGACGACTATCTCACTAAACCGTTTGAATTCATCGAACTGACCGCCCGTCTCGACGCCTTGATGCGGCGCCGTGATACGGCGCCCGAAGTGCATGATTACCGGATCGGCCCACTGCGGCTCGACCTGCTTACGCGTGAAGTAAGCTGCGGCGGTCGTAGCGTGACGCTGCTGCCGCGCGAATATCGCTTGCTCGAATATCTGGTGCAGCATGCGGGCCAGGTAGTCAGCCGCACCATGCTGTTCGAAGCCGTGTGGGACTATCGACTCGATGAGCGCACCAACGTGATCGACGTGCATATCAGCCGTCTCAGAAAAAAACTCGATCCGGCCGGCACCATGCCGATGATTCATACTGTACGCGGTTCAGGATACTTGCTACGTGCGCCTGACTGACCTCCATCGCACCACCGGCTTCCGCCACGCGACCCTGTTCCTGGCGCTGTTCGGCTTTATCGCCGTGCTGCTGTTCGGCTATTTGTATAAAGAAATTACCGGCTTCGAAATGGAGCGCATCGATGATTGGCTGGTGCGCGAGCATGCCGAGATGCAGCGTGAAGACCCGGCCAGCTTCGTCAAGCGTTTCGAGCAACAGCGACAGAACGACCCCGGCACGCAGCGGCCATTCGGCCTGTTCGACAACAGCGGCACGCATCTGGCTGGCAGCCTGCCTGCACCGCCGTCCGCCGTGCCCTATTTCGACCGTCCCTTCTCCGTCAGGCTACGCGGCGTGCGGCATCATCCACCCGGGCGCTGCATCGCCATGCGGCTGGCCAACGACGGTATCGCACTGAAGTGCCAGAACCTGCGCGAGCTCGATCATTTTGACGAGGAACTGCTGCACGCCCTGCTATCGGCCGCCATCGCGACCTTGGCAGTCGGCTTGTTGGGCGCAGCGCTTATCGGTATCGGTGCGGTGCGCCGCCTCGATGCGGTAACAGCGTCGATCAAGCAAATCGTCGCCGGTGATCTGGGGCAGCGGCTGCCCATGCACTCGCGCCAGGATGATCTGGACAAACTGGTACGCGTGGTGAACGGCATGCTCGATGAAATCGAACGCCTGATGCATGAGGTAAAAGGCGTTTGCGACGCCATTGCCCACGATCTCCGCACGCCGCTGACGCGCTTGATAGCGGGGCTGGAGCGCGCGCAACGGCGCACTCTGACGAATCACGAGTACCAGGCCACGCTCGACGATACCCTGACTGAAGCGACCGATATGCTGCGCACCTTCAATGCGCTATTGCGCATCTCGGAAATCGAAAGCGGCGTGCGGCGCGCCGGCTTCACCACGGTCGATCTGGCGGCCGTGGCCACGGATGTATTCGAATACTACGAGCCGGCAGCCGAAGACAAGGGGGTGGCGTTACAGTTCGAGCGCTCGTCGCCAGCGCCTTATCTCATCGAAGGTGATGCGAGTCTGTTGTTCGAAGCATTGGCCAACCTCGTGGACAACGCCATTAAATTCGCGCCGCCCGGCGGCCACGTGGCGCTTTGTCTCGAACAAGATCTGCACGGCTTACGGATGGTGGTACGCGACGATGGTCCTGGCATAGCAGCGGATGAACGCGAGGCCGTGTTGCGGCGCTTTTATCGCGGCGAAGCGAGTCGGCATACGCCCGGCAATGGGCTGGGCTTGAGCCTGGCGTACGCGGTAGCGGGCATCCATCGCATGACCCTGCAGTTCGAAAATGTTGCGGCGGGCTTCGAAGTGGTGCTGTCGAAGCCCGCCGCAACGGCTTGAAAACGCAGTCCGCGTCGATTAGCGGCGCGCCGCCACCAGCATCATCATCGGACGCTCGCGCTCGTCTTGTAATGCGGGAAGCGCGGCGAGATCTGCATCGGTCGGGCCCCATTCATTCAAATGGGCAAGCGTGAAACCCGCCTCGATTAGCTGATTCAATAGCGTGCTGATGGTGCGGTGTTGCTTGATCACGCCATCCGCAAGCCAGTTCGTGACGCGCGGCCCTTCCTGGTTATAACCGTCGACCGGCCATGAACGCTGGCCATTCGCATCGACCACGAAGCCCGGTTGACGCGGCGCCATATAGATTGGATGCTCGATCGAGAACACCAGGCTGGCGCCGGGCTTCAACGCTCGATGGATGCTCGCGAACAGTCCGCGCAGATCCTTGATGTAGTGGAACGCGAGGGAGCTGTAGGCCAGATCGAAATGCGCCTCGGGCAATTCAAGTTTTTCGAGATCGGCGATGGCGTATTGGAGCGCGGCATCATCGGAAAACTCCCGAGCGCGTTCGAGCATCTTTTCGGAGACGTCGAGGCCGAGCACGGAGGCTGCGCCCTGCTCACGCGCCCAACGCGAAAACCAGCCATAACCACAACCGAGATCCACCACCTTGAGGCCGCGCATTGCCGGTAGCAGCGCAACCAGCGACGGCCATTCCGGCGCGGCGGCCAAGCCGCCTACCGAACGGCCCAGTTTGCTGTAGTTCTCAAAAAACGCCGGATCGTCATAGATATTTTGTGTCATTTCGAGATACCTCCCATCGTGTAGTACCGACGGGGGACCATGTCGAATGACAAAGCCGATTATTCCGACGGGACTTGTAAATAAAAGCGTTGATAAAAAACGCTCGATATAAATGCGGTGGTTTACCGCTTGGCGCAATCAGTCACGCGCGACGTGAGTATCGCCGTCATCGCTATCGGCGCCTATCGGAAACATCCCATTTGCGTCCCGTCATCCGCAGGTTTTCAGCCGTCTCAAATTTGCAGGTAAGATACTGTATATTCATACAGTAAATATTGCTCATGTCAGCCCTCCCGGTAAATCTCGACACCATCCATCCGTCCCTGTGGCGAGCGTCGGAACTCGGCCACTCCACCGGCCATACGCTGGAAACCGGCTATCCGGCGCTTTCGGCAGAGTTGCCAGGCGGCGGCTGGCCACTGGGGGTGTTGATCGATTTACTGGTGCAACAACCAGGGGTGGGCGAAATCCGCCTGTTGCGACCAGCCTTGGGCGCAACCGGCATGCAGGCCATTGCACTGCTGCAGCCACCCCATTTACCGAATGCACCAGCCTTCGCTTACCTGGGTATTCCGCTCGATAAGTTGCTGCTGCTGCGTGCCGAGCGCAGCGCCGATGCACTGTGGTCGGCCGAGCAGATTTTGCGCGCGGGCAGTTGCGGCGCGCTGGTGCTGTGGCAAAAACACATTCGGGCCGAGTCGTTGCGCCGGCTGCATCTGGCGGCGCAGTGTTCGGAAACGCTGTTCCTGTTGGTGCGGCCGCTGGCTGCCGCGCAAGATTCGTCACCCGCGCCATTGCGCCTGGCGCTGCGGCCAGCGGGCGATGGCATTGCGGTCGATATCGTCAAGCGACGCGGGCCCGCCCGCGAGCAGCCATTGTCCGTGCTTCTACAACCCACTCCCATTCTGTTCAGTCGTCATGCGCGTGTTTCTCGCCGTCCGCTTACCCCGCTTGCCACTCGAAGTGCACCTGCCGCAGTGGGTGCCTAGCCCGGCGGCCGGCTGCGTGGTGCTTGAACGAGGCCAGGTTCTCGTGGCCGACGCACGCGCGCGTGAAGCCGGCGTGCGGCCAGGTTTGAAAAGCGGCGGCGTACTTACGCTGGCGCCCGACACCACGATGTTCGAGCGCGACCTCGCGCGCGAAGCCGACGCCATGATGGCCGTGGCGGTGGCGCTGATGCGCTTCTCGCCCAATGCAGCACTGTGCGCCGAAGCTACCGTATTACTGGACGTCGGTGCCAGTCTGCGGCTGTTCGGTGGCGTGGGCAAGCTGTGTCGCGAGGCTGCCGCGGTGCTGCGCACGCTGGGCTTCACCGCGCGCATCAGTGCCGCCCCCACTGGCCAGGGCGCCTGGCTGCTGGCACAACGTGGCGCCAAGCGCTTGCTCAAAATGAGTTCTCTCGAAAAAGCTCTGGCATCGCAGCCGTTCACCGACGTCCCCGAGGTGCAGCCGTTTGCGCAGTGGTTTACCGGCATCGGTTGCGCCACCATTGCCGATATCCGACGCCTGCCGCGCGCCGGCCTGCAGCGCCGCTGCGGCCCGCATCTGCTCGACTCCCTCGACCGGGCATTCGGCGTGGCGCCGGAATTTTATGTGTGGCTGCAGTTGCCGCCGACTTTTTCAGCGCGCGTCGAATTACCCGATCGCGTGACGCAGGCCGATGCGATCTTTTTTGCGACACAGCGGCTTATCGCACAAATGTGCGGCTGGCTTGTCGCGAGCCAACTGGCGCTCACGGGTGCGCGGGTGATGTTCGAGCATGAGCGCGGACGCGCCGCCATACCGCCTACTGAAATCGAGATAACGCTCGCGGAACCCACATGGCGCGAAGCCCATCTGCTACGGCTGCTCAAAGAGCGGCTCGACCGGACCGCACTCGCCGCCGCCGTATTGGCCGTGCGACTCGAAGCCAACAAAGTGACGCAAGCCGTGCCAGCCAGCGATGCGCTTTTTCCAGGCCCAGGCGGCACCGCAGCAGAGCATCGACGGCTCATCGAATTGCTGGTCGCGCGCCTGGGTGCCGAGAACGTGCTTACACCCGCTCCCACAGCCGATCATCGCCCGGAAATCGCCAATCGCTGGGTGCCGATCCAGCATGCTCCGAAGCCGCATCCGCTGCCGCAGGCATTACCTCGCCCCACCTGGCTTCTCGAAAATCCCGTGCAACTGCTGATGCGTGAGAATCGGCCGTTTTATGGTTCGCCTCTGAAAATGGTATCGCCCAGCGAGCGCATCGAAGGCGGCTGGTTCGATGGTCATGTTGTCACGCGCGACTACTATGTGGCGCAGGCCAAAGATCAATCCTGCTACTGGATCTATCGAGAACGCGCCACCAGCCTGAGCGCAGAGGCGCCACGCTGGTTCCTGCACGGCTTGTTTGGCTGATGTGCGATGGATCAAGCGCTCGCCTCCTTGCCGGCTTATGCCGAGCTCTTCTGCCTCTCGAACTTTTCGTTCCTGCGTGGCGCCTCGCATCCCGAGGAACTGGTCGAGCGCGCCTTTCATCTCGGTTATGCCGGGTTGGCGATTACCGATGAATGCTCGGTGGCCGGGGTGGTGCGCGCGCATGTGAAGGCCAAGGAAGTCGGCTTGCCGCTGCTCATCGGTGCGTACTTTCGCCTGACCCAGGCAAATGGCCAGCCGGCTTTCGACTTGCTGCTGCTGGCGCAGAATCGCAACGGCTACGGCAATCTTTGTGAACTCATCACCCTGGCGCGCATGCGTGCGCCGAAAGGCCAGTACCGGCTCACGCCGCAAGATCTGTCACGCCCCGAGCCCGACATGCTGCATCTGCGCGGCGTGCCCGATTGCCTGGCGATTCTGCTGCCCAGTTATCCGGCGGACGAAACCGCGTTGGACTTGCAGTTGACGTGGCTCGACCAAACCTTCCCGACGCGCGCGTGGGTCGGCCTGACGCTGCACCAACGCGCGATGGATGACATCCATCGCGGTGCCGTCGAATACGTGGCCTACCAACACGGCATTCCGGTCACGGCCACCAGTCAGGTGCTGATGCATGTGCGCTCGCGCAAGCCTTTGCACGACACCATGACGGCGATTCGCGTCGGCAAACCTGTCTCGGAATGCGGCTACGAACTTACGCCAAATGCCGAGCCCCACCTGCGCTCGCGCTTGCGGCTGGCCAATCTGTATCCCGATTACACGCTCGGCGAAACCCTCAACCTGCTGGCACGCTGTACGTTCTCGCTGGACGAAGTGAGCTATGAATATCCTGATGAATTGGTGCCACCCGGCGTCGAGCACGCCGATTACCTGCGTCAAGAAACGTATATCGGCGCGCATCAACGCTTTCCGCAAGGCATTCCAGTGGCGGTACAAGCGCAAATCGAACGCGAGCTCGAACTGATTGCCGAGCTTGAATACGAAGCCTATTTCCTTACGGTTTACGACCTCGTGCGGTTTGCCCGCGGCAAACATATTCTTTGCCAGGGCCGTGGCTCAGCAGCCAACTCAGCGGTCTGCTATTGCCTGGGCATCACCGAAGTCGACCCGGCGCGCGGCAATATGCTGTTCGAGCGCTTCATCAGCAAAGAGCGCGGCGAGCCGCCGGATATCGATGTCGATTTCGAACATCAACGCCGCGAAGAAGTGATTCAATACATCTATCGCAAATATGGCCGCGACCGCGCCGCCCTCTCGGCCGCGATCGCCTGTTATCGCCCACGCGGCGCACTGCGGGAAACCGGCAAGGCACTCGGCGTCGATCCGCAGATCGTCGATCGGGTGGCGAAATCACACCAGTGGTTCGATACCAGCCAGGATCTGCTCAAGCGCTTCGCCGATGCGGGACTCGATCCCGCCACGCCGCTGGTGCAGTCGTGGGCCTCGCTGGCATCTCAATTACTCAACTTCCCGCGCCATCTGTCGCAGCATTCCGGTGGCTTCGTCATCAGTCGCGGCAAGCTCACACGGCTGGTGCCGGTGGAGAATGCCGCCATGCCGGAGCGCAGTGTCATTCAGTGGGACAAGGATGATCTGGAAGCGCTCGGACTGCTGAAAATCGACGTGCTTGCGCTGGGCATGCTCTCGGCCATCCGCCGCACGCTCGACATGGTTTCCGAGCAGCGTGGCCAATGTTTTGAGATGCAGGACATCCCCCAGGAAGATCAAGCCACCTACCAGATGATTTCGCGCGCCGACACCATCGGCGTTTTCCAGATCGAGTCGCGCGCGCAAATGTCGATGCTGCCGCGTTTGAAACCGAAAAAGTTTTATGACTTGGTAATCGAGGTCGCCATCGTGCGGCCGGGCCCGATTCAAGGCGGCGCCGTACATCCCTATCTGCGACGGCGCCAAGGCCTGGAGCCCGTCAACTATCCCAGCGAAGGGCTCAAGGTCGCGCTGGAAAGAACCCTGGGTATCCCGATTTTCCAGGAACAGGTGATGCAGGTAGCCATCATCGCGGCCGGCTTCACGCCCGGTGAGGCAGATCAACTACGCCGTGCCATGGCGGCATGGAAACGTAAAGGCGGTTTGCAGAAGTACTACGACCGCATCATCAATGGCATGTTGGAACGCGACTACGACAGGGCTTTTGCCGAAGGCATTTTCGAACAGATAAAAGGCTTCGGCGAATATGGTTTTCCTGAAAGCCATGCCGCCGGTTTCGCGCTGCTGGTATATGTCAGCAGTTGGCTCAAGTGCCACGAGCCCGAGGCATTTCTGGCCGCCATGTTGAATAGTCAGCCGATGGGGTTTTACTCACCCTCGCAACTGGTACAGGATGCGCAGCGCCATGGCGTGGTGGTGTTGCCGGTCGACGTGATGATCAGCGCCCGCGATGCGGCGCTGGAACCGCAGCCCGGCGCGCGGCCTGCGGTGCGCCTGGGGTTATCTCAAATACGTGGGATGCGCGACGGCAGCGCCGAGCGCATCGAGACCACGCGCGCGATACGGCCGTTTATCAGTGTGAGTGATTTGGCGCGGCGCGCACAACTGGACCGGCACGATCTGCAAGTACTGGCGGCAGCCAATGCCTTGAGCGCGCTCGCCGGCAATCGCCGTGCAGCGTTATGGCAATCGGTAAGCGCCGTGCCCGACAAGGATATGCTGGCGCAGGCGCAGTTCGACGATGCGACGCCGTCACTCGGCGCCGCGTCGGAAGCCAGTGAGATCGTCGCCGACTATCACGCTACTGGCCTGACCTTGGGCCGGCATCCGCTCGAACTGCTGCGCGCGCAACTGCTTGCGCAACGCTTGATGCCGGCGCTGACATTGCGCGACTATCGCAATGGCCAGATGGCACGTGGCTGCGGTCTCGTCACGGTGCGTCAGCGGCCGGGCACGGCAAAGGGCGTGATGTTCGTAACGCTCGAAGACGAAACCGGCAACGTCAATGTCATCGTCTGGCCGAGCCTGCTGGAAAAGCAGCGCAAAGAAGCACTGGGCGCATCGCTACTGGCGGTGTACGGCATTTGGCAATGCCAGGGAGAAGTGCGTCATCTGGTGGCCAAGCGGCTGGTCGATATGTCGCATTTGCTCGGCGGCCTGGCGTCGATGAGCCGTGATTTCCACTGACTCATCGACAGGCTCAGCTAGCTTGTTTCAGGGACCTTGCCGACTTATCGACTGGGCCGCGTCACTTAGAAGTCGGGCATATTGCAGCCGACTTCCGCCTTGTCGCCGAACAGTTTCTCGACGTCATCACCCTTGGTCGGCACCCGCTTCACTACATCCACCACATCCCATTTTTCCGTTTTCGGCGGACGCGCCTGCACGATCAACAACGGATGGATGAACTGATGATCCCACGCACGGTAATAGCTGGCGGGTTCGCGGTCGGTCCATTTGATGGTTTCGAATTGCTGCACGATCGCCTTCGAGTCGGTGGACTTCGCACCGTTGATGGCATCGATGATCGCGCGCATCGACATCCAACCTTCCCAGGCATTCAAGGTCGGCGGCGAACCGTATTTTTTGCGATAGGCGACGATCATGCGCTTTTCCATCGGCGAATTCTGCGGGTCGGCATATTGCCAGATCATCGCGTAGGTGCCGGTTACGTTCTCGGTGCTGAGCGACCACAACGATGAATCGTTCATAAATGGATCAGCTACCGGAATCTTGTCCTTCATCCCATATTGCGCCCACTGCTTCAGGAAGTTGTCGATATCGAGACCGGTCAGCGTCATCGCCACCACGTCGGGCTTGGCATCGCGTATTTTCAAGATGAAGCTACTGAAGTCACTGGTGCCGACCGGCACCCGGTCCATGCCGACTTCCTCGCCATTCTGGTGCACCAATTCCTGCTTCATGCCCTGATAAGCATCGAGGCCCGCCGCATAGTTCGGCACCACGAAATACCACTTCTTGCCATGCGGCATCAACGACGGCACCAGCGCACGCGCCGCTATATTCGCGCTGTAATAGGTACGGAAGGTATAGCGGTTGCAGTCCTTGCCGGTAATTTCCTTGGCCGAGCCGGTGAAGATCACCGTGGGAATCTTTGTGCGCTTGGCTACCGACGCTTCGGCCAGCGACGATGCGCTATTAGTACCGGCCAGTACCGCCACGACCTTTTCCGCATCGATCAGCTTGCTCATGTTCTGCTGCGCCGTCTGCGGATCGGGATCGTCGTACCAAACCAGTTTGATCGGTCGCCCGAGTACTTTGCCGCCCGCATCGTCGATCGCCAGCATCGCACCCCGCGCGCCATCGCGCCCGACATCGGCGAAGTTGCCTTGCTTCGACAGCACCATGCCGATGGGTACCGGGGTAGTGCTGTCTTGTGCATGGGCGGCAGGTGAAACAGCCAAAAACAGGCTGCCGGCCAACAGAGGCACGGCGGCCAGCCACGCTGCAAAGGAATTGGAAAAACCGCGGGAGGAAGTCGTAGCAATTGCAGCAACGTATCGACGCGGCCGCGTCGCTACGCCGCCAGGGCGTTGGCAAATCATAAGTGTCTGTCTCCGTTATCGTACCGAGGCTCTGCGCGATATTCGCGACTAGCTTTTTATCAGTGGGCTGCTTTCGATGTCTTGAAATTCACGCACCCGCTGGTGCGTCCATCGTACACACTGCGTCGGCATCTGGTGATCGCTTGCTTCAATATAGCTGTGCCGCAAATTCAAATGCTAACATCAAGCCGACACCGCTCCTCACGCAGTACTTTCCATTTTATTTCGGGATAGGTATGACGGAACCAAGCAAGGAATCGCTTTCGGGAGCGCCCGCCGGTGACGCAGCCCGCATGACGATAGCGGTGCTGCTGGGATCGGTGCGGCGCGATCGGCAAGGCATCAAGGCGGCCCGCTTCGTCATCGATGCGCTGACGCAGCGTGGGCATGAAGCGGTCCTGGTCGATCCGCTGGAACTGCAACTGCCGCTGCTCGACCGCATGTACAAAGAACATGCGCCGGGCACCGCGCCGGATAATCTCGAACAATTGGCAACCTTGTATCGTCGGGCAGACGGCTTTCTGATCGTCAGCGGTGAATACAACAACGGCATCCCACCGGCTCTCAAAAACCTGCTCGACCACTTCCTCGAAGAGTACTTCTGGCGGCCATCCGGCATCGTCTGCTATTCGGCCGGGCAGTTCGGCGGCGTGCGGGCGGCGATGCAGTTACGCATGACGCTGGCGGAAGTGGGCATGCCGAGCATTCCGTCGCTGATGCCGATTCCGCGTATCGGGCAAGCGCTGAGCGATGTCGGCGATCCCGCCGAAGATCGCCTGAACACCTCGCTGACGCGCTTTCTCGATGAATTTTTCTGGTACGCACAGGCCTTGCAGCGCCAGCGCGCGAGCGGCACGCCCTATTGATTCGATGCGCCACGCTAGCGTGTGACGTTTAACAGGACTTGCCATCTCGAAAAAGCATCGAACTTTAAGCCGCCTGCTTTTGTTTCGCCATATCCTCGGCAGCGCGGATGCCGGTGACCGACGCTTTCACCAAGCCACCGACATAGCCTGCGTGCTCACCGCCTTCGACGCCGCCCGAAGCGCTGCCTGCCGCGTACAAGCCTGGAAACACCTGTCCATCTTCCTTCGATGCGCGCGACCATTCGTCGATGGCGATGCCGCCCATCGTGTGGGTAATACCGGCTGCCAACGGAATGCCGTAGAACGGCCCGGTGCGGATCGGGCGCGCTTGTGGCGTGGGGCTGCGCGTGGGATTGAGTTGCGCTAAAGCCTGCGCGTCGAGGGCTTCGTTATAACGCCGCACCTCTTCCACCAGCGCCTGCGCCGGCAAGCCGAGCTTACCGGCCAGTTCTTCCAGAGAATTCGCCGACGTCAAGGTGCCGCCGGAATTCGGCAAGCGAGGATTTGGCGGATTCATGAATTCCTTGCCCGCGCCGTCCCAAATCGACTGGTCGAAAATCACCGTGGCCGAGCCCGGATCCTGCAAGCCGGCGATGCGATTGGCCAGGTACACGCCACCGCGTCCCTCATCGGTGAAACGATGCCCGGTACTGTCGACCACGATTGCGGCGCCCGCTATGACGTCGAGCCAGGGATAAGGCCAGAGCTTCATATTGGTCAGCGCTTCGCGGCTCATCACATGGCCGTAAAATCCCAGCATATTCGAGACACGAGCACCGGCGGCACGCGCCATCTTCACGCCATCGCCCTGGCCACTGCCGGCATTGCGCTGCAGCACGCGTGATGGATCGGGCGAGATGCCGAACTCTTTCAGGAGAGCCTGATTGGCCTGGAAGCCGCCGTCGGCGATCAGCACATTCGCCGCTTCGATAATCGATTGCTGGCCATCGGCCTGCACCACCACACCGCGACAACGCCCGTCTACGATGTGCAGCGATTGCGCCGCATGACCGCGTAACACTTGGCCGCCCTGCTTCGTCAGTTCCGCTTCGAGGGTGCGCAGCAGCACATCGCCGCCGCGTCCCAGAATATCGAATGGCCCTTCCTTATGCGTGGCCGGCGGCGAGACCACGAAATTATGGTACGAGGCCGCGCCGCCACGAATGAAGCGCACCCCATGCGCCTGCAGCCAGCGCACCGCGCGTTGCGCATCTTCGGCCAGTGCCCGCACCAGCTTCGGCGGCGCCGTGCCGCGCGTGACGTTGTTGACGATTTTTTCGAGATCGTCGGTCGGCGTCAGGATGTCGGACGAGGCCAGATGGAACACGCCGCTATTCATGCGCGAATTACAAAGATAAGCCTGCTCGGGCGATTTCTCAAGCACTGCCACGCTCAGTCCCAGTTCGCAGCCGCGCAAGGCCGCGGCCATACCGGCCAGGCCGCCGCCCACTACGCAAAGGTCGAGTTGCTTACTCATGTTTTGTCTCCTGTAGTTATCTGGACTGCATCGATTCAAGCACCGGCAGCAAGGGGGGCGAACCGCGATTCTATTCCCTTCTGCAATCGACGGTAAGGTTCGAAACGCGCCGGCCGCCTCCGGTGCAGGCCTCATTGACAGGCACCGAAATACCCATTCAAATGCTATCCATACAAAATACTTATCGACGCGTCGCCTGGACGTTTGATGCGAGTCGTGGCGCGGGAGACTGTCAGAAGGATCCGCCATGCAGCAGCCCAGCAGTACATCTCGAATTCCCGCCGCCGATGCCTGCGTCGTGCGCAACCTGCTCGATCGGCACGCGGCAAACATTCCCGAGCGCGTGGCGATTCTGTTTGAAGATGACACCAGTTGGACTTACGCGCAGTTGCGTACGCGGGTTATCCACTATGCCGCGGCATTGCAACAACTCGGCGTGGCGCAGGGTGACTTTGTTGCCTGCTGGCTGCCCAACGGCGCGCATCAACTCACGCTCTGGTATGCGTTGAATTACCTGGGCGCCGTGTTCACGCCGATCAACATCCATTATCGCGGTGCGCTTCTCGAAAACGTCATCCAGGCGGCATCGCCGAAGCTGATGATCACCGATGCCTTGCTGGTGGATCGCCTGGCCGGCCTGAACTTGGGCAGACTCGGCACGGTGGTCGTGCTCGGCGCTCACGATGTACAGTTGCCCGGCGTTCGGATGCTCGATGAAGCCGCACTGCAAGTCGATGACCCATTGCTGCAACCCTTGCAACGCCCGATCGAGCCGTGGGATCCGCTGGCGGTGATCTTCACCTCCGGAACCACCGGGCCATCCAAAGGTGCGGTCTGCTCATACGTGCAGTTCCACCAATTGGCGGTATCGCAGCAGTGGGTCACGCACGAAGACCGCAGCCTGATCGCCCTGCCGCTGTTTCACGGCGGCGGCTGCCATCCAAGCTATCGCATGCTTTACCTGGGCGGCAGCATTGCGATGGTCTCGCATTTCACCACCCAGACATTCTGGGATACGGTGCGCCGCACGCGCGCCACGACCTTGCAGGTACTTGGCACCATGGCTGCGTTCCTGGTGAGCCAGCCGGTCAGCGCGCGTGATACCGATCACACACTGCGCACCGCCTGCGTGGTGCCACTGGACGGGCCGGCGATCGAGTTCGGCCGCCGCTTCAATGTCGAAATTCACTCGATTTTCGGCATGACGGAAATTTCCACGCCGCTGCTGACCGAGGCGAACCCGCAGGCAGTCGGTAGCAGTGGCCGGCCGCGGGCCGGTGTCGAGCTGCGGCTGGTCGACGCCAACGACTGTGAGGTGGCGACCGGCGAGGTAGGCGAATTGATCGTGCGCACCGATATGCCCTGGGCGATGGCGCACGAATACCTGAACAACCCGGAAGGCACGGCGCGCGCCTGGCGCAACGGCTGGTTCCACACCGGCGATGGCTTTCGTCGCGACGCCGAGAACCATTTCTTTTACGTCGATCGCATCAAAGATTCCATACGACGCCGCGGCGAGAATGTCTCGTCAATGGAACTGGAGAAAGAAATTTTGGCGTTTGCCGGCATAGCCGAAGCAGCCGTCGTGGCAGTGGCCAGCGAGCATGGTGAAGACGAAATTCTGGCGGTCGTGGTGATCAAGCCCGATCACTCGCTTGAACCGCGCGCCTTGATCGAGTTCCTGCTACCGCGCGTTGCGCATTTCTCTGTGCCGCGCTACGTTCGCGTAGCTGAGCAATTGCCCAAGACGCCCACTCACAAGGTGCTCAAGCGCGATTTGCGCGAAGCGGGCGTCACCGCCGACACCTGGGACCGCGAGAGCGCGGGCGTGCAAGTGAAACGCGTCGCGATCAGAGGACGGCAGATGGCCGCTGCTCGCCAAAGGTAATGCACAGCTTTTCGAATTCCCGCGCCACTCGCTGGACGGAAATCGCATATTGCCAATAGTTGTTTCTCAAGAAACGCAAGGGCAGAAATTGAGGATGCACGAATAGCCCAGGCGCCCAGGCCGGCCGCCAACGTGCGGCGCGGCTCTTGCGACTGAACAACGACAGTGTGGGGATGCCCAGCGCCGACGCTAGATGACCGATGCCCGAGTCGTTGCCGATAAACCAACCTGATTCATATAGCCAGGTTGCCGCATCATCCAGCGTATTCGACTCCAGCACCTCGAAGCCGCGTTGTTCGAGCCATATCCAGTCTGGCCGCTCGCTTTGCGAGACGATGAATTTCGGTTGGAAGCCGCGTTCGCGTAAAACTTCGGCCAGCCGCACGAAGCGCTGCGGCCTCCAACATTTATGAGACTCACTGGAAGTCGGGTGAATCACTATACGAGAAGCATGATGCCGCCATTGCAAGGCGGGTGGCGCGGTCAAGTCGCTGGCACCTGCGAAATGCTCCAGCCCGAAAAACTTGCGGCAGAAATGCGCGAACTGGTCCAGCACGGCGGAAGGCCAGGGATCAGTCGTTCCATAAATGCTGAGCACGGGAACCGTCAGCAACTCGGGGGCATTGATGGGCCTATCCGGATGCAGCTGAACAATAACGTCGTACCGGGCGACGCTTGACTCTTCCGCAATATTGAAGGCGGGACGAATATCGACGCCTGACAGCCAGCGCCGCAGTTGCGAGGCGACGTTTCCGTAAACCACGACTTCGCGCCCGTCCGCGACCAGGCTGCGCACAATTGTCTGCATCAACAATGCGTCGCCGACCATCGGGGAGGCGAATACTGCAATACGTCTGGCGTTGGCGAACGGCGCTGTTTGCATGATGACTTTCTTTCCGATTGCCGCGAACGCAAAAATACCGAATGCTTCGCGACGGTCCGGAAGAATAACGCCTTTCAGCTTAGGGCAACGTTAACGAAGGTGTCGATTTTGTATGGAAATGTTGTATTGAGGGGCGCAAATCCCGTGCAGAACCGCCGCATCCTCGCCAAAGCACCCATTTACTCAATTTGCGACACAAAAAACCGGGCTGCCCATGCTGCGGCAGCCCGGTTTTCATCTTCAGCTATCTCTAAAACCTTGGAGACTTGGCGTTAGCTCTCAAGCCATGCTTACTTGAGTGCCTTGCTTGCGCAGCTTAGGTGCGAATCCACACGGCCTTGGTATTGAGATACTCGTCCATGTGCTCGATACCCGATTCACGGCCATAGCCGCTCATCTTGTAGCCGCCGAACGGTACCGCCGCATCCATCACCTGGTAGCAATTCACCCATACCGTGCCAGTGCGCAAGCCTTTCGACACACGGTGCGCGTTGGTGATGTTGCTGGTCCACACGCCGCCGCCCAGACCATACTCGGTGGTATTGCCGCGCTTGATCACTTCGTCGATGTCCGTGAACGGCAACGCCGAGATCACCGGCCCGAAGATTTCCTCGCGCGCGATCTCCATATTGTCTTTCACGTCGGCGAAGATGGTCGGCGCCACGAAGTAGCCCTTGTCCAGGCCGCCTTCAGTCAAGCGTGCACCACCGCTCGCCGCCCGCGCGCCGCCCGCATGGCCCTTTGCGAGATAACCGGTCACGCGCTCGAGTTGCGCTTCCGACACCAGCGGTCCGAGTTGCGTTTGCGGATCCAGCGGATTGCCTACGCGCAGCGCCTTCGCGAAGGTCGCGACGCGCTCGACGAATTCGTCGTAGACCTTTTGTTCGACGAACAGGCGCGTGCCCGCGCTGCAGATCTGTCCCGAATTCGCGAACACCGCCATCGCCGCACCCGGCACCGCCAAATCGAGATTTGCATCCGCGAACACGATGTTGGCCGACTTGCCGCCCAGTTCCAGCGACACGCGCTTGATATTGCCCGCCGACGCCTGAATGATCTTCTGTCCGACTTCGGTGGAGCCCGTGAACGCCACCTTGTCCACGCCCGGATGCCCGGCCAGCGCCGCGCCCGCTTCACCGAAACCGGTGATGACGTTGACCACGCCCGGCGGAATACCGGCTTCCAGGCACAGCTCGCCCAGCCGCATCGGCGACAGCGGCGCTTGTTCAGCCGGCTTCAACACCACCGTGCAACCCGCCGCCAAGGCCGGCGCCAGCTTCCAGATCGACAGGCCGAGCGGACCATTCCACGGATTGATCGCCGCAACCACGCCCACCGGCTCTTTCAAGGTGTACGAGAAGATTTCGCCGGCTTGCGAGTTTTCGATGGTTTGACCATGGGTTGCCGTGGCCAAGCCCGCGTAGTAACGCAACAGCGCGATTGCACGTTGCTTGCGCGCGCCCGTGCTGGCGATCGGGCCGCCCATGTCCAGCGTATCCAGCAGCGCCAATTCATCGAAATGCTTGTCGACCAGGTCCGCCAGCTTCAGCAATACTTGTTGACGGTCGAAGGGCTTGAACTTGCTCCACGGACCTTCGAAGGCGCGACGTGCCGCAGCTACCGCACGGTCGACGTCTTCGGCGCCCGCTTCGGCGATATTCGCCAGCACTTCGCCATTCGCCGGATTGATCGTCTCAAACGTGCGACCCGATACCGACGGCACCAACTTGCCATCGATCAACAACAGTTTCGGCTTGCCATCCAGGTACTGGGGCAGCACCGTATCTTTCAAAGTACCCATGGTAATTCTCCTTCCACGTTGGTGACACTAACGGAACAATTCAGGGAAAACTCAGGCAACAACTCGGCCTTAGGCAGTCACGCCGCCATCAACCGGCAGAGCAATGCCGGTTACGAAAGACGCGTCGTCGGAAGCCAGCCACAGCCCGGCGTGCGCGACTTCTTCGGCACGTCCGAGACGACCCATCGGGATCGCCGCGACTACCTTGGCCTGCGCTTGGGCGGCCTGCTCGGCGCTGGCTTTCGGGTCAAAGAAATTGGGAAACATTGGCGTTTCGATGGGGCCCGGGCAGATCACGTTGACGCGAATCTTTTCCAACGCATAACGAATCGCCAGCGAGCGCACCATGCCGACCACGGCAAATTTACCGGCCGAATAAGTCGGGCTGACGGACGCGCCCTTCAAACCCGCGACCGACGCGGTGAACAAGGCCGAACCGCCGCCCGCCTTGCGAAAATGCGGAATCGCCGCGCCGATTGCCAGCAAACCGGAGCGCACGTTCAGGTCCATTGTGTTCGCGTATTCTTGCAGATCCAGGTTTTCGATATCGCGCAGGCCGGGCATGCCGGCGTGGTTCCACAGAATATCGAGACCGCCCATACGCTTGGCCGATTCGTCGACGATGCGACGGCATTCGTCCGCATCGAGCAGGTTGGCGACGATGCCAGTGGCCTTGCCGCCGGCAGCTTTGATGCCTTCTACCACCTGATTCAAGCGTTCTTCGCTGATATCGACCGCTACCACCGTCGCGCCCTCGCGCGCGAACAGTTCGCACGCCGCGCGGCCCATGCCCGATGCGGCGGCGGTGATAACCGCGCGTTTATTGTTTAACCTCATTGAATGTCTCCAGACAGAAAGTTGTGAATCACAAACCAAGCCGCGGCCGCTCGGGCGGCTCTTGCTGGACGGCTTGTCGATCGGTGAACCGTGGATCCTGGCACGGCAGGCACGTGCGCCTGCCCGATCACTCGCGCCCATGTCTCAAAATAATATATATCAAGCAGTTACAGCGGCATTGCTCGAATCGGCACACACGTCGCCGTTGGCCAGGCACGGCGTCGATGGGTTTGGCCGTGCTGAAGTATGAGCCGACGCAGCGCCACGCCGTTAGATTGATCCTGTCTATTTTTTGCCTAATCGTGCGAACTTCGCGACTAATGGAGCGGCGCAACAATCGCACAAACCAGCAGAATATCACCGCAAATCTTGTTAGTATCCGGACATGCCGGACATTCGAGACGACCTGGCAAATCGAGATTCAGGATATTTGAGATGAAGCGCGAAGCCGACTTGCCCATACTCGATTTCGATCGGGACGACCCTGTACGCGCGCAACTGGCTCGCAGCATCGCGCGCTGGACCCACGCCTGCGGCAAATGCTCGACGGCTATCCCGGCGCTCACGCTCTATCGGCGCGATGCACCTACCCAGCCAGTATGCGGCATGTACGAACCGAGCATCGCCTTCATCGCACAAGGTTCGAAGCGCGTGTTGCTGGGCGAAGAGAGCTATGGCTACGAGCCGCAGCATCTGTTGTTCACTTCGGTCGACCTGCCGACGGTGTCGCAAGTGACCGAGGCCAGTCGTGAGCGGCCTTACCTGTCGCTATTGCTGAAACTCGATCCGCGCGCCATCGCGCAATTGATGATCGATAGCGACCTGCCGCCGCCGCGCGGGCAGCAAGCTAGTCGAGGCATCGCACTGATCGATGTGGGGCCGGCATTATTGAACGCGTTCCAGCGGCTGCTCGATCTGCTCGACGAGCCGCAAGACATTCCGGTGCTGGCGCCACTGATCCAGCGTGAAATCCTTTATCGACTGCTGATCGGCGAACAAGGCGCGCGCTTGCGGCAGATCGGCGCATCGGGCAGCAAGAGCCACCAGATCGCGCGCGCCATCGAATGGCTCAAGCGCAATTTTGCGCGGCCGCTGCGCATCGACGATCTCGCGGCCGACGTCGAGATGAGCACTTCGACATTTCACCATCAGTTTCGCGCGCTGACTGCGATGAGTCCCTTGCAGTTTCAGAAGCAGTTGCGGCTGCACGAGGCACGGCGGCTGATGCTGGCCGAGCTGATGGACTCGGGCAGCGCGGCGTTGGAAGTGGGCTATGAAAGCCCATCTCAATTCAGTCGCGAGTACAGCCGCTTGTTCGGCGCGCCGCCCTTGCGCGACATCACGAACCTGCGCCAGGTGGCGGACAATCCTTCGCATCCCGCCTCCGCCATCTAAGCGTTTGCTGATCAACGCCCAAGCGACGGCCGGCAAGCCGGTAGCCAGGCTGCCGGCTTAGCTTTTTACCCGCAGCTGCACGCGGGTGCCAGGAGTAATACCGGTGCGACCACCGTCCACCGGCAACACGACGCCGGTGATATAGCTGGCCTCGTCCGACGCCAGAAAGCGCACCGCCGCCGCGACCTCTTCCGGGTGAGCCGGCCGACCCAGCGGGGTGTGCGGAATCAAGGCGAAGAACATCGGGTCGAGCACCGTACCGCCGGGCCCGGTCGTCATGCCGCGCGCCACTGAATTCACACGAATGCCATATTGAGAAAACTCGTCCGCCATGACGTGCGTCAGCGGCGTCAAGCCGCCCTTCGCGGCCGAGTATGAAGGAATCTGCGGATTGCCCTGCGTGCCGTCGATGGAGGTCAAGTTGACGATGGCCGCCCCGCCCGCCTGCTTGAGCAAAGGCAGGAACGCCTTCACCGCATACACCGGCCCGAGCAGATCGAAATTGACCACGCGCTGCCATGATTCGATGCTCGAGGCTTCGAACGAGCACAGCTCCAGGTCTTGATGCGCATTCACCAGCACGTGCACGGCTGCGGCCGCTTCGGCGGCGCGGGCAGCGGCGCCCCGCATGGACTCGGCGTCACCCGGATCGGCGTGTATCAAAATCGCTGTACCGCCCATGGCCTCGATTTGCACGGCCACCTCGCGCAACACCTCCGGATTGCTGTCGACCGCGACAATGCGCGCGCCCTGCCTGGCGAAATCCAGCGCACAGGCTATACCGAGATGCAGGCTGCTGAGCGCGCGATCTTGCTGGGCGGCCGCGCCCCGATCCATGCTGAGACATACGACGACGACGGTCTTGCCTTGAAAGCTCATGATTGCGGTTCCGGATAAGTGCGCTGCGCTAACAGCAGATATGCATCGCTGCCTGCGGGATCATCAATGCAAGGGACGCGGCGGCCCATCGTCGAGCGGCAGCAACATGGTGTTCGGCCCGATCAATGCCAGCACCGCGGGATCAGTAATGAAATCCGCAGCGGAATGCGCCGCGAGAATAACTTCCGGCGATTGCGGACGCGCGATAGCATAGCCCTGCACGTAGTCGACCCGCATCGCCTGCAAGATTTCCAGCGTACGCGCATCTTCGACCCATTCAGCGATGCTTTGCATGCCCAGGTTGCGCGCGAGCCCCACGATCGCGTCGACAATCGCCGCATTGGCCGACAGTTCGCTCATGTTCTTGACGAAGTTTCCATCGATCTTCAACGCGTCGGCAGGCAGGTCGCGCAGATAGGGGAACGAGGTATAGCCGGCGCCGAAGTCATCGAGCGCCACCTTTGCGCCCAAGCGCTGCACGCCGCTTACCAGCCGGCGCGTGTTGTCCAGGTCGTGCAGCGCAACGCCCTCGGTAATTTCGATACAGAGCAGCGGCACCACGCGCCGATAACGGCTCAGCAGTACGCCAATGTCGGCGACGAAGCGCTCGTCGTTGAGCGACGCGCCGCTCACGTTTACCGAGACGAATCGAGTGCGCGACAACTGCGCGAGGTTGGCCTCGATCCAGTGCAATGTGGTTTCCATCACCCACTTGTCGAGGGCGGAAATGCTGCCGTTGGCCTCGGCCGCGGCAATCACCTTGACCGGCGGAATCACCTTGCCGTCGGGCCCGCGCATGCGCAACAGCACTTCGAAGTCCAGGGCCTCATACGGCGTTTTTAACGACATGATCGGCTGCATCTCGAGAAATAGCCGACCCAGCGGCAACTCGCCGCTGAAGCGTTCGATCAGGCTGAGATCGCGCGCACGCTCGATGAACATCGGCGCGTTGCGGCCGTACACCACAACGCGTCCGTTGCCGTTGGCCTTGGCTTCGCGGCAGGCACTGTCGGCCGCGGAAATCGTGTCCTGCGCGCGCAGCCCCGGCGGCGGCTCGACCATCCCCAACGAGGCGCGCACATGAAACGCACGGCGGCCAATTTGGTAGGCGTCGGCATCGATCGCGTCGATGATGCGCTGCGCGACCGCGCGCGCCTCCTCGAGCTGCATCGCACCGAACAGGATCACGAATTCGTCGCCGCCGATGCGGCCGACACAGCCGCCGCCGCCCAATCTGGCAAGCTCTGCCTCGATACGCAAATACACTTGCTTCAGCACTTCGTCGCCGGTGTGATGCCCGAACAGATCATTGATCAGCTTGAAGCGATCCAGATCGAGATAGCCCAACACCAGCGAGCGCCCGGCTTCCCCGCTCGCTTCGCCTGTCGGGTTCGCTTTCGGTGACATATCGATAATGCACCGGTCGATGCCGCGCCGGTTCAACGCGCCGGTAAGAGGATCGTGATCAGCCAGGAAGCCAAGTGTTTGAATTGCCCGCTGCCGCTCGGTGATGTCCTGCACCGAACCTTCCAACTGCATGCCCGCGAACGCGGCTTTAACGAGATAGTGGCGACGGTTGTCGGGCACCCCGGGAGCGGTGACGACATCCTCGGCAGGGCCTGTCCCACCCGCATCGATGCTCAGCGCCGCGCCGCGTGTCAGTTCGACCTCGACTGCACCGGTTTCCAGCGCCTTCCGATAAATCGGCTGCCAACTGCCTGTCTCGAAATAATCATCCCAATGCCGGCCGCGCGTATCGCCGCCCATCTCCAGCATCGCGTCGAGCGCTGGATTGAAGCGCACGAAGCTGCCATCGTGGCCGAGCGTAAACAGTCCAACGGGTGTGACGTCGTAGGCACGCCGCAATTCGGCTTGCGCGCGCAAGCGCTCGGCGCGTTCGGCGCGAATCTGCTCGGCAATCGCGAGCGCCGCCATCAGGCTGGAAATGAGTGCGGCAGTGACGCTGTTGAATCCCGGGATGAAGGCACGCAGGTTGAAAACCGCAGTCGCCACCTCGGAGAAACTGGCGATCAGCGCAGTCGCCAGCGCTGCCGAATACCAGAGCGCAATGCGCGAGGGCGAGACCACCAACAAGCGCGCCAGCAGGAAGATCATCATGGCAATGGCAAAGCTGGCAATGCCCCACATCACCGGCAAGTACAACGGCACGGGCAGCACGATCGACGCCACCAGCAGCACCAGTCCGAGCCATTGCAAGGTTTTCAGCAGGCGCGCGAAACCCAGGCGCGGCAGGTCCGTCTTGAAAAGGACCTGGAACAATGTAAAAGTCAGGATGTAATAGACCGGCACGGTGATCTTGCGGATCAAGCCGATCCAGTGGGTCGGCAACGGCGCTCCCAGCCATTGCTCGTCCCAGCCCATCGAGATCGCGCCGAGCCGCAGATTGCACATCAACCAGGCCGCGAACAGCACGTAAACCCAATCGCGATTGATCAGCGCGGTCAGCAGCACGAACGCCGCGAGTGTCGCCAGACCGCCCTCCAGCAAGCCGGCGCGACGATGAAAAATATCGTTTTCGTATTTGAGGTCGATTACCGACGAGCGCATCGCGCTCAACATCGCCGGCCCGCTGAAAAGCGCCCGGCAGAGCAGTCGATCATGGTGGCTCGACAATACCGAGATACCGCTGCCCGACGTAGTGAGCTCGTCCGATGACGTCAGGTTCGCCGAGGCGCTGCCGATCGGCGAGAGCGAGGTGCCGTCGAAACACTTGATTTGCTGGATATGCCGCGACGGAAAAAGAATGCCTTCGGGAATGTCCAACGGGGCGTTGCCAAGCGGCGTGGCGGCGGGGGGCATGGCAGACGCGGGGCCGGCAAGCGGGGCATTCGAGACGACGCTGCTCGCGCCACTGACGCTGCTGCCGCGATCGGCGCCCACGGCGCGCGACTCTCGCACAGCCACTTCGAACCAGATCGGCGTTTCGTCGAGATGCGTGTCGTAGACGCGCAGCCAGGGTTGGCGGCTAAGCGCCGCGCGCGCGGCCGGCGCGTCGAGCCGATCGGCAGGGTCGCGCAGCACGCGTACCGACAAGGGCGTGCCGCTCTTGATAATAGGTGCCACGCCCGGATAAAAAAGCGCGAACAGAGACAGGAGGCCGATTGCAACCGGCACCGCGTAGTAGGAAAAAAATAGAGAGAATGCGTCGATTGCTCGGCCAGAACGGCTGCCCGCCTCGTAACGGTCTCGTTCAAACCCTTTCATTCATTTCGCCCATCAAGGACTGCGGCGTCCTCTAGTTGCGCCGCGCAATGATGAGCATACACGCAGCCGGCGTTGCTGCGTGGCCACCGCGCCGCAAGGCGTCGGTGGTCCGGTTGGTTATTTATGAGATAGACAGCGCGTGGCCGAGCCGAACTGTGCGACGTCCCCATTACAGCAGGTCGCTGCACGTCACGATAAGTCAGTTGCAACTACTTTGTGCTGTGCCGTCGAACGCTGCATTGAAACGAAGTCACCCGGCGCCCGGCTCAGCCAACGCGTCTAGCGAGTTACAGCACCATAAAGGTCGGCTGCCGGCCGGCCCGAGTCGTGCCGAATCTCGGTCGAAAGCTCCGGCCATTGCAGCGACGGTGCAGCGCTCAGATCAATATCGGGATGGTGGGTACCCACCACGAAATCGAAGAGCGGGTGATGCGCATCACGCCAGCGTCGTTCGGCGGTAGCGATCTCGAACGCCATAACCCGGTGCGGGATATTGGCCGCGTGAGCCAGCGGAATGAACGCCTTCTCGCCATACACGTCTCGAAAAAGCAAGGCCGCGTATTGACGATCCAGCGGCGTACGCGCCGCGATGACCATCCAATCTATGCGCTGTGATGCGCAATAGAGGTAGAAGGCCTTGAACAACGCGGTCTTCACCATCCTGCCCGCGTCGCCGCTTTCAACACCCAAGCGCGTGGCACCGACCAGCCGGCCCGACAACCACTCCGGCAATTCCAGCGACTCCTCAAGCCCCAGGCGGCGGAACCGATTGGTCTGGATACGCATCGTTCCGACCGGACTGCCGTCCAGCTTGGACTCGGCCAACAGCACTACCGACCCGGGATCGCGATCGTAGCTCTCGGCTTGGTCCATGGTTCGGGCGAACTCTGGAACGTGCCGTTGATAAGCGGCCTGGCGCATCCTCAGTGCGCGCTCGAGGGCCGCGTCGTCGGCTACCACGCGTATCGTAAAAGGCAATCTCGCTTCGGCCTGTACCGGCCGTGCCAATTCGGCGTCAGCCAACCTTGACGCTGCCGGCAACACCGGCGTCACGGACGACAAACGAGCGCTTCGAACTTCTTCTCTAGTCTCAGACATTTGAATCTCCAGTTCACCATCGCCGGATGGCGGTGGTGCTTGGAGCTTCGCACGTCTTTTTTGAGAATATGCCTTGTCCTACAAGACATTCGGAAATCTTGAAATCGGGTCGATCCAGTGAACGGCGCCAGGCTTCGATATCCAGAGATTTCAGTGCGCTAGCGAGCTTTTCGAGTGTGAGAATCCGCACCAACGAAGCACCGGCCTCTTATCCTGAAATGTTGCCCGGCATACCAAGACAGGGTGCGAAATCAGCCTTTGGGTACCACACAACTTTGATGGGTCGGTTCAATACTTTCGAGCCGGCCTCTTCCACCGCCATCATCGTGCCGCGCTGCGCGTCGAGGCCGACGTCCGCCAATACGCTCTATTTCGAAATAACAAAGCCGATCGGCACTGCCGGGGGCTCTTGCACACGCACTATTGCCGGCTCGATAAACTCGCTTAGGGTCATTTAGTAAGTGTACTTCTCATATCGGCAAGACATTACTAGGGTTGTCGCTTGTGCGTGGTGCCGAGCGAAGCCAAGCGAAACTACGCGCGACGTAAGGAGACCTATGCGGCCGCCGGCACCGACCACGGCTTTGGCGAAAATGCCGAGCGTCATCCCGGCATGCATAAAACCGAGACCGTCGACTTTATTGTCATTATCTCGGGCCGGCTGCGGCTGGTGATGGACGAAGGTGAAACGTTGTTGCAGCCCGGCGACGTGGTGATTCAGAGGGGCACCAACCACGCCTGGAGCAATCCTGACGACACGCCGTGCCTACTGGCGGCGATCATGCTGGACGCCAAGCGCAGCCCCCTTTAGCAGTTGACTCGCCAATTCATCCGGCATCGGTGCCGCGGTCGACCACGGTCTTTACCGATGCCGGCATATTGTCGAGTTGTAGGCGTACCAGCTTGGTCAGCAAAGTGGTGAGCTGACGGCGCTCGGCAGCGCTTAGCGGCTCCAGAATGCGCTGCTGCGCGCGGTCGGCCGCCACCTTGGCGGCGATCGCCAATTTTTCACCAGCGGGTGTCAGATGTAGCAGCCGCACGCGTTTGTCGGTTTTGGTCGGCCAGCGCGCCATCAGGTCTTTTTCTTCCAGCCGGTCGAGCACGCCGCCCATGGTCGAACGATCGAAAGCGATCATGCCCGACAAGGCGGTAATGTCGATGCCGGGATTCTCGTACACGGCCATCAAAGCCGTGTACTGAACCGGCGTGAGCCCGAAATCCAATAACTCCTCCGTGGCCACCGCCACGGCGATCTGATGCCCACGCCGCAGCAGATGCCCGGGCGTCGTCTGCAGTTCTATCATCGACATGGTCCACTCCTCTGTTGGAGTGGATTATGAAGCAAAGATCCGCCACGCCCCGAGTATCGCCAAATCAGAGCTCACCCATCTTGCAGCCGATTTGCGCCTGTGTCCCAAAAATGGCTTCGACTTCGCTGTCATTCGCCGGAATCGAGCGAATCACGTCGAGTACGTCCCATTTATCCTTTTTGGGAGGGCGCGCCGATACCAAGATCACGGGATGAATCAATTGATGATCCCACGGCCGATAGTATTGAGTAACTTTGTGATCTTGCCATTTCATGGTTTCCAACTGATGCACGATAGACGCGGCATCGGTCGACTTACCCGTATCGATGGCCTCCAGTATTGCGCGCATCGACATCCAGCCAGCCCAAGAAACCAGTGATGGCGGCGAGTTGTACTTTTGCCGATATTCGGCGGTGAATTTACGCTCTTGTGGCGAATTCGACGGATCGTTGAAATCCCAGACCTTCGTGTACAGCCCCGACAGGGCGTCCTTGTCCATGCCCCACAATTGACCGTCCGCGGTGAACGGATCGCCGAACGGAATGCGATCTCTCAAGCCATATTGCGCATATTGTTTGATAAAACTGGTTTCGCTGTCGCCCGTCAGACCAACCACTACCGCGGTCGGCTCAGCCTGCCGTATTTTCAGGATGATGCTACTGAAGTCGGTCGAGCCGACGGGAATCTGGTCATAGCCGACTTCGGAACCACCGGCTTTTTGCAGAGCCGCCTTCATGGTGCGATAGGTGTCCTGCCCTGCCGCATAATTGGCTACGACGAAATACCATTTCTTGCCTTTTTCCAGCATCGCCGGCGCCAGTGCCGTGGCCGATACGGCCGTGGGCGTAAAGGTGCGGAATGTATAGCGATTGCACTGCGCGCCGGTGATCTCAGCGGCCGCGCTGCCGATAATGATCAAAGGCGTTTTGGTGCGCTTGGCGACCGCCGCCTCGGCCAGTGACGAAGCGCTATTAGTACCGCCGAGCACCGCAACGACCTTCTCGTTTTCGACCAGCTTGGAAAAATTCTCCTGGGCGTTCTGCGGATTGGCGTCGTCATACCAGGTTACTTTGACGGGACGGTTCAATACCTTCGAGCCGGCCTCATCCAGCGCCATCATCGCGCCGCGCTGGCTATCCATCCCGACATCGGCCAATGGCCCTTGTTTCGAAATCACCAGGCCGATGGCGATCGGCGCATCGGCTTGCGCCAGCGCCAGACCCGGCGCGAGCAACAGCGCCGCCGCCAGCGCGCAAGCGGTGCCAACGAACGGCTTGCGTGCCGCTCGCTTGGTTTCGAAACGAAAGGTAGAGGTAAGCGTCGCCATCATGAAGTCTCCCGGGTTTAGCATTTTTTTATCCACCCGGGAGGCTAATCGCTGCACCGCGCAAAAAATACTAGGGTAGACACTAAACCGTCGCGTGGCGGCGGCGTGCGTTGGCTCAGTCGGCGCTGGCCGCCCCGGCATTTTCGAGATACTCGATACGTGCCTGCATCGCCAGGTGGCCCTCGTGATCGCGCGCCCACAAATCAGAAGCGTGGGTTCCGGTGTCCCGGCCACATACGTGGAAGCGATGAATATCGAAAAGCGGATGCAGCGCCTTGAATTCGAAACGACGCACCGTGGCATCGGGCCGCTGTCGGCGCGCCAGGTCTGCCAGCAGCGTGGCGATCAGCGGACCGTGCACCAGCAAGCCTGGATAGCCCTCGGTCTCAGTCGCATAGGGTCGATCGTAGTGAATACGGTGACCGTTGAAGGTGAGCGCCGAATAGCGGAACAGCAGCACCGGGTCGGGTACGATCTCGCGCGCGAAGGTTTCATCGGTGGGCGCGTGTTTCGGCTGCGAAACCTGACCGGCACGCGGCATATCGCGATAAACGATGTCGTGCTCTTCTGACAAGGCCACGCCGAGCTGATTGGCAGTTTCGTGGAGGACGGTAACGAACACCAGCGGACCGCTGCGGCCCTCGACTTCCCGAATCGCCGTGATGCGCGAGGTACGCACGATGTGCTCGCCGATACGCAAGGGATGATGATATTCAAGCCGACCGCCGGCCCACATGCGGCGCGGCAAGGCGATCGGCGGCACGAAGCCACCGCGTCGCACGTGGCCGTCTACATCGAGCTCACTTTGTCGTTCAACCGGCGTGGCATAAAGCCAATGCCACAGCGGCGGCAGCAAGGCGCCCGCCGCCGGTTCGCTGGCATCGCGGTCGAGCGTGGCGGCCAGCGCCGCGGCCGGTACCGGCGTGAGCACTGCCGCCATGACTTCGCGACGATCAATCCATTGCCGCAGATCGGCGGTTTGCATCGAGAGGCTCCAAAATTTCGATTCATCGGAACAGCACCGTTGCAGCATGCCGCCGCGCCGTGCAACCGTCAATTCACGTCTCGAAACCTCGCCTTCGGCAAGCCACCGCCATGCGGCACAAGTAGCTAGGCGCTCTGCGTCGCCTCCTGCGCCGAATCGCCCAGCAATGCGGCAAGCGCACGCGCTTCACGCTCGCCGGCGAACTTGTAGACACTGCTGAAACGACCATAGGCGGCCAGCACCAACAACAACACGATCGGCGCCGCGATAAACCCTATCATCGAGAAAGCCGAACCATAGGCGCGCGAGCCGGTGAAGTAATGCACCGCCAACCATGCCGCCAGTGATGGTCCGACAATCAGCCCCACCAGGTTCGGTGCCATCAGGTTCGCAGCCATCAAGCGACCGCGCACCTTCGATGGCGCGACATACTGAATGATGACCGCATACAGCACCTGGCTCGATGAGCCACCGATCACGAACAAGGCCACCGCCGCCATCACACCCGTTACCGTCGATGCGAAGCCGATCAGGCCAATGCCAAGCAAGCCCGCCGGCATGCCGATGGCCAGCGCCACCGCAATCATCGACGGTCGGTTGCGGCGCATGAAGAAGCCCGCCAGCGCCGGCCAGAAGATCGCGCCAATGACGCCGACGATGGCGCTCAGCCCGAAGGTATAGCCGGCCGTGGCCGGTGTCATGCCATAGCCGCGTACCAGCAAGGTCGGCGCCCAGCTGATCACCGCATAGGCGCCTGCCGTATAGACGCAATTGGCAAGGAACAGAAATCCGTACAGGCGCTTTTCAGTGCGCACATAGGCAACGGCCTGCCTCACTGTCGAATAGCTGCGAGGGTCGGCGCGATCTTGGATACGCAAGGGTTCGGGTGCACTCGCCCACAAGAGCAATGCCACGACGACGCCGGGCAATCCCACGATCACGAAGGTCAACTGCCAGGCCTGCAGACCCACGCTCGGCGCCAGACTCTGCGCCAGTCGGTAGGCACCGCCGGCAATGATGAAGGCGCCATTGATCAGCGACGCCATCGCCATATACAAACCGGTAGGCAGCGTGCGCTTTTCGCGCAAAAACATATCCGCGATTAATGAGATGGCCGCCGGCGACAACACGGCTTCGCCGATCGCCACGCCCGAGCGGCAGCCCACCAGTTGCCAGTAGCTGGTGGCAAAGCCGGAGGTGATGGTGCTCAGACTCCACAACAGCACGCCGATCGCAAGGATGCGAATACGGTTGTGGTTGTCGAGCATATGCGCGACCGGCATGCCGATAATCGCATACAGCACGCCGAAGCCGGCGCCGAACATCACGCCCATCTGTCCATCGCTAATATGCAGCTGCGCGGTAATGGGCTGTACCAGCAGCGACGGCACCAGCCGGTCCACCAGCGACAGCGCATATAAAAAACACAGGGTCCAGGTCACGAACCATGCGTGACCAATGCGATAGGGCGCGATGCCCGGCGTGCTAGACATGAATGGGTCTCCTCCAACAATGGACGGCCTCGCTCACCTGTCTCGGCGAGTCGATCGGCGTGGCTCAATATAGCAATCCAGCCGGGTGACTTTAAGCCGGTGCGTCCTGGGACATACCCTGATCACGGTGCATGAAACGCCGCCGTACTGGCTCATGAAGCATCGTCGGAACGATGATGTATGCATCGGTGTGATAGATCACGGTGCTCTGCATGTCGATGGTGCTTCTGCTACAAGCGCTCCGTTGTCAAGCCCGCTCTTACCCTAAGTATTTCTTCTGACTTGCGCAGTGATTATTGGCCCATTTCAATGCAGGATGAATTACTCCGCTTTTTCGAGAAAAGTCCAAGCGGACACGGCGCTCAAACCAGGCACAAATCGCCATTCAATATCGATGTACGTGTTTTAGTTCGAAAAAAGTAGTAGTTTCTACGTGGCGCCCACATTGCGCGATACACCGTTGTCAGGCTGGTCACTATTATTTACGGCAAGAAAGGAGCGGCAAAAATGTCCAAGAAGTTTCGCCATGCAGTATCGCTAGGTCTGGGCGGCAGCCTGATCGTGTTCGGCGCGAACAGCGCAATGGCAGACGAAGTTGTCAAAATCGGCCACGTTGCTCCGCTGACGGGCGGCATCGCTCACCTGGGGAAGGACAATGAAAACGGCGCCCGCCTCGCCGTCGAAGAAATCAACAAGAAAGGCCTGGTGATCAACGGCCAGAAAATCACGCTGGAACTCGACGCGCAAGATGATGCGGCCGATCCGCGCCAGGCCACGCAGGTTGCGCAAAAGCTGGTCGACGACAAGGTTGTGGCGGTCGTGGGCCACTTGAATTCCGGCACGACGATTCCGGCCTCGAAGATCTATAGCGATGCCGGCATCGTGCAGATCTCGCCGTCCGCCACCAACCCGACCTATACGCAGCAGGGCTTCAAAACTGCCTACCGCGTGGTTGCGACCGATGCACAGCAAGGCCCCGCACTGGCCGACTACGCCAACAAGGACTTGCACGCCAAGTCGGTTGCCATCGTCGACGACGCCACCGCTTACGGTCAGGGCCTCGCCAATGAATTCGAGAAGCGCGCCAAGGCGAGCGGCGTCAAAGTGCTGTCGCACGATGAAACCAACGACAAAGCCGTCGATTTCCGCGCGATTCTGACGAAGATCAAGGGCGAGCATCCGGACGTCATTATGTACGGCGGCATGGATGCCACCGCCGGTCCGTTCGCCAAACAAGCCAAACAGTTGGCGATCAATTCCAAGGTCATGGCTGGCGACGGTGCCTGTACCGAAAAGCTGTCCGATCTGGCGGGTGATGCCACCGGCAACGTAGTCTGCTCGATCGCCGGCATGCCGCTGTCGAAGATGGCGGGCGGCGAAGACTTCCAGAAGCGTTATGTCGCACGCTTCAACCAGCCGATCCAGATCTATGCGCCGTTCACCTATGATGCCGTGTACATCATCGTCGATGCGATGAAGCGCGCGAATTCCACCGATCCGGCGAAGATCCTGGCCGCCATGCCCGCGACCGACTACAAGGGCGTGCTGGGCGAAACCCAGTTCGACTCGAAGGGCGATCTCAAGCAAGGCGTGATCTCGCTGTATGACTATGTCAACGACAAACTGACGTTGCTGGACGTGGTCAAGATGTAATTTCCCTGCTGGTCGTGGTGCGAGAACGCGCGCGTCATGACCGGACGGATGCGGCAGGCGGCTTCCGAGCCCTTGCCGCATCCGGCATGTCTCAAATTACCCGCTCTCATCACCCTTTACGGGATGCCGGCACACAACCGGATTTCCAGGCATTATTTTTGACACCTACGCGTACGTGAGAAGATCAAAAGGGCGTTGAAAGGACAGGTAATGGATATTTTTGTTCAACAGCTCATCAATGGGCTGGTGCTAGGCAGCATCTACGCGATCATCGCGTTGGGCTACACGATGGTCTACGGCATTTTAGGGATCATCAATTTCGCACACGGCGACGTATTGATGGTGGGCGCCATGGTGGCGCTGTCGGCCATCAACGTGCTGCAGGCGCACTTTCCCGGACTCGGCCACGTGCTGACGCTGGTGATCGCTTTGGTGATCGCCGCGATCGTCTGCGCACTGGTGGGCTACACCATCGAACGGGTTGCCTATCGACCTTTGCGCAATGCGCCGCGCCTCGCGCCACTGATCACCGCGATCGGCGTCTCGATATTGCTGCAGACGCTGGCCATGATTATCTGGTCGCGCAATCCGTTGATGTTCCCGCAACTGCTGCCCACCGATCCGATCAATGTGATCACGGCCAAGGGCGATTCAGTGGGCGCGGTCATCTCGGTAACCGAAATCATCATCATCGTGGTGGCTTTCCTCACCATGGGCGGCTTGTTGCTGCTGGTGAATAAAACGCGGCTCGGCCGAGCCATGCGCGCCACCGCCGAAAACCGCTCGGTGGCCGGGCTGATGGGGGTGAATCCGAACTTCGTGATTTCCGCCACCTTCATGATCGGCTCCGCACTGGCGGCACTCGCCGGCGTGATGATCGCCTCCGAATATGGCAATGCGCACTTCTACATGGGCTTTATTCCCGGATTGAAAGCCTTCACAGCCGCGGTGCTGGGCGGCATCGGCAACCTGGGCGGTGCGATGGTCGGCGGCGTGCTGCTGGGCATCATCGAGCAACTGGGTGCCGGCTATATCGGCAACCTGACGAACGGCGTGTTCGGCAGCAACTACCAGGACGTGTTCGCCTTTATCGTGCTGATCGTCGTGCTGGTGCTGCGGCCGTCCGGTTTGCTGGGCGAACGCGTCGCCGACCGGGCCTGAGGAGAATTCGCATGACGTCGATTCCAAGCATCGAACCCTCGGCCACCCTCATCCCGGAAAAGAAGCCACCGCGCCGCATCGCCCTTATCGTATTGATTGCCGTGCTGGTGGTCGTGGCGCCCATGCTGGTCGGCGCCGCGGGCGGCAACTACTGGGTGCGCGTGCTCGACTTCGCCATGCTGTACGTGATGCTGGCGCTCGGCCTGAACGTGGTGGTCGGCTTTGCCGGCCTGCTCGATCTGGGCTACATCGCCTTCTATGCGATCGGCGCCTACCTGGCCGCGCTGTTGTCGTCACCACACCTGACCACGCAGTTCGCATGGATCGCGGCGATGTTTCCTAACGGCCTGCACACGCCGATCTGGATCATCATCCCGATCGGCATGGCGGTCGCGGCGCTGTTCGGTGTCATTCTCGGCGCGCCCACCCTACGGCTGCGCGGCGACTATCTCGCCATCGTCACGCTCGGCTTCGGCGAGATCGTGCGCATCTTCATGAACAATCTCGACCGTCCGGTGAATATCACCAACGGTCCGCAAGGCATCAATGCCGTGTCTCCCGCCAAGTTCGGCGGCTTCGATCTATCGCAGACACATACCTTTTTCGGGATGAAGTTTCCGGCGGTCTACCAGTATTACTACTTGTTCATGCTGGGTGCGCTGCTGGTGATCTTCGTCTGCGTGCGCCTGCAGCATTCGCGCATCGGCCGCGCCTGGGGCGCCATCCGTGAAGACGAAATCGCCGCCAAGGCGATGGGCATCAATACGCGCAACGTCAAACTGCTGGCGTTCGCGATGGGCGCCTCGTTCGGCGGCCTGTCCGGCGCGATGTTCGGTGCGTTCCAGGGCTTCGTCTCGCCGGAGTCGTTCACCTTCTGGGAATCGGTGGTGGTGCTGGCCTGCGTGGTGCTGGGCGGCATGGGACATATTCCGGGCGTAATCCTCGGCGCGGTACTGCTCTCGATCTTTCCCGAATTCCTGCGCACGACGCTGGGGCCGCTGCAAGACATGCTGTTCGGTCACGCGATCGTCGACACCGAAGTAGTACGGCAACTGGTGTACGGGCTCGCCATGATCATCATCATGTTGTATCGCTCGGATGGCTTGTGGCCCGCGCCGAAGCATGAAGACCGCATCGCGAAAATCGCCAAGCGTAACAAGCAAATTCGCGCGTAATCGGCCACGGACAAAGACATGACGACACGACTGTTTGTTAAGGGCGTGAACAAGCGCTTCGGCGGCCTGCAGGCACTTTCCGATGTCGGTCTCGAAATTGAAGCCGGCACCATCTATGGCTTGATCGGACCGAACGGCGCCGGCAAAACCACCTTCTTCAATGTCATCACCGGGCTTTACGAGCCGGACTCGGGCGAATTCGTGCTCGACGGCAAGGCTTATCAACCGACCACCGTGCACGAGGTCGCAAAAACCGGCATCGCTCGCACCTTCCAGAACATTCGCTTGTTCGGCGGCATGACCGCGCTCGAGAACGTCATGGTCGGGCGCCACGTACGCACGCGCCAAGGCCTGATCGGCGCAGTGCTCAGAACTCCGCGCGAACGCGCCGAAGAAAAGGGCATTCGCGAGCGCGCGCTGGAACTGCTCGAATACGTGGGCGTGCTGCCCTATGCCGACTACACGTCGCGCAATCTTTCCTATGGACACCAGCGGCGTCTCGAAATTGCGCGGGCCCTGGCGACCGATCCGAAACTCCTGGCGCTCGACGAGCCGGCCGCGGGCATGAATGCC
>JBPBQZ010000059.1:0-49848 GCA_050955105.1 Janthinobacterium lividum | reverse complement strand
AATGCGGCTTATCTGAGGAAACATTCATGACCTGCCCCGATGCGTCGACGCGCGGTGGTTGGCGGTTTTTTCTGGCATAGCTGTCTCGGTGGTACCTGCGCACGACGTCTCGCGTCGTGCCCATGCTTGCTAAGGATACCCGGTGTTACGCAAGCTTCATGCGCACGTAGCGGCGGTTTCAGGCACCGTCATGGTGCATTGCAGATCGTAATGCCTGCGTAAGGAGCGTGCACGCGCGCCAGTCGAATTCGGCGGGCCGCATGCGTTAGCGCAAACGGCAGCGAACGGTAGCCGCGGCAGCGCCAGCGGGGCGACGATTTGCGGTATCAAACGTCATTTTGCTTGACACCGTATATTTGATGCAGCGCAATAAACCCATTGCCACGAAGTGGGCGAAAACGAGGAGTTTTTCATGGACCGGGCGAATTTCGAAGTGGCTGAATACACGGTTGTCCCTGAAGCGGAGGTAGTATCGGGCGGCATGTTCCGAAGCAGTGCAATGATCACCAAAGACGGTCGCCGGCTCGAACGTTCCGGATTGATCGGCCCGCGCTTCGATGACGAAGCGAGCGCCCGTCAATACGCGGTCGACTGGGCAAACCGCTGGATCGAAACGCACGCATCGTTCGCTAATGGCGGCATTGGCGAACTCAGCCCCGATATGTAATGCGCGACCAGCTGCCGTCGTCGGGTTCGAGGTGCGCGCACCATTGGCGACCGAAGGACTGGCGGCGGTAAGCGTCTGCACGAAGGTCGGGCAAATTAAAACAAGGCCACCAGGCCAATTGTCACGAGGCGCGCCGTGTTGCTAGGGGGCAGGCAGAACCGTATGCGGAAATTTGTCGAGGAGTGGGCACCCGACCTCGCGGGCCTTATTCACATCGCCATGCCGCACTTGCGCTATGTCGCGGTGAAGGACATCGATAATGTGCCGGGCATGCTGCTCACCGCGGCGCGGGTGGATGGGCGAGCGCGCTTCGCTTACCCGCTCAACGCCTTTCTATACTGGCCACTATCGGCCATCGACGAGTTTTTCGACGATCCGCTCTCTCATTACGTAAGCTTCAACGGCAATCTCGATACGTTTTTTGTCGAGTGGCAAACGCAGGGTATCGACGTCGAAGGCGGATCGCAACGCGAGGCCCGCACCATGAAGCTTTGCCTGCCGTCGTTCGGTGTGGTGCCGGAAGCTGACTGACCGTTAGCTTCGATGCATGACAACGGCCGGACGCCGCCGCGCGCGTCGCGCTTCAGGGCAAGCTGTTTCAAGCGTAAACTTTCGTCGCCCATCCCTCTGTATGATCCGAGTTTTGCACGCCGCATGACGCGCCCGGTACAATTGCGCGCTTGACTTGGCGCTTGACACCCGCGCTTGCCTGTCACGCCCGCTCATCGAGAGGGGCGCGCGCTTATGCACGAGATATAAATGAAGTGCCGTGCCGAGCCGCAAGGCTGGCCGGCGGAGCCGAACAGCGGACGAAAGGATTTCATGAAAAGCATTTTGGTATCTCGCCTGCGAGGCGACGCTTGCCGTGCCCCGAAGGCCCGCACAAGCGCTTCTTCCGGCCAGCGCCTCGCAGCCGGCATGCTGGGCGCCGCCATCATGGCATCGCTGCTCGGTGCCTGCAGCTCGGGTGATCCGCAAGGTTTTGATTATCTGACCACGCGTAAATCGCGGGCGCCGTCGCTCGCGAACCCGCCCGACCTGGTCGACGAGGCGCCGAGTGAACGCGTGTTGCCGCCTGTGAACGGCGCCGCTTCGCTGTCCGCCTACCAGCGCGCGGCCAGCGTCGCGCCGACCATCGCCCCCGCCGACAAGGTGTTGCCGACGTCGCCCGACCTCTACGTTCAGCGTGACGGCCAGCAGCGTTGGCTGGTGGTGAAGAATGCGAGCCGTGACGAGCTGTGGGCCAAGCTGCACAAGTTCTGGCAGGAGCAAGGCTATCTGCTCGTGGTCGATTCGCATGAACGCTTCATCATGGAAACCGACTGGAAGGAAAGCCACGCGAATCTCGATCAAGGTATCGTCCGCAACACCTTGACGCGAGCAATGGACAATATGTACGTCACGGGCGAGCGCAACCGTTACCGCACACGTCTCGAGACAGGCGCTGATGGCAGCACTTATGTGTTCATCAGCCAACGCGGCATGAGCGAGGTGCTGACCGGCACCAACAACGAAAGCAGCAAGTGGGTCGAGCGGCCGAATGATCCAAACCTGGAGGCGCAATACCTGAGCCGCTTCATGGCCGTGCTGGCAGATGACAACGCGCGTCTGGCGGCGCAGAACGCCTATCAGAATGGCGCACCCACGCCCACCGCCGCGCCGTCCACATCCGCTCCGCAAGCACCGGCCGCCGCGCAGGCGTTGGCACAGCCGAACGCGGCGCATGAGCAAGACGTAGCGACCACGATCACACCCGATTCGATCGAGTTGGCGGAGTCTTACGATCACGCCTGGCTGCGTGTCGGGCTGGCGCTCGAGCGCGGCAATTTCACCGTCAATGACCGCGATCGCAACCTCGGTATCTACACCATCAGCTACGTCGACCCGAACGATCTGGGCACGGCTGGGCAGGGGTTCTGGAACCAGCTATTCCATGGCAAGAAGGAAAAGACCGCGATCGAATATCGTGTGAACGTCAAGGCGCAGACCGAGACGAGTACCCGCGTGGCGGTGGTGAATACCGATGGCGTGGTTATCTCGTCGCCGCAGGCTACGCGCATCATGTCATTGCTCGCCGCACAGTTGCGTTGAACGTTTGACGGACGGGCGACGGGGTTCCTGCTGCGCTATAACGCAGCAGGAACCGAACGCCGAGCTACTCGAGTGACACAGTCGCAAGCCGCTCTGGCCGGGGACTGATCTTCAGCATCCCGCATCCCAAGATGCACTTCCCAGTGCGCTTATCACCTCAAGCGAGCCGCCGTCCGCGCCCTTGCCAGGTAACGCACGCGCACGGCCGTGTCTTTTTTTCCGCCGCTGCGCCGATCCCCGTCTTCCCACGCTTGGTTAAGTCATTGAAATGTAGCGAAAATCAAGTAATGGCACGGCTATTGCTGCTTCGCAGCCATCCGATCGTCGGCCAAGCTGGCAGTGACCGATTGTCGATAAGCAAGGGGACACCGCTTCGAAGCTATATGCGGCGCGGCGACATCGCCAGGCGAATCGCCGCGGGGCGTTGACAAGAGAAAAACGATGACAGAGCTGATGCCTTATTGGATGTGGACGCTGGTTTTGTTGCTTTTGGTATTGGTATTTTGCGCGGCCGCGCCGCTCAGAGATCCCGCCGAGTGGCTAAGCGGCGATGACGCGCAGAAGCCGCCGAAACCTCCGGCAGCGCGTAAGCGACGCTGGCACGCGTAACGTAACGTTACGGCGACATGTCGCGAAACACGCCTCGCAATAAGCTTTCAATGTGCTGAGGCGCAAATAAATCTTTTTTAAATCAATGAATTGCAGATGCGCTTCAGGGCGTATCGAGGTGGCATGACGCTTGCTTATTTAACCCCTAGGTAAGCAAGTGTCAGCGAGCTGCCGTAGAACCGATTGGCCCCGTCGCCTATCCTCGTAGGGCGACGGTTTATTGCCCGCGCTTCCAACCGAAGCGTGGGCTTTTTTTCGTGCCGCCGACCTAAGAACGCGATCTGATCGCGGCGCCTACGATTCGGGATTGTCGAGGATCAGGACGATGGTCCAATCGTCCGCGCCATCGTGATGATATTGGCGTTCGATCACGACGAAAGCCTGCTGCTTGCCACTCGGCCCGAGAAACAGCACATCCCCTTCGCACGGCATGCATTGCAGCGGCGGCAGGCCGATTTTGGGTGCTTCCACCTCGCCGCCATCTTTCGATGGCTTAGCCTTGCTGCCAAACAATTTGGCGATGCGGGCGCTCGCGGCGTCCGTCCACTCGATATCGACTTGAATCGTGCTCAACTCACATCCTGACTGAAATGAAAAATGCGACGAAGGCCGTTGTCGCGCTCCCGTGCTCGACAACGGCCATTCACTGGCTGACCCCGCTCAGCCAACTTTACTGAGAAGCGGCTTGCGCAGGGGCGGCGTGATGGCGATGCATTGGCTTCTTGCCGTGCCAATGGTGCATGGTATCTCCCGACATGGCCGCTTGGCTGCTTTGCAAAGCTTGGGCATGAGCCTGGATGGCATCGTACTGTGCCGGATCAGAGCTTTGCGTAACACCCGAGGAATCGGACTGAGCTACTGCTGCGCCGAACGCGGACATCAAGGAAACGAACACTGCCAAGGACGTTTTTTTCATAGTGCCTCCGCTGAGAAGTGGCAATTCTTTTTGCCGTCAGTCCGCCTATCGGACTTCTTTATTCTAGACAGCAAAGGTAAACCCAGTGCGGTGGCACAGCACTTTTAAGCCCTTACCTTACGTTTCGTTACAACGCGGCCGCTATTAGCCCCCGCTAACCGAGGTCTTGCACATCAATGAGTGCGACGCCAGCCGCTGTCCGGCGGCCGCAGACGGGAGTTGTTTTCGATATCGCCGCGCAAGTTGCCGCGCGGCACGCGCGTCGAGTAATCGGAATGGAAGGCACCGTCGCCTCGACCGCGCCAGGCAGCTGGGGGATAGTCGCGTTCCTGCGGGTTGTTCCAGGGCGGAGCGGCTTGTGCGAGCGCCGGGGTCATAAAGAGACAGCCGCAGGCCACGACCAGCAGTGCGCTGAGAAATCGTCCAAAGGTGTTCGAGTTCTGCGTCATGTCTCCTCCCATCTTCCCAGCGGTACTTCGCTGAGTTCACCTTAAGCGGATGGGCGGAGGCGGGTGTAAGCGTTAGTAAATGAGTGTGTCGCGTGAACTCGGGCGACTGCCGTGGGGGCGCGCTCGAGACTAGCCGGCGGACTACACCGGCTAGTGCCCGAGGCGGAAAAGAGGAGCGGGGCCGATGGCCGGCCCCAAAACAAGCGCGCTATTTCTTGGCGAGCACCCAGCGGTGCATATCGAGATGAGTGAGTCGGCTATCAGGCCAGCTTCGCCGGTGCTCTCCACGATTCCGGATTGGTCCAGAAAGCGCCGCGCAGACGATGCTGGCTTGGCGGCGCCGCGGTCTTGAGCATGCTGGTACCGATGCGGCTGCGCAGTGACACCTGCCGTCCCGAACGGCCCAGCAACGTTACCATCTCGTCGAGCGTGCCATCGGCCTGCCATTCGTCGAAGCGACGGCGGCAGGTCGGCGGGGAAGGAAAGCGGCCCGGCAATTTCGACCAACCCTCGCCGGTACTCAACACCCACAGCACCGCATTGACGACGGCACGCGGCTCGACGCGCGGGCGGCCGCGCCGTTCACCGCGTTTGGGCTCTTCACAGAACAAGGTCTCGACTAAGGACCACTCATCGTCTTTCAGGTCATCGAACGCCATCATTTCTCATCCTCAATATAGCTTTCCGGTACGCTGTCCCCGTGCATACCTCTGCGCGCACGCCGTGGTGCGATCGAGTGCGGAGTCGGAGCTTGGAGACGCTTCCTTGGCCAGGGCCCGCCGCCGCCTTTTTACCCTTCGCCTAGCGCTTGACTTGCGTCTTGCTCAACGGCTTTGGGATGCGACCCGCTTGTACAGCCCTCTAAGCATCGACTATGCCAGTGACCGGTAAAAGTCGGCGAAACCGCGAGATCGCGCGGTTTTATTACCGATGGTGATTTGTAAACTAGTCCATTGACGCCAATCCTCCCCTCGGGCATTCACCATTTACGTGCACCGAGCGGGGGCTTTGCGCCGCGACGGCACATTGCACTGCAGCATGACCCAGAATTGCCCGCCGACCGGGCGTTTGACGATCCGTCCGTTGTGGTGCATCGTTCATGCGACTGTGGTTGGTACGCGTGTGGTGTGCCGTCGCCTGCGCGGCGACGATGCTTTTCGATCTGAATCCGGGTATTTTTCTCTTATGCAAGGCGCTGGCCCGTATCATTTCTTTACGGCTCGGGCTTTTTTTCGTACCATAGCCTTCAACTTCATGAAACCGTGCGACGAATGCTGAATGCGCTTCGTTACCGCGCTGTGTTGAACGGGCGGCCGCCGCCCAAGAAATAAACTGGTTTTACTAGACTCGCCGTAGTTGCGCCCAGGCGGCGCTCGCGGCAGACCGACAGCGCGTGACGCCGCCATCATCGATCAGAATCCGGCGCGCGCTTTTCGATCAGTTCCTTCATCATGAATTCGATCCGGGCGCACGGTCAGCAAGTCCGTCCCAGCCCGTGCGCAACTCATATGTAGCGTGAACAGGCCCATAGCTGCATGAATATTCCTGAGGCGAAAATCGTCCTCGAAACCGCGTTGATATGTGCGCAAGAACCGTTGACGGTCGATGCGTTGCGCAAGCTGTTCGTGGATGAGCTTTCCGCGGACACCGTGCGTTCACTGTTGCGCTCGCTGAGCGAAGACTGGTCGGAGCGCGGCGTCGAACTGGTGTCGCTTGCATCGGGCTGGCGTTTTCAAAGCCGGCCGTCGATGCGTGCTTATCTGGACCGGCTGAATCCCGAAAAACCGCCAAAGTATTCGCGCGCGGTGCTCGAGACCCTGGCCATCATCGCTTATCGGCAACCCGTGACACGCGGCGATATCGAAGACATCCGTGGCGTGACGGTGAGCACGCCCGTGATCAAGCAACTGGAAGATCGCGGCTGGATCGACGTCATCGGGCATCGCGATGCGCCGGGTCGTCCGGCGCTGTACGCCACGACCAAAACGTTTCTCGACGACCTGGGCCTGGCAGCGCTCGATCAGTTGCCGGCGCTCAGCAGTCCGACCGCCGGCGCTGATGCGCTGGCACAGCAGTCCATGGATTTTTCCGCGGCCGAAGCAGTGGCAGCCCTGTCCGAGGAAGCAGACGCCAGTAATGACACGCCGCTGGCCGACGTGCCGCACGCTTCATCGGATATCGACCAGCCGGCCGCCGAGCCCGAGCTGGACGCAGCAGTATCGAACGAACCTGCACCAACGCTGGGCGCCGACCCCGATGTCGACATTCCAACCCCGGCATAACACCGCCGCCGCGCAACCAGCGCCGGTTCGCGAACAGCCGATTGTGCGGCGTCGATGCGACGCACGCCGGTCGGCTCACATCATGATTCAGAGGTGGTTTTGAAACAGACCGACAACAACGATTCGCAGGATTTTGCACCGCATGCCGATTCCGCCAGCGCCTCGCGTGCCGCGCCTTCGGCGACCACCGAGTCGTCCAATGTCCCGACGCATCACGATGCATCCGGCGCAGCGGATGGCGGCGAGGGTGGTGCCGAACGCGGCGCTGGCCCGGCGGGCGACGAACGTCCGCGGCGGGGCTTGCGGCGCGGACCGCGCAGCCTGATTGCGCGTCGACGCGCCGGCGCGAAGTCCAAGCCGGGCGACGCCGGCGTCGAAACACCGGTCGACGGCGCGCCAGCGGCGGCGCCACGACCGCCGCGCAGCGACGGTGCGTCGGCGCGTGGGCCCCGTCCGCCCAGTTCGGGCCACGCGTCGGAAGGCGGTCGGCGCCACGACCGTGCAGCGAATCCACGCAGTAATAATCACGGCGCCGGGAATGGCGCCGGCAACAACCGCCCAGCCGCGGGACCGCGGCCCGAAGGTGCGAACAGCGCACGCCAGGCAAATCCGCGCGAGCGGGGCCCGCGCAAGCCCACGTCGCCGCGCGGCGCACCCGCCACACGTGCCGGTGCGCCCGACGAAGCTGCCGATATCTTTTCATACGTCACCTCGCCGGCCTTTGATGCCGACAATACCGCGGGGGTGCGCGCGCCGATGCTGCGACGTGGCCGTCAGCCGGATGCCGCCCCCAAGCGGGTGCTGTTGCCGGACGACGAAGCACCAAAACTGCACAAGGTGCTGGCCGAGGCGGGCATGGGTTCGCGGCGCGAAATGGAGGAGCTGATCATCGCTGGCCGCGTTTCGGTGAATGGCGAGCCCGCGCATATCGGCCAGCGCATCATGCCGAGCGATCAGGTGCGTATCAACGGCAAGCCGGTCAAGCGCAAGCTGCCGAACCGGCCGCCGCGCGTATTGCTCTATCACAAGCCCGCGGGAGAAATCGTCAGCCACGCCGATCCAGAAGGCCGGCCGTCGGTGTTCGATAAGTTGCCGCAGATGAAGACCGCCAAATGGCTGGCAGTGGGCCGCCTCGACTTCAATACCGAAGGCCTGCTGTTGTTGACCACCTCCGGTGACTTGGCGAACCGCTTCATGCATCCGCGCTACAACGTCGAGCGTGAATATGCGGTGCGCGTGGTCGGCGAGTTGTCCGAAGCCTCGCGCCAGATGCTGCTCGCCGGCGTCAAGCTCGACGACGGTCCGGCCAGCTTCCTGCGCATCGCCGACGGTGGCGGCGAGGGCACCAATCATTGGTATCACGTGGCACTGGCCGAGGGTCGCAACCGCGAAGTGCGGCGCATGTTCGAGGCAGTGGGCTTGATGGTCAGCCGCCTGATCCGTACGCGCCACGGCTCATTGCCGTTGCCGCGCGGCCTGCGGCGTGGTCGTTGGGAAGAGCTCGAAGAAGCGCAAGTCCGGCAATTGATGTCGCTGGTCGGACTCAAGCCCAGCCCAGAGGAAAGCGCTGCGCGCGCCGCCACCGTGCGCAAGCAGCCTGATCCCATGCAGACTTCGCTCGGCTTTATTGGTCACGAAATCGGCGCGCCTGGGCCGGCGCGCTTCGGTTATCGGGGCAATCCGTCGCAAGCGCGGCGCGGACCGACTGAAGCGGCGGGCGGCTATGGACGAGATTTCCGCCGCGATCCGCAACGCGGCGGCAGAACCGGCGGCCCGAGCAACGCCAACGGCAACGTCAACGGTAATGTCAACGGCAATGTGGCGGGCAACGGTGGCAGTAACGGTAACGCCGCCGGCGGCGGCGCGTCGCGGGGCGGCCCGCGTGGCCGTGGCCGCACGCCGCGCTGATATCGGGCGCTTGCCGCGGTGCCTGCTTCGGCCGATTGCCGCCGTCATTGCGAAATCGGTCAGAAGCGCCTAAAATGCGTCGTCGCTGATGGCATGGATTGATGCCACGGCGACCGGATCCGGTGGAGTGGGTCCGCAAAATGCAGAAAAGGCAACATGGGCGTTCAAGCCCATTTTTTTTTGCCGCGACGATTTTGCGGCATCTCAGGGCCACCGGAAGGTGGCCGACCCGCATCGCTGGAAGGCCGATGCGAACCGTGGCGGATGCATGCCTGGTTCTGCATCGGGCGGCGCTGGCGCGATGCCAGCCGCGGGCCTCGAGCCTTGAGCGCGAAACGCCGAAAGCACGCAAAGGCCCGCTGCAAACACTTCGGCGCAAGAATTCGTACGTATTCCTGGGGTACAGGTTGCAACTGACGGAACTGTTGGAAACGGTGCTTGGCGGTCTCGGTTACGAGCTCGTCGATGTCGAGCGCGCCGCAGGCGGCATGCTGCGCGTGTTTATCGACGCGCCTGCCGGGGTCGGCATCGAAGACTGCATGAAGGCGACGCGCCAGCTTCAGCACGTGCTGACTGTCGAAAACATCGATTACGAGCGCCTCGAAGTGTCGTCACCGGGCCTCGATCGGCCGCTCAAGAAGCTCGCCGACTTCGAGCGTTTCGCCGGCAACGAGGCCTCGGTCACCTTGAAGCGGCCGTTCGACGGGCGCAAGCAGTTCCGTGGCGTGATCGTGGCGCCCCGGGAAGAAACCATTGGATTGGAATTCGAAGGAAAGGACGGGCCGGTCGTGCTCGAATTTACGCTCGCGGAACTCGACCGCGCCCGCCTTCTCCCGCAAGTAGATTTTAGGAGCCGCAAACAATGAGTCGCGAAGTACTGATGCTGGTGGATGCGCTCGCCCGTGAAAAGAACGTCGACAAGGACGTGGTGTTCGCGGCGCTGGAGGCGGCGCTCGCGTCGGCGACCAAGAAGCTTTATGCGGGCGATGTCGACATCCGCGTTGCGATCGATCGCGAGACCGGCGAGCACGCGTCTTTCCGTCGCTGGATGGTGGTGCCCGACGAAGCCGGCCTGCAGGAACCCGACAAGCAGATCCTGCAATTCGAGGCGCTGGAGCAAGACGCAAACATCAAGCTGGAAGAGTTCATCGAAGAGCCGGTGGCATCGATCGAATTCGGCCGCATCGGTGCGCAGGCCGCCAAGCAGGTGATCCTGCAACGCATTCGCGACGCCGAGCGCGAGCAGATCCTCAATGATTTCCTGGAGCGCGGCGACCTGGTCATGACCGGCACGGTCAAGCGGCTCGACAAAGGCAATCTGGTGGTCGAATCGGGGCGTGTGGAAGCACTGCTGCGCCGCGACCAGTTGATTCCGAAAGAAAACCTGCGTATCGGCGACCGCGCGCGCGCCTACATCATGAAGGTGGATCGCACCGCACGCGGACCGCAGATCGAGTTGTCGCGCACCGCGCCGGAATTCCTCATCAAGCTGTTCGAGATGGAAGTACCCGAGATCGAACAAGGCTTGCTGGAAATCAAGGCGGCTGCGCGTGACCCGGGCATGCGCGCCAAGATCGGCGTGATCGCCTACGACAAGCGCATCGATCCTATCGGCACGTGCGTGGGCATTCGCGGCTCGCGCGTGCAGGCGGTGCGCAATGAGCTAGGTGGCGAAAACGTCGACATCGTGCTATGGTCGGAAGACCCCGCGCAGTTCGTGATCAACGCCCTGGCGCCGGCGGCAGTTCAGTCGATCGTCGTCGACGAAGAAAAGCACTCCATGGACGTCGTCGTCGACGAAAATGAACTGGCGGTGGCGATCGGCCGCAGCGGACAAAACGTCCGCCTTGCCAGCGAACTCACCGGTTGGCAGATCAACATCATGACGCCGGATGAGTCGGCGGCAAAGCAGTCGGAAGAGCGTACCGTCCTACGTGATCTTTTCATGGCGCGCCTCGATGTCGACGAGGAAGTCGCCGATATTCTCATTGACGAAGGTTTCGCCAGTCTCGAAGAGATCGCTTACGTACCGTTGAACGAAATGCTTGAAATCGAAGCGTTCGACGAGGATACGGTGACCGAACTGCGCAACCGTGCGCGTGACGCGCTGTTGACGCAGGCGATCGCCAATGAGGAAAAGGCCGAGAACGTCGCGCTCGACCTGCAGAGTCTGGCAGGCATGACTCCCGAACTGCTGGCCCGTCTGGCCGAGCACAAAATCGTCACCCGCGACGAACTGGCCGAGCTGGCGGTCGACGAGTTGATCGAACTCACCGATGTGGACGAGCCGAGCGCGAAGTCGCTGATTATGGCGGCGCGCGAACACTGGTTCCAATAGCAAGTACGGCAGGGCGCGCGCTGGCGGTCGCCGGCGCGTTCCGGCGGCCGGTCCGAGGCAGTGCGCCGCGGTTGTTCCCGAGAAGGGCTGACCGGACGTTGGAAACACGTTTAACCGCAAGGAATTTTCCTTGCTCACGAGGTATGAATGGCGAGCAATAACGTAGCCGAATTTGCCGCGGAACTCAAAATGCCAGCCGGTGTGCTGCTTGAACAGTTGCACGCAGCGGGTGTCGCCAAGCGCGACGCCGACGATTCCCTGTCGGAAGTCGACAAGGCGCGGCTTTTGGACCATCTCCGCCGGGCACATGGTTCGGGCGAAGGCGACAAGCGGAAAATCACTTTGACCCGCCGGCAGACCTCGGAAATCAAACAGTCCGACGCCACCGGGAAGGCCCGTACGATTCAAGTTGAAGTGCGCAAAAAGCGCACCTTCGTGAAGCGCGACGATGGCTTGGGTGAATCGATTGCCGGCGAAGCTGGCGACCCCACTGAAGTGCTGGAAGCGGGTGCGCAGGTCGAAGCCGAAGGGGTCGACACGGTGGATAACGCCGAGTTGCTGCGTCGCGAAGAGTTGGCGCGCCAGGAAGCCGCAGAGCTGGAACGCCAGGCGGCCGAGCTGCGTGCGCGTCAGCAGCAGCTCGAGCGCGAGGAAGCCGAGCGCCGCGAACGCGAGGAAGCGGCCGAACGTCGGCGTGCGGCCGAGGAAGAGGCGCGCCGTCTGGCGCGCGCGGCTGAAACCGCGGCCCGTGCAGCCGCTACGCGCACCGCCGTTAAACACGGTGAGCCGGTGCGCGCGGAGCCCAACAAGGCCGCTGATACCGTTGCTGCCGCGGGTACCGCCGCCACCGCTGACGCGACGCCGGTAGACGACAGCGAAGCCGCTGCCGCCGTGCATGCGGCGCAGCGCGAAGCCGCGCGCAAAGCTTCGGAAGAAGCGCGCGAAGCGGTTGCCGCGGCGCGTGCGCAGGAAGAAGCGATCAGCAAGCGCCGCGCCGCCGCCGAAGCCGAGGCCAAGGCGATTCGCGAAATGATGAATTCGTCGCGTAAGGCGAAGGTCGTCGAGCCGCCGAAGGCACCGGAACCGGTGGCGCCTGCAGCCGCCGCCGCGGTCGCCGCGAAGACCGCCGAAGCAAAGGGCACCTTGCATCGGCCGCCGCGTCCCGAGGGCGAGGCACCGAAGGAAGTTAAGAAAACCACCACGACGGCAGCGCCGGCATCTTCATCCGCCGACAAAAAGAAAGCCGTCGCGGCAAAAACGCCGTGGCGTGACGACGCAGCCAAGCGGCGCGGCATCAAGACGCGCGGCGACAGCAGCGGCGGTATCGATCGCAACTGGCGCGGCGGTCCGCGCGGCCGCGGCGGTCGACATCACGACGAGGCGCCGAATCCGGCTTTCGAGCCGATCGTTCGCGAAGTGCACGTGCCAGAGACGATTACTGTCGGCGATCTGGCGCACAAGATGTCCATCAAGGCCTCGGAAGTCATCAAGGCCATGATGAAGCTGGGCCAGATGGTTACCATCAATCAGGTGATGGACCAGGAAACCGCGATGATCGTGGTCGAGGAATTCGGCCATCGCGCGGTTGCCGCCAAGCTCGATGATCCAGAAGCGCTGCTCGAAAATGAAGGCGTGGCGCACGATGTACCGGTGCTGCCGCGTCCGCCGGTGGTCACGGTGATGGGTCACGTCGATCACGGCAAGACTTCGTTGCTCGATTACATCCGGCGCGCCAAGGTTGCATCGGGCGAAGCGGGCGGCATTACGCAGCATATCGGCGCCTATCACGTCGAAACGCCGCGCGGCGTCGTCACTTTCCTCGATACCCCGGGTCACGAAGCCTTTACGGCGATGCGTGCACGGGGTGCCAAGGCCACCGACATCGTGGTGCTGGTGGTGGCCGCCGACGATGGCGTGATGCCGCAGACCAAGGAAGCCATCGCACATGCCAAGGCGGCTGGTGTGCCGATCGTCGTGGCGATGAACAAGATCGACAAGCCGGATGCGAATCCGGAACGGGTGAAGCAGGAACTGGTGGCAGAAGGCGTGGTGCCGGAAGAATACGGTGGCGAATCGCCGTTCGTGCCGGTTTCCGCAAAAACTGGCGCCGGCATCGACGAGTTGCTAGAAAACGTCTTGCTGCAGGCGGAAGTGCTGGAACTGACTGCGCCGATTGCGGCGCCTGCCAAGGGCCTCGTGATCGAAGCGAAGCTTGATCGCGGCAAAGGTCCGGTTGCCACCATCCTGGTTACCTCCGGCACGCTGTCGCGTGGCGACATGGTGCTGGCGGGTTCGGCGTACGGCCGCGTGCGCGCGATGCTCGACGAAAACGGCAAGCCGGTGAAGACCGCCGGCCCGTCGATTCCGGTGGAGATCCAGGGCTTGTCGGAAGTGCCGGGCGCGGGCGAGGAAGTCATCGTCCTGCCGGACGAACGCAAGGCACGCGAAATCGCCTTGTTCCGCCAGGGCAAGTTCCGCGACGTGAAGCTCGCCAGGCAGCAGGCCGCGAAGCTCGAGAACATGTTCGACCAGATGGCCGAAGGCAGTGTGCAGAATCTGGCGTTGATCGTGAAGGCCGACGTGCAGGGTTCGCAGGAAGCGCTGGTGCATGCGCTGACGAAGTTGTCGACCGACGAAGTGCGGGTGCAGATCGTGCACGGCGCGGTAGGCGGCATCAGCGAGTCGGATGTGAACCTGGCGACGGCATCGAAGGCGGTCATCATCGGCTTCAATACGCGGGCCGACGCGCAGTCGCGCAAGCTGGCCGAGAGCAATGGCGTGGAGATTCGCTACTACAACATCATTTATGACGCGGTCGACGAAGTGAAAGCCGCGATGTCGGGGATGTTGGCGCCCGAGCGGAAAGAGGTCATCACGGGCACGGTCGAGGTGCGGCAGGTGTTCCGCGTACCGAAGATCGGCGCTGTGGCGGGTTGTATGGTGGTCGACGGGGTAGTCAAGCGTACCTCGCAAGTGCGTGTGCTGCGCAACAACGTCGTCATCCATACCGGCGAACTCGATTCGCTCAAGCGCTTCAAGGATGATGTTCGCGAAGTGCGGATGGGCTTCGAGTGCGGGATGTCGGTGAAGAACTTCAACGACGTGCTGGAAGGCGATCAGATCGAGGCATTCGAGATCACCGAGGTTGCACGGTCGCTGTGACGAAGCCGAAGAAACGTGGGGGAGGCGAGCGCTCGTTGCGCGTCGCCGACCAAATCCAGCGCGATCTGGCTGCCATGATCATGCGCGAGGTCAAAGACCCGCGCATCGGTCTGGTGACGGTGCAGCGCGTGGAAGTGACCCCCGATTACGCCCATGCGAAGGTCTTTTACACATCGCTGACCGGTGACCGCGACAAGACCCAGGCGGCGTTGAACGACGCCGCCGGTTTTCTGCACGGTTTGCTGTTCAAGCGTTTGCGTATCCACACCATCCCGACGCTGCATTTCCATTACGACGAGTCCATCGAGCAAGCGATCGAAATGTCGCGCCTGATCGACCGCGTGAATGCCGAGCGTGCGAAGGACTGATTCGTCGGCCGCACTCTGTATTGCTATTGACGTCCTGTGTTGAGCAGGAGGTTTCTCCGACGTCCTGTGTTGAACAGGACGTTTCTCGTTAACCGATCGAAATCCATGTCCGACAATCTTCCGCCGCCTCGTAAGCGAACGCCGCGCGCACCGCGCGATCCGGCACAACGCCGGCCGCGCGTCGCGCTCGATGGCGTGCTGTTGCTGGATAAGCCGGTGGGCCTGTCCAGCAACGACGCACTGATGCGCGCCAAGCATTTGCTGAGCGCGGCGAAGGCGGGACATACAGGCACGCTGGATCCGCTCGCCTCCGGACTGTTGCCACTGTGCTTTGGCGAGGCGACCAAGTTCTCACAAGATCTGCTGGATGCGGCAAAGACCTACGAGGCGACGCTGCGGCTGGGACAAACCACCAACACTGGCGACGCCGAGGGAGAGCTGCTGTCGACGCGGCCGGTGAACGTCGACCTCGCCGCCGTCAACGCCGCGCTCGGGAAATTCCTTGGCGAGATCATGCAGGTGCCGCCGATGTACTCGGCGCTGAAGCGCGAAGGGCGACCGTTGTACGAGTATGCGCGGGCCGGCATCACGCTGGAGCGCGAAGCTCGGCGCGTAACGATTCACTCACTGGAATTGCTGGAATATGGGTTGCCGGAGCAGCCGGAACTGCGGCTCAGAGTGGCGTGCAGCAAAGGCACTTATGTGCGTACGCTGGCTGAAGACATCGGCGAAGTGCTCGGCTGCGGCGCGCATCTGACGGCACTGCGCCGTACCCAAGTCGGCATGCTTGTGCTCGACGGTGCGCCGACTTTAACGGATTTGCAACAGCGCGTAGAAACAGATGGGGCGGCGTCCGCCGCCGCGCACTGGCTATTGCCGGTCGACGCCTTGCTGTCGACAATGGCCGCCGTATTGCTGGATGACGAGCAGATGCGCCGCTTCATGCATGGACAACGCTTGCGGCTGGCACCAGCGCAGACGACGCTGGAGACGGGCGAGACGAGAGAGGCCAGCGAAATTACGCCCGTCGGCTCGAGGGCATCGGATATTTCGACGCCAACCGAAATACCGCCGCCTGCCTCAAGTCGTGTGAAGGTCTATTCGGCAGAGAACTCGCGTTTGCTCGGCACGGCGCGGCTGGAAGATGGCCTGTTGTCGCCGGACCGCCTGCTGGCTGGTCCGACGTCAACATAATGCCGTGCTGATCCGGGCGTGACCTGGAAGAGCGAAGCGATCGGCTTGGTACGAGCGGTCGGTGCGGTTGATGTGCCGTTGCGCCGCGGCACCAACCGCTCAAAACACGCTCAATGCGCCCCCGCCGCCGCCGCGGCGGAACCTGGCCCCGCTGCCGGCTTGGTAATCCAGATCAAGATGATCAGCGCGATGAAGATGCCGCTGGACAGATAGAACATATCAGTCACGCCCAAGGTGGAGGCTTGCTGCGAAACCACCGCGTTGATCGCGCCATACGCCTGCCCCGTGCCGGTGAGGCCCACGCCGTTGTACTGCGTGATCGACTGCGTGAACGCCGGATTGAAGACGTTCGCGTGTTCCATCAACTGCGCATGGTGCAGGGTCGAGCGCCGCTCCCAGGCCGTCGTAAAAATCGAAGATCCCATGCCGCCGCACATGATGCGCACGAAATTCGACAGACCGGCCGCCGCCGGAATGCGCTCCGGACCTAAGCCGGACAGCGTGATCGTCACCAGCGGAATGAAAAAGGTGGCCATGGCGATGCCCTGCACCAGGGTCGGCCCGACCAGAATCCAAGTATCGACATTCGTCGAATAGCGCGAGCGTAGCCAGAACACCAGAGCGAACGTGAGGAACGACACCGTGGCCAACCAGCGCGGGTCCATCTTCGGCAAGTATTTACCTACCAGCGGCGATAGCAGGATGGCAAACACGCCGACCGGCGCCATCATCAGGCCGGCGTTCGTGGCCGTATAGCCTAGCGTGGTTTGCAGCCACAAGGGCATCAGCACCAGGTTGCCGAAGAACATGCCGTAGCCCACTGCTGTTGCGACCGTGCCGCCGGCGAAATTGCGCAGCTTGAATAGCGACAGATCGACCACCGGATGCTCTGCTGTCAATTCCCAGACGATGAATACCGCCAGGCCGATGACCGCGATGACGGCCAGCACCACGATGCTCGTCGAGTTGAACCAGTCCAGATCCTTGCCTTTGTCCAGCATCACCTGCAGCGAACCCACCCAGATGACCAACAGGCTTAGCCCGACCGTATCGATCGGCAGCTTGCGAGTCGGCGTATCGCGCTTGCTGAAAATCCACCAGGTGACCGCTGCCGCGCCCAGCCCGATAGGGATGTTCACGTAGAAGATCCACGGCCAGGTGTAATTGTCGGAGATATAGCCGCCCAGCAGCGGCCCCGCCACCGGCGCCACCAGCGTGGTCATCGACCACAGCGCCAGTGCCATGGGTGCCTTGGCTTTGGGATAAGCGCTGAGCAGCAGGGTTTGCGACAGCGGAATCATCGGCCCGGCGACGGCGCCTTGCAGCACGCGCGCCGCCAACAGGAACGGCAAGGTCGGCGCCAGTCCGCACAGCCAGGAGGAAATCACGAACAGCACGATCGAAATCGTGAACAACTTCACCTGCCCGATACGTTGCGTCAGCCAGCCGGTCAAGGGCACCGAGATGGCGTTCGACACCGCGAACGAGGTGATCACCCACGTGCCCTGATCCGACGACACGCCGAGATCGCCCGAGATGGTTGGAATCGACACGTTCGCGATCGAGGTGTCGAGCACGTTCATGAAAACCGCGAGCGACAGCGCGATGGTTCCCATGAGAAGCATCGCGCCGGAGAGCGGCGGCAGCGGCGTTTGAAGCGGTGCTGAGTCAGCCATGAATCGATTTTCCTAAGTCGCCTGCGTTGCCTGCGATATTGGGCGACTACATCGTCTTGCTGGCACTAGCACCGGCGCCGGGCGCGGTGACGGCCGCTGCTTGGGCTTGCGCGGCATTGCGTTGCGAAACGCCGTCGCTACCCGCGTTGGCGGCGATGATGCGTGCGATTTCCGCATCGGCATCGTCACCGTACTTGGCGAAGACGTTGGTCTGATAGCTGCGCGTCGGCGAGGTGCCGAGTGCGGCGCCTTGTTCGTTGCGGATATCGACGTCCACCTGCATCGACAGCCCGACGCGCAGCGGATGATCCCTCAGTTCCTGCGCATCCAGCGCGACGCGCACGGGCAGGCGTTGCACCACCTTGATCCAGTTACCCGTGGCGTTTTGCGCGGGCAGCAGCGAGAAGGCGCTGCCGGTGCCGGCGGAGAAGCCTTCGACGCGACCGTGGAACACCACGCCGGAACCGTAGACGTCGGCCGTCAATTCGACCGGCTGGCCAACCCGCATATGCCGCAATTGCACTTCTTTGAAGTTGGCATCGACCCAGACGCTGTTCAGCGGCACGATTGCCATCAGCGGTGATCCTGGCGCTACGCGTTGGCCGACTTGCACCGAGCGTTTCGCCACATAGCCGTCGACCGGCGCGGGCAGGGTGTTGCGCGCGTAGTTCAGATAGGCGTCACGCACTTTCGCGGCGGCCAACTGGACGTTCGGATGCTCGGCAATCGAGGTTTTGTCGGTCAAGGCCTGATTCGACGCCAACTGCTCTTTGGCGGCCGTCAGCGACGCCTGGGCGCCGCGCACGGCGTCACGCGCGTGCGAAATTTCCTCGCCGGACACCGCGCCGCTCTTGGCGATCAGCAGGCGACGGTTCAAGTCGTCCTGGGCACGCGCCAGATCCGAGGCGCGCAGATTGATGTCGGCCTGGTAGGCATTGTTGTTGACGTACAGCGTGCGCACCTGGCGCACGGCCTGGGCCAGCGCAGCTTCGCTTTGTTCCAGCGACACTTTCGCATCGGCCGGGTCGAGCACGACCAGCGGATCGCCGGCCTTGACGGTTTGCGTGTCGTCGGCGTTCACCGAAATCACCGTGCCCATGACCTGCGGCGTGATTTGTACGATGTTGCCGTTGATGTAGGCGTCGTCGGTGCTTTCGCGGAAGCGTGCCACCAGGAAGTAATACAGCCCGTAGGCGATCGCGGCAATGATGACGACGAACGCAATCAACAGCATCAGCCGACGGCGTTTCGGGTTACCGCGCGGCGTAGCGGGGTTCTGTGCTGCCGCGGCTTGGGGTTGGGTGCTCATTTCGAAGTGACTCCCTGCGTGTTCTCGGTATCGGTTCGGTCATCGCGCCGCGTCTTGCGACGCGACTGCGGAGATTCTTCCTGCTTGGGCTTGCCGCGCCTTAATTGCTGGTCGGTGTCGGGCTGGCCGCGGCGGCTGTTGCTTCGGTCGGCCCGGCCGCGGCGGCGGCATGGCCGGCGGCGGGCGTGCCGACCGCGCCGTACGCCCGCGCATCGGCCTTCTCAGAAGGCGTCAAGCCGACTGCTTGCGCATCGAAACCACCGCCCAACGCCTTGATCAACGAGATTTGCTGATCGCGTCGGTCCATGCCCAGTTGCACGACGCTTTGCTCTTGCGACAGGCGGATCTGGTCGGCCGACAGCACTTGCAGCTGTGTGGTCAGGCCGCCGCGGTAGCGAATCACCGCCAGTTCATAGGCTTTCTGCGCGGCGTCGTAGGCGGCGCGGGCGTTGACCAACTGGCGCTCGGTAGAGCGGATCGCCGAGACCTGCGTGGCGACGTCGCCCAGCGCACTGGCCAGCGTGTTGTTGTATTGCGCGACAGCGATGTCGAATTCGGCGTAGCGTCCCTTCAATTGCGCGCGCAGGGCACCCGCATCGAAGATCGGCAAGTTGATGGCCGGCCCTGCTTGCACCTGACGGCTGGTGAATTGCAGGAAGCGCCCGAAGCCAAAGGCGTCGAAGCCGAAGGCTGCGGAAAGATTGATATCGGGATAGAACTCAGCCTTTGCCACCTTGACGCCGGCCAGCGTGGCATCGACGGTCCAGCGCGCCGCGACAATATCGGGACGGCGCGACACCAGATTGGCCGGCAGGCTGTCAGGCAAGCTGACGTCGTAGTCGCCCGCCAGTTGCGGCACGGCGATGCTCAGTCCGCGGTCGGGGCCCTGGCCCAGCAGCGCGCCCAACTGATAGCGGGTGGCCTGAATGCGACCGTCGATCATGTCGATGTTGCTGCGGTTGGTCGCGATATTGGCATTCGAGGTCTGCACTTCGACCTGCGTGTCCAGGCCCGCCGAGATGCGGTCGGCGGTGATGCTGCCGACGCTTTCGCGCTGCGCGATTTCACGCGAAATCACGTCGCGCAGTGCATATTCGCGTGCCAGCTCGTTGTAGGCGTGCGCCACCGAAGAGGCCAGCATCAGCCGGGATTCCTGCGCTTGCGCCTGCACCGCGTTGCGTTGAGAAATCGACTGGCTCAACTGACTGCTGTTCTTGCCCCACAGATCGAGTTCGTAGGATGCGCGCGCCAGCACATTGTTTTCGGTGTACCAGGAGCCGCCATAGGGCGGTGGATATAGCGCATTGCCGGAATACAACTCGCGATTCACTGAATAGCTGGCATTCAGCTTTGGAAACAGATTCGAGCGTGCGTTTTCGGTAAAGGCCGATGCTTGTTGCACGCGCGCTTGCGCCTCGGCAATGCTCGGGCTATTGGCCAGGGCTTCATTGATCAGGCTGGTGAGCTGCGGATCACCAAAAGCGCTGGCCCAGTCCACGGACGGCCAGCGGCCGCCTTGCGCGGGCACGCTCAACTCCGAGGCGAACTGCGCTGGCGGCTCCAAGTGTTTGTCGCTGGAAATGCCATGGTAATTGGCGCAGCCCGCCAGCATCGTCAGTAGCAGCGCACCTGCCGCGCCGCCGCGCGTAGCGGGCAGGCGAGAGCCGGGGGTAGGAAGAACCGTCATCGTATCGATCAGTTTGGAGAATGAATTTGACATTCGCAATCGTCGCCACTTTTTTGAGAAAAGCCGCGCGAAAAAAAGCGCGGGCATGTTCCGAAACAACTTGCTGCGTCAGCTATCGACCGGCTGCATTCCAGGCACGTCGGAAAGGACGTTATTGGTGTTTTTCAGCATCCGTCTGAGCATACTTTTCAGGAATCCGGCCTCTTCGGGGGTGAAATCCTGCAACAACTGGTCGAGCACTTTCGCGTAAATGTCCGGCAAGCGCTGCGACAGTTCCTTGCCGGCCGGCGTGAGCAAGAGTCGCGAAACGCGTTTGTCCTGCTCACTGCGCTTGCGGGTGATCAAACCGCGCTGTGCCAGCTTGTCGATCAGCCGCGTTACCGCGCTGGCGTCGATGCCGTGGATTCGCGCCACGTCAGCGGCAATGGTGCAGCGGCCGCTGGCAATCATGAACAGCACGCCGGATTGCGTGGCGGTGAGCTGAAGCTCTGGCCACGTATATTGTGTCAACGCATGGATGATTTCCGACCGTACGCGCATCAGCAGATAGCCGACGCTATCCTCGGGCGGCTGTTCGTGCAGCAAGAGGGGCGGGTCTGGCGGTACGTAGGGGAAACTCATGAGGCGAAGCGCACAAGGACCGTGTTATAGCGGGGAAATTAGTTGCAGGCGCAACTATAGCGCTGAATGCTTGACGTGTCATGCTTCGTCACCAAAGCCATGGTTATGGCAGGGGATCTGCCAGGCGCCCCGCAAGCGTCACAAAAGCGTGCTAAAATCGCCGGTTTTCCGCCAGATTATTTGGCAGCGGCCATCCCCGGCTTCCAGCTTCCAGAAGTGGACAGATACCGGTTGATGTCGGCGGGCCTAAGCGCTCGTGAATTCGCTGCCCGCCCATCGAGGCCTCCCGGCTAGCCTTTCCGCCGCCATTTCTTACGCTCCCGAGCTGCTTCATGACCCGCGCGCTTCGCAACATCGCCATCATCGCCCACGTCGATCACGGTAAAACTACCCTGGTCGACCAATTGCTTCGCCAGTCCGGCACTTTCCGTGAGAACCAGCAAATGGTCGAACGGGTGATGGACTCGAACGACATCGAAAAAGAACGGGGCATCACGATCCTCGCAAAGAACTGCGCGGTCGAATACGAAGGTACCCACATCAATATTGTCGACACGCCCGGACACGCCGACTTCGGCGGTGAAGTCGAGCGCGTGCTGTCGATGGTCGACTCGGTGCTGTTGCTGGTCGATGCGGTCGAAGGCCCGATGCCGCAAACCCGTTTCGTTACGCGCAAGGCGCTGGCGCTCGGTTTGCAGCCGATCGTGGTCGTCAACAAGATCGACCGCCCGGGCGCACGCGCCGACTGGGTCGTCAATCAAACTTTCGACTTGTTCGACAAGCTGGGTGCCACCGAAGCCCAGTTGGACTTCCCGGTGGTGTATGCCTCGGCGCTGAACGGCTACGCCAGCCTCGACGCTGAGGCCCGCGAAGGCACGCTGCGTCCGCTGTTCGAAGCGATTCTCGAACACGTGCCGGTGCGCGATGCCGATCCGGACGGTCCTTTGCAGCTGCAGATCGCCTCGCTCGATTATTCATCCTATGTGGGTCGTATCGGCGTGGGCCGCGTGCGTCGCGGGCGTCTGCGTCCGGGTCAGGTGGTGGCCATGCGTTTCGGCCCCGACGGCGACGTGATGAACCGCAAGATCAACCAGGTGCTGTCGTTCCGCGGCTTGGAGCGCGTGCAGGTGGAATCGGCCGAGGCCGGCGACATCGTACTGATCAACGGTATTGAAGACGTCAGCATTGGCGCCACGATTACCGATCCGGGCACGCCCGAAGCGCTGCCGATGATCACCGTCGACGAGCCGACGCTGACGATGAATTTCTGCGTCAACTCGTCGCCGCTGGCGGGTCGCGAAGGAAAATTCGTGACGAGCCGGCAGATTCGCGAACGTCTGACGCGTGAACTGAACCATAACGTCGCGCTGCGCGTGAAAGACACCGGTGACGAAACCACCTTCGAAGTGTCGGGACGCGGCGAACTGCATCTGACGATCCTCATCGAAAATATGCGCCGCGAAGGCTACGAGTTGGCGGTTTCCCGTCCGCGCGTGGTGGTGCGTGAAGTCGACGGCGTGAAGCAAGAGCCGTTCGAGCTTTTGACGATCGATCTGGAAGACGCGAATCAGGGCGCGGTGATGGAAGAACTGGGGCGGCGTCGCGGCGAATTGCTCGACATGGCATCCGATTCGCGCGGCCGTACGCGCCTTGAATACCGGATTCCCGCGCGCGGACTGATCGGCTTCCAGGGCGAATTCCTGACGCTGACGCGCGGCACCGGGCTGGCCAGCCATATTTTCGACGGTTATGCACCGATGCGCGATGGTACGGTGGGCGAACGCCGCAACGGCGTGCTGATTTCGCAAGACGACGGCGCTGCCGTGGCCTATGCCCTCTGGAAATTGCAGGACCGCGGCCGCATGTTCGTGAAGCCGGGCGACGCATTATACGAAGGCATGGTGATCGGCATCCATAGCCGCGACAACGATCTGGTGGTGAACCCGATCAAGGGCAAGCAGCTAACCAACGTGCGTTCGTCGGGTACTGACGAAGCGGTGCGCCTGGTACCGCAGATTGCCGTGTCGCTCGAATATGCGGTGGAGTTCATCGACGACGACGAATTGGTCGAAGTCACGCCGCAGTCGATTCGCATTCGCAAACGCCATTTGAAAGAGCACGATCGCAAACGCGCAAGCCGCGCGTCGGCGGAATAACAAACGCGGGCATAGGCAAACATGCTATGCTCGCAATGCACTTGGAATCATAGTCCTTCCGAAGCACCCTTGATTTACGCATCCGCCAAACGGTCAGGCCGTGTAAGCGGAAGGTTGAGCAACCCGCTAATTTTCGAGAAGCTCGAAGAAAGGTGAGCGTCAAAATGATGAAAGAATATAGGTCGAACTCATATTTGTTCGGCGGCAATGCCCCGTACGTGGAAGAACTGTACGAGGAATACCTCAACGACCCGGCGTCCGTCACGGACAAGTGGCGCGATTATTTCGACGCGCTACAGCATGTACCGGGGGTTGACGGCACATCCACTCAAGATATCGCGCACGCGCCGATCGTCGAATCCTTTGCACAACGCGCACGCATGCATGCGTTTGCGCAGAAAGCCTCCGGCCGTGAACTCGCTACCGCACGCAAGCAAGTCTTCGTGCAGGCGATGATCGATGCTTACCGCTTTCTCGGCGTGCATTGGGCCAATCTCGATCCGCTGAAGCGACAGGAACGCCCGAGCATTCCCGAACTGGAGCCGGCGTTCTACGATTTCACCGAAGCCGACATGGATCAGGAATTCCATGCGACCAATCTGTACTTCGGTTTCGAAAAAGCCAGCCTGCGCACGATGGTCAAGGCGCTGCGCGACACCTACTGCGGCACCATCGGTGCCGAGTTCATGTATCTGAGCGATCCGGTGCAAAAGCGCTGGTGGAAAGAGCGGCTCGAATCGTCGCGCGCCCAGCCTTCGTTCACTGCGCAGAAAAAGAAACACATCCTCGGTCGTCTGACCGCCGCGGAAGGCCTCGAGCGCTTTCTGCATACCAAATACGTCGGTCAAAAGCGCTTTTCGCTGGAAGGTGGTGAGAGTTTCATCGCCGCGATGGACGAGCTCGTGCATCGCAGCCGTGCCAACGGCGTGCAGGAAATCGTCATCGGCATGGCCCACCGCGGCCGGCTGAACGTGCTCGTGAACACGCTGGGCAAGATGCCAGCCGATCTGTTCGCCGAATTCGAGGGCAAGCACGTCGACGATCTGCCCGCCGGCGACGTCAAGTACCACAAGGGCTTCTCGAGCGACGTCGCGACTGAAGCCGGCCCCGTGCATTTGTCGCTGGCATTCAATCCGTCGCACCTTGAAATCGTCAACCCGGTGGTCGAGGGTTCGGCCAAGGCGCGGATGGATCGGCGCGGCGACGCGCAGGGCAAGGAAGTGCTGGCCGTGCAAGTACACGGCGATGCGGCCTTCGCCGGCCAGGGCGTGGTGATGGAAACGCTGAATCTGGCGCAGACCCGCGGCTACGGCACGGGCGGCACGGTGCATGTAGTCATCAACAACCAGATCGGCTTCACCACCTCGGATCCGCGCGACTCACGTTCCACGCTGTATTGCTCCGACGTGGTCAAGATGATCGAAGCGCCGGTGCTGCACGTAAACGGTGATGATCCGGAGGCGGTGGTGTACGCGGTGCAACTGGCCGTCGACTTCCGCACCGAATTCCACAAAGACGTGGTCATCGACATCGTCTGCTTCCGCAAGCTGGGCCACAACGAGCAAGACACGCCCGCCGTGACGCAGCCGTTGATGTACAAGAAGATCGGCCAGCATGCCGGTACGCGTGCGCTGTATGCGGAGAAGTTGGTCGCGCAAGGCGTGATCTCCGCCGAGGATGCCGACAACTTCGTCAAGGCTTATCGCAAGGCGATGGACGATGGGCATCACACGATCGACCCGGTGCTGTCGAACTACAAGAGCAAGTACGCGGTCGATTGGCTGCCGTTCCTGAATCGCAAGTGGACCGACGCGGCCGACACGGCGGTACCGCTGGCCGAATTGAAGCGGCTGGCCGAACGTATCACGACGATTCCTCCGGACGTCAAAGTGCATCCGCTGGTCGAACGCGTGCTGAACGACCGCCGCGCAATGGGCCGCGGCGAAAGCCCGCTCGACTGGGGCATGGGCGAGCATCTGGCTTATGCGTCGCTGGTGGCGTCGGGTTTCCCGGTGCGCCTGACCGGGCAGGATGCGGGTCGCGGCACGTTCACCCATCGTCACGCGGTGCTGCATGATCAAAACCGCGAACGCTGGAGCGCCGGCACCTACGTGCCGCTGCAGAACGTCGCCGACAAGCAGGCAACCTTCACAGTCATCGATTCGGTGCTGTCGGAAGAAGCGGTGCTGGGCTTCGAATACGGTTATTCGACCGCCGAGCCGAACACGCTGGTGGCCTGGGAAGCGCAGTTCGGCGATTTCGCGAACGGCGCGCAGGTGGTGATCGATCAGTTCATCTCCAGCGGCGAAGTGAAATGGGGTCGCGTGTCGGGCCTGACCTTGCTGTTGCCGCATGGTTACGAAGGGCAGGGCCCCGAGCATTCGTCGGCGCGCATCGAACGCTATCTGCAGCTATGCGCGGAAACCAATATGCAAGTGGTGCAGCCGACCACGCCGGCGCAGATTTTCCATCTGCTGCGCCGTCAGATGATTCGGCAGTTCCGCAAGCCGCTGATTGTGTTCACGCCGAAGTCGCTGCTGCGGCACAAGGAAGCGATCAGCGATTTGAATGAACTGGCGAAGGGTACGTTCCAGACCATCATTCCTGAGCGCGACGCGACCATCGATGCGAAAAAGGTCAAGCGCCTTGTGATCTGCTCGGGTCGCGTCTATTACGACCTGATCGCGCATCGTCGTGAATTGAAGAGCGGCGATGCGGCCATCATCCGCGTCGAGCAGTTGTATCCGTTCCCGCACAAGGCGTTTGCCGCCGAAGTGGCGCGTTATGAAAACGCCACCGAAATCGTTTGGGTGCAAGACGAGCCGCAGAACCAAGGTCCGTGGTTCTACATCGAGCATCACCTGATCGAAGGCATGCGCGAAGGCATGAAGCTGGCATACAGCGGTCGTCCGGCTTCGGCTTCGCCGGCGGTTGGTTACTACGCCAAGCATTACGAGCAACAAAAAGCCCTGATCGAAGGGGCTTTCGGCCGACTCAAGGCGGCAAGCGTCGTGCGCGTAACGCGCTGATCCCCAGCCGGTCGCCGCGTGGTGCCAGGCCCTGCGGGGCGCCGCGCGGCGATGATCGGCCGTAATCGTTTTTGCGCCGCGGCCTGCCCGATGCGGGCCGCGCGACGCACCACCAGGAATTCCCAATTATGTCCATCGTAGAAGTGAAGGTCCCCCAGCTGTCCGAGTCCGTTGCGGAAGCGACCATGCTGGAATGGAAAAAGAAAGTCGGCGATAGCATCGCGCAGGACGAGATCCTGATCGAAATCGAAACCGACAAGGTGGTCCTCGAAGTGCCGGCGCCGTCCGCCGGCGTGTTGACCGAACTGGTGCACGCGAATGGCGACACCGTGACGGCCGATGAGGTCATCGCCAGGATCGACACGGAAGCGAAGGCTGCGGCGCAACCGGCCGCGGCGGCACCCGCGGCACCGGCTGCCGCGCCTGCGGCGGCACCGGCCGCGGCGGCCGCCGCGCCTGCACAAAGCAGCAGCTCCAGCAGCGCGCCGGCCATGCCGAGCGCCGCCAAGCTGATGGCCGAAAAGGGCCTGAGCGGCGACGACGTCGACGGCACGGGTCGCGGTGGTCGTATCACGAAGGGCGACGTGTTGGGCGCGCCGGCACCGGCTGCCAAACCGGCTCCCGCCGCACAGCCGAAGCCGGCGCCGCAACGCGCGCTGGGCGACGAGCAACTGTCGCTGGAAGGCCGCCCCGAACAACGCGTGCCGATGTCGCGTCTGCGCGCACGCGTGGCCGAGCGCCTGCTGCAATCGCAACAGACCAACGCCATCCTCACCACCTTCAATGAAATCAACATGAAGCCGGTGATGGACCTGCGCAAGAAGTATCAAGACCGCTTCGAGAAGGAACATGGCGTGCGGCTCGGCTTCATGTCGTTCTTCGTCAAGGCGGTGGTGCAGGCACTCAAGAAGTACCCGGTCGTCAATGCGTCGGTCGATGGCAACGACATCGTCTATCACGGCTATTTCGATATCGGTATCGCGGTCGGTTCGCCGCGTGGCCTGGTGGTGCCGATCCTGCGTGATGCCGACCAGCTGACCTTTGTCGAAATCGAAAAGAAGATCGCGGAATACGGCACCAAGGCGAAAGACGGCAAGCTGGCGCTCGAAGAACTGACCGGCGGCACCTTCTCGATTTCCAACGGTGGCGTGTTCGGTTCGATGCTGTCGACGCCGATCATCAACCCGCCGCAATCGGCGATTCTCGGCATTCACGCGACCAAAGATCGCGCGGTGGTCGAGAACGGCGAAATCGTGATTCGTCCGATGAACTACTTCGCCTTGTCTTATGACCATCGCATCATCGACGGTCGCGAGGCTGTGCTGGCGCTGGTAGCCATCAAGGATGCGCTGGAAGATCCGGCGCGCCTGTTGCTCGACGTTTAAGGCCAAGCACCATGACACAAGAATTTGACGTCGTCGTGATCGGCGGCGGCCCCGGCGGCTATATCGCGGCGATTCGCGCCGCGCAGCTTGGCAAGACCGTGGCGTGTATCGAGAAATGGAAGAACCCGGCCGGCGAATTGAAGCTGGGGGGCACCTGTCTGAACGTCGGCTGCATCCCGTCGAAGGCGCTGCTGGCCTCGTCCGAGAAATTCGAGGACATCAATGTGCATGCGGCCGAGCATGGCATCAGCGTCAGTGGCGCGGCGGTGGACATTGCGAAGATGCTCAAGCGCAAGGAAGACATCGTCTCGAAGATGACGAAGGGTATCGAGTTCCTGTTTCGCAAGAACAAGATCACCTGGCTCAAGGGCCTGGGTACTTTCGTCTCGAAGTCGGACGCCGGCTATCAGATCGAGGTGACGGGCGAGGCGGTGGAAGGCGGCAAGCAGACGGTCAGCGGCCGCTACGTCATCATCGCCACCGGTTCGAAGGCGCGTCATTTGCCGATGGCGCCGGTAGACGGTGAAATCATCGCCGACAACGAAGGCGCGCTGTCGTTTGCCACTGTGCCGAAGACCTTGGCGGTGATCGGCGCGGGCGTGATCGGGCTCGAATTGGGTTCGGTCTGGCGTCGGCTGGGTGCGGACGTGACCGTGCTCGAGGCCTTGCCCGATTTCCTCGCGGCGGCCGATCAAGGCGTGGCGAAGGAAGCGTTCAAGCAGCTTGGCAAGCAAGGGCTGAAATTCGAACTGGGCGTGAAGATCGACGGCGTCGACAAGACGGCGGCTGGTGTGACCATCCGCTACGCGTCGGCCGACGGCACTGCGAAGACGCTCGCGGCCGAACGCCTGATCGTGTCGGTCGGCCGCGTGCCGAACACCGAAGCGCTGGGGTTGGAAAACATCGGCTTGGCGCCGGACGCGCGTGGCTTTATCGAAGTCGACGATCATTGCCGCACGGCCTTGCCGAACCTGTTCGCCATCGGCGACGTGGTGCGCGGTCCAATGCTGGCGCATAAGGCCGAGGACGAAGGCGTGATGGTGGCCGAGTTGATCGATGGTCAAAAGCCGCATCTCGACTACAACTGCGTGCCGTGGGTGATCTACACGTCGCCGGAAATTGCCTGGGTGGGCAAGACCGAGCAGCAACTGAAGCAGGAAGGCCGTCAGATCAAGACCGGTCAGTTCCCGTTCCTGGCCAACGGGCGTGCGCTGGGCATCGGCCATTCGGAAGGCTTCGTCAAGATGATCGCCGATGCCGAAACCGACGAGATCCTCGGCGTGCACATCATTTCGGCCGATGCCTCCGACCTGATCGCCGAAGCCGTGCTGGCGATGGAATTCAAGGCCGCGTCGGAAGATGTGGGCCGTAGTTGCCATCCGCACCCCTCGCTGTCGGAAGTGATGCGTGAAGCTGCGCTCGCCGTCGACAAGCGCGCCTTGAATATGTAAAGGGGCGGCGCCGCCTGTATGAACGTTCGCGACTACTACGAGCGAGAGCTGGCGGCGCGGGGCTATCGGTCCGACGCCGCGCAGCTTGCCGCGGTCGACCGGCTACAAACCTGTTTCGACGCCTGGGTGCAGTACAAGGCCCGGCGTTCGAACGCGCTGAAGCGGCTGATCAGCCATCCGGAACCGCCGCGCGGTGTGTATCTGTGGGGCGGCGTCGGGCGCGGCAAGAGCTTCCTGATGGACAGCTTTTTCTCGGTGGTGCCGATCGTGCGCAAAACGCGGCTGCACTTCCATGAGTTCATGCGCGAAGTGCATCGGCAATTGGACGAGCTCAAAGGCCAGGCCGATCCGCTCGACGCGCTGGCTTTGCGCATCGCCAAAAAATATCGACTCATCTGCTTCGACGAATTCCACGTTTCGGATATCGCTGACGCGATGATTCTCTATCGACTGCTCGATCGGCTGTTCAAGGCCGGCGTACAGTTCGTGATGACCTCCAATTACAAGCCCGACACGCTCTATCCCGATGGCCTGCATCGCGATCGCATGCTGCCGGCTATCGATCTGCTCAACGAACATCTCGATGTGTTGAACGTGGATGCGGGCATCGACTATCGGCATCGTACCTTGTCGCAAGTGCAGGCCTATCACTGTCCGCTGGGCGCCGATGCCGACCGCGCATTGCGCCATGCCTATCGTGATCTGGTCGCCGTACCCGACGAAAGCCCGCTCTTGCATATTGAGAATCGCGAACTCAAGGCATTGCGACGCGGCAACGGCGTGGTGTGGTTCGATTTTGCGACGCTGTGTGGCGGGCCGCGTTCGCAAAACGATTATCTCGAATTGGCCAGTCGCTTCCATACGGTGATCGTCTCGAATGTGCCGCAGATGTCGCCACGCATGGCGTCGGAAGCGCGCCGCTTCACCTGGATGATCGACGTTTTCTATGACCATCGCGTCAAGCTGCTGATGTCGGCTGAAGTGCCGCCCAATGATCTGTACCCCGAAGGACCGATGGTTCACGAATTCTCGCGCACCGTTTCGCGTATCACCGAAATGCAGTCGCGTGAGTATCTCGAAGCGCCGCGGCGCGTTGGCGACACCTCGCTCGCCTGAAACCCCCCGATGTTTTTGCTAGCCGATTTGGGACAACGCGGAGGAAATCCGACGAATCCTATATCGGCGGCGGCTTTGTCCCGATAACTTCCTCCTGCCGTCGTCATTTTTAGATAGCGGCGCATTAAGGAGAGGATGATGAAGGTCTATCGAGACATCACCGAGGAGCAATGGTCGAATGTTATGCCCTTGCTTCCGGAGCTTCGCCCGCGCGCCGAATCGCGCGGCCGTCCGATGAAAGACACGCGCAAGGTACTCAACGGTGCACTGTGGGTGATGTTCAGCGGCGCGTCGTGGTCACGGCTGCCGAACGAGTATCCGTCTTATCAGACTTGCCATCGACGCTTTAAAAATTGGCACCAGACGGGCGTACTCAAGCGCATGGTGGTTTGCCTGTTTGGTGCGGCCGAGGGCAAGGCGTTCTATCAGGTAGCGCTGTCGAGGATGCGGCAGTCTAGCCTGGCGGCCAACGGCGCGGCGACCGCTGACGCAAAGCTGGTGCGGCGAGCGAAGCAAGTGAAGACGGCGAAGCAAGCACCGCTTGGAAGACAGTCGAAACGTGCGAAGGCGGACAAGCCGGTGAACGTCGCGAAGACTATGCAAGCGGGCAAATCGGTTGATGCGGCGAAAGCAGTGAAGTCGCTGCAGGCCGCGAAGATGCCCAAGCCGCTGAAGACGGGCAGCGCCAGCAGGGGGGGCGATGTGGCCGCGATGCCGATCAAATCGCGCAATGGCACCACTGCTACCGCTGCCAAAGTGGAGCAAGCCGCGGTTCGCAAGGGGCGCAATACGCCTCCCGCGACGACGCGGTCAACACGGCCCACTGCGCGCGCGGCCTAAACCAGGCGCCGCACACGGCGAGCGACTGATCGCTCGACCGGAAACCGCCACCATCGGTGCGCCGACGATGGGGCGGCCCGCTCCGCGCTAGTTCAACTGATAAGAGAACGCCGCGTTGACGCGCGGGCTGCGTGAACTGTTTTCGGCCGGCGCATCGCCGACCGCGCGCCCGAGCGACAGGTCTAGCGTATAGAAGCGCTTATCGGTTAGCCGCACACCCAAGGCTACCGACGCCAAGTGCGCAGGCACCGGCGTGCCGCGATGCAAGTACACGCGCGCCATGTCGTAAGACACATACGGAATCAGCGTAGTCAAATAGGTGTAGTTGATGGCAAAGCTGCGGTTGATCTCGAACGACGCCCCCCATCCCGAATCACCACCGGCTTCGCCCGGCTCATAGCCAAGCCCGAAACGCTGACCGCCAAAGGTGGTTTGCTCAGGCGTCGGCAAGGTATTCGCACTGTACTGCGCGGCAAAATTGAAGGCGGTACCGAATTGGTAAGGCCAACTATTCGCTTGCGAAAACGCGCCTGTAAAGCGGGTGAAGTTCAAATCGACCGGGGCCGGGTTCGGCGTGTTGCCGGGCGACTGATAGTCGGTCGAGGCACCCAGTAGATTGAAGCCATGGCCAATATTGAAAGTAGCTTGCTGCGTTTGCGTGGGCTTCGTATCCGCATAGGCGATCTGCGCCTGCAGCACGCGAACTTGCGATCGCAACCTTATTTCCGCGCCGGTGTCGACGTTCTGATAACGGTCTTCGTTATAGCTGCCGTAGGCGGAAACGCCTGCTACCACGCTGCGCGTATTGCTTAACAAAATCGGGTACGAGACGGTCCCGCCGACCTTATCTTGCTTGACCGTGCGCTTCAGGATGCTGGGCAAGCCGGGAGTATCCGGCTGGCCATCGTAGTGCGACGCATCGAGCCTGGCGACCAGGCCGTCACTGCCGATCGGTTGCGAGTAGCCCAGCGTGTAATACGTTTGGTGATCGCGGCCGGGCGGGTAGAGCGCCGAGACGCTCAATTGCTCGCCCAGCGACAGCAGGCCGTTTTCCGATGCCGACAGCAGGCCGGCTATCCCGGGTTGGTTGAAATTCAGACCGGTACCAGCCGTGAAGCGTTTCCGCGTGACTGCGAGGTCGAGCGTGGTGGCGCCGTCGGTCATGGTGGGCGGTGCGACGTTGGCCGTGATCTGCGTGCCGGGCAGCAGACTCATCACGTTGATGTAGCGTTCGAACGTGGATTTCTTCAGCGGACGATCGGCGACGATATGCGCGGCGATCGCGCGGATCTTGTCTTCCACATTGCGTGCATCGCCACTGATGGTGACCGAGCCGACGTAGCCTTCCACCGCGGTGATTTTCACCACGCCGTTTTCGAAACTTTGCGCGGGGACGAAGCAGAAGGACAAGGCATAGCCGGCATCCTGATACATGCGGGTGATGCCATTGGCCGTCTCGATAAGTTGTCCGACTGTAGTCGGATGGCCGACCAGCGCCTTGAAGCGGTCAGCTACTTCGGCGAACGGGATCGACTTGATACCTTGAATTTGGAAGGCACTGGGCGTGACCGGCGTGGCCAGCAACTGCTGCAATTGGGGATTCGGCTGCTGCACCGCGACCGTCACCTTCGGTGGCGGTGCGGGCGCATTGACCTGCGGCAAGGTCGCCACCGGATTGCCGCCGCCCCCGCCGAAGCTTTGCGCGAAGGCCGCAGAAACCGGCAGGGCCAGCACGGCGAAAACGCCTGCTGCGCGGCCGCGGTATCGCCGAACCACGCGGGCGTGGCCGCGCGCGGCACCGCCAATCGAAACTTGTCCCCGACTCTTCACGATGTCCTCGTTGCTATTACGGACGCTGTGCACGCGTCTTGTTTTCTAATAAGGTATTGAGATACCACTTCAAACATGCCTGATGCAGCGTTCGTTCAGATCGATCATCTTCCATCTCGGCGTCGCGACAAAACTTGCTCCGTTAGCGCGACCAACCGTCGCCTGCCGCGAGCATGCGGGCTAAACATGCTTCTGGCAAGGATCAAATGCTTGGCCCGACGGCTGTTGTAAAACCGCGGCATAAAACAAAGCGGCCGAACCTCCGAGCTATCTCGAAAAGGTTCGGCCGTCGCTGCGATGCGTCATGAGGCCCGCATCGGAGCTATGACTTACTTCAGGCCGCCCAGCAAGCCGCCCACCAGACCCGTCACCGGGCTGAGGATGCCACCCGTGCCGTTCGAGGAGCCAATCGAACTGACCGTGGTGGTCAGGCTGCTGACGGCGGTAGTAACCGGCGCGAGCAAGCTGCCAACGCCGCCGGCTGCACCCGTTGCGCCGCCTGCTGCGCCCGTCAGACCCGAAACCAGATTGGTGATCGGCGACAACAAGCCGCCCGTCGCGCCGCTGGCGCCGCCGACCGAACCGGTCAAGCCCGAGACGATGGTCGTGGCTGGGGACAGCAGACCGCCCGCCGCGCTACCGCCGCCGACCGAGCCCGTCAGACCCGACACGATGCCGGTGACTGGCGACAGCAAACCACCCGCCGCGCCACTCGATCCGCCCACCGAACCGGTCAAGCCGCCAACGATGCTCGTCACCGGGGACAGCAAGCCGCCTGCCGCACCGCTCGAGCCACCCAGCGAACTCGTCAAGCCACCGACCAGGCCGGTGACTGGCGACAGCAAGTTGCCAGTGCCCGTTGTGCCACCCACGGAACCCGTCAGGCTGGAGAGCAAGCCGGTGACTGGTGACAGCAGACCCGAGGTGCCGCCGGTAGAACCGCTCAAGCCACCCGTCAGGCTGGAGACAATACCTGTGACCGGCGCCAGCAAGCCCGTGCCACCCGTGGCACCACCCAAGGAACCCGTGAGGCTGGTAACCAGCGAGGTAACCGGCGACAGCAAGCCGCCGACGCCCGTCGAGCTACCCGTCAAACCGCCCAGCAGGCTGCCGCCGAGCAAGCCGCCGCCCAGCACACCGCCGGTACTCGTGCCGCCTGTCAAGCCACCCAGCAGACTGCCGCCGAGCAGACCACCACTGGTGCCGCCCGTCAGGCCGCCGAGCAAGCCGCCCAGCGGGTTACCCGATGCGGAGGAACCCGAAGAGAACAAGCCGCCGGTGGCCACCACGGTATTGCCGAGGCGCGTAATCGTCGTATCAAGACCCGCTGCAACAGGGTTGCCGCTGGTGGCGCCGACGCTGTTGCCGGCTTGTGTCAACACGCCGCCCAGTTGCAGCGCAACGTTGCTGATGACATTGCCCAGGCCCGTTGCATCGCCGAGGTTTTGCGTGGTTTTTACTACTTGCGACGTGATCGGCGTAACCGCCGTCGACAACTCGCTGGTGATCTGCTCAACCGGACCGGTAGTCAATGCCGTGTTCAACTGGCTGCCGACATTCGACACCGTAGTGCCGAGCGATCCAACTAGCGTACCCACCGGCGTGGTAACCGGAGCGAGCACAGAAAGGTTGCCCGTGCCCAAGCTATTGACCAACAAGCCTGCGTCGGTCACGGCGTTGGCCGCGTTCGACACAACGCCGTTGACGCTGCCGGCCACGGTCGTATTGATCGCGTCGCCCGTACCCAGATGGCCCAAGCCGGCGGCGACGCTGTCGCCCACCGACGTTACCGCGGCGCCGGCCGAACTCACGATGCCGCCTGTTGCGGACGTGGTGCTGCTGCTAATGCCGGGGATCGTGGTTGAGGAAACTTGTGAACCGATGCTGCTGACCGTGTTGCCCGCCGCGCTGACAACATTGCCGGTGTCTTGGATCACGGTGTTGAGCGCGCTGCTGCCGCTAGTGCCCGAGGTCGTGCCGGAGGTTGTACCCGACGTGGTGCCTGAGGTGGTGCCGGAAGTCGTGCCTGAGGTGGTACCTGAAGTCGTACCGGACGTGGTGCCCGAAGTCGTACCCGAGGTGGTACCTGACGTAGTGCCAGAAGTCGTGCCGCTGGTACCGGTACCCGACGTACCAGTTCCCGAGGTGCCGTCACCGCCGTTACCGCCGCCCAGCTTGCTGGTCACCACGCCGTTGCCGGCGCAGCCTGCAAGGCTAATCAACACTGCGAGGCTCGTAGCAATGGCCGTTTGCTTGAGCGCACTTTCTTTTTGCATGCGTTTCACGTTTTCTCTCCACCGAGTAATCGAATGACACGGGGAGGCCTAATGCAAGCGGCATGCCATTTGAAAAAAGCCAGGCGAATACTGGACGAAATCGGTGTGGAAAGCCTTGTTCCATATGCTTGGTTTCGTGAACGGTAGGAGTCACCGAGGGTTTTTACGTATGCTAAATATCACTTTGAAACGAACGTTTTGTGGCCCTCTGTAACGTAACGTTCCGAACAGTCCGTAACACCGTCGGGTCTTAGCAACAATTTGATAGGACTTTTTTTGATGCCTGGCAACATCAGGAAAATAGTATTTCGTGTACTTCTTTACAACATATAAAAGCTAATCATTCCCGGAAAATAAAGCGGTTAAGCGAGTTGTAATTTCTGTAAGTTTGAGCGTTTTGAAAAAAGTACACCTTTGGTTGTGCTATGCAACATGAAAGCTGGCACGATCTTAGCAAAAAAATTTACTTTTATTTGTTGCGACGTCCCGATAAGTTGTCTATAAAGATTCCGTGTGTGCGAATCAATACAAAACTTCCTCATTGAGGAACCTTATCAACGCGATCTATCTATCTCGATAAGCCTGCCTTAACGGTGACGGCTGGATCACGGTTTTGGTTGTTTCGAAACCACCTGCGCGACCTCTTCGGTGCGGCGTTTTAATTAGCATCCCCCATCTAGTTATGTTCATCTCCGAGTACGAGGATAAGTAAATGAATATCCAATTCAAAAGCGCGGGCCGTGAAGTTGTTAAGTTCTTGAAGCAGGAAGATGGTGCGACGGCTGTTGAGTATGCGTTGATTTCGGGCTTGATGGCGCTTTTGGTTATTGCTGCAATCGGAGGCCTCGGTACCAGCTTGACGAACTTCTTCAGAGGCCTGGGCAGTTGCCTGACCGGGCTGACGTCAACTACGACTGCGGCGTCCTGCACATTCACCGGCTCGTAATTTAATTGAAACCGGGCGGCAGGCGAGGATTTTCTCTTGCCGCCCCACGCCTTACCACACGATGTTTATAGCTTGGTCCGTAGCAGTAGTTATTTGCTGTGCGTTCATTGCGTTGGCTGACGTTGGCATGCGTCGTGTACCCAACCCATTGTTGTTGATCCTCGTAGTTGGGCAGTCATATGTCCTCGTGTCTCATGGCTATAGTTTACAGGCGGTCACCCGGGTCGACGCTTTGCTCGGCTTGATTATTGGACTTGGGGTGTCCCTTCCTTTTTATTTGTTTCGAGTAATGGGAGCGGGAGACGTCAAATTCTTTGCGGTAATTGGATTCGTTTTAGGCTTTCGTGCGTTGTTGCCGATATGGTTAATCGCCACCGTGCTGGCTGGTGTGCACGCTTGCCTTATAGTCCTCCTCCGAATTCCTTCGCCCGCGCAATATGTCGCTTTGGGATTGGCAACACGTTTTGAAGGTAGCGGCTTCGGGAGGCGGATCGCAATTTGGAGGTGCGGGAGAAAAGGCATTCCTTTTGCAGCCTATCTGTCGATTGGAACAATCTACGTGCTCTCCCATTGAATAAAGAGTTCGTACCGCTGATTGACCACCTGAATTTCCCAGGTTTTTGTCTGTCTCCCATGGAGACCATTTGAATTACACGCGACATCTAAATGACTACGCTGACCAAATTCATTGCGGCTGTATTAGTTCTGTTGGCGATAGTTCTTGGTGTCATAGCGGTTATGGTGGGCAAGAAGGCATCCGCTCCCGACACTCAGCAGCACCTAACGAACAACCCCGCGCCGGCTACGCATCGCATTGTGTTGGCCGGGAAGCAGCTTGTCGCAGATGCGCCAATCAATGCGGCTTCTTTGAAGCTGGTGGACTTGCCAGAGGCTCCAGTCGACGCCTTTTCTGAAGTTTCTCAGGTAGCCGGAAAGGTTCCGCGCACGACTATCGACGCCGGCATGCCGATTACTCCTTCGAACTTGGCAAATGGCATCCCCACTCAATTGAACAAGGGTGAGCGAGGTGTCGCCGTTGCGGTAGACGAGGTGATCGGTGTAGGTAATGCCATTCAGCCGGGTGATCTCGTCGACGTTTTCTTCACACTTCGTGAAGCTCAGGGACAGGATGCGGTCAGTCGCACCCAAGCGCGCCTATTGTTATCCCGCGTAAAGGTCCTGGCCTACGGCAATCAAATATTGGGGGCTACCGAGGTTAAGCCTGCTTCGAACGGCGCTGGCGCTTCAGATAACGGGCGTTCGCAGGCAAGGACTGCCGTACTCGCGGTGCCGGTACAGGATGTCAATGCGTTGATGCTTGGGGCGCAAGCAGGAAAATTGACGCTGGCTTTGCGGCAACCTACTGATGATTCCGTTCCCGATCCGACATTGTTTCCCGCGCCGGCACCGGTGTTGCGCGCCTTACCCGGTTTGAATATGGGACGCGTAGCTGCGATCTCGCAGCCTGACAATCGCGCTTTCTCGGGGGTAGATTTGTCCGGCTTAGCGGCGGATGCACGCAGACTGTCCACGCCCCAGCAAGCACGTACTACTGCTACGCCGACGGTGCGTCGCGCTTCCACGGGCGGAGGTAGTTCGATTGAGATCATCCGAGGCACGGAACGGCAAAGTTCAGCGTATTAAATGTAGCAAACGGGGATGTATGCGCCGATATGGCGGCGTAGCGCGGGGCCAAGTCTGATAAGTCAATGAAAATAGATCGTATGAGTTCACTTCGCCGAGCGGTGGCAGCTCGACCGCTACCCTGGTGTCTGGTCCTGGGCTTGACGTTGCCGAGCGTGGCAATGCCGGCGACCACTATGGACGCTGCGGCATCGGGAGCGCAAGCGACAGTGTCGCCCGTCGTGCCGCATGTATTGTTTTCACCGCAAACAGCGAATCACATCCGACACCGGGTGAGGCCGCAGTCGGATGTGGACATGGTCACGAACGTGACGAATACCGAAGTGGCTCCGCTACCCGGCCTTCAACCTGATCTGATAACGCTGACTGTCAAGGAGCAGCGCGAACTATCGTCGGACGGTCCGCTGCGCCGGGTGGCAATCGGCGATTCGTCAGTTGCCGACGTCGTCCCTATTACTGGCGGCGCGTTGTTGGTTGGAAAGAAACCCGGTGTTACGAGTTTATCGGTATGGTCGCGTAATAATCCGGAGGGCGGTCCGCATCGCTATAACGTAAGAGTACGCAGCGAACTCACGGCGAGCGTGCTGCCCGATTCTGGTCTGGATGTGTCGGTGCACGGGTCGACCGCTGTGATCAGCGGCGACGCTCCGTCATTAGTGGCTCACGCTCGCGCTGCAGCGGTTGCTGCGGATTCCGCGTCGAGCGTAGTTGATGTGTCGAACGTGGCACCTGGCGGCGTTGTACAGGTTGACGTGAAGGTAGTGGAATTCACGAAGTCGGTGCTGAAAGAGGCCGGGTTTAATCTCTTTACGAATCGTGCGAATGGATTTGGATTTGGCGTCTTCGGGGCCACTAGTCTGACCAGCGTTACGGCGGGTAGCAACTCGGTTTCGTTCGCGAGCCAATCGCCGATCTCATCCGCGTTCAACCTTGTGGCTGGCCCCATCGGCGGTATCTTCGCCAATCTCAGCGTCCTCCAGAGTAACGGTCTGGCCAGAGTTTTGGCGGAACCGACATTGGTTGCGCTGTCGGGTCAGAGTGCGAGTTTTCTCGCCGGCGGCGAATTGCCGATTCCTGAATCAGGTGGATTGGGCACGACCACCATTACTTATAAATCGTTCGGCGTGGGTCTTACAGTAACGCCAACAGTTTTAAGTCAGTCGCGCATCGCGCTCAAAGTTGCGCCAGAGGCAAGCGACCTCGACTACGGAAATGCCGTAACTGTTAATGGAACGACTATCCCAGCGATTACGACACGGCGGGCGGACACAACAGTTGAGTTGGGTGATGGCGAAAGCTTCGTCATCGGCGGCCTCGTCAGCCGAAGTACGGCAACCAGTGTTGGCAAGGTTCCTTTGCTCGGTGATTTGCCGATCATTGGCGCATTCTTTAAAAATATGAACTACACCCAAAGCGAAAAGGAATTGGTGATCATCGTTACCCCGCATATCGTGCAACCGATCGCGCGAGGAGTGACTCTACCTTTACCTGGCGACTCGCGAGAGGTTAGGGATGGTCCGGTTTGGGGTAGCTACGTCGTGGGTCCGATGTTGAGTAGCGATGTGCCCGGATTTTCGCATTAGCGAATAGGATTCGATGATCAAGACGTTCGCCTATAACACGTGTCTTATCAGATACCAGTAGTGACGGGAGTCGAGGAGTACCTTCGTATGGCGGTACTGTCGGAGGACATCGTATGACTGCTCGCATCAAGGAGTTGGTTGATTTGGACCGTTTGCGTCAGTTTGTGGTCTGCACACCGTCGACCGCTCACGCGCGCTGGCTGGCTTCAGCTGTGCATCAATTCGGCATCGCAGTGCACGAGTATTGCGATGCCGACCAGGTTGAGCGAGTGTTGGCATCGAACCGGCCTGATTTGATGTTCATCGATTTTTCAGGTCGGGACGAGTCGGTAGGTGGGGCCGTGTCGATTGGAGAGGTCGCCGCACCCAGTTCAGAGCGTTTGACCCGTGCCGCGGCGATCGCGCGGGCGTGTGCCCGGTCCGCGCCTCAAATGCCGGTGATTGCCATTGGTTCCAGCCGTAACGCCGAGGGAACCCTGGCCGCCTTGCGTGCCGGCGTTCGTGAGTTCATCGATATATCGTCGTCTGATCAGGAAGTGGTTGATATCGTGGAGCGCGTCATCGAACAAGCTGCAACAGCGGCTGCTCCGCAGGACTTGGCTGACCCAGCGCGAAGTCGTTCGCGCGGTCGAATGATCGTGATACTAGGCGCTCGCATAGGTGTTGGGGCGACCACGTTGGCTGCCCACTTGGCGGTTTCGATTCGCGGCATACCCTCGGTTGATAGCGCCCAGCGTAGATCTAAGCTGCCGTCTCCCAGTGTTATCGAGCCGACTGCGGAAAGAGTGAAATCGCTGGAAAAAGCAGGTAAGGCCGGCATTGATGCTGGTCAGCGCGTGGCGTTACTGGACCTAGGCCTGCCCGGCGGAGATGGGCTACTTTACATGAACGCGACCGGCAATTTCCATTTTGCGGAGGCCGTGCGGAATTTGGCTCGTTTCGACGAGACTTTTGTTCGAACTGCGCTTACTTCTTCGACATACGACGTATCGGTCGTGTCGCTACCTCCCGACCTCAGTGAAATGCGGATGGTATCGCAAAGCGATTCTCTCGCCGTCTTCGATGAGCTGCGTCGTTACTTCGATACGCTGGTGGTTGACCTGGGCGGCTTCTCGAATTTTGACTTCATTGCGAACATTGTTAAGAACGCGAATCAGGTTTGGATGGTCACGGATCAGAGCGTCGGATCGATCGTGTCTCTATCAGAATCGCTTAAGGAGTTAGAAGATCGGTCAGTGTCGAAGAGCGGTTTGCGGCTGATTGTCAACCGTTACGACGAGCGTTATGGCATGAGCGCGTTTCAAATTGCGGAACGATTCTCGGTGAAGTTGGCCGGCACGTTGCCTGATCGCGCCTTGCCATTACTGCGCCACGCAAATCTCGGGCAGTTACTGGTCGGAATCGCCGACCAGGATGCGTACCTGAAGTCGTTGCGAACGATTCTAAGAGCAGGATTAGCCGAGACGCAAAGCGTTCCGTCGTTAGCGGTACCGGCAGCGGTTCGACAGTTATTGCCATCGTGGATGCGGCGTGGATGAGCCGATCGCGTTGGCTATGCGCTAAAGATTCAAGATTTGAGATAGACGTTGCGAAAGAGGGCTGCCATTAGGCAGGACAGCCGCGTTCCGGGGCGGGACCGGTAGCGAATGACACATTCAGTGCCCGAGTCGACAGGGAAATTTGAGATGGCAAATTCGATTGAGTTCGCCGAAGAAGGGCCACAGGCCTTTGCGCATTCGCAGCGATTTCAGGACATTAAGTCCGCGGTGCATGAACATCTGATCGGCCGCATCGAAGAACTTGGTACCGAGTTCGGCCGTTGGTCGCGCAAGGCGATTCAGCAATTCGTCGATCTCGAGGTCGATGCATTTGTGCGTCTGCGCCGCATTCCGATTAACGAAACGGAGATGAGGCTCGTTAGCGATGCGTTAACCAAGGAGTTAGCCGGTCTGGGTCCGTTAGAAGATCTACTGGCTGATCCAGACGTCGAAGACATCCTGATCAACGGCTTCAACAGCGTCTTCGTTTCGCGCAAAGGGATCTTGCGTAAGGAAATTCTTCGCTTCACCGACAATAATCATTTACTGCGCATTGTGCGACGGGTGCTCGCACCGCTTGGTCGTCGACTGGATGAGAGTAATCCGATGGTCGATGCACGGCTGCCCGATGGCGGCCGTTTAAACGTCGTAATTGAGCCGCTAGCGGTTGATGGGCCCATGGTGTCGATTCGGAAGTTCCGTAAGGATCCGTTGACGCCGGCTGAACTGCTTGCACTCGGCAGCTTCGATGAAGAGATTTATCGACTCTTGCAGGCAGCGGTCGCCGCGCGCTGCAATATCTTGATATCTGGCGGTACCAGCTCTGGTAAAACATCTTTGCTCAACGCCTTGGCCAACTTCGTGCACGAGAGTGAACGAATGATTACGGTCGAGGATACTGCTGAGCTTTCGTTGAATCATCCTCACGTGGTGCGCCTTGAGAGTCGTCAGGGCAGCTTTGAAGGCACGGGTGCGGTAGCGATTCGCGACCTCGTACGCAATAGTTTGCGGATGCGGCCCGACCGTATCGTGGTCGGCGAAGTACGGGGTGCCGAAGTATTAGAAATGTTGCAGGCAATGAATACCGGGCACGATGGATCGATGGCGACAGTACACGCTAACAATCCGCGTGAATGTTTATACCGTCTCGAAATGTTGGCGGGTTTCGCGGGCTTCAACGGCAGCGAAAACAGCCTGCGCCGGCAAATTGCCAGCGCTCTCGATTTCATTGTTCAAATCGGCCGACTGTCTAATGGCAAGCGACGGATCTTGTCGATCACCGAGGTGACAGGTATCGGTGACAACATGATCACTACGCAAGAGCTGTATCGCCACGAATCGGTTCCCGGACCGAATGGCGAGGACGGTGATCGTTGGGTATCGTTGGGTATCAATCCTCATTCGCCTAAATTGTTGCGCTTCCGTGATCAATTGCGCTCGGGTTCTGGCGCTGTACCAGGATTTCTTGGTGCTTCGAAGAAGGCGGTCGGGCCATCTGTCGCACCGGTCTCTCCGGGCAATGCGCCAGCAGGCCCGGCTGCCGACGGTTCTGGTTCGCGTGGGGGATGGTTCGGGAGGCGCCCATGAGCGCGGCGAGCCTTGGATTTGCGAGCGTTGCGGTGCTGCTCTTCGCTGGCGCGATCCTGTTATTTGCGCAGTCCGCGGCACGATCACGGCGTATCGCCACTTCGCGCTTCGTTGACGCCCAACTCGAGCGATACAGTGTTAGCTCCGCCGCGTTGGGCGAAGATGAGGGACCGACTCAAAGGCGCGACGCGAGCTTTATCCGGGTGCCAGCGCTCAGCAGTCTCTTGCTGCGTGCTGGCGTCAGCTCGGACCGACGCTTCCTTACTTCCGCTGCACTTCTCGGTGCCGTGATTGTTTTGGCAGCTTTAATTTTCGGCGGCCTGCTGTCTGCTGCTGCCGCACTCCTGCTTTTTATATTACTTACGTGGTTCCGACTTTGGTGGAAAGCCGAGCGCCGCGCGATGGCGATCGTCCGACAGCTCCCTGGATTTCTAGACACGATGGTGCGCATGGTTACGATAGGCGCGAGCTTGCCTTCGGCGTTTCAGCAGGTTGTGCCTGTGCTCGAAATGCCATTGGGCGGAATCATGCGACGTGCCGCGCAGTTGACCCAAGCTGGCGTGGAACTGGATGTCGCGCTGCGCCAAGTGGGGCGCGTGTACCGTGTCGACGAATTGTTTCTGATAGCTGCCGTCGTCGGCGTATCCGCACGTTTTGGTGGACGTATCGATCTCGTATTAGAGCGCATGGCGGCCTTTATGCGGGATATTCAACAGGCGCGAGAAGAACTAATTGCTCTATCAGCCGAAACCCGGTTATCGGCCTGGATTTTGGCGCTACTTCCCGTCGGCATCGCATTGTTCATCATCATTTTCAATAATGAAATGTTCATGGGAATGTGGCACGACCCATTGGGCAAGAAGATGTTGTTCGGCGCGGTGGGTCTGCAGCTGTTTGGGTCATGGCTACTTTATCGCTTGGCAAAATCGGTCTGAACCGCACATCTGGCATGCCATTCGGGGCAAAGCCCGGGGGGGGATCATGAATTCGCAGATTTTAGGAATGCTGGCGATATGTCTACTTGCCGCGGCAATGTTGTTGGTCGGCGGCAGTCTGCTAATCCGCGGGCGATTGCTTGGACAACATGCACGCAACCTGGAAACCAGGCTCGAAGCGCGGGCCGCATCGCTAATGCCGTCCGATCAAAACATAGTCGTCGGTACCGTCGAGGACGATCGGCCGTTGCGTCAGCGCTTATTGGATCGTCTGGCTGAAATTGGTGAGCGCGGGGTTGGGTCGACGATCGGACGACAGCTGGTAGCCGACGACGACCGCAGTTTGCTTGACACTTGCGGTGTCAACGACGCAAGAGGGCAGGCGCTGTTTTTTGTCGCGCGCTTCGCTCTCGGCATTGCCTTGCCGATTATCGCGTTGTTGATTTTGCACGGCGGTAGTCCCCTGAGAACTGCTTTCGTTATCTTCGGCGGTTTCGCGGTCGGCTATATGGTGCCGAAACTATTCATGTCTCGTTATGCCGCGCGTCGACGCACCAAGGCAGACGACGAGCTGCCCCTTTTTATCGATCTACTGCGGTTGCTTCAGGGCGTTGGGCTGAGCGTCGACCAGAGCCTGCATCTGATCGAACACGAATTCAAAAATGTTCTGCCAGTTTTTGGTCAGGAGCTGGAACTTGCGTCAAATCAGTACGCGAGCGGCCGGACACGGGAACTCTCTCTACAGCGCCTTGCGACGGTATTCGACAACGAAGACATGAGTTCCATCGTCCGTTTGATCGTTCAGGTCGACCGTTATGGTGGGGCGGTGCAGGAACCATTGGGGCAATTTAGTGACCGGATTCGCGAACGTCGGAAGCTCGAGCTCAAAACGCGTATCGGAAAACTGACCGTAAAAATGACGGGTGTGATGGTGGTGACCTTGCTGCCGGCTCTTATGACTATCACTGGAGGCGCCGGCTTTCTGGCGATCATCCATGCGTTCTCACAAATGGGAGGGCATCGATGAATGCCGTTTCGAAGGTAGGTCTTGCGCTGACGGCCATCGCGTGCGGGCTGTTAGGTTGCGCGAGTCAAAAGAACGGTTATGGCGCCTCGCTTGGCGACCGCAACGACGCTGAGTTGCGGCAGCAAGTCGCCGACGCGACGGTGGCTCCCGATAGCCGGGAATTTTATCTTTCGCTAATTGAAAAGATGCAGCGGCAGGGACTCTATTTCGCATCGTTGGCGCACATCGACGAATTTGAGAAGAAATTCGGAACCGCGCCGGATGTTCGATTGTTGCGAGGCGATGCTCTGGCGAAGACAGAGCAGCCAGACCAAGCTCGGGCAGTCTACGAAACCCTGATTGATACGAAGGTTGCGGCGCCGGCATGGCATGGCATCGGGTTGGTCGACGCACAACGAAACAGTTGGCCCAGCGCTGTCGCGGCTCTGCAAAATGCCGTGGAACGGGATCCGACAAACGCGTCATTCGTTAGTGACCTCGGCTTCGCGTACATGAAAAGCGGCGACCTGAGTAACGCGAGGGTGCCGCTTGCGCAGGCAGCCGAATTGGCGCCCAACGATCAAAGGATTGTCGGAAATCTCGCGCTCTATTTGATGGCAAGTGGTGATGACGCGGCTGCTACCGCTGTGATGGACAAAGCACTTTTCCCATTGCCCATGCGCGATACCGTGCGGGCGATGGCGGTGCAGATGCAAGCCAGTTCGGCCAGGCGAACGGTTGCTAGCATGCCGAAGGCTGCACTGCGCACCCCGCCGCAGGGCGCACCGGCGGCGACTGCCGCCAGCGCCGCGCGGAATTCGTCGCCGGCGGGAGTGCCGATGGCCTCGGCTTCCGTGCAACGGATTCCTGACGCCCCGGTGACTGCGACCCAGCCAATGAAGGTTAGAGATCAAAATCCGGGGCCTAGCGCATTTTCCATGCAATCCATGTTGGACCGTTTCGGACGTTCCAATTGACCAGATTAATCGTGGTTCGACGTACCGAAGTCACCTAAGCATTATGTGCGATACAAGTCCGACAATCAGGTCGGGACGGAGAAACAGCAATGAACTGGTCATCAACTAAATCTCGGCGTCACTTGCAGCTCGCCGAGATGCGCGCTTCTTCGATGCCAAGCGGCTCCGTCGGGATTGTCATCGCGATGACCATCGCTCTGACCGCCTCACCGGCACTTGCGCAGGCGCAGCAGCCACTGACAGGACAGGTGATGGATGGTCAGTCGCCTTCTGCGGCGCGCGCAAGTGCAAAGATGCCGACTTCGTCTGTAGCTGCAGCCTTGCCATCGCCTCCAAGCGCGCCGATACCTGTCGCCGATCGCCAGAGCATCGCACCGCAACCGAGTGCATTAAACGAGCGTCAGGTTGGCGACGTCACCACGTTGTTGCTTACCGCTCAAGCAGACGGTAGCGTCGCGGCGCCACGGCTGCCCATGCTGGGGGCGACGGCTAGTGCTGCGTACAAACGCTACCTTGATAGTTTTTCACATCCGATACCTGAATACTTTCAGGAGAAGATCCATGATCAGTCGTCTGGCTCTGGCTCTGGCTCTGGCTCTTAATCAGTACGTGAAGCAATGGCGAGGGAACATCCATGAATAACGCTCCAGCTTTGATGGCGCGCAATGGCAGAACGCCGCGTGATGGTCGCGTCCGTGCTCGTCAGCGAGGCCTCGCTGCGGTGGAATTCGCCATTGTATTTCCACTTTTATTCGTAATTTTTTACGGCATTGTCAGTTACAGCCTCATTTTTGTTGCGCAGCAGACGCTGACAATGGCAGCGGAAGAGGGGGCGCGAGCGGCGCTCGCATATGACAGCGCCGTCACGACCAACACTGCTACGGTGACCACAGCTTGCACTGCCGCTAAAAATGCCGCTTCCTGGATTGGCGCCAACACACTATGTTGCGCGACCGGTGCAGCGCCATCTGGAGGAACTTGTACAGCGCCAGTTTTAAGTGCCTGCGCTTACTCGAGCGCAATAAAGTGTCTGTCGATGGACCTGGTCTACGATTTGAGTGCGCATCCGATTATTCCGGTGCTGCCAGGTACTACGCTTGTTTTGCCGACGCTGTTGCGGAGCTCGGCGACGGTCCAATGTAATGGGTCTGCCTGTGCCTTGATCACGGGATCCTGATCATGTCCGCAAAATGTCCAAATCGTGTCGTACAAAATCGTGGATACATAGATGCATCGTTGCGGCGAAATAGCGCCCGCGGCTCTATAACGTTCTCAACGCTGGTATTCGTTGTATTGGTGATGCTCCTGCTTGGGGCAACCTCCGTTGGCTATTGGTTCACCTTGCATCGCGAAACGCGCGCTGCGGCCGACTTGGCAGCATTATCCGGAGCACAAAATTTTACAGTCAACTCCGTGCTGGACGAATGCTCTGATGCGAAGTCGATCGCCGCGTCGGTGGCGACGAGTAACGGGGTTTTGGCTAGCGGCGTTACGACGACATGCGGCACTTGGTCTACCGCTAATACGCCAGCGTTCACGCCGAATAAAACACCGCCGAACGCGTTGAAGGTGGACGTTAACAGGTCGTCGGCGCTGCCGTTCATTACTCTCGCAAACCCCATGGCAGCAACTGCAATTGCTGCACGTACGCCCGTCGCCGCGTTCTCAATTGGCACCAACATCATTCAGGTCTGCACGAACCAGAGCGCTTTTCTGTCTCCTATTCTAAAAGGTTGGTTAGGCTCAAACATTTGTCTGCAATCGGGCAACCAAGGCTTGTTGACGGGGCAAATAACGGTTCTTCAATTTAAACAAGCACTTGCCTCGCTAGGCATCAGCGCCGGCACGGTCAACCAATTGTTGGCGAGCAATGTGTCGCTGGGAACCATCGTTACGGCCGCAGTGAATGCTTTAAACGCTTCGGGCACCGCCCAGCTAAGTGCCAACGTGTTGTCGTCAGATCTGGCTGCGCTCACGGTAGGCTCTCTGGCGGGAATTGGCATAAAGCTAGGCAACATATTGAATGTAGTTACGACAGACAATCAAGCTGTCCTGAACGCCTCGCTTAGCGTGGAAAACCTAATCAGCGTGGCGGCTCTGAGCGTTGCGACTAAGCAGTCCTTCGTCACGCTTGGGACCGGTATAAATGTAGGCGTAACGGATTTTTCTGCCGCCGCCGTTAACCTGAAAGCGTCGCTGATCCAGCCGCCCGTTATCGCAATCGGCGGTCCGGGCACGACAGCGATTTCCGCCCAAGTTCGCTTATATCTGGGCATAACGGGTGTAACGCTTGGTAGTTACAACTTGGTCGAACTGCCAGTATATGTCGACGTTGCACCTGGAAAGGCGGTGTTGAACTCGCTTTCGTGTGCCGCTCCGAAACAGGCTAATTTTGCTGTGACCACTGGTGTCGGCCAAGTGTGTTTGGCCAATGGCGTGGGCGATAGTACGACGCCATTCAGTTGTCCAGATATGAGTAACTCGGCAAACCGAGCCGCCAATGACGCCCCGGTTCTGAATCTTCCCCTTCTCGGAAACGTGCTTGGAATTGGCATCAACGCATCCTTGACCAGTAACGCCGTCAATATCGGACCGATGTCGGTAGGCGCGTCACAGACTATTAATACGTCGCTGGCTACTGCGCTGCCTAATGCCGTGTCTAACGGGATAAATCTGAACGCGAACCTGGGACTGCTAGGCACTCTGCTAGGCAATGTGGTGAACTCGCTACTGAGCGGCTTAACAACGTCGCTCGGACCGGTGCTCGGCCTGGCAGGAGGTCTATTGGATCCTGTTCTTCAAGCATTAGGCATAGGCATCGGTACCAGCACCGTAAATCTCATTTCCATCGACTGCCGTAACCTGGCTCTCGTCCAGTAGTGATCGGCATGAAACCAGTAGGCTGTGGCATTAAATGACCCGCCCAACCCTAGAAGAATTCGACATCTACGTCTGGGAAGGCAGTGCAGACGTAGTCGATCGTGTCGCTCGTTGCATGGCCAGCTTCGACATCGAGGTAATCCGTGCCGACGGCACGGCTTTGTCACGCGAGCGCCTCGAGTCGCGACCCAGCATCGCCATCATCAGCGTCACCGTCATCGACAGCCCCAACTCCGCGCGCGAGTGGGAAGCGGCGCACGGCATGCCGGTGGTGTGGGTCGGCGCAACCGCGCGCGGCCGTAGCACATCGACCTACCCGGCCGAATACGCGCATATCCTCCCGCTCGATTTCACCTGTGCCGAACTGCGCGGGATGATTACCAAGCTCGCGCTGCAAATGCGTGCGCATGGCGAGAAGACGGAAGAGTCGTCGGCGTTGATCGCTAATTCCGAATGTATGCAAGCCTTGATCAATGAGGCAGTTACTTTCGCGGATTGCGAAACCAATGTGTTGATCCACGGTGAAACCGGCGTAGGTAAGGAACGCATTGCGCTGATGTTGCACGAGCGCCATAGCCGCTATGGCAAAGGCCCGTTCATCGCGGTGAATTGCGGGGCGATTCCGGATGGCCTGTTCGAATCTCTTTTCTTCGGCCACGCGAAAGGGTCCTTCACCGGTGCGGTGGTCGCGCATAAAGGCTATTTCGAACAAGCGGATGGCGGCACGCTGTTTCTCGATGAAATCGGTGACTTGCCGATCTATCAACAGGTGAAGCTGCTGCGCGTGTTGCAAGACAGCGCGGTGACGCGCCTGGGGTCAGGCACGCCGGTGCATCTCGATTTTCGGCTGGTGGCGGCGACGAATAAAAGTCTGCCGGATTTGGTGAAGGCGGATCTTTTCCGCGCGGATCTGTATTACCGGCTGGCGGTGATCGAGCTGCATATCCCAAATTTGGAGGAGCGCGGCGCGGTCGACAAGATTGCGATGTTCAAGGCTTTTCTGGCGCATGTGGTGGGAGCGGAGAAGTTGGCGAAGTTGCCGGATGTGCCGTATTGGCTGACGGATGCGGTGGCGGATACCTGGTTCCCGGGTAATGTCCGCGAGTTGCGCAATCTGGCGGAACGCATTGGCGTGACGGCACGGCAAATCGGCGCCTGGGACGCAAGCCGTATTCAGCGAATTCTCACGCGCTCGCGGCAGGTGCGGCCGGTGGTGCGCGAAGAGGTGGCGGCCGATACAGTGGACCGTAGTAAGTGGGATCTGGCGGAGCGCAGCAAGATTATCAATGCACTGGATGCGAATGCCTGGCGCCGTCAGGATACGGCGCAGTATCTGGGCATCAGCCGCAAGGTGTTGTGGGAAAAGATGCGCAAATTCCAGATTTTCGACGA
>JBPBQZ010000058.1:0-62859 GCA_050955105.1 Janthinobacterium lividum | reverse complement strand
CTCACCGTCTATCTTTTTGGGACGGCGTATCGATCGATGCGCTATCGCAAGGATCTCGAAACCGCGCGGCGCCGCGCCGCCGAACTGCTGCAGGCCGAGACCGCGGCGCGACTGGCCTTGTTACAGGCACAGATCGAACCGCACTTTCTTTTCAATACGCTGGCCAACGTGCAAAGCCTGATCAAACGTCGGCCGGACGCCGCCGAAGCGATGCTCGACAGCTTGAATCGCTATCTGCGCGCGAGCCTGGGCCGCACGCGCCAGGCGGTGTCGAGCTTGCAGCAGGAAATCGAACTGGTGCAGGCCTTGTTGTCGATCGCCGTGCTGCGCCTCGGGCCGCGTCTGGATTTCGAGATAGAGGTGCCCGCCGGCTTGCATAGCGTGGCGCTGCCGCCACTGCTATTGCAGCCGCTCGTCGAGAATGCGCTGCTGCACGGCATCGAGCCGTCGATCGACGGCGGTACGATACGCGTCGTCGCGCGCGCCGAGCGCACGCGCCTGAGTCTGCGCGTGGAGGATAGCGGCGTTGGCTTGACGCCGCCGCATAACGTCGACGGCGCCGCGAGCGCGCTGCATCACGGCGTCGGTCTGGCCAATGTGCGCGCCCGGCTGACAAGCCTGTATGGGGACGCAGCAACCTTGGAAGTGTGTGCCAACCAGCAGGGCGGTGTCACGGCCGAATTGCTCCTGCCGCTGCCGCTGCCGCAGCCGATCGATTGATCAACGGACTTTGCAAGCCATGCCCACAGCCCTGATCGCCGACGACGAACCTAACCTGGCAGATGAACTCAAGTTCCGGCTGGAACGCTTATGGCCGGCGCTGCAAGTGCTGGCCGTGGCGCCCAACGGCATCGCGGCGCTGACGCAGATCAATGCGCGCCGCCCCGACTTCGCTTTTCTCGATATTCGCATGCCGGGTCTGGACGGCTTGCAGGTGGCACGCGCCGCGCGCGATACGCGCGTGATATTTGTCACGGCCTACGACGAATACGCGCTGTCGGCATTCGATGCGGCGGCGCTCGACTACCTGCTCAAACCAGTCGACGATGCGCGGCTGGCACGTTGCATTTCGCGGCTGCAGGAGCCGGCTCGGGCGCTATCGGACGTGACCGCCGTCGGTGCGATCATCGCCCGCGACCCGCCGACCGAAGCGCCGCTGCAATGGCTGACAGTGGGCTTGGCGCAGACCACGCGCCTGGTGTCGATCGACGAGGTTCTGTATTTCCAGGCCTCCGATAAATACACCGAAGTGGTAACGGCCCACGGCAGGCATCTGATTCGTACACCGCTGAAAGACTTGCTCGCGCGGCTCGACGCCAGACGCTTCATGCAGATTCACCGCGGCGCGATCGTCGCGGTGGCCGCCATCGATCGACTGGAGCGCGACTTGCTCGGGCGCCTCAGCGTCCATTTGAAAGGACGCAGTGAGGTGTTGCCGGTAAGTCGCGGTTTTGCCGCTCAGTTCAAACAGATGTAGTGCAGAGGTTCAGCCGCCGTGTCGCGGAATGCGTCCGAAGAACGGATGTCCGGGATCGTTGAAACCCGGCGTCGACGGATGGCCGGTCGGCACCAGCTTGTCCACCAGCGCTTCGTCTTCTGCATCGAGGCGGTAGTCGAGCGCCGGCAAGTAGTCTTCCCATTGCGCCTCGGTGCGCGGGCCCGCGATGGTCGACGTGACGTAGCGGCTGTTCAGGACCCAGGCCAGCGCAAATTGGCCCGCCGTCAAACCGCGTTTTTCCGCATGCTCGACCACTGCCTGAGCTAGCTTCAACGACTCTTCGCGCCATTCGGTCTGCTGGATGCGGCGATCGTTGCGACCGGCACGCGTGTCGGCGCCCGGTGCCGCGCCCGGCTGGTACTTGCCAGTGAGAATGCCGCGCGCCAGCGGGCTGTAGGGCACCACGCCGAGGCCGAAATATTCGGCGGCCGTCAGTTGTTCGGCTTCCACCTGGCGATTGAAGATGTTGTAAAGCGGCTGGCTGGCGATCGGACGATCGACACCGAGCGCGTCGGCGGTGCGTGCGAATTCGGCGATGCGCCAGGCGCGATGATTCGACAGTCCATAGTGGCGAATCTTGCCGGCGCGAATCAGTTCACCCATGGCCCGGACGGTTTCGGCAATGGGGGTGGTGTGGTCTTCCTTATGAATATAGAGCAGGTCGATATAGTCGCTGCCCAGCCGCTGCAGGCTCGCATCGACTGCGTGCACCGCATAGTTGCGCGAGGCGCCTTGCTGATTCGGACCCTGGCCGCGCGCATTGCCGAATTTGGTGGCCAGGATCCACTGGTCGCGGCGCTCGGCGATCAGGCGGCCCACGATGCGTTCCGATTCACCTTCGGTATAGACGTCGGCGGTATCGATAAAGTTGACGCCCTGCTCGAAGGCGCGATCGACGATACGGCGCGAGGTGGCTTCGTCGGTAGGGCCGCCGAACATCATCGTGCCCAGGCAAAGCGGCGATACCTTGATGCCGCTTGCGCCCAATTGTCGGTATTCCATGATGTACATCTCCGTTAGCAGTGATGGCCGGACGCGCGGGCGGCGCCGCTGCATACGCCGGCGCGTCGAGCAACCGCGCGGGCGCTTGATGAGGACAGCAACTTTACACCGGCTGCGCGACACGTATCGGGGTCACGCGCAGCGGCGCTGCGAAGCGTCGATCTTCGTTTGTTCTGAGGAACTATTATTGTGCTAATATTTCTTTAGAACGGAGAAATCGCCATGGGTACGCAACACCTCGAAGCACAGCCGGTCGCCGCCGCCACATTGTCCAAAGCCGTCGTGCGCGCGGCGAGCGCCTTGAAGATCAACCAGTCGACGCTGGCCGAAGTGCTAGGGGTCAGCGCGCCGACGGTGTCGCGCCTGGTGGCGGGTAAATACCAGATCGAGGCGGCGCGCGGCAAGGAGTGGCAGATGGCGTTGTTGTTCGTGCGAATGTTCCGCTCGCTCGACGCCATCGTCGGCTCCGCCGCGAACGCGCAAACCTGGTTGAACGGCGAAAACCTGGCTCTCAACAGCCGCCCGATCGATCTCATCCGCAGTGTGCAAGGACTTGTCAGTGTCGTCGAATACCTGGACCTCTACCGAGGTCGCCTCTGAGGCACGTCGTTTTACCGGCGACGCCTGGCGCGCCGTCGAAGCGCAACACCGTTCTTCCACCATGGCGCTGGTCGATACCCTGGCCGAACAGGCGCAACTCGAAGCGCTGCTCGAAACCTCCAAGCCGCCGATTCCGCTAGCGGCGCGCGACCTGCACTGGCTGTTGTTCACGCCGTTCCGCTACCCCACCTCCAAATACGGCTCGCGTTTCCGCCGCCCTTACGAAGCCGGCGTTTGCTACGTCGCGCCTGAGCGCCGCACCGCGTGCGCCGAACTGGGCTATTGGCGCTGGCGCTTCCTGTGCGCGTCGCCAAGCCTCGGAGCGCTTGAAATGCTGCCGCAGACCTTGTTTCAGGTGTCGATCGCCACGCGCGCGGTCGACTTGCGCAAGCCGCCATTCGTCCTCGATCGCCGGTGTTTTACCGACCCTGCTGATTATCGATACTGCCAACATTTCGCAGCGCAAGCGCGGCTCGCCGCGGTCGAGGCCATCGTCTATCAATCGGTGCGTGATCCGGATAGCGGCGCGTGCATCGCGCTGATGGCGCCCTCGGCATTTGCCAAGCGCGCGCCGATTGCTCAGGAAACCTGGAATCTGTCGGTCACGGCCGACCAGGTGGTCTGGCAGAAAAGCGATGTGCTGGCGCCCGCGGCGTTCGAGTTCGCGGTCAGGCTTTGGAACTGAGCGAGCCGCTCTTGCGCATGCCGCCGCCAATTTTCGCGCCGGCGTCGTGCGCCATGCGCAGGTAGCCGAACACCGACGCCAGCGTCAACACGCCGGCGAACAGAAAGGCCAGCCGAAAGTCGCCCAACGTGAAGTGCGGGCTGCCAGCGGCCAGCGGTTCACGATGCAGGGCGGCTGCCAGTCGCAACGACACGGCGCCGAAAGCGATGCCCATGCCAATGGTCATTTGCGTGACGGCACTGGACAGCGTGCTCGCGGCGTTCGTCTGGGTGGGCGGCACATCGGCATAGGTGAGCATCGCCAGCAGGGAAAATTGCATCGAGCGCGTCACGCCGTAACAGAAGATCACGACCAGGGTTGCCGCCAGCGGTGTAGCGGGGGTCAGCAAGCCGCAGCCGATCACGAACAGGCCGCCCAGCGTCATGTCGACCACCGCCACCATCTTGAAACCCCAGCGCCGCAGGATCGTCGTGGTAAGCGCCTTCATGCCCAGATTGCCGATGGCGCTGGCGATCAGCAGCAAGCCGGAGTTGTAAGCCGACAAGCCGAAGCCGATCTGAAACAGCAAGGGCATCAGGTAAGGCACTGCGCCGATGCCGATGCGCGACAGCGAGCCGGTGATGATGACCGTCGAAAAGGTCGGTATCTTGAAAGTCGAATAGTCGAGCAGCGGATGCGGATGCGCGCGCGCATGGCGGAACGCGACCACGCCCAGCACGATGCCTACGGCGATGAAGGCCAACGCCAACGGAACGCTGCCACCCGTCTGGCTTGCCAGTTCAGTGCCGTACAGGACCGAGGTAAGAGCCAAGCCGCTGAGTACGAAGCCGACTACGTCGAGCGGCTTAGGCTCGGCGCCGCGTTCGTTGCGCACCAGCCAGATCACCGCGATGAGCGCCGCGATGCCGAACGGCAGGTTCAAGAAGAAGATCCAGCGCCACGACGCGAAGGTGGTGATGAAACCGCCGATCGGCGGGCCGATCACGGGTGCGGCGATGGCCGGCCAGGTGATAGTGGAGATAGCCTGCATCAAGCGGCTCTTCTCGGTACTGCGCACGACGATCAAGCGGCCGACCGGCACCATCATCGCGCCGCCCAGTCCTTGCAGCACGCGCGCCGCGGTAAATTCAGCCACGCCGTTGCACAGCCCGCACAGCACTGAAGAAAGCGTAAAAACCACGATGGCGCCGCCGAACACCGTGCGTGAGCCGAAACGATCCGCAACCCAGCCGCTCACCGGAATGAAGACCGCCAATGCCAGCATATAGGCAGTCATGCCGAGGCTCAGTTCGTTGGGTCCGACCCCGAAGGAGTGTGCCATCTGCGGCAGCGCGGTGGCGATCACCGTGGTGTCGAGATACTCCATGAAAAATGTCGCCGCGACGACATAAGGAAGCAAGGTGCTGATGCGGATTTCAGGGGTCGGACTGCTCATCGAGATCGGTTCAAACTGCGGTTATTTCACGGACGAAAAAGGCGTCGATTGCAGGATCTGATTGCTGATCGACGCGACGATGGCACCGTTCTTTTCGGTTTCGGCCACCACTTTATGCCAGTCGGCGTCGGCGCGGAAGGCACCCCATTTGGTATCGCGCTCGGCCAGCGATTCCCATTGAAGCATGTAATACAAATCCTGGTTCGAGTCGCCGATTGCCACCGTCCAGAAGCCCGCCTGACGAATGCCGTGCTTCTCGAAAAAGCCCAGGGTGTGCTTTTCGAAACGATTCAGTACGGCAGGCAGTGCGCCGGACACGCAATGGTAGATGCGAAGCTCGTAAAGCATGAAAGTCTCCTGTTTCAGGTTCAGCGTTGAATTTGAGATGCACGGATTACGGGGTGCTGAGGGGTGCTGCAGCCTCGGTCGGCGTTGAGCTGCCGACGTCGAAGTCAGGGGTGGCCAGGCGTGGCATTCAAGCCGCCACGATTAGCCGGTGCCAGGCGTATACGCCTTGAAGCGGAAGGGTGCCTGCGGCGGCGCGGCATCGTGCCAGCAGATCTCGACGCGCGTGCCCGCTCGCAGCGATGCAGCGCTGCCGTCGAGCCGCGCGAGCATGCGCGGACCTTCGTCGAGACGTATCAGACCAATCAAAAAGGGTGCCGTTTCGCCGAAGGCCGGCGGCGCCACGCGATTGAGCGTTACGGCGAGCAAGGTACCGAAGCCGCTGCTCGGGCGCCATTCGACGTCGCCATTGCCTTGCAGGCTGACGGGTCGCGGATAGAACTGCGCCTGGCCGCTGGTGCGGTCGTATTGCAGCAGCAACTGGCGGCGCGCCACGCCATCCCAAAAAGGCGCGCTAAGGTCGGGCGGAGCAGTGGTTTGCATGACGGAAGAGGCCACGAGTTGTGCGCGGGGCGCGGAGAGTTTTGCCGAGGGGGTCACTGCGCGCGTTCCAGAATCATCACGCTGCTGGTGCCCCAGTTGCGCGCGTATTGGATAACGCCGATGCCCGTGAGCATAGCATTCACAGCATTCGGTACTTGCCGTGCACCCGCCCGGCCGAATAGCTGGGTCAGCGCTTCGGTCAGGTTCACACCGCCGCCCGCCAGACCAGGCTGGCCGGCCGATATCTGACCGCCGCCGGTATTGAGTGGCAAGTTTCCGGTGTGGCTCAAATCGTGTTCCATCACATAGGCGCCGCCCTGGCCGTCGGCGCAGAAGCCGATCTGCTCCAGTTGCAGGATCAGCGCGATCAAAAAGTCGTCATACGGATGGAACATGCGAATATCCGCGGGCCGCATGCCAGCATCCTGCAAGGCGCGGGGTGCCACATCGCGGAAGCCGGTGGCCAGCACGTCGTCGATTTTCTGACTCGCGTCGTAGTTGATGCGTTCGCGGTAGGCAATCGGATGCACTAGCGCATCAATGCCAAGTTCGCGCGCAAGCCGCGTCGACGTCACCAGCGTGGCGCTCGCGCCGTCGCAGCGCATCACGCAATCGAGTATGCGCAGCGGGTCGGAAACCAGCCGTGAATTGAGATAGTCGTCGGTGGTCAGCGGCTTGCGCAAAATCTCGCACGCGTCGTCGTTCAGCAAGGCGCCATTGCGCTGCGTTACCGCCAGCTTGGCCAGCGCCGCATGCGGCAAGCCGTAGCGCTGGTCATAGACGTCACTCAACAGGCCGAAAGCCGTCAACGGACCCGCGTAGCCGATCGGATCGCAAAATTCAGTGCGATGCCCGCTTTGTACCGACCGGTCTTGTGTCGACACCGCGTCGCTCGCCAGGCACAACACCATCTCGCACATGCCTGCATGAATCGCCGCCGCGGCGCGTGCGATATTCCCGGCTGCAGATGCGCCGCCGATATCAGTCGCCTGGCACCAGGACACCGATAGTCCCAGGCCTTCGGCGAGCAGGTTGCTATAGAAGGGATTGCCGGCTTCGGACATCGCCAGTGTGGTGGCGAAGCCATCGATGCGCTCGCGCTCGATGCCGGTGGCGCTTAATACCGCTTGCAGTGCCTCTCCCGCCAGCGACAAGGCCGAGCGTCCGCTGCGTCGCACCAATTTAGTCTGCGCGCAGCCGATGATGGCGATTTCTCGATTCTTCAGGAATTGCATAGTTCCAGGCAGTCGTGGAAGGAGGTCCTGCTATCTCAAAAAAATAGCGCGGTAAATGTCCGACCATTTATTATATGCGCGTTGCTGCCCTTGATAAGTCAGCCGCGACGGTTTTTAAGATATCGCCACAGCGTATAAACGCTATCGGCGAGATCGCATTGCCGCATGATCGGCAGGCATTGAAAATGCCTGCTCGCGCCGCACGCGCCAGTAGGCCAGCGGCATCAGATATCTAAATGAGCGCAGAGCAATCATGCGATCGGGAGACAGTAAATCCATGGATAGCGAACCCTACGAAGTGGTCGATCTGACCATTCCCAAAGTGTTGGCGCGGCAAGTCGCTCGACTTGGGGAAAAGACCTTCATTACCGAGATGGAAACGCAGCGCAGCCTCAGCTACACAGGCATTGACCAACTGTCGAACCGTGTTGCCAATGCACTGAGCGCGCGCGGTGCCACGCACGGCACGCATATCGTCGTTTTCATGGGCAACTCGATCGAGCACCTCAGTACTTTTTTCGCGATCGGCAAGCTCGGCGCGGTGTCGGTGCCGATCAACACCGCGGCGCGCGGCGATCTGCTCAAGTATTTCCTGCTGCAGTCGGATGCCGAAATAGCCATCGTCGACGCTGCGCTGGCCGAACGGCTGGCCGAAGTAGCGGATCAGGCGCCGCTACTTAAGCACGTGATCGTGCTGGGCGAGGAAGCGGGCACGCGCGCGTTGCGTTTCGGCGCCGCACGACAGGTTGCGGACTTCCAGACCCTGGTGGACGCGGCGTCGGAAACAGCCTTGAGCGCCGAGGTGAACTGCTGGGACCTGCTGCTGTTTGCCTATACGTCGGGCACCACCGGCCCATCCAAGGGGTGCATGGTTTCGCATGCGGCGGCCTTGACTTACGGCACCGGCTCGATCGAAGCGCACGGCTATCGTGAAGACGACGTTTTTTATACTTGTTTGCCGCTGTTTCACAATAACGCGCTGCTGGCCGCCGTAGGCGCAGCCTTGCTGTGCGGCGGTTCAGTCGCGATGAGCCGGCGCTTCTCGGTGTCGCGTTATTGGGATGACGTGCGTGCCAGTGGCGCGACCATCACGAATCTGCTTGGCTCGATGTCCAATTTCCTGTGGAGCCAGCCGCCGCAGGAAAACGATGCCGATAATTCATTGCGCCTGGTCAGCATGTCGCCGACGCCGCGTTACGCGCAAAAGTTCGAACAGCGTTTCGGTCTGCACGCCATGAGCAACTACGGCTTGTCGGATTTCGGCATGGCCACCGCCTTTACCTTGAACGATCCACGCGAGAAGCTGGGCGCGATGGGCCGTGCGCGGCGCGGCGTATCGATTCGCGTGGTCGACGATCATGATTTCCCGCTGCCGCCGCGGCAGGTCGGCGAGATCGTCTTACGTCAAGAGGACCCCTGGCGTGCGACCACCGGCTATTACAAGATGCCGGAAGCTACCTTGAAGTCCAACCAGAACCTTTGGTTCCATACCGGCGATCGCGGTTACTTCGATGAGGACGGTTATCTGTATTTTGCCGACCGCAAGAAAGACAGCATCCGGCGGCGCGGGGAAAACGTCTCGGCTTTCGAAGTCGAGCAAGTCATCGGCTCGCATGAGTCGGTAGCCGAGAGTGCGGTGTTTCCGGTAAGCACCGATACCAATGATGAAGAGGTCGGTGCGGTCGTGGTGTTGAAGCCAGGCTTTTCCTTGTCGGAAAAAGAGCTGATGGACCACTGCCAGCGCAATCTCGCCTATTTCATGATTCCGCGCTACGTGCAGTTTCGCGTCGAACTGCCGATGACGGTGAATCAGAAGGTGGAGAAGTTCAAGCTGAAGAAAGACTTCGAAGCCGGTGAGCTCGACATATGGGATCGCGAGAAGGCCGGCATCGTGCTGGTGCGCTAGCTTTATTTCCACTCATCGGCGGAGTCGTTGAACAGCGTCGCCACCAGGCCGCGTAGCCATTTGTTTTTGGGATCGTTATTGACCTTGCGATGCCAGTGCTGACGCAGATCGAAGCGCGGCAGCGCCAATGGCGCTTCGACGATACGGATGTTGGCGTGGGCGCGCATATAAGAGATGCCGATGGCGTGCGGCACGGTAGCCACCAGATCGGTCTGCGCCAAGATGAAGGGCAAGCTCATGAAGTGGGGCGTTTCCAGCGCGGCGCGACGGCGGATGCGCTTTTTTTCGAGAAACGCTTCGAGCAGTTCCTGGCTACGGCCCTCGGCGCGCACCACCGCATGCGGCATCGCGACGAATTGATCGAGCGTCAGGCGCGCGTCGGCCAGCGGATGATCGGCGCGCAACAGGCACACGAAATAGTGCGTGAACAGCCGCTGCTGAAAGAAGTTGCTACCTGACAGGTCGGGAAAATAGCCGACCGCCAAGTCGATGTCGCCGGACTCAAGGCCACGTTCCAGTTGACTGGGCGGCACCGAGACCGAGCGCACGTCGGCGCGCGGCGCTTCGCGCGCCAGAGCCTGCAATAAGCGCGGCAGGAAGACGATTTCGCCGACGTCGGACAGTGCAATGGTGAAAGTCTGTCGGGTGGAAGCAGCTTCGAACAATGTGGGGTCGGTCATGCCGCGGGCCACCTTCTCCAGGGCCTCGCGTGCTGATGGCGCCAGTGCCAGCGCGCGTGGCGTGGGCTGCATGCCGCGCGCAGTGCGCACGAAGAGCGGATCGTCGAAATGCGTACGCAGCCGCGCCAAGGCTTCGCTCACGCGCGGCTGGCTCACGCCGAGGCGCTCGGCGGCGCGGCTGACACTGCGTTCGTCGTCGAGCGCCACCAGAAACGGCAGGAGATTCAGATCGAGAGTAGACATTTTAGAGATATCGACAGGACGTATAGAGTCTATCCGCTCAATCGCATTGCCGCATAGTGCTTGTGCACCGAGAATGCAGCACTTGCCGTCCTTCCCCATCGAATGTCAGGCGTCATCGAAGAATAAGGAGATTTCATGCGCACCCAGGTCGCCATCATCGGCGCCGGCCCCGCGGGCCTGCTGCTGTCCCACTTGCTGCGCCTGCGCGGTATCGAATCGGTCATCGTCGAAGCGCGTTCGCGCGAATATTGCGAAAGCCGCATCCGCGCCGGGGTGCTTGAACAGGGCACCGTCGATACCTTGAACGAAGCCGGGCTGGGCGAGCGCATGCGCAAGCAAGGGCTGCCGCACCACGGCATCGAGCTGTTGTTCGAAGGGCAACGGCATCGCATCGATATGACCGCGCTGACGGGCCGCGCCATCACCGTGTATGGCCAGCATGAAGTGGTGCGCGACATGATCGCCGCCGCGCTCGAGGCGGGTCAGCCGATGCTGTTCGAAGCGTCGAACGTCTCGATCTCGGGCATCGAGGGCAAGGACGGCGAACACCCGGTGGTGCGCTTCGAGCACGCCGGCCGCGCCCAGCAGCTCGACTGTGATTACATCGCCGGCTGCGACGGCTTTCATGGCATTGCACGGCCGGCCATTCCAGCCAGCGCGATGCAAACCTTCGAGCGTGTCTATCCCTACGCGTGGCTTGGCATCCTGGCGGAAGCCGCGCCGTCTTCTGACGAGCTGGTGTACGCGCACCATGAGCGCGGTTTCGCGCTGTTCAGCATGCGCTCGCCCACTATTACGCGGCTTTATCTGCAGTGTTCGCCCGACGAAGACCTGGACCAATGGTCGGACGACCGCATCTGGAACGAGATGTATCAACGCTTCGCCTGCGAAGATGGCTGGCGTCCGGCAGAAGGCCCTATCTTGCAAAAGAGCGTGGCGCCGATGCGCAGCTTCGTCGCTGAACCGATGCAGTACGGCCGCCTGTTCCTGGCCGGCGACGCTGCGCACATCGTGCCGCCGACCGGCGCGAAAGGCATGAACCTGGCGGTGGCCGACGTGCGGCTGCTGGCCGAAGCGCTCGGTGCGCGCTATCGTGACTCAAGCAACGAATTGCTCGACAGCTACTCCACGCGTTGTCTGCGGCGCGTCTGGCGCGCCGAGCATTTCTCATATTCGATGACTAATATGTTGCACGTTTCGCCCGAAGACACACCGTTCACGAAGCGTCTGAAATTATCGGAACTCAGGTTCGTGACGTCTTCGGAAGCAGCCGCCCGCGCATTGTCGGAGAATTACGTCGGTCTGCCATTCACGCATTGAGGAACCATGATCAACAAGATTTGGGAATCGCCCGCCGCCGCGCTGGCTGACGTGCCGGACGGCGCGACCATCATGATCGGCGGCTTCGGCAATGCCGGCATGCCGGCCGAGTTGATCGACGCATTGATCGAGCAGGGCGCGCGCGACCTGACCATCGTCAACAACAACGCCGGCAATGGCGACACTGGGCTTGCGGCCTTGCTTGCGGCCAAGCGTGTGCGCAAGATGATCTGCTCGTTTCCACGGCAGACCGATTCCTACGTGTTCGACGCGCTGTATCGTTCAGGCGAACTTGAGCTGGAGCTGGTGCCGCAAGGCAATCTGGCCGAACGCATTCGCGCGGCGGGCGCCGGCATCGGCGGTTTTTTCTCGCCCACCGGCTATGGTACGCAACTGGCCGCGGGCAAAGAGACGCGTATCATCGACGGCAAGCATTACGTGCTCGAAGCGCCGCTGCATGCGGACTTCGCGCTCGTGAAAGCGCTGCGCGCCGATCGCTGGGGCAATCTCATTTATCGCAAGACCGCACGTAACTTCGGACCGATCATGGCAAGCGCCGCCAAAACCACCGTAGTGCAGGTGAGCGAAGTGGTTGCGCTCGGCGAACTCGATGCGGAAGCGGTGGTCACGCCGGGCATCTTTGTGCAGCGCGTGGTGCAGTTGACGCCGCTCGCCGCCGCGTCCAAGGAGGGCATCCAATGAAACGACTGACCCGTAACGAAATGGCCGCGCGCGTCGCTCGTGATATTCCGGACGGCGCCTATGTCAACCTGGGTATCGGCGTGCCGACGCTGGTGGGCAACCATCTGGCCGCCGAGCGCGAAGTGGTGCTGCACAGCGAGAACGGCATTCTGGGCATGGGCCCGGCACCGGCGCCGGGCGACGAAGACGATGAACTGATCAACGCCGGCAAGCAGCATGTAACGCAGCGCGCTGGCGCATCCTTCTTCCATCATGCCGATTCATTCGCCATGATGCGCGGCGGCCATCTCGATATTTGTGTGCTGGGTGCGTTCCAGGTATCGGCCACCGGTGACCTGGCGAACTGGCATACCGGCGCACCCGATGCGATTCCGGCGGTCGGCGGCGCCATGGACCTGGCGATCGGTGCCAAGCAGGTCTACATCATGATGGAGCACCTGACCAAGCAGGGCGAGAGCAAGCTGGTGGGGGAGTGCTCTTATCCGCTCACGGGATTGCAGTGCGTCGATCGTGTTTATACCGATCTGGCAATGATCGACATCGGTCCCGAAGGCTTTATCGTGCGCGAGATTTTCGCCGACATCGATTTCGCTGAGCTGCAGCGGCTGACGGGCGTGCCGATGCAGTACGCGCCGCTCGCAGCCGCGGCGGCCTCGTGATGACGGGATCCGCATGCACGCATTGAGCGGTCGATTGACCGACGCGCTGTTCAGCACCGAGGCGGCACTGGCAATCTGGTCACCGGAAAACACCGTGCAGGGCATGCTGGACGTCGAAGCCGCGTTGACGCATGCCTCGGCGGCGGCCGGTGTCGTGCCGGCCAGCGCGGTGGCGCCGATTGCCGCCGCCTGCAAGGCCGAGCAACTCGATCTGCCGGCGCTTGCCATGGCGGCCGCGCTGGCAGGCAACCTGGCCATCCCCCTGGTCAAGCAGTTGACTGCGCGCGTGCAGGCGCAGGACGAGCAGGCGGCCAAGTTCGTCCATTGGGGCGCTACCAGCCAAGACATCATCGATACCGGGCTGGTGCTGCAATGCCGTGCCACGCTCGACTTGCTGGGTGGCTTGCTGGCATCGCTGAGCGCGGCACTGGCGCGTCAGGCGCAGGCGCATCGCGCCACACCGATGGTAGGACGCACCTGGCTGCAACAGGCCTTACCGATCACGCTCGGCCTGAAGTTCGCGCAATGGCTCGACGCTGCATTGCGCCATCGCCAGCGCTTGGCCGAAATACGCCAACGCGTGTGCATGCTGCAGTTCGGCGGCGCGGCCGGCACGCTGGCCAGCCTGGGCGCGCAGGCGCCGGCGGTGGCGCGCGGCCTGGCCGATGCATTGGGCCTGGGCTTGCCCGATGTGCCCTGGCATTCGCAGCGCGACCGTATCGCCGAACTGGCCGGCCTGTTTGGCCTCGTGATCGGCAGCATGGGCAAGATCGCGCGCGACGTGTCACTGATGATGCAAACGGAAATCGGCGAATTGGCCGAGCCCGCCGCTGCCGGCAAGGGTGGCTCGTCGACGATGCCGCACAAGCGCAATCCGGTCGGTAGCGCCGCGGTGCTGGCTGCCGCGGTACGCGCGCCCGGGCTGGTGGCGACCGTGTTTGCCGGCATGGTGCAAGAACATGAACGTGCGCTGGGCGGTTGGCAGGCAGAGTGGGAAGCCTTGCCCGACCTGGCGCGCCTGGCGTGCGGCGCCGTGTCTCAAATTAGCGGGATCGTCGAGGGGCTGGAGGTCGACGTCGCTCGGCTATCGCGCAATCTCGATTTAACGCACGGTTTGATTCTTGGCGAAGCAGTGACCTTGGCGCTCGGCGAGACGATCGGTCGGCTCGATGCGCATCATCTGGTCGAACAGGCGTCGAAGCAGGCGTTGGTCAGCGGCCGCGGCTTGCTCGACGTATTGAGTGCCGATGCGCGCGTTACCCAGCATTTGTCGCAGCAAGCGCTCGCCCAATTGCTCACGCCCGCCAACTACGTGGGCCAGAGCGCGCCGTTCGTCGATGCCGTGCTGTCTCACTATGCCGCGTCGCAAACTGCGCCCCATGGTAACCACGGCGCATAGCAAGAGAAAACCGGGCCGCCCGCACGGCGCCCAACCATAAAAGGAAGGAGCACATGCCCAACGCCACCATCAATGGCACGACGCTGCACTATCAAGTCGACGGTCCGGAGACCGGCGACTGGCTGGTGCTGTCGAATTCCCTCGGTACCAATCTGAATCTATGGTCGGGCCAACTCGCCACCTTTTCTCGGCGTTTTCGAGTGCTGCGCTACGACACGCGCGGCCACGGCCAGTCGGCGGTGCCGGCGGGTCCGTACACGATCGCGCAACTATCCGGTGACGTGATCGGGCTGATGGACCAGCTCGGCATCGAGCGCGCGCACTTTTGCGGGATATCGATGGGCGGCCTGACCGGCATCGCACTCGGCGCGCGCTATGCGGCGCGCATCGACCGGCTGGTACTTTGCAACACAGCGGCCTTGATCGGCTCGGCTGAAATCTGGACGCCGCGCGCCGAGCGGGCGCGCCGCGAAGGCATGGAAGTGTTGGCGGCACCGGTGCTTGAGCGCTGGCTGACGCCCGCCTTCCGCGAGCGCGAGCCGGCGGCGCTGGCAGCGTTGCGCGCCACCTTGGTCGCCACCTCCGGCGACGGCTACGCAGCGAATTGCGAAGCCATCCGCGATGCCGACCTGCGCGACGAGACCGCCGCCATCAAGGCGCCGACGCTGGTGATCGCGGGCACGCACGATCTGGCCGCGACGCCCGAGCAAGGCCTGTGGCTGGCCGATCACATCGCCGGCGCGCGCTATCTTGAACTGGACGCCTCGCATATCTCAAATGTCGAGCAGGCCGACGCGTTCAACCGCGCGGTGCTCGCTTTTCTGACGGAGTAATCATGGACGACGAAGCACGCTACGAAGCAGGTATGGGAGTGCGGCGCGCGGTGCTGGGCGAGGCGCACGTCGAGCGTTCGCTGGCCAACCGCAGCGAACTGACCAGCGAATTTCAAGACTTGATCACGCGCTATGCGTGGGGCGAGATCTGGACGCGTGAAGGGTTGCCGCGGCATACGCGCAGCCTGCTGACAATCGCCATCATGGTGGCGATCAATCGCAGCGAAGAGTTGGCACTGCACCTGCGTGCCGCCAAGAACAACGGCGTGACGCGCGATCAGATCAAGGAAGTGCTGATGCAGACCGCAATCTATTGCGGCGTGCCGGCGGCAAACTCGGCCTTCCATCTGGCCGAACGCATTTTCAGCGAACAAGACAAGACGGCCTGAAGCGGGCCGGTTAAGCCGGCGGCGCGTGCGACGACTGACGCCGCCTCTGATTGCTGGTTGAGAAGTAAAGGAGAAACACGGATGGCAAACGCTGCAGCAGGCTCGACGATAACTTGCGATGTCTTGGTCATCGGCGCGGGCGCGGGTGGTCTTTCGACGGCGGTGACCGCGCGCAAGCATGGACTGAACGTGATTGTCATCGAGAAGGCCAAGTATTTCGGCGGCACCGCGGCATTCTCGGGCGGCATCCTCTGGGTACCGAATAACCATCTCAATAAAGGACGCGGCTCGCAAGATAGCGTCGAGGCAGCGCGCACTTATATGAAGGACCAGACCGGCGCGCATTACAACGCCGCGAAGGTCGACGCGTTTCTCGAAAATGGTCCGCGCATGCTCGAATTTTTCGAGCGTGAGACAGAAGTGAAGTTCGTGCCGACGGAACTGTTTCCCGATTACCATCCGGACGCGCCGGGCGGTGTAAAAGGTGCGGTGGCCGGTGCCGGCGGTGGTCGCTCGGTGAGTGCGCTGCCGTTCGATGCGCGTGCGCTCGGCCCTGAAATCAAGCGCTTGCGGCCGCCGCTACGCACTATCACGTTCGTCGGCATGATGTTCAATTCGGCCAACAACGAGCTCAAGCATTTCTTCAATGCCACGCGTTCGCTGACCTCGGCCATCTACGTGCTCAAGCGCCTCGGCTCGCACTTGTTCGATCTGCTGCGCTATCGACGCGGCGTGCAGCTGACCAGCGGCAACGCGCTGGTAGCGCGTCTCGCGAAGTCGGCTTTCGATCTCAATATTCCGCTTTACACTGAAACGCCGGCGCGCGAGTTGTTGCGTGAAAACGGCCGCGTCATCGGCGCGCTCGTCGACGGCAAGGATGGACCGCAGCGCATTATCGCCACGCATGGCGTGGTGTTGGCATCCGGCGGTTTCCCCGGTGACCCGACGCGCACCGCGCAGGTCTTTCCGCACGTGGCGCGTGGCGGCCGGCATGCTACGCCGGCACCCGAGGGCAATACCGGCGATGGCGTGCGCATGGCCGAGGCGGCCGGCGGTGCCTTCGAGGGTGGCTACCCGAATGCGGCGGCCTGGATTCCCGTATCGGAAGTGCCGCTGGGCAAGGGCAAGATCGGCGTGTTCCCGCATCTGGTCGATCGCTACAAGCCTGGCATCATCGCCGTCAATCGGCATGGCAAGCGTTTTGTCAACGAGTCGAATTCCTATCACGATGTCGGCGAAGCGATGCTGCGTACCTGTGCGGGCGAGACCGAAACCGCCGCGTGGCTGGTTTGCGACCATCGCACCATCCGCAAATACGGCCTGGGCTTCGCCAAGCCGGCACCGATTCCGTTGTCGCTTTACACGTCCAGCGGTTATCTGTTGAAGGGCAACACGCTGGCCGAACTCGGCCGCGTGGCGGGCATCGATCCCGTGGCACTCGAGCAGACCGTGCGGCAGTACAACGTTGGCGCGGCAAAAGGCGAAGACCCGGAGTTCCAGCGTGGCTCGACCGCCTTCAACCGCTACCTCGGCGACCCGGCCATCAAACCGAACCCCAACGTCGGGCCGATTGCGAAGGGCCCTTATTACGCGGTGAAGATCATCATGGGCGATCTCGGCACGTTCGACGGTATCAAGACCGATCCGCACGGGCGCGTGCTCGACCGCGCCGGCCAGCCAGTCGAAGGACTGTTTGCCGTGGGCAACGATTCGGCCAGCATCATGGGCGGCAACTATCCGGGAGCCGGTATTACGCTCGGGCCGATTCTCACCTATGGCTATATCGTCGGCCGTTACCTCGCCGGTGCGGAACAATTGCAGCAGGCTGCCAATGCCGAACGCGTGGCGGTGTCCGTCGCCGCGCCTGCGCCAACCGACGAACGGCAGATATAGTTCTTTCTTTTAAGCCATTTGTAATCGGACGTTACCGGAGACCGTCGAGGAATTAGGAATTGCCTGATAGGGAGCGCCCAATCATTTTGGGATACTCCTGGCTGGCTTGAGCAAGCGTCGGAAACGGTCCTGGAACCCCAGCCGCATAGGCCTCTTGCCCGCTTCCTTTGTTCAATCCTATTCCTCGGCGAAGGCCGCGCCAGGCGTGCCGTGCTGCTGAGCCGCCCTTGCAATTTGCAACAAGTCTTCACCACTCCGAGGACGGTTCTTAAGTAAATTGCAGTCGTACACAGTAGTTATGCACTTAGCTGGAGAACCACCGTGAAAAAAGTCCTTTCCTGCCTGGCTTTGGCCGGCGCCGCAATGGCCGTCTCAGGTATGGCCGAAGCCCGCGTCAACATCGGTATCGGTATCGGCGTGCCCTACGGCTACGCGCCGGCGCCGGTGTATGTGGCGCCCCCACCGGTCTATTACGGACCGCCAGCGGTAGTCTATCGTCCAGGTCCGGTTTACTACGGCCCCCGCTATGGCTACTACGGTCGCCCCTATTACCACCACTATCGCCACTGGCGTCGCTATTGACCAGTGCGTGCAAGCGGCACGCGCGCCGCTGTAGGGGCGCCGTGCCAGGGGCAGTCTAGAGCTGCCTCCGCCTGACATGAGAGGAGCGAGCCTGCACGAGCGCGGTCCTTCAAAAACCCAGATCGCGGCACAGCGGATCGACGCGCGCGCGTACGGCCGGATCCATGACAATCGGCCGCCCCCATTCACGCTGCGTTTCGCCGGGCCATTTATTGGTGGCGTCGAGGCCCATTTTCGAGCCCAGGCCAGCCACCGGCGAGGCGAAATCCAGGTAATCGATAGGCGTTTGTTCGACTATCACCGTATCGCGGACCGGATCGACGCGTGTGGTGATGGCCCAGATCACTTCCTTCCAATCGCGGATCGCCACGTCTTCATCGACCACCACGATGAATTTGGTGTACATGAACTGCCGCAGGAAACTCCAGACCCCAAACATCACGCGCTTGGCATGGCCCGGATAGCTCTTGCGCATCTGCACCACCGCCATGCGATAGCTGCAGCCTTCGGGCGGCAGGTAGAAGTCGGTGATCTCAGGAAACTGCTTCTGCAGCAGCGGCACGAAAACCTCATTCAGCGCCACGCCCAGCACCGCCGGTTCGTCAGGCGGCTTGCCGGTGTAAGTGGAGTGATATAGCGCGTCGCGCCGCATCGTAATGCGCTCGACCGTGAAAACGGGGAACCACTCCTGTTCGTTGTAATAGCCGGTGTGGTCACCGTATGGCCCTTCCAGCGCGTGTTCATAGGCGGCAGTAGCGCTGCCTGTCGGTGGTCCACGGCGCGCCGCGTCACCCGGCGCCGCGCCGCTGCGCGCGGCGGAATCAGCGGCACGCGCCGCGGCGGGGGCGGGCAGGATGAAACCTTCCAGGACGATCTCGGCGCGCGCGGGAACCTGCAGCGATTCCAGTCCGGGCGTGAGGCAACGGGCTACTTCGGTGCGGCTGCCGCGCAGTAAGCCGGCGAACTGATATTCGGAAAGCGTATCGGGAACTGGCGTCACCGCGCCCAGCATGGTCGCCGGATCGGCCCCAAGCGCTACCGCAACCGGGTAGGGCTGTCCTGGATTGGCCAATGCGAATTCACGAAAATCGAGCGCGCCGCCACGGTGCGCCAGCCAGCGCATGATGAGCTTGTTGCGGCCGATCACCTGTTGCCGATAGATGCCCAGGTTCTGCCGACGTTTGTGCGGTCCACGCGTAATCGTCAGCCCCCAGGTGATGAGAGGCGCGGCGTCGCCCGGCCAGCAGGTTTGAATCGGCAAGCGGCCCAGATCCACATCATTGCCTTCCCATACCAGTTCCTGGCACACGGGGCTGCGCACTTGACGCGGCGCCATGTCCCACACCGCTTTCGCCATCGACAGCAGCCGCCCGGTATCGCGCAAGCCGCGTGGCGGTTCAGGCTCTTTCAGCGCCGACAGCAAGCGGCCCACGTCGCGCAGCGATTCGAAGGCAGCGCTGCGATGGGCTTCGCTGGAACCTGCCGAAGCGGGCGCATCGATACCCATGCCCAAGGCAACACGTTCGGGTGTGCCAAATAAATTGCCAAGCACCGGCATCGAATAGGGGCTGGGCTGCTCGAACAGCAAGGCCGGGCCGCCCGCCTTCAATGCACGGTCGCAGACTTCGGTAATTTCCAGCACCGGCGACACCGGCTGCGCTATGCGGCGTAGCGCACCGAGTTGCTCCAGACGCTGGATAAAGTCGCGTAGATCCTTGTATTCCATGAATATTTCAGCCGCTGAAACAAAGTCGCCCATTCTACGCGGGATGTAACAAATGGTTAGTCGGCTTGCCGTGGATTTTGCCCGGAACTCCAGACACACTAAGGCTTTCCGAAGAAAGCGTGGCTCCTTCATTACGAAAAGTCATGACAATTTTGATTAACAGTGTTGACCCATCATAAAAGCGCCCCGTAGAATCCGGCGGTCGTCTTCCAACGGGCTTGATTTTCCTCGACGACTTCCCGGACGTGTTGCGTCCGCCCACCGCGAGCCCGCGCGGTCCGGGCAACCTGGCGCCCCAGCGGCGGCAGATTTGAAGTGGGAGCCGAGTTTTGTGGCCGATCAGGGCCGGATTCAGGCACCCCCGACGGCACGACGCCGTCGTCCCGATGTCGTGGACTCGAAGTCGCGACATCCTGGTTCGTCCGTTGCATGGTTTCTCGGACGCCGAACCACGCCAAAAGGGAGATCGGAGTATGAATGTTGGGGAAATATCGCAGCCTTACAGGCGATTTCCCGGTACCGTGCGCGTGGCATTTCGTCACGGAACACGAGTCGGTCATTGTTTTTCGACAGTTGTCGGCTGTACCGCGATAGTTGGCGCGGTCGCCCTGTGGGCTCAGCCGGCATGGCGTACCGCTTTGTTCGAACAGGTGGTACCGCTGCTTGCTTCAACCATTCATGCGGACCTTGGAGGCCCGCAAGCGACGCCATCGGCGCTGCTGTCGTCTGTCACGTCGTTCACATCCGCAAGCGCGGGCGTGCCTGCCGTGCCGTTCTCCGCTACGGCCGCCAACGCGTCCGAACGTGCCGACCAAGCCCCGGCGTTCGGCGTAGCGCTTGCCTCGCTGCCGCTGTCGATGGGCGCGGGCGATACAGAGTCGGCCAGGTCCTCGAGTTCGACGCCGGTCGGTGCGCTGCCAAAGCCCGGCGAAGCAGCCCATGTAGCCATGCTGCACGGGCCGGCCGGCGGCGCCAACGCGGCCTTGTTCGATGTTTTCAACCGGCAACTGGCGCCGGCCAATTTGCCGGGCTTCGTCTCGTCCGGCCTGGCAACCGTCGACAGCAGTGCGCCCGCGCGTATTTCACTCGATGCCGTCGCTGCCGACGATGCTGCCGACAGCAGGGCGGCCGCCGCTGCCACGCAGCCTCAGCAACGGCTGGTTGCCGACTATCTGGCGCGTCGCTACCGGGTAGCGCAGCGGCCGATGGGCAACCTGGTTCGAGCAGCGTTCGAAACCGGCCATTCGGTGGGCATCGATCCCTTGCTGTTGCTATCGGTAATGGCTATCGAGTCGGGGTTCAACCCTTACGCTGAAAGCGGCGTCGGCGCACAAGGCCTGATGCAGGTGATGGCTACCGTGCATCGCGACAAGTTCGAGGATTTCGGCGGCCCGCAGGCGGCTTTGCAGCCGTTGGCGAACTTGAAGGTAGGCGCCTTGGTATTGACCGAATACATCCGCCGCAGCGGCTCGATTGCCGGCGGCTTGCGGATGTATGTGGGATCGACCGTGCCGGGCGACGGCGGGTACGGCGTCAAGGTACTGGCCGAACGTGATCGCCTGCGCGACGTGGCGCGCGGCCGCAGGGTGCCGGTGTTTGGGCCTGCGCAGCCGGTGGTGGCCTCGGTCAAACCCGCGCGCGTATCGCTGACGCTGTCTTCCGTATCGCACAAGACACCAGGACCATCGCAGACGGCGGCCCAATCGGATCCGTCGAGCGCCGAGGTGGCGTCGAATGCCGAGCCCGCGGACGCCTCGGTCGCGCCGGCGACGCCGGCTGATGCGGACGCGGCGCCGGCTGACGGCGCGCCGCGCCAACATCGCGCGGCGGCTAGCGCGGCCGGCCGCGCATCGGCGGTGCAGGCTGGCGACACGCCGCCCGCTACCGGTGCTTTGCCCAGCATGGGCAATGCCTGATAGCGGTCCCGCCAGTCACAAAAGCCGCTCGTGAGAGCGGCTTTCGAGGGCTTTACGAGGCACCCCCGCGCGGCCGCGCAGGGTAGTTCGGAGGGCCGCTGTTCAGCCCTGTCGCCGATGCAGCGGCGCAAGCACTTCCGCGATCGGCACGTCACCGCCGACAAAGCCCAGCACCCGTCGATGAATCCCCAGTTCCAATGCTTCGAGTGCCAGTTCGGCAACGTCGGCGCGCGTCACCGCCGGCATGGTGGCGGCGCGTTGCGTGGCGGGCGCGACGCGGCCGGCTGCCGGACCATCGGATAGCGGACCGGGGCGCAGAATCAGGTAATCCAAACCGCTGCCGATCAGATAATCGTCGGCTTCCCGCTTCATCCGCGAATAGTGACGCAGCGCGAACGGTGCCTGTTCGGGCGCATAAGCGCTGATCGAACCGATCAGGACAAAGCGCCGCAAATGGCGACGGCGGGCCGCGTCGACCGCCTGTATCACCGCGTCGCGATCGATGGCACGTTCTTCCGCAACGCCTTCCGCTTCACCCGAGCCGGCCGCGTAGATCACCGTCTCGACCGCATCGAAGGCGTGCGAAAAATCATGGTTAAGATCGGCCAGCACGATTTCCGCGCCCAGTGCCCGCAGCGCGCCGGCCTGGTCGCTGCGCCTGATCACGGCCTTGAACGATAATTCGCGCGCGCCCAGGCGCTGCGCCAGTTGACGACCGGTACGGCCGTTCGCGCCAATCAGCAGAATCGACATCAGATCTCCTTGCAGAAGGTTGCGGTGGCCGCGACGGCGCCTCAGCCCGGCGTGCGGCTGCCCGGCTTAAGGCCAGGCGCTTCATGCGCACGCAGCGATAACGCCAGCTTGTCGAGCACGCCGTTTACATACTTGTAGCCGTCGGTACCGCCGAAGGTTTTGGCCAATTCGACCGCCTCATTGATGACAACCCGGTAGGGGATGTCTACTTGATGCGTCAATTCGAACGCCGCCAGCAATAGAATCGCGCGCTCGACCGGCGACAATTCACCAAGCGGCCGATCGATGCAGGCGCCGATCTTTTCGGAAAGCGCCGGCGCCTCACGAATCACGCCGCGCAGCAGCGTGTCGAAATGCTCGCGATCGGCCTTGTCGAAGCCTGGGCTTTCCCGTAGATGCGCGTCGATTTCGCCGGCGCTGCCGCCGGCCAGCAACCACTGGTAAAGCGCCTGGACGGCGAGTTCGCGCGACCGGCGCCTCGCGCTGCGAGCGCTTTTCATGCACCTGCCCCCAGGCCTTCTTCGCCGTCTTCCTCGTCATCGTCCGACAGACGTTCGACGATGGCGCACAGATTCGCCAATTCCACCGCCACGCGCGCCGCATCGCGACCCTTCTCGGCCATGCGCGCAATCGCTTGTTCGTCGGTGTCGGTGGTGAGAATGCCATTCGCCACCGGCACGCCGAAATCGAGTGCCAGGCGCGACAGGCCGGCCGCCGCTTCGTTGGAAACCAGTTCGAAATGATAGGTCTCGCCGCGAATCACCGCGCCCAGCCCGACGAGCGCGTCGAACTGTCCGCTTTGCGCGAGCTTTTGCAAGACGATGGGAATTTCGAGGGCGCCCGGCACCGTCAGCAGCAGCACGTCCTTGCCCTCGACGCCCAGCCGCTCGAGTTCTTCGATGCAGGCTTCGGCCAGGCTATTGCAGATGCTTTCGTTGAAGCGCGATTGCACAACGCCGATACGCAGGCCGGCGCCGTCGTGTTCTGGCTCGAATTGTCCAACTTCCATGATTATTTCCGGTTCGAGCGGCACCGGCGCCGCAGTTGCGCGGGCCCGGGCCGTTCAGTGTTGAGGCGTCAATCTCTGGGTGAGGGCATCGGTGCAAAGCCCATCAATTCCAGTCCATAGCCGGACATCGCACCCAGCTTGCGCGGACTGGACAGCACGCGCATCTTGCCTACGCCGACGTCGCGCAAAATCTGCGCGCCAATGCCGTAGCTCTTGAAATCGATCGGGCGCCGGCTCAATTGCGCGGCGCGTTCGGTCGAATCGAAGGCGTCGAACAAGGCCAGCAGGTGCTCATTCGATTCATTGCAATGCAGCAGCACCGCCACGCCGGCACCTTTGGCGTCGATTTCCCGCAGCGCCGCGTGCAGGGTCCAGGAGTGCGGTGAATGACCGGTTTCCAGCAGATCGAGCACCGAGACTGGCTCGTGTACGCGTACCAGCGTTTCTTCGTGGCGCACGGGCGTGCCGCGCACCAGCGCCAGATGCAGCGAGCCGGTGGGCTTGTCGCGGTACATGATGGCGCGGAATGTGCCGTGCATGGTGTGCATTTCACGTTCGGCCACGCGCTCGACCATCGCTTCATTGCGGCTGCGATATTGGATCAGGTCGGCGATGGTGCCGAGCTTGAGGCCGTGCAGCGCGGCGAATTCCACCAGCTGCGGAAGCCGCGCCATGGTGCCGTCGTCGTTGATGATTTCGCAAATCACGGCGGCCGAACCGAGGCCCGCCATCGCCGTCAGGTCGCAGCCGGCTTCGGTGTGGCCGGCGCGCACCAGCACGCCGCCTGGCTGCGCCATCACGGGAAACACATGGCCCGGCTGCACGATGTCGTCGGGACGGGCGTCTTGCGCTACGGCCGCCTGGATGGTGCGCGCGCGATCGGCGGCCGAAATGCCGGTGGTAACCCCGGTGGAGGCTTCGATGCTGAGCGTAAAGGCGGTGCCGTAGCGGGTACCGTTGCGCGGCGTCATCAATGGCAAGTGCAGTTGCCTGCAGCGCTCTTCGGTGAGGGTGAGGCAGATCAGGCCACGCGCGTGCCGCGCCATGAAATTGATCGCTTCCGGCGTGACGAAGTCAGCGGCCAGTACCACGTCGCCTTCGTTTTCCCGATCTTCTTCATCGACCAGGATGACCATGCGGCCAGCCTTGAGTTCGGCAATGATTTCCTGCGTGGAAGCGACGGTCATGAGTTAGTATGTCACGGCGTGAAAAGCGCGTATTTTACGTCATTGCGCGCCGCGCAACCGTCCCGACCGCTGCCTTATTCGAACGATTTTCAGACTCGCTCAAGATGATCCGTAAATGGCGCACCCCGGTGCTGGTTCTCGTCGCGTTGCTGGTGCTCGCGAGCTGGGCCTACAGCAGCTTGTACGACCGCGTCTTCAAAATGCCCGAATTGCGCGAGCATCTGAGCGCGGGTCTGGACACCGAAGGCGCGCCGGTCTACCGCAACGAAGCCATCGCTGAACACGGCGCGCTGTGTGGCCAGGTGCGCAACGTCACCGGCGGCGAGCGCATCGCGGGTCTGCGTGAGGAAGCACCGCAGCGCGGCATTGTGCCGATCGCCACGTCTAGCTGGCGGCGTTTCATCGTAGCGCCCGACGTGCCGGCCTTCTACGTGGAAGGCCTGGCGCCATGGGGACTGTCTATGGACGGCAAGCGCATCAAGGTGGACGTCGCCGACATGGCTCAGCAGGCCGACATCTTCCGCGCACAATACACCGCCGCTCAGCCGATCGACGTGAATTTCAGCGCTGCGCAAGCGGCGCATGAGATCGACGTCAAGGTGCTTGCGCAGAATTTCGAGATCGCCTGGGGCGACTACTGCGGTGACGTAGCCTTCTAAGCGCGCTGGGTTTGCACGAACGCCTGACGCAGTTCCGCGAAATGGGCGCGTTGATTGGTACCTTGGTTTCGACGCTGTTCGTGCTTGCTTGGCGGCTATCGGTGTTGGTCTACAAATGGCGTCGCTTCGACGCGATCGAAATGCCGTCGAAGTCGACCTGACACGCGCGATTACATTACACGGCGGCCGCCGCCGGCAATTCGAAGCGAAAGCTCGCGCCCATGCCGGCGCGCTCTACCAGACGGATCTGGCTGTGATGCAGTTGCAGCATGCGCTGCACGATCAGCAGGCCCAGGCCACCGCCGCGATAGGTGCTGCCGGTGCCTGCCGAGCCACTTGTGCCACTTGTGCCGCCGGCATTGCTCATGCCGCCTGCGCGGAATGGCCGTTGGAACAGGCCTTCCCGCTGCGCCGGAGGTATCCCCGGGCCGGTATCACTGACCGTTACCGACACCCGACGATCAGCGTCGTTGCCGCCCTCGGTCGCCAGCTCGATCTCGATATAGCCATCGGCCGGTGTATGGCGGATCGCGTTGTCGAGCAGATTGGTCAGCACTCGCTCGATCATGCCCAGGTCGGCGCTGACCGCCGGCAGGCGCGGCGGTATGGTGGCGCGCAACTGCAGGCGCCGAGCTTCAGCCGGCAATTCGAATTTCTGGAACACATCCTGCACCAGGTCGACCAGCGAGAAGGTTTCCAGTTCGGGATGTACCAGGCCGTGTTCAAGCCGAGCCAGCTCGAACAAGGCCTGCGCCAGGCGACCGACTTTCACGCTTTGCGCCAGCGCAATCGCCAGATAGCGGTGCCGCTCGGTATCGCTCAAGGTATCCGACTTCAACGCCAGCGTTTCGAGATAGCCATGCAGCGAGGTCAGCGGCGTGCGCAAGTCATGCGAGATATTGGCCACCAGTTCACGCCGTTCCTGGTCTTGCCGCGTCAGCGTGCGCCATTGGTCGCCGATACGATCGGCCATCTGTCCAAAGGTGCTTTCCAGCACGGCGATTTCATCGCGCGGACTGGCGCGCGGCGAACGTGGAGAATGCGGCACGCGCGGCTGCGTATCGGGCGCGCCGTCGACGTCGAACCGACGCATCGCGTCGGTCAGCCGCCGCAGCGGACGCGTGATCAATCCAAAGGCGGTCAGACCCGCCAGCAGGCCGAGCAGGGCCACCAGCGCCATCGACCAAAGCGTGGTGCGCAACACCGCGCTGGCCGACACGCGTGCCGACAGAGCGTCGTGCGCTTCGCCCTGCAGCACCACGTAAATAAAGCCCGAAGTCGCGCCGTCGGCCGTGCGCAGCGGCGCGGCGCTGAACACCTTTTGCGCGTCGACGCTGCGCGGATCGTCACCCAGCACCGGCAGGGCATGACCTGCGAGCAACTGGCGCACCGGCGCCAGATCGACGCGTTGCCGTTTCAGATGACCGGGCGGCGCGTCGTGGCCATCGATGTTGCCCTGCTTGTCGAGCAGATAGACTTCGACGCTCGGATTCACCACCATCAGCTGGCCGAACAGTTTGCGCACGGCCGCTGGCCGCAGGCCATTCGCATCCATCAGCGCGGCGTTCTGCGCGATATGCGCCGCCAGGTCGCGCGACAGATCTTGAATGACTTCCTTCTCGTGCAGGTCGCTGGAACGCACTTGCAGCCACGCCGAAGCGCCGCAACAGGCGAGCAGCAATATCGAAAACACCAGCGACAGGCGCTGTGTGAGATTCAGGTTGAAAGGGTGCACGCGCTTCACGCGTCGTCTCGATGCGGCGAGCCCGGCGCCGGCGCGAATTTATAACCGTGGCCCCAGACGGTGAGGATGCGGCATGGCTGGGCCGGATCGACTTCGATCTTGGCGCGCAGTCGGTTGATATGGGTATTCACCGTATGCTCGTAACCTTCGTGCCGATAGCCCCAGACCGCGTTCAGCAAGTCCATGCGCGAATAGACTTTACCGGGATGCCTGGCGAAGAAATACAGCAGATCGAATTCACGCGGCGTCAATTCGATACGACGACCGTCGACCGTGGCCTCGCGCGTCAGCGGATCGATCGACAGGCCGTCGAGTTCCAGGCTGCCGGCGTCGATACGGTTGTCTTTGGCCAGCGCATCGACGCGCCTTAACAAAGCCTTGACCCGCGCCACCAGTTCGAGCACCGAAAAGGGCTTGGCCAGATAGTCGTCGGCGCCCAGTTCCAGACCCAGAATGCGGTGCACTTCGCTGGCGCGCGCGCTGGTAATGATGATGGGCGTATAGCGTGTCATCGCGCGGGCGCGCCGGCAGATTTCCAGGCCGTCGACGCCCGGCAGCATCAGGTCGAGGATGAGAGCATCCCAGCCACCTTGTTCGAGGCGGCGCAAGCCTTCGTTGCCGTCGGCGCAATGCACCACCTCATAGCGCTCGTCGCGCAGATGCAGGCTCAGCACATTGGCAATGTCGACGTCGTCTTCAACGATCAGTACGCGCTTTACAGCTTCCATAGCCTTTACGGGTTCCAAAGCTACTCCAAGAACTGCTGCGCCAGACAATTCGTGCTGCGTCGCCGCACGCGGCGGCCCGCCGGCACTGCGCTATTCTGGGATATCCGGCGCGCCGCAGGTGTCACATTTAATTTAACTTTCCGTGAGGACTCGGACATCCGGCGCCGCCTACCATGCGTATCACTTGAGGTAAGTCCAAGCAGTACGACCGATTCGGTCTGCCCCACTCATTTACCGACCAGGAGGCCATCATGCAGAACCGGCGCCGTTTTCTCTTGTCAGGCGGTGCGCTCGCGGCATTTGCCGCGGTCACCCATTGGCGCGCGCTGGCTGCCGCGCCCGCGGCCCCGGCCGAGACCTTCGAAGTCACGCACACCGACGCGCAATGGCATCAGTTGCTGGCACCGCCGCAGTATGACGTGTTGCGCGAAGCCGGTACCGAGCGGCCCTTCACCAGCCCGCTGAACGACGAGCATCGCACTGGCATCTTCGCCTGTGCCGGTTGCCAACTCGACGCATACTCCTCGCGCACTAAATTCGATAGCCATACCGGTTGGCCGAGTTTTTGGGCACCTTTGCCGCATGCGGTGTCGACGCAGCAGGACCTGTCGCTCGGCATGGCGCGCAACGAGGTGCATTGCCGGCGTTGCGGCAGTCATCTGGGTCATGTGTTCGACGACGGCCCGAAGCCGACCGGGCTGCGCTATTGCATGAATGGCTTGGCACTTAGCTTCCGGCCCGGCGCCGCTTAATCTCGAAAAGCCCGCCATGCTACTCATTGTTCTCGCCTATCTCGGCGGCGCGCTCACGATTCTGAGTCCGTGCATTCTGCCGGTGCTGCCGTTTGTGTTTTCACGCGCCGACCAGCCGTTTGTGCGCAGCGGCTTACCGCTGCTTGCAGGCATGGCGCTCACGTTCGCCGTGGTCGCTACGCTGTATCAACTGATCAGGCAGGTCGGTCCGGTCACCACGCACACCTTTGCCATTGAATTTCTCGACCCGCGAGTCGAGGCCTATGCGTTCACTTTCGGTTGATTGAGATGCCGGCAATCGACGCCACACACGACACACGATGCGCCGCAAAGACGTCATCACCAGGCAACGTAGCGCTGACGCGCGAGCTATTTGAGGGAGTAAGGAAATGAAGCATTCGATGACAGCCGGCTCAGGACCCACGCGCTCGTTTGCCGTCAAGGCGGCGGGGGTGCTGGTGGTAGCGGTGGGACTGTTCGCGTGGCAGCGTGCAGCGAATTCACAAGAAGATCCGGTCGTGGTGCCGCCGCCGGCGCACGACGAGCAAGTCACTGCCTCGCACAGCGAAAAGGCGGTGTTCGCGGGCGGCTGTTTCTGGGGCGTGCAAGGCGTGTTTCAGCACGTACGCGGGGTGCAGCAAGTCGTGGCTGGGTATACCGGTGGCGCTGCGGGCACCGCGCAATACGAAACCGTTAGCGGTGGCGATACCGGGCATGCGGAGTCAGTGCAGATTACCTTCGACCCGACGCAGATCAGCTACGGCCACCTGTTGCAGATCTTCTTTTCAGTGGCGCATAACCCGACCGAGTTGAACCACCAGGGGCCCGATTCGGGCACCCAATACCGTTCGGCGGTGTTCCCGGTGAATCCAACGCAGCGTACGGTCGCGCAAAGCTATATCGCGCAACTGAATACCGCGCATGTGTTTGCGCAGCCGGTGGTCACACATGTGGAAGAGTTCAAGGGCTTCTTCCCGGCTGAGAACTATCACCAGAACTACCTGACGCTGCATCCCGATAGCCCGTATATCGCGATCAACGATCTGCCGAAGGTGGGGTATTTGAAGAAGCTGTATCCGTCGCAGTATCGGAGCGATCCGGTGCTGGTGAAGGTGGCGGCTAATTGAGCATTGCCACGTTACCGCGAACGCTTGCGGGATGCAGGAAACGTCTCGCATGTCGTTCGACGCGCTGATCTGCTTGCGTCGAAGCGGGGCGTTCCTACAGCGCTTGTGTCGTTACGTCAGTCGACCGGACGACTCCAGCATCCGCTTCACATACCGCGCAATCAAATCCACTTCCAGATTGACGAGGCTGCCCGGCGCCAACCGATGCAGCGTCGTCACTTCCACGGTATGCGGAATCAGGTTGATCGATATCTCGGTGCCGTCGGCCAGGTCGGTGACGGCGTTGACGGTGAGGCTGACGCCGTTCACGGCGACCGACCCCTTATAAGCCAGATAGCTGCCGATTTCGGCAGGCGCCAGAATGCGCAGTTCCCACGATTCGCCGACCGGCGCGAAATGCGTGACGCGTCCCAGCCCATCGACGTGCCCGGAAACCAGATGGCCACCCAGGCGCATGTCGGGCTTCATGGCTTTTTCAAGATTCACCGGTCCGGGCGCGTCGAGGCCCGCGGTATGCGTGAGGCTTTCCTGCGAGACATCCACTGCGAAACGCTTGGCGGAAAATTCAACCACCGTCATGCAGGCGCCTTGTATCGAAATACTGTCGCCAATCGCCACGTCGTCCAGCGACAGTGTCGCGGCGTCGATGATCAGGCGCACGCCGAAGCGTGGTTCAGCGCCCAGCGGCTCGACCGCGTCGATGCGGCCGACAGCCTCGATGATTCCGGTGAACATATTTCAAACTCCTTCAACGAATGGCGGGCGCCCGGGCGCTCAACAGTTCGGGCGCCACCGGTGCAAGCGGCCGACTAGCGCAATGGGGCGTCGGCCCGATAGAGCCAGGGGCGTAAAAGCGCGATCAATCTTCGGCGGCTGGAGCCATCTGCGTTGCCGCCGCAGACGGCGGCGTGCGCCCGGCGCCTTCCAGCCGCGCGATCACGCGCAAGTCCTCGCCGATGCGCTCGACCGAATGATAAACAAGGCGTCGCGCATCGGCGAGCGTGTCGGGCGGCGCCAGCGACAACATGCCGAAGCCTTCGCCCAGCAGTCGCGGCGCGAAGTACAGCAATAGCTCATCGACGCAGTCTTCGCGCATCAAGGACCCATTCAGCTTGGCGCCGGCTTCCACGTGCAGTTCGTTGATGCCGCGCTCGCCCAGCAGCCGTAAGAGCGCCGGCAGATCGGCTTTGCCGTCGGCATTCGGCAGCGCCACAATCTCGGCGCCTGCGTCGCGCAAGGCCTGGGCGCGCGCCGCCGCCTCGGCGTTGCTGTCATCGACGGCGCAGATCACCAAGGCGCCGCCCTGCAGCACCCGCGCGGTGGGCGGCAGCGCGAGGCCGCTGTCGACGATGATGCGTAGCGGCTGGCGCGGCGTCTCGATGCCGCGCACCGTCAATTGCGGGTCGTCCTGACGTACTGTGCCCACGCCCGTGAGAATGGCGCAGGCGCGTGCGCGCCAGGCGTGGCCGTCGGCGCGCGCGGCGCCGCCGGTAATCCATTGGCTTACGCCAGAGGGCAGCGCCGTTTTGCCATCGAGGCTGGCGGCGATCTTCATGCGCACCCACGGCCGGCCGCGCGTCATGCGCGAAATGAAGCCGATGTTGAGTTCCTGGGCCTCGCGCGCCAGCAGCCCGCAGCGCACGTCGACGCCGGCGCTGCGCAACTGCTCGAGGCCGCGCCCTGACACCAGCGGATTCGGATCTTCCATGGCCGCGATCACACGCTCGATGCGCGCCTCCACCAGCGCGCGTGCGCAGGGCGGCGTGCGCCCGAAGTGGCTGCAGGGCTCGAGCGTGACGTAGGCGGTGGCGCCGGCCGGATCGTGACCGTGCGAGCGTGCATCTTTCAGCGCACGCACTTCAGCATGATCTTGTCCGGGCGGTTGCGTAAAGCCCTCGCCGATGACGGCGCCATCTTTCACCAACACGCAGCCGACGCGCGGATTGGGCGTGGTGTTGTACATGGCGCGCGTGGCCAGCGCCAGCGCCCGCTGCATGTGTTTGAAGTCGTCCTGCGAGAACATGAGGCGGCCTGTAAAACAGTAAATGCGGCGATAAAAGCGGTTGAACCGCCAACACACTATACGGCGCTGGCCACCAGTTCGCCGAAGGTGGCGCGCGCCAGCGCGATGGTCTCGTCGATCAGCGCGTCGCTGTGGGCGCTGGAGACGAAGCCCGCTTCGTAGGCCGACGGCGCGAAATAGACACCGCGCGCCAGCATGCCCTGGAAAAACCGGTTGAAACGCGCCACATCGCTGCCTTGCACATCGGCAAACGAAGTCGGCACCTGGCTTGCGAAATACAGTCCGAACATGCCGCCGACGCTGGCTGCGCGAAATGGCACGCCGGCATCGGCGGCGGCCTGTTCCAGCCCATTCACCAGGCGTTGCGTGGATGCCGTCAGGCGCTCGTAAAAGCCTGGTTGCTGAAGCAGTCGCAGCGTGGAGAGTCCGGCCGCCACCGCCACCGGATTGCCCGACAGGGTGCCGGCCTGATAGACCGGGCCGAGCGGCGAAATGAACTGCATGATGTCGCGCCGGCCGCCGAAGGCCGCCGCCGGCATGCCGCCACCGATGACCTTGCCGAGGCAGGTAAGGTCGGCGGTTACGCCGTAAAGCTGCTGGGCGCCGCCCAACGCCACACGAAAGCCGCACATCACTTCGTCGAAAATCAGCAGCGCGCCGGCGTCGGTACATAAGCGGCGCAGCGTTTCGAGAAAGCCGGGCGCCGGCTGTATCAAATTCATATTGCCGGCCACCGGTTCGACGATGACCGCGGCAATCTCACCGCCCAGTTGTGCGAACGCCGCTTCCACCTGGCCGATGTCGTTGTAGTCGAGCACGGTGGTGAACTGCGCGATTTCTTCCGGCACGCCCGCTGACGTGGGGTTGCCGAAGGTCAGGGCGCCCGAGCCGGCTTTAACCAAAAGGCTGTCGGCGTGGCCGTGATAGCAGCCTTCGAATTTGATGATGCGCTTGCGGCCGGTGAAGCCACGCGCCAGCCGCAGCGCGCTCATGGTGGCTTCGGTGCCGCTCGAAACCATGCGCACCAGTTCGATCGACGGCACCAGCCGGATGATTTCTTCGGCAATCAGGATCTCGGCCTCGGTGGGCGCGCCAAAGCTGAAGCCCTGTGCCAGCGCCGCGGTAACGTCCGCCAGCACCTGGGGATGCGCGTGGCCGACGATCATCGGCCCCCATGAGCCGATGTAATCGATCAGCCGCTGTCCCTCGGCATCCCACATGAAAGGACCTTGCGCGCGCTCGATGAAACGCGGCGTGCCGCCGACCGAGCGGAAGGCGCGTACGGGAGAATTCACGCCAGCGGGAATGGACTGCTGGGCGCGTTCGAACAAAGCGGCATTGCGAGACATGTTGAATGATCCGGCGAGGGGAAGGTCGTGCACGAAGCCGTGGCGGGTGCTGGCGAGCGGGCGCCAAGCGGCAGTCGCGAGGGGGTGCGGAGATTGTACCGGAGGTGTGCCGAAGCAGTGCCGAAGCAGTGCTGAGCGGCGCACGGCCAGTGGGGTCATGGCACTCGCTCGCGCGCCGCCGACAACGCCTGGCGCCAGGCTTTCTCCAGCGGACCTTCCACCATCGGCTTGATCAAGGTACCGGAACTTTGCGCATCCCAGGTCTGTACCGAAAATGGGTGAATCCGCAGGGCGTCACGGCCGATCAGTACCTGCCGATGCGCGTCTTCGAGCCATTCATATTCGAAATCGACGCATAGCCGATAGCCCCGCTTGTTGTTCGGCTCGGGTACCTCATAGGGCGCGCGTGTTACCCAGCCGGCGCCGAACAGGCCGCGCGGCGGCGCCGCGACCCGATGCAGGAACACACGATCGCCGACCATCAGGCGGCGCGAGAAACCGCAGCCCCAGAAATCGCTGACGGGCTCGCCGCGCTGCACGCTGGCGCTTAACTCGGCGAGTTCGGGCCACGGCCATTTGCGTGGACTCCAGATAAGCAGAAATGCGGTCAAAGCAACACCTGACAAATCACACCACTATTTTTTTAGCGGCCGAAAAAGCCATGCGGCGCGCGCGCTGGCAGTAGAATCGCAGCTTACTGCATCGCATCATAACGAAAACGCTTCCGATGGCATTTGATTCAACGCCGGTCCCCGCCAAACGCTTCAATATCCGCTTGATCCTGCTGCTGGGCGCGCTGGCTGCCTGTGGACCGCTGTCGATCGACATGTATCTGCCCAGCCTGCCTTCGCTAGCGCTGGCGCTGCATGCCACCGACGCCATGGCGCAGGCCACTCTAATCACCTTCGTCGCGGGCTTCGGTGCCGGCATGTTGTTCTACGGCCCCTTGTCCGACGGCCTCGGGCGACGGCCGGTGCTGCTGGGCGGGCTGCTGCTGTATACGGCCGCCACCATCGGCTGCATCTTCGCACCGAGCATCGGGGTGCTCATCGTGCTGCGTTTCATCCAGGCGCTGGGCGCGGGCGCCGCCTCGGTACTGGCGCGCGCCATCGCGCGTGATTCGCATGGGCCCAGCGACGCGGCGAAACTGGTGTCGACGCTCTCCATCGTTACCTCTTGCGGCCCGCTGCTGGCGCCATTGATCGGTGGTCAGCTACTGCGCTTCGGCGGCTGGCGCGCGATCTTCTGCGCGCTCGCGCTGTTCGGCGCGACTTGCGCGGTCACCGCCTATTACAAGATAGACGAGACCTGGCCGGCCGCGCGTCGCGCCCCGTCGGCCTTGCGCACTTCGTTCGTCGCCTATCGACGGCTGCTGACCGATCCCGTGACCTTCGGGCATCTGCTGTGCGGCGGCGGTGCATTCGCCGCGATGATGGCTTATGTGGCCGGCACGCCGTTCCTCTTCATTGAATACTACGGACTGGCGCCGCAAAAATACGGCTTGCTGTTCGGCCTGAACATCGTCGGCCTGATGCTGTTCAGCTTCATCAATACGCGGCTGGTGGGTCGCGTCGGCATCGTGCGCATGATCAGCATCGTCGCCACCATCCAGTTCATCGCCGCGCTCGCGGCAGGTTTTTTCTGCCTGAGTGAAATCGGCGGTCTGCCGATGCTGGTGATCGCGCTTTTTTTCGTGCTTTCAACGGTCAGCGTGTTGGGCGCAAACTGTACGACCGATCTGATGCATCGCTATCCGTTCAGCGCCGGTGCGGCGGCGGCCCTCTTCATGTCGATCCAGTTCGGCGCGGGCGCCTTGTCGGGCCTGGCCATCGGCGCGCTCACCGACGGCACACCGCGCGCGCTCGGCCTGGTGGTGATCGGCGCTGGCATCGTTTGCTATGCGGGGCGTTGGCTGGTTATGCGTTTGCACGAACGGTCGCGCACCGCCGCACCGCTCGCCTGAGGTTTCGCATTGGCGTCTTGCGCGTTAGACTCGCGCTGCGTCCGCGTAACCAAGCGGCTTACGGGCGTGACGCATTGCTGACGGCGTTTGTCGTTACACTGGCAAAGCGTCGGCGGGAGCGCCGTGCGCACCCGTCAACGCCGCGATGGAGAAGCGATACACCATGCATGCCAATCCCAGTTTTACTTTCGTTCTATTCGGCGGTACCGGCGACCTGTCGATGCGAAAGATCTTGCCTGCCTTGTACCAGGCGCATCGCGATAAAACCCTTGACCCGGCCGGCCGGCTGATTGCCGTGGCGCGCGCCGCCACCGATCGCGACGACTATCTGAAGTGGGTAGACAAATCAGTACGCCCGCGCATTCGCGCCGAAGAATTCGATGCCGAAACCTGGCGCAGTTTTCGCGAACGCATCGACTATGTGCGACTCGACGTGACGAAGAAGGCGGCGTTCGCCGAACTGAAGCAAGCGCTGGGCGACGATGGCGGCGCGCGGGTGTTCTATCTGGCGACCAGTCCCTCGCTGTTCGTGCCGATCTGCGAAGCCCTGTCGAGTGTGGGATTGAGCGAAAACGCACGTGTCGTGCTGGAAAAGCCCTTGGGCTACGATCTGGAATCGTCGCGGCAGATCAACGACGCAGTCGGTCGCATCTTCTCCGAGGAACAGATCTACCGCATCGATCACTATCTGGGCAAAGAGCCCGTGCAGAACCTGTTGGCGCTGCGTTTCGGCAATGTGCTGTTCGAGCCGCTCTGGCGTCGCGAATGGGTGCACAGTATTCAGATTACCGTGGCCGAACAGCTCGGCGTGGAAACGCGTGGCGACTTCTATGACCAGGTCGGTGCCTTGCGCGACATCGTGCAAAACCACCTGCTGCAGTTGCTTGCCATCGTAGCGATGGAGCCGCCGCAATCGATGGAAGCCGATCGCGTACGCGATGAAAAGCTGCGCGTGCTGCGTGCGCTCAAGCCCATCAGTCACAGCGAAATTCGCGATGTGGCGGTGCGCGGCCAGTACAAGCGTCAAGAGCACCAGGACGAACCCAAATCCTATGCCGAAGAAGAGGGCGTGGCCGCTGAAAGCACCACCGAAACCTTCGTCGCGCTGAAGGCCGAAATCGAAAACTGGCGCTGGGCCGGCGTGCCGTTCTTTCTGCGCACCGGCAAGCGCATGGCCGAAAGTGTTGCGGAAATCGTCGTCAACTTTCGCGCCGTGCCGCATGCGTCGCTGGGTGCGGATGCGGCGCGCGCCGGCGTCGACAAGCTGGTGATTCGCTTGCAGCCCGACGAATGGATCAAGCTGTATTGTCTGGCCAAGCAGCCGGGCGAGGGCATGAACTTGCAGCGCGTGCATCTCGATCTGGCCTTCAATCAGTTCTTCAAAGAACACCGGATGGAGGCATACCATCGCTTGCTGCTCGATGTCATCGCCGGCCGTCTCGCGCTGTTCGTGCGGCGCGATGAGCAGGAAGCCGCGTGGAAATGGGTCGAGCCGGTGCTCGACGACTGGTCGCAGTCGAATGAAAAGCCGAACCTCTACACCATCGGCTCATGGGGTCCGCCCGCCGCCAGCGCCATGCTGGCGCGCTTCGGTACCTGCTGGAACGAGGAGGAAAACACGTGATCTCCTTGCATGCATTCGGCGACGCTACGTCGCAGGCCTCTGCTTTGGCGCGCGCGGTGGGCGATGCGCTGGCTGCCGCGCTGGCGTCGCGCGGCGCGGCGGGGCGCGCCACGCTGGCGGTATCGGGCGGCGCCAGTCCTAAACTTTTTCTGGAAACGCTGGCGCACGAGAAGCTCGACTGGTCGCGTATCGACGTGACGCTGGTCGACGACCGCTGGGTGGGCGCCGACGACGCGGCCAGCAACCAGCGCTTCGTGAGTCAGACCTTGCTGACCGGCGCGGCCGCTGTCGCACGCTTTATTCCGCTGGTCGACGTGAGCCAGGCGCCTGACCAGGCGGTGGCTGCGCTCAACGCCGCGGCGTTGCCGGCAGCGCCCGATGTGGCAGTGCTGGGCATGGGCGAAGATGGTCATACGGCTTCGCTGTTCGCCGATGCGCCAGAGTGGCACCAGGCCACCACGACCACGGCACGCTATGCCGTGATCACGCCGCAAGCCGCCCCGCATCAGCGCGTGAGCATGACGCTGTCGGCGATTCGCGCGGTGCCGCAGCTATTTCTGCAAATCGGCGGCGCGGCCAAGCGCGCCGTGCTCGACGAGTCGTTGAACAACAACCCCGACACGCATGCGATCTCGAAGATCGTCCAAGACAAAAAGGTCACGCTCGATGTCTACTGGTTTGCCTGACAATGCCCTGTGGTCGGTGCCAGGCGCGGCACCGACGGCCACGTCCGACATCGCCGCGGTAACTGCTGGCGGGTTCGCCGTCGGTTTTCCGCGGCTGTTGGCCGACGTCGGCGGCACCAATGCGCGCTTTGCGCTGCAATTGCGCCATGGCGGTCTGGCGGAGCGCGTCAACGTATACGCCTGTGAAGATTTTCCGGGCATTGCGGAGGCGATCGAACGCTATCTCGCCGACGTCGGCGCCGCACAGATCGTTTATGCGGTGATCGCCATCGCCAATCCGGTTGATGGCGATCAGGTCAGCATGACCAACAACCCGTGGCGCTTTTCGATCGAGGCCACGCGTGCACGGCTCACGCTCAGCAAGCTGTTGGTGGTCAACGATTTCGAAGCGCTCGCCATGGCGGTGCCGACGCTGGGCAGCGACGGGCTGCGGCAACTCGGTGGCGGCACCGCCCGCGCCGGCGCGGCGGTCGCCGTTGTGGGGCCGGGTACGGGTTTGGGCGTGGCGGGCTTGCTGCCAGTGGATGGACGTTGGCTGCCGATCGCCAGCGAAGGCGGCCATGCAAGTTTTTCGCCTTGCGACGAGCGCGACGAACGCGTCTTGCACTACGCGCGCCGCCATCGGCAGCACGTGTCGTTCGAGCGCATCGTCTCTGGCCCCGGACTGGCGCTGATTTACACGGCGCTAATGGCGGATCGGCCGGCAGCGCAAGCGGCTGCGGCCGAGGTGGCTGCTGCCGCGTCTTCGCAGACCCGGGCGCTCGCCAGCACGGTGGCCGCGGCCAGCAGCGAAGGCAGTGTCGATGCCGCGGCGGTGGTCGCGCGCGCCAAGGCGGGCGATGCCATCGCGCTTGAAGCGGTCGACGTGTTCTGTGGAGCCTTGGGAACCTTCGCGTCGAATGTGACCTTGACGTTTGGCGCGCGCGGCGGCCTTTATATCGGCGGCGGCGTGGTTCTGCACCTGGGCCAATTGTTCTACGGCTCGTCGTTTCGCCAGCGCTTCGAAGACAAAGGGCGCTTCAGTGAATTGCTGAAAGAAGTGCCCACCTTCGTGATCGTCGACGAATTCCCGGCGTTTGCCGGAGCCTCGGCGATCCTGTCGGATGCGGTAGGTCGTTAGGTCGTCAGGTCGTTAGCAAGATTCGCTGGGGTACGGTCGTCGGATGAGCGCGGCATGCCGCATGCCGCTTGCCAAGGACCGCCTGCCAGGCACAGCCTGGGCACCAAAGAAAAAAGCCCTCCGAAGAGGGCCTTTTTCATAAGTCGGAGTGACGTGCACGGAGCACGCCACGCGACGAAGGCTACACTCTTCGTCGCGCGCCGACCGGTCCTTAGAACGAGTGCTTGATACCGACGGTAACTTGTACTTGACGATCCGTACCCGAATCCGCCAAAGCCGGAATTTCGGCGATGTTGGTGTACGAGTCGGTGCCGTTGAACACGATGCCGTCGCCAGCTGCCTTTTGGAACTCGCCGACCAGGTACAAGGTCGTGCGCTTCGACAGCGAGTAGTTCGTACCCAAAGTGATTTGGTGGAACTTCGGCTTCAGGCCAGGATTGTCGGCCTTGCCATCGGTGTAGGTGTACGACACGCCTACCAACCACGCATCCGTCAGCATGTACTTGCCGCTGATTTCGTAGTTGTCGAAACGGATGTCGGTACCCGAGGCTTCGGTGCCTTGCAGCACGAAGTATTGGCTGTTACGCAGTTGCGTACGGGTCCACAACAAGTTCACCGTAGCCGGGCCGAAAGCGTACGAACCGCCAACGCCGAAGACGCGTTCGCTGTCGGCCACTTGCAGACCGACATAGTCGCCGCTCAGGCTGCCTTCATAGCGGCCTGCAACCGGCGAGTACGGCGACGTGCCGGTGCTCGTCAGCGGGTTATGCAGATTCATGTAGCCAGCGCCCACCGAGAACGGACCCGCCGCGTACGACGCGCCGAACGCGTAGGTACGGCTTTGCGAGAAGTTGCCAGCGGTGTTGCCGAAGCCAAACACGCCACCGAAGGTCAGGCCGCCGAACGACGGGCTCAAGTACTTCAAGGCATTATTCAGACGGATCGACTGGTTGATATTGTCGATATCGCCGAAATGCGAGGCAAACGAGGTGGCCCAATCGTTACTGGCCGAGTAGACGCCCAGGAAGTCGGACATCGAATCGTATTGGCGACCGGCCGTGATCGTGCCGTACATGTTCGACAAGCCAACGTAGGCTTGGCGACCGAACATCTGTCCGCCTTGACCGAAGCCACCGTTGAAGATGTTGAAGCCGTTTTCCAAATTAAACACCGCGCTGGTGCCGCCGCCCAGATCTTCGGTGCCCTTCAAGCCCCAACGGCTACCGTAGAGGTTGCCGCTGGTGGCTTGGAAGTTGTGGCTGGCATTGTTGACGCCCGGGCCGGTGTTCTGCAGATTCGTGTAGGTCAGGCCTGCATCGATGATCCCGTACAGGGTCACGCTGCTCTGGGCATGGGCGGCACCGGCTGCCAAAGACAGCGCGGCAATCGCAAATAGACTCTTCTTCATTCAGGTTCTCCGCAGAATGTGGGTGTTTCCGGGTTTCTCGAAATTCCGACAATGGGGTTGATGCTCCCCGTCCCATCGCTCGAAAGCGACCCGCTGAGCCATTTTGGTCCGCCGGTTCGCTAGCGAACCAAACGGAGTCTCCTCGACACAACGAGGCGGCTACAAGGCATTCGACGGCTTAGCGAAGATCTTTGCTCGCGTTCGCCGACTGCTTTGTGATCCGCAACGAGGCTGAAGATAAGTCGGAAAAATGAGGAGGGAAACAACTTTTCGACGAAGCTGCCGAACTGTTGCGAATAGGTGACAACCCGCGGATCAAACTTGCACGCGCTTTTTTTTTGACCAATGCGGAATTATTTACTGGAAGCAGGCGGGTAATCGCGTGCGCCGCACCGCATGCGGCCGCTCTGAAGGCGGCCGGCGCAAGGGTTTTAGACGCTTTTCTGGGAAACGCAGCGGCCACCGCGCGATGGGCGGCCGCCCAGGTTTTAGGGTGCCGAAGCGGGCGTCGGCGGGGTGCCGGCATCGTCCGGTCGGCCATCGCGGTGATCGCCGCCGCCACTGCCGTGGTCGCCCCATCTGCCATGGTGATGGCCCCAGCCGCCGTGATGATCGCCCCAGCCGCCATGGTGCTTGTGCCACCAGTGGTGCCGCAGCTCGCGGCGGATCGCGTCGCTCACGATAGTCTTTTGCCGGGTGTCGAGGGAGTTGTAGGCTTCGAGCCACGCGTCGTCGCTCTGCTTGCGCAATTGCTGCGCGCGCTGGTGGTTTTGCAGGCGCGCGTCACGCAATGCCGCCAGATCGAGCACCGGCTGTTGCAACAGTGCGTGCATGCGTGTACCTGCGTCCTCGCGCAGCGCGCGGGTTTCGCTGTGCGTCTGACGCAACGATGCGACGGCTTTTTGCCACAACTGTTCTTGCTGCGGATTCAGCCCGAGTTGCGCGTGCAGCGCATCCAGGCGCTTCAGGAAGCCGCCTGGGCCATGCCGATGCTGCCAGTGTCCCGATGGCGCGCTGTCGCTGGCGGGCGGCGGCGCCGCGGGTGCGGCGAAGACGACAGGAGCAGTGGCCATGGACAGCGCCATCGCGGCGGTGCTGATGGCGAGCGTCAGGCGCTTTTTTAACATTGTGTTGACTCCAACGTGGATGCCGGCTGCTGCGGCGAAATTCTTTGAACGACCGCGCCTAGAGTAGCCAAACCGCCAATCCCGCAGGTGACACGCAAGCGGCTTTATATTACTGAGCTTTACCCGCACCGCGTTGCGTAATACGCCGTTACCGGCGCGGCCCCGCTCAATATCGGCGGCGCAGCGCCAAAACGTTAAACTTCGGCATGCCTACACAAATACTTATCGTCGATGACGACCCGGAACTGCGCGATTTGCTGCGCGACTACCTGAAACGCCAAGGCATCGAGGTTTCGGTGTTGCACGATGCCGTATCGCTGGAACGGCGTCTCGAACGCGAACGCCCCGATCTGGTGGTGCTCGACCTGATGATGCCCGGGGTGGACGGCCTCACGGCGCTCAAACGCCTGCGCGCATCGGGTGACGATATTCCGGTGATCATCCTCACCGCCCGCGCCGACGACGTCGATCGCATCGTCGGGCTGGAGCTGGGGGCCGACGACTATCTAGGCAAGCCTTTCAACCCACGCGAGTTGCTGGCGCGGATTCAGGCGGTGCTGAGGCGCCGCCGCAGTGTGCCGAGCTCGGCGCCCGAACAGCGCGAACCTTATGTGTTCGGCCGCTTCGTGCTGGACTTCCAGGCGCGCACGCTGCAGCGCGACGCGCAGTCGATCCCGCTATCGGGCGGCGAATTCTCCTTGCTGCGCATTTTCATCAACCACCCGATGCGTACGCTGACGCGTGAGCGGCTGTTGGAATTGCTGCACGGGCCCGAATACGACGGCACCGATCGCGGCATCGATGTGCAGGTGTGGCGCCTGCGCCGCCTGCTCGAGCTCGATCCGTCGATGCCGCGCTTCATCCAGACAGTGCGCGGACGCGGCTACGTGTTCGTGCCGGACGGCGGGGGCGATGCGGGCAATTGATTCGCTGTTCGGCAGGCTGGCGATACTGGTGCTGGTGGTCCTGCTGATTCCGCACTTCGCCTGGTATGCATTCGCGCGCGCCGAGCGCGCGCAAATGCGTAACCGCTTCGCGCTGGAAGAAACTGTGTTCCTGGTCGAGGCGATTCAGGAATATGTACAGCGCAATCCGAGCCAACCCCTGCCGCCGCGCGTCGGTTTGGCGCCGCCCAATGCCGTCGTCGCTCATTCCGATCGCCCGCTGCCACCGACACTGCAACATTTCGTCGATGCGCTGACGACGCGCTTGCCTGCCGGCAGCCGCGTGGTGCCGGTATTCGACCACCATCCAAAGATGTGGGTGTGGACACCCGGTGCTCATCATTGGCTGATCCTGCCGTTACAGCCGCCTGCGCCGCCGCCGCGTTCGTTCGATGATTCGCTGCCTTGGATCATCGGTATTTTCATGGTGGCCATGTTGCTGGCGTTATTTGCCGCCTGGCGGCTGCAGCGCCCGATGCGCGCGCTGGCGGAATCGGCAGTGCGCTTCGGGCGTGGCTTGCCGGTAGCGCCGCTGGCGGAAGGGGGGCCGCGCGAGTTGCGGCAACTGGCGCAAGGCTTCAATCAGATGGTGACCGACATTTCGCGCACCGAGGGCGATCGCAATGTGATGCTGGCCGGCGTGGCGCACGATCTGCGTGCGCCCTTGGCGCGCCTGCGCCTGCGCGCCGAAATGGTGGACGAAGCGCCACAACGCGAAGGATTCGTGCGTGACGTCGATTCGCTTGCGCACATCGTCGATCAATTCCTGGTGTTCGCACATGACGGCGGCGATCAGAGCCCGCTGGTGGAAGTGGATGCGCATTGCGAGCGCTTCGTTCGTCACCACCGCTTCTGCTTCGCCGACCAGCCGGCGCTGGATGTGACCTTGAATGCCGGCGAGCGCTTCGTGCTGCATTCGGCCATGCTCGACCGGATATTGACTAATCTGGTGGACAATGCGGTGGCCTATGGCGCGCCGCCCATCGTGGTTGCGACGCTGGAAAGCGCCGACCGCTGGTATTTATCGGTCACCGACAACGGCTCGGGAATTCCGCTCGACCAGCTTGAAAACGCCAGCCGTCCGTTCGTGCGACTGGACCCCGCGCGTGGCGGCAATGCCCACTGCGGGCTGGGTCTGGCGATTGTGTCGCAATTGGCGCGCAAGGCCGGCGGCGACTGCGCGATCGTGAATTTGCCTGACGGCGGGTTCCGCGTAGAACTGAGCTTTCCCCGCGATCGCTGATAAAGAGAATCAGAAAAGCGTATCGAGGGCGTTGGCGGCTGCGCTGTCGACGGTGTTGTAGGTGACGGTGGTGGCCTCGAAAATATAGTGGGTCGTGTATTTCTCCAGATGCCTGAGAATGTCTGCCTGGATGTCTTCCGGCGAGTCGCGCAGGTTCAGATACCACGCGGTCGACGAGAGCCGGCAAGCGCTGTATTCAGTCATGAGCTTGTCGAATTCGCTGGCATCCTGATCGCGACAGACAACGACGATATTTCTTTTCATGGCGCCTCCAAAAACGCTTCCATTGAATGGGGATCATACCTGCTGTGTCAGGCACTGGATACCGCCCAAATGGCCAGGCCCGGCGGTGTGACAATCCGTTAAACTTCGCGCGCCGCACCGCTGTCGGCAACCGATGCGAATTGTTGCAAGCCAAAGGTTGTGCCTGAAACACAGGTTGTAGTAGTGTCGTGCCCGCGCCTGCCGATGCATCACGGGCCGATCCGCTCCACGCAGGAACGGCGCGGCCAGCGGCCTGCGCGCGCCGCCCACCGGCGCTTCATTCCCTCCGCTTCGCCGGTCTCGCCGCCGCGGTCGGATTCCTGAGCTCGAGCCTGGAACTTATCAATGCCGACAATGCCGACCAGCCTGCGCCGTTATCTTTCCCGGTCCCGCGGCCCTGCCGATTTCCAGCATTTCGCCGGGTGGCATGGCACGCCGGCCGCGCGCCTCAGCGGCGATCTGCCGCAATGGGTCAGCGTCTGATGGCCGGCGGTATCGAAACGCGCGCCGCTGGCGACGCGTCGGTCTGGCGGCTGTTGCCGAATCGTTGGGACTTCGTCGCTTTTCCGCTGATCATCTGCCTGATCGCCATGGCTGCCGTGGGTTTTCACCAGACCATGGCGCCGATGTCCACGCTCGACGTGGTGCCGATCTCGCTGGCGCCCTCGCATCTGCCCGAATACGCGCTGCGTACCACGCTGCGCATGCTGGCGGCGATGATCGCGTCGCTGATCTTCACGCTCGGCTATGGCACGCTGGCCGCCAAGAGCCGACGCGCCGGCGCGGTACTTGTGCCGGTGCTGGATATCCTGCAGTCGGTGCCGGTGCTGGGTTATATCTCCTTCACGGTCACCTTCTTCCTGGCGTTGATGCCGCAGCGCGTAGCCGGCGCCGAATGCGCGGCGATTTTTGCCATCTTCACCAGCCAGGCCTGGAACATGACGTTCAGCTTCTATCAGTCGCTGCGCATCATTCCGCGCGATCTGCACGAGGTGTCGCGCAGCTTCCACCTGAGCGCCTGGCAGCGTTTCTGGAAGCTGGAAGTGCCGTTTGCCATGCCCGGCCTGGTGTGGAACATGATGATGAGCATGTCGGGCGGCTGGTTCTTCGTGGTCGCGGCCGAGGCGATCACGGTCGGCCATCAGACGATTACTTTGCCCGGCATCGGCGCTTACCTGGCGCTGGCCATCGAGCAGCGTAATTTTTCGGCAATCCTCTGGGTCATCGTCACCATGACGGTGGTGATTCTGGCCTATGACCAATTGCTGTTTCGACCGCTGGTGGCGTGGGCCGACAAATTCCGCATGGAAACCACCAGCTCGCAGCACGCGCCCGAATCGTGGCTGCTCGATCTGATCCACCGCACCCGCACGATTCGCCAGTTGCTGGTGCCCGCTGCCTGGGCGCTCGCGCATCTGGCGCGCATGCGCTTGCGGCTGCGCTGGCCCGAGCGGCCGCAGGCACAAGGCCGCATCGACGTCGTGGCCCGGCCGCCGGCGCGCGCCGCGCTCGACTTCAGCGCGCCGCCCGCCGATCAGCGCCTCAAAGACCTGCTATGGGCGGGCGCACTGCTCGCCGTCACGGCTTTGGTGCTGTTCAAGGTGGTGCAATATGTGGCGCACACGGTGGGTTGGCACGACGTCGGCGTGGCTTTCGGGCTGGGCCTGCTGACGCTGCTGCGGGTAACCGTGCTGATCATCATCGCGTCGTTGATCTGGGTGCCGATCGGCGTGCTGATCGGCTTGCGGCCGGCACTGGCGCAGAAGGTGCAGCCGCTGGCGCAATTCCTCGCGGCGTTCCCGGCGAACCTGTTATTCCCGGTGTTCGTGGTGGTGATCGTGCGCTTCCATCTGAACCCGGACATCTGGTTGTCGCCGCTGATCGTGCTGGGCACGCAGTGGTACATCCTGTTCAACGTGATTGCCGGCGCCACCGCTTATCCGAACGACTTCCGCGAAGCCGCGCTGAATTTCCGCATCCGCGGCTGGCAATGGTGGTTCAAGGTGATGCTGCCCGGTATTTTTCCCTACTATGTAACGGGCGCGATCACCGCGTCGGGCGGTGCCTGGAATGCCAGCATCGTTGCCGAAGCCGTGTCCTGGGGTCATACCAGTCTGACGGCGCATGGCCTGGGCGCCTATATCGCGCAAAATACCGCGGCCGGCGACTTTCCCCGCATCATTCTGGGAATTGCGGTGATGTCGCTGTTTGTCACCTTGTTCAACCGGCTTATCTGGCGCCCGATGTATGCGTTCGGTGAGAACCGGCTGCGTCTCGATTGAGCCCCGCCATGTCAAATTTCACTTTGCCGGGCAGTGTGCCGGCCACCCCGTTGCCTTCCGCCAAGGCGCCCGAGGAGATTCTGCGTCTGACCGACATCCGCCGCGGCTTCGACAAGACGCAAGGCGAACTGCTCGTGCTCGACGGTGCCAACCTGGTGCTGAGCGAAGGCGAGATCGTCGGTTTGCTCGGCCGCTCAGGCTCGGGCAAGTCGACGCTGCTGCGCATCATCGCCGGCTTGATCTCGCCGACAGGGGGCACCGTCGCCTATCGCGGTCAGCCGCTGCACGGGCCGGCACCGGGTGTGGCCATGGTGTTTCAAACCTTCGCGCTGTTTCCGTGGCTCACGGTGCTGCAAAACGTCGAAGCCGGGCTGGAGGCGCTGGGTGTGGGAGCGCGCGAGCGTCGCGCACGGGCGCTGGCGGCCATCGATCTGATCGGTCTCGACGGTTTCGAAAATGCCTACCCGCGTGAATTGTCGGGGGGGATGCGGCAGCGCGTGGGGTTCGCGCGCGCGCTGGTGGTCGACCCGGCGTTGCTACTGATGGACGAGCCTTTCTCGGCGCTCGACGTGCTGACCGCCGAAACCCTGCGTACCGACTTCCTCGACCTGTGGAATGAAAAGCGCCTGGCGATCAAATCGGTGCTGATCGTCACGCACAACATCGAGGAAGCGGTTTTCATGTGCGACCGCATCCTCGTGCTGTCGTCGAACCCGGGACGCGTGGTGGCGGAAATCCGCGTGCCGTTCAAGCATCCGCGGCATCGGCTCGATCCGGCGTTCCGGCGCCTGGTGGACGACATCTACGCGAAGATGACCTCGCGCTCCACCGCCGACGAAACCCGCAAGAACGGTCTGACGCTCGGCAGCTGGTTGCCGCAGGTGTCGACCAATCTCATGGCGGGCCTGATCGAAACTCTGGCCGCCGAGCCTTACTCAGGCAAGGCCGATTTGCCGGAAATCGCCCGCAGCCTGCATCTGGAAGTGGATGACCTGTTTCCGGTTGCCGAATTCCTCCAGCATTTGGGCTTCGCCGATCTGCGCGAAGGCGATATTTTGCTGACGCACGCGGCAAAACTGTTTGCCGAATACGGCACGCAGGCGCGCAAGACGCTGTTTGCCCAGCATCTGCTAAGCCGGGTGCCGCTGGCGGCGCGCATTCGCAAGGTGTTGGACGAGCGTCCTGGCCACCGTGCGCCGCGCGTGCGCTTCGAGCAGGAACTGGAAGATTTTCTGACCGATGGCGCCGCTGAAGAAACCTTGGACGCGGTGATCAACTGGGGCCGTTATGCGGAGATCTTTTCGTATAACGACCAGGCCGAAACCTTCAGCCTGGAAGACGTCGAGACGTGATCGTCGACGCTGCATCAGGCCGTTGATCTTGCGTGGCTCGCGGTCTACGCTTCCGCCTCTGCCTCCGGCGGTGCCTCGCCCCCGTCTTCGTAGCTGCCCAGCCGGTTATACAAAGTCTTCAGGCTCACGCCCAAAGCCTTGGCGGCGCGGCGCTTGTCGCCGCCACAATGCTTGAGCGTGGCGACGATGATTTGCCGTTGCGCTTCGGCCAGCGGCGTGCCCACCCAGATGCTCATCACTTCACCTTGCGTCACCGCCTTCTTGCTGCGCGACGCCAGATGCGGATGGGGAATCTCGACGAACTCCTCGGCCAGGATGAACGCACGATAGACGGCGTTCTTCAACTCACGCACATTGCCCGGCCACGAGTAGGCCCGCAAGGTTTCGATCGCGCGTTTCGAGAAAGCCTTTTGCGTGCCTTCCTGCGCATTCAGTTCAGCCAGGAAATGCTCGCCCAATAGCTCCCGATCGCTTTCGCGCTCACGCAACGGCGGCGCGCGCAGCGGAAACACCGCAAGCCGATACATCAAGTCTTCGCGCAGGCCGTTTTCCTTCACCGCGGTGTTCGGGTCGCGGTTGGTCGCGGCGATGACGCGCACGTCGACGCTCACCTGTTCGGTGCCGCCCACGCGGAAGAACGTGCCGGTCTCGAGCGCCCGCAGCAATTTCACTTGCCTGACCGGCGCCATCTCGGTTACTTCGTCGAGAAAAATGGTGCCGCCGCTCGCATGTTCGAAATAGCCGATGCGCGACTGGGCCGCGCCGGTAAAGCTGCCTTTCTCGTGACCGAACAGTTCCGCTTCGATCAGATTGTCGGGAATCGCGCCACAGTTGACGGTAATGAAGGGACCGTCCTTGCGCGCGCTCTGGTCGTGAATCGTGCGGGCGATCAGCTCCTTGCCGGTGCCGCTCTCGCCGATGATCAGCGCCGTGGCGTCGGTCTGGGCGACGCGCTCGATCTGTTCATACAGTGCGACCATCACTTCGGAGGCGCCGTACAAGTGGCCGAACGAGCGCAGGTTGGCCGACTTCGACGCACGCTTGCGCGGCGGCGCTACGGCCTCGGCCGCGACCGGACGCACGGGGTTCAGGCTTGGTGCGCCGCTGGCGCGGTCGCTCGCTTGTGGGATAGGAGCTTCGTTGGACGACATGAGCAATTTCGAGAGAGTAGACGAGCATCCTACCGCATCGGCGCGCTCGCGGATGCTCGGACATGCGCGCGATTCAGCGGCACGGGCCAGTTTCCGAAAAGTTACACCGGCGCGGGTAAATGTTACGTGTGGCGGAGATTTGTCGCGCCCGGTAGCGCGGCCGCGGATCTGGCGCGCCATTGTCGCGAGCGCGGCGCTTACAGTGGGCAGACTCGCACGGAACGCGCGTCGAAGCGCCGTCACCGGCCCGGGCGCGCTGTTGGCACGAAAGCTGCACGTCAGGTCTAGCCCGTTTCAATGAGCCGGCCCGGCCGGAAAGACAATGAGCCCTCGTGCCGCTACGTCTCGTTTAGTCGCCAATAGCCCCGTGGAGCTATTTCACTGGGCCGCTGTGTCGTTCGTGATCGCGCTGATCGCGACGGTGCTCAGTTATGCGGCGGGTACCGCGGGACTTGCTGAGATTGCTACCTTGTGTTGCTATCTGTTCGCAGGGCTGGGTTGTGCGCTGGTCGTAGCCGGCTTGCGCAATCTGCGCGATCCGCGCCTGGGCCACAGCGATACGGGCCGCAGCGCCAGCGTCGATACGCGCACTGCCTACACCCGCTCGGCCGATGCCGGCGAGCGCCTGCCGAGCACCGAATAACAATGCGGAGCGCCCAAGTCGGCGTTCTGTTTTTCATGTAGTGACTGATAGAAGGAATCCGGATGTCTGAAACCACTTCGCAAATCGCCCTGGGCCGAGAGAAAGTCGCGGAAGATCTGCGCGTGCTGCTCAGCGATATCGAACAACTCGCACATCTGACCGCCGCGGCTTCGGGCGAAGGCGTGGGCGTTGTGCGCGCCCGCGTGCTCGATGGTATCCAGACGATACGTGGCAAGCTCGATAGCGCGCGCGGCCAGGCACGTACCCAATACAGCCAGGTGGCCGCGCAGGCCGACGATTTCGTGCGCGACAATCCTTGGGAATCAGTCGGGATCGGTGTAGGCGTCGGATTGCTGCTGGGCGTCCTCATTTCTCGCTAAACAATAAAAAGGATTACCCATGGCGCGCATCAGTCTCGTGCAGTCGGTCAGGCAGTTGATGGTCGGTACTATTGAGCAGGTCAGCACCCGACTGCATTTGCTTGGCCTCGAACTGGCCGAAGAGCGCGAGCGCGTGATTGCTTTGCTGATCGCGGCACTGATCTCCTGCTTCTTCGTGTTTCTCGCGGTGATTTTCGGGGCGCTCTTCGTGGTGGCGGCTTATTGGGACACACCGCATCGCATGGAGGCGATCGGCTGGCTCACCGGTGGTGCGGCGATTGTCGCGGTGTTGGCGGTGATCTTCTTCGTTTATCGGATGAAGGTGCCGACCGCTTTGTTTTCGCATAGCCTGGCGGAGCTCGACAAAGACCGGCACACGCTGGAGACGCTCGAATGAGTGCGTCCCAAAAGCATAAAAAAGCAGGCGACCGGCACGCGCATAAGCTGACGCTTACGGAACGCCGCGAATTGGTACTCGATCGAATCGCCTTGCAGCGTATTGAAATGCGTCAGGCGGCCGAGCGTATCGCAAGTCCGGTGCGCTCCCTCGACCGTATTCGCGCTCGCATTGTCGATTCGCGCCTGCTGTTCCTGCCGCTGCTGCCGCTGGGCGCAATCGTGCTGTTCCGCTCGCGCGGGCTCATGCCCGTGTTGCGTGGCGCGGCGTCCCTGGGCGCCAGAGGTTTTGGCATCTGGCGGCTGTATCGGCAATTCTTCTAAGCGCGCGGCGGCGCCGGCGTGCATTGCCGGCAGTCGCGCAAGTCCTACGGTTTCGCATCCACTGACAGGAAAAACCATGTCTAGAAAAGTCGGGTTGTTGAGTGCATTGACCGTATTGGGCGCTGCATTGGCCTGGAGTTATCGCAATGCGCGGCGGCGCGGCGCGCCCGTCGAGGCGCTGACGCGCTGGGAGAACGAGGGCGGCGCCGTGCCTGCCGATGCGTCGGACGACGCGCCGAAGTCGCCTACCTGGGAATTCCCGCGCGGCGTCGAGGCCAGCGCCCCGGCAGCTGCTGAAAAGGGCGCCGACGCAACGCTATAATCCACTGCACTCTCAACCCTCCCGCTCAAGGACGTAATGCCACATGTTTTGATAGTCGACGACGATCCGAACACACGCCACGCGCTGGCGGAAGTGATCGTCGAGGACGGGGTGACGACGGCCACGGCGGGCGATCTGCGTGAGGCACGTATCCAGATCGTGCGGCAAATGCCCGACGTGGTATTTACCGATCTCAAATTACCTGATGGCAGCGGTGTCGATCTGTTCGAAGATATCGACTCACGCTCGGGCGTGGAAGTGATCGTCATCACGGGTCACGCCACGGTCGAATCGGCGGTGAACGCGCTCAAGATGGGCGCTACCGACTATCTTGTAAAACCGATCAATTTTCAGCGCGTGAAGGCGATCATGGCGCGCGTGCCGCGCGCCGGCGACCTGAAGGCCGAGATCGGCAATCTGCGCGGCGAACTGCGCCGCTATGGCCGCTTCGGCCTGATGCTGGGCAATTCCCAGGCGATGCAGGACGTGTACGACCAGATCAGCCGCGTGGCGCCCACCGCGGCTTCCGTGCTGCTGATCGGCGAGAGCGGCACCGGCAAGGAATTGGCCGCGCAAACCGTGCACGAGCTCAGTCTGCGCCGCAAGCACGCGTTTCTGGCGGTCAACTGCGGCGCCATTTCGCCGAACCTGATCGAATCGGAAATGTTCGGTCATGAACGCGGCAGCTTTACCGGCGCCGATCGCCAGCACAAGGGTTATTTCGAGAGAGCGAATGGCGGCACGCTGTTTCTCGATGAGATCACCGAGATGCCGATCGAGCTGCAGGTGAAGATGTTGCGGGTGCTGGAAACCGGCGTGTTTATGCGCGTGGGCACCGCCAAGGAAATCGAGACCGATGTGCGGCTGGTCGCGGCGACCAACCGCGATCCCGAGCAGGCGGTACTGGAAGGCAAGCTGCGGCTGGATCTGTATCACCGGCTGAATGTGTTTCCGGTGCAACTGCCGCCGCTGCGCGAGCGCGGCAAAGATGTGCAGCTGCTCGCCGAGAATTTTCTGGAGGCGCTCAACGAGCGCTACGGCACGCGCAAGACCTTTCCGGCGGCGGGCCTTGACATGATGCTGGCCTATCAATGGCCGGGCAATGTACGTGAGTTGAAAAACTACGTGCAGCGCGCCTACATCATGGCGCCCACCGACTCGCCGAATACCGCCGCGGTGCCGCTGCAGATTTCGCTGACCAAGCCATCCACCGGCACGGCGGTGACGATACCGTTCGGTACCTCGTTGGCACAAGCCGACCGGCAGTTGATTCTGGCGACCCTGGAACAATGCGGCGGCGTCAAGACACGGGCCGCGGAAGTGCTCGGCATCAGCCTCAAGACGCTTTACAACCGCTTGGTCGAGTATGGTGACGAAGCGCGCCTGCAGAATCCGGACGATGAAGCCCTGTCATCAGAAAGTGGTCCAAACGCCTGATCGCACACCGGCGCTGGCATAGTCGACCGCGCCGGTCGTCGCTTCTAAAACATCTGTTCCTGCTTCTTTCCTGGCGCGCCGGCATGGCGTTTGCATAGCCAGCGACGTGGCCGCGCGGCAATCGTCCCGAAAACCTAGCGCGTCGCCATGTTCAAGGAGAGACCATGTTCCCATCGATCATGCACGCCCCAGAGCCGCCGATGCCGCCGCAGCCGCCGGGCGTACCGCCCGGAGGACCGCCGCCGATCGAGCCGCCTCCCGATCCCACCGAAGTGCCGCCTGGTCCGACGGAGCCCCCGGTGGGGGATCCGCCCCCGGAACCCGGCGAGATGCCGCCGACACGCATGCATTCCCACACGTCGCGACCTGCGCCAGGCATCGCCGCGCTGCACTGACTCGCGGCGCTTCATCCACTCGAGCGGGCAGAGTGATACATTCGCCCGTATTTCGAGATGGCGCGCGTCGCGTGCCCTGCGTTTCCAAGGACGCTGAATGAATAATTCCACGCGATCGCCAGTCTCCCGCTACGGGCCGGCGCTCGCTGCCTTTATGGTGTCGGCGTTGCTGTACCGGCTGACCTCGGACTGGTTCGGCCCAGTGCCGGTTTTCATCTGGTTCTTGCCGACCGTAGCGGTGGGCGCTTGGTTCGGTGGTGCCGGCGGTGCCGCATTGGCGGCGGTGCTGGGCGGCTTGGGCGGCCTGTGGGTGGTGGTCGATTATGCGCCGGTACCGCCGCAAACCGTCTTGGTGCGGCTGACGGTCTATAGCCTGGCGGCGTTGTTTTCCTGCTATGTCATCGTCTCATTGCAGCGCTCGCGCTTGCGCGCGCAAGCGCTCGAACGCGCCGCCGTGGCGGCGCAGCGCGCCCATGAGCAGACACTCGCCAGCATTGGCGATGGCGTGGTGGCGGTCGATCCGCAAGGCTATATCAGTTTTATGAATCCGGTGGCCGAGGGCCTTACCGGCTGGCTGCTCGGCGAAGCGCGCGGGCGCGCCGTGGCCGAGGTGGTGGTACTGCGTACCGCCGCCTCTGGACGAGTGGTGGCGCCGCTGTCCGATACCGATGCCGCTTACCCTGGACCCTGGTTGCAATTGGTGGCGCGCGATGGCACCGAGCGACCGGTGTCACGCACCGTGTCGCCATTGCGTGCCGCAACCGCAACCGCAGCCGCCGCCGCTGACGAGGCGCCGCGCGGTGGGGCGGTGATGGTATTGCGCGATGCCACCGCAATGCAGCAGCAGGGGCAGATCGACGCCTTGTTGCGAGCGATCGTGGCATCGAGCAACGATGCCATCGTCGGCGTCTCCGAGCAGGGCCTGGTAACCAGCTGGAACGATGGCGCACGGCGTTTATTCGCCTACGATGCCGACGAGATTCTCGGCACCGACGTCGCGCTGCTGATCGCCCCTGAATTGCGCGGGTCGATCCGCTCAGTATTCGACGCGGCGTTGAGTGGCGAGCGTATTGTCGATTACGACGTAATCGGCCTTACCAGCGACGGTCGTCATTTCGACGCGGCGATCTCGCTGGCGCTGCTGAACCTGGCGCCGGGCGGTGCGCGGGGCCTGTCGCTGGCGCTGCGCGATATCGGCGAGCGCCGCAGTGGCGAGCGTCGGGTGCGCCAGTTGGGCGCGCAACTGGTGCGGCGTGCACAGGAGTTGCAGACGCTGTTCGACGTCGCGCCGGTGGCCATGGCGATCGCCGAAGATGCGGACTGTCAGTACGTACGTCCCAATTTCGCCTTGGCGCGCATGCTCGAGCAGGATCGCAGCGCCAATGTGGCGATGCTCATGGATGGCGCTGTGTCGCCGTGGCGTCTGGAGCGCGACGGCCGGCCACTGACGCCCGAGCAACTACCGTTGCGCGAGGCGGTGCGCCGGCGCGCGCCAGTCGATCCGGTGGAACTCGAGCTGGTCACGCCCAGCCGTCGCTATACGGTGTTGGCGCATGCGGCACCGGTGATCGACCAGAACGATCGCATCGTCGGCTGCATTGGCGTGCTGGTCGACATTAGCGAGATAAAGCGTTCGCAGGCCGAGCGCGATCGCCTGCTGGGCGAAGCCATCGGCGCGCGGCGGCTGGCCGAGGAGGCCAGTCGCCTCAAAGAGGAATTCCTCGCGACGGTCTCGCACGAGTTGCGCACGCCCTTGAACGCGATCTACGGCTGGCTGGAGATCATGGAGCGTCGGCCCGATGCCGCGACACAGCAACGCGGCCTCACCATTATTCGCCGCAACGTGCAGGCGCAAACGCGCGTGATCGAAGACATCCTCGACGTCTCCGCAATCGTTACCGGCAAGGCCCGCCTCGATGTACGCTTGCTGGAACTGGAGGGCACGCTGCTGGCTGTACAAGAGTCACTGCGGCCGACTGCGGATGCCAAAGGCGTGATGCTGTCGGTGGAGCTGGCAGCGTCGGGCGCGACCGTGATGGGCGACCCGGATCGTCTACAGCAGATAGTGTGGAATCTCGCATCCAACGCGATCAAGTTCACGCCGGCGGGAGGCAGCGTGCGACTACGCCTGAGTCGCGCCGTGCAAACCGAAGCTCTGTGCATTGATGTGATGGATAGCGGCGAAGGTATCGAGCCGGCGTTCTTGCCCTATGTCTTCGATCGCTTTCGCCAGGCCGATTCATCGACCGGCCGGCGCCATGCTGGGCTGGGACTGGGCCTGGCGATCGTCCGGCATCTGGTCGAACTGCACGGCGGCACGGTGGCTGCCGCCAGCGACGGCATCGGCCACGGTGCGCGGTTCACGGTGAGCCTGCCGCTGGCAGCGCAAGCGGCCGCCAGCATCGCGGTGACGGCAACGCCGGACGGCGCGTCATTCCAGCACGGCGCCATCGAGACGCCGCTCGATGCCATGCCCGAGCAGCTAACGGGGGCGCGCGTGCCCGATCTTGCCGGCCGTTCAGTGCTGATCGTCGAGGATGACTCGAGTGCCGCCGAGGTGCTGGCGCACGGCCTGCGCGAGGTGGGCGCGCACCTCGAAATTGCCCTGCACGTCGACGAGGCGCTGACACGCATCCATGCCGCGCATCCCGAAATTATCGTCTCGGACATCGGCTTGCCGGGCCGCGACGGCTACGTCTTGCTTCACGAAGTCAGGCAACTGGAGCGCAAGGAGGCAGGTCGGCCTGCGGCGATCGCACTGGCGATCAGTGCGTATGCGCGTCCGGAGGACCGACAGCGCGCCTTCGATGCGGGCTTCGATGCTTATGTGGTGAAACCCGCTTTACCTTCCGTGGTGATCGATACCTTGCTGCAACTCTTGCGGCGGCGTGCCGGCGATAGTGCGCCCGCAGCGGCCGCGGTGCAGCGCTTATCGAGGTCTTCGGTCGGTACATCCGGTGCGGACGATAGAATGACGGATCGCCTGATCATTGAAGAGGACGGAATTAGCGGATGAGCAGACTCGTAGTGGTATCCAACAGGGTAGCCCCCACGTCCGAAGGGCGTCCGGCCGCCGGCGGCCTGGCGGTCGGTGTGTTAGACGCTTTGCGGCAGACGGGCGGACTCTGGTTCGGATGGAGCGGCGAAATCGTCGCCGAGGCGAGTGCGCCTGCCATCGAGCGACGCGGCCGCGTGAGCTATGCCACGGTCGGACTGACTCGCAAGGACTACGAACAGTATTATCGTGGCTTCTCGAACACCACCTTGTGGCCGACCTTTCATTACCGCAACGACCTGATGCGCTACGAGCGCCAGGACTATTTCGGCTATCTGCGCGTCAACGATCTGCTGGCGCGCCGCTTGGCTGAACTGGTCGGTCCCGACGACATGATCTGGGTGCACGACTATCACCTGATACCGTTCGCCGCTGCTTGTCGCCGGCTCGGCATGAAAAATCCCATCGGCTTCTTCCTGCATATTCCGTTTCCCGCGCCCGAGTTGTTGTACACCGTGCCGCCGCACGCGGAACTGGTCGAGGCGCTTTGTCAGTACGATGCGGTGGGCTTTCAAACCGGCTCTGATCTGCAATCGTTTCTCGATTACATCGAGCGCGATGCTGGTGGCGAGGTCGATGCCAATGGGCGCGTGCGCGCCTTTGGCCGATCGTTGAAGGCGGGCGCCTATCCGATCGGTGTGTATCCGGATGCCATTGCAAAGGCTGCGGCCACGTATTCCGATCGGCGCGCGGTCGTGAATTTGAAACAAAGCATGCGCGGTCGCGCGTTGATCATGAGCGTCGATCGGCTTGACTATTCGAAGGGTCTGGTCGAACGTTTCCAGGCCTTCGAGCGCCTGCTGCTGAATTCGCCAGGCCTGCACGGCGACGTGTCGCTGGTGCAGATTGCACCGCCGACGCGCTCCGACTTGTCTACCTATCAACGTATTCGCCAGACGCTGGAGGGCGAGGCGGGCCGCATCAACGGACGCTTCGCACAGTTGGATTGGACGCCCATCCAGTATCTGAACCGCAAGTACGAACGCAATGTACTGATGGCATTGTTTCGCGCGTCCCAGGTTGGCTACGTCACGCCTTTACGCGATGGGATGAATTTGGTGGCGAAGGAATTCGTCGCGGCGCAGGATGCAGAAAATCCGGGCGCGTTGGTGTTGTCTCAATTTGCCGGCGCGGCCGACGAATTGCCCGGTGCGCTGATCGTCAATCCGTTCGACGTGGCGCAGATGGCCGAAGCCCTTGAGAAAGCCTTGACGCTGCCATTGGCCGAGCGGCGCAAGCAGCACGCCATCATGATGGATTCGTTGCGTACCAACGACCTCTCATGCTGGCGCGACCACTTCTTGCGGGACTTGCGTGAAGCCTATGAAACCCGCGTTCAAACTGAAGCCTTGAGCATCGAGAGCAGCGCGCCCGGCTACCGCTGAGACACTAACGGTGGGCGGAGCGCCGTGGTGGCGCCGCGCGTTGCGCTCGAGGCTTGGCCGCTAACTACTTGCCACCGCCCGCCCCGCCAGCGCCGCCGGCAGCACCGCCGCCGCTACCACCAGCACCGCCGGGCGCATTGCCGGCACCCACGCCGCCGGTGCTCGTCGTGCCGACGCCACCCATATTGCCCGCGCTCGAACGATCAGCCGACGAAGGCGACGACATGCCCATGCCCTGCTGCGAGCTGCCGGCCGCCATTCCGCCCGCGCTGCCGGACGGGCCGCTGCCCACCGCGCCGGGGGCAGTGCCGGCGCTATTGATGCCCTGACGATACGGTGTCGACGTGGTCGAGTTCGGGTTCGTATAGCCAGATTGTGCAAAAGCGGCGCCCGAGGCGCACATTGCAGCGATCGACAACACCGTGCCAATTTTTGAGATCTTCATCGTGTTCTCCTGTGAGAGTGTGGAATTCATCCCGCTCCTTTACTCAGCAACGGCCGTACCCGGCACCGGCGGAACGGAACTTGCATCGCGCTTGTAAGTTTTCGAGATCGCCGACGCTTCGACCTTGAAGTTGCCAGCCGCCTGCCCATCCACCCGCATCGTCGGCGCCTCGCGCGACCTGCAAATAACCCGGTCCCCTATGAGCGCAGCGTGGTTTTTGATTGTCGGCGGCTTGCTGATTTTTATGGGGCTTGCGGGCACGGCGTTTCGCCGTCTGCCCATCAGTGCAGCAATGCTTTATCTATTGATCGGCTTTGCTTTGGGCCCGCATGCATTGGGGATGTTGCATCTTGATTTGTACAAAGATGCGCATGTATTGCGCACGATTTCCGAACTGGCGGTAATGGTGTCATTGTTTTCGGTGGGTCTGCGGCTGCGGGTGACGCCGACCGACCGCATCTGGGTGCTGCCACTACGGCTCGGCGTGCTCGGCATGCTGGCAACGATTGCGCTAATGACCTGCTTCGGTATGGTCTTGCTCGGCCTGCCTGGGAGCGTGGCATTGCTGCTTGGGGCGATGCTGTCGCCGACCGATCCGGTATTGGCGCACGACGTGCAGATTCATCATCCAGGCGACAACGACTCGGTACGCTTCGCATTGAGCGGTGAAGGAGGCTTGAACGACGGCATCGCCTTGCCCTTCGTGCTGATGGCAATGGCGCTGCTCAACGCTGGAGACGCGGCGCCCGACGGCGCTTGGCGCCTGCTGCTGCAGGCCATTTGGGGCGTGCTCGGTGGTCTGGCAATCGGCTGGACGCTGGGCGAAGCTATCGGCCGGCTAGTATCTTTTTTGAGGAGCCGCTACGAGCAGGCGCTAGGGCTCGAAAGTTTTCTGACGCTGGGGCTCATCGGTTTGTCGTATGGCGCCGCGCTGCTGATCCATGGCTACGGCTTTCTGGCCGTTTTTGCCGCTGGCCTGGCCATGCGGCGTGTCGAGCATCGTGCCAGCGGCGGTAAAGACCCTGCTGAGGTAGTGGGCCAGATTGATTTTAAAGATATCAATTCCACTGCCACTGACCCGGGGCGAGTGCAAGCCTATATGGCGGAATCGGTTATGGGCTTTACTACCGAACTGGAGAGAATTGCCGAGATGACTGTGATGCTGCTGGTAGGCAGCCTGCTGTCACCAGCGCTGTTCAGCTGGCAGGCGGCCGTTGTGGTGGTGGTATTGCTGCTGGTAGCACGTCCGCTAGCTGTGCAGGCGGTGCTGGTGGGTTCCTCGGCCACGGCTCGGCAGCGTGGCTTGATGAGTTGGTTCGGCATTCGCGGCGTGGGCTCGGTCTACTACCTGTCTTTCGCAATTGAGCATGCGTCGGCTTCGACGGCCATGGTGCGGCTGGCCCCCACGGTGCTGGCGGTAATCGTCACCTCCGTGCTGGTGCACGGTGTTTCAGCGGCACCGTTGATGGCACTTTATCAACGACGCCGCGAAGCTCCGGGAGGTGATTAGCGAATGGCGTGCTGGGCTTGTGCAAGCGCGCGACGCTAAGGACGAGGCAGAATAACTTGAAGGTAAAGCAACAACGGGCAGTGGGTGTTTTAGTAGGGCACGGGTTTTGCGGGTATATCGGCATTCGACACTACGTAGAAACCGGAGCCATCACATGCCAGACAGCACGTTGGACCTCGAAGAAGGCGCACCGGCTATTACGCCGCCGGGCCACGACAATAACTCTCTCGGACCGAGCGACTCGAGCGATTCCGGAAGCGATATCCAGGGCGCTGCGCGCCGGCCGATGGATGTCGATGACGAGCTCGATGCACATGCGCTGGAGCAAGGCGCGGCCGGGCGCGCGAGCGATACTGACTCGGCTGGAACCGGCGAACGCGCGTCGTCCGATGGCGACTCGAATTTCGAGGCGGACGCGGATATTCAGCCGGACACACGCGCTGACCTTGCGCAATCTGCCGAGGAGGAGGTCAGCGATCCGGCGCCGCTGGACGACGATGCCAGCTTGATTGTCGACGACACCGATCTCGACAAAGACGTTGACGGCGATGACGATTCGGAATGATCGGGCGAAGCGACGCGGCAGTCAGCCGCGTCCGCGCGCTAGGGGATAAAGCGCGCAAGCACGTCGCCGCCGCGTAAAATCCGATAGCGATCGAAATTTTGGATGGCGCCTGCTGGTGCCTTCGGCGCGCCGCGGCTTATGCTTGCGGCGCTTTCTAAGTTTATACATGGCGTAGGCATCCGATGAATACCGAGCGTCGCTCTTCGCCTCCGGCAATGTCAGGAGTTGACGTCGCGCCTAACGCGCGCGCGCCGGGCGTGAGCGTCGCCGCGCCTACGGCTGCCGCGGAGGATCCGGGCGCCGTGCCGGGCGTGCACATGCTTCCCAACGCGGCGCGGCGGCCCGCGCAAATCATCGCCGAGCCAGTGCACCGGTGGATCGCGGATCAATGCTCGACCATGGCGGCATCGATCGCCTTTTACTCCGCGTTCTCGATCGCGCCGACCTTGGTGATCGTGATTGCGGTGGCCAGTATGTTTTATGGCGCCGACGCTGTTCAGGGCCGTTTGTTCGCGGAGATCAGCGGCATCGTCGGCAAGGATGCGGCCGCGGGCATTCAGGCGATGGTGGCCAATGCCTGGCAGGCGCGTATGGCCACCGGCACGACCATTGTTTCGTTGGGCGCGGTAGTGATCGGCGCATCGGCCACTTTCTCACAACTGAATACCGCGCTGAACCGCATTTGGCCACTGCCGCCGATGGCGCTTACCGCCAGCCTGGTCGGCTTGCTGCGGATCCGCCTGATCTCTTTCGGACTGGTGTTAGGCATCGGCTTCCTGATCGTCGTGATGCTGATCCTCGATGCACTGGTGGCCGGCTTGGGCCAATGGCTGTGGGGTGCGAACACGCCTTCCTATTTGCTGGCCAATCTGCTGCAGCATCTGACCACATTGGTGGTCTTGATGCTTGCCTTTACGGCGATGCTCAAGCTGTTACCCGAGGCGGTGATGCGTTGGCGCGATGCCTGGAAGGGTGGCCTGGCCGCCGCACTGCTGTTTACCGCAGGCAAAGGTCTGTTCGCTTTTTATCTAGCACGTGCGGGAACCGCGAACACCTTCGGTGCCGCGGGCTCTCTGGCAATCGTGCTGATGTGGTTGTATTACTCCGCCGCCGTATTCCTGCTTGGCGCCGAGGTAGCTGCCGCGGCTGGGCGGCGTCATGAGCAACGCTCGCATCATCCGCAGCCGATCAGTCCATCCTGAAAAGAGACGCTTTCAATCCGCGTCTCCGAAAGTGCCGACTTGGACTTTCAGGCGGTCACCGCAGCCGGTCGGCATCTGCCGAGGTGTCTCGGCATGCACCATCAAGCACTTATCACCCGCCGCATTTCCGCCGGTGGCACCTTCATCAGTCGTCGGTACTTGGCGACGGTACGGCGCGCGACAATCACGCCTTGCTGCGCCAGCATCTTGGCCAATGTCACGTCAGACAAGGGCGCTTCACTGCTTTCTGCCGAAATCAATTCCTTCAATAATGCGCGCACCGCGGCGGCCGAGCAGGTGCCGCCGCTATCGGTATTCAATTCACGCGGAAAGAAGTGCTTGAATTCGAAGATGCCACGCGGCGTTGCCATGTATTTATTGCCGGTGGCACGCGACACGGTTGATTCGTGCAGTCCAAGTTCCTGCGCGATGTCACGCAGCACGAGCGGCTTCAAGGCAATTTCGCCGTAATCGAAGAAGGCCTTTTGATGCGCGACGATGGTCTGGGCAACGCGCTGGATGGTCGCAAAGCGCTGCTGCACATTGCGCATCAGCCAGCGTGCTTCCTGCAACTGTTGCGCCAGCGGCGAACGACTGCTGCCCTCGCTTTGCGCAAACAACTCGGCATACATACGGTGGATCCGTGCACGCGGCATGACCGCGGGGTTGATCGCCACCGTCCATTTGCCTTTCACTTGGCGCACGATCACATCGGGCACGACGTAGTTGTTTTCCTGGTCGCCAAAGCTCTCGCCCGGCTTCGGATCAAGGCGTCGTACCAGCATGCACGCAGCGCGCAATTGTTCGGCATCGCAGTTCAACTGCTTTTGCAACTCGGCTTGCTCACGGCGCGCCAAACGATCGAGATGACCCGTGACCAGCTCGATCGCCAGATCGCGACAAGGCGTCAGCGCATCCATGGCTTCGAGCTGCAGGCGCAGGCATTCCGCCAGGGAACGCGCGGCCAGCCCAGGCGTGTCGAGGGTCTGTACCAAGCACAGCGCCACACGCAATTCATCCTCATTCAGCAGTGGGTCGAGACCGGCGATCGACACCAGGTCGCCGAACTCTTGTCGCAAATAACCATCGTCATCCAGCGACTCGATGATGACCTGCGCTGCGACGCGGTCACGTTCGCCAAGCTGACACATACGCAGCGCCTCATGTAGGCGTTCGCGCAGACTGGCGCGAGCGAAGATCCATTCGCCCGGGTCGCTGCCATCGCTGTCCACCGCCGAACTGGCACTGCGCGATGCGTAGGGTTCGCCATAGCCGTCCATGTCGCCGCTGCCGCCTTCTTCGCTGGACGAAGGGCCGTCATCGCGCGCCACCTCGATGGTGGTCACGGTGGTTTCTTCGGGCGCGGTGGTCGAGTCGAATGTCGCCATCGGTGCGTCGGCATCGGCCGTATCGGTTGCCGATGTGCTGTTCGCTTCGTCGTACTCGAGAAAAGGATTGGTGGCCAACGCCGTTTCAACTTCCTGCGCCAGTTCGATGGACGAAAGCTGCAGAAGCTTGACGGACTGCTGCAAGCGAGGCGTCAAGGCAAGGTTCTGCCGGGTGCGTAGTTCGATAGACGGATAATTCACGAGGGCCTCTGGGAAATTCGAGATATTGCCTAGGGCTAGCATTAAGCAACGGCCGTACCCGTATGCGCATAAAGCGTGTCTGATACGCCTACGGACGCATAAAAAAATCTACGCAGCCGATTTACCCGCAACTTTTACAAGATGCATTGCGAAAACGCGTGGATGCGACGCAATCGATGTCGCGACCGCCGTCGCTAGTTTGCGTGGCTAATTTCAACGCAGCGATCTGACCGCACCATCCCTGGCTTTCCGGCAACTCTTTCCGGTCGGTAAAAAAAATCCATCGTCCCGGCATGCTCTTTGCAAGCTCGAAGGGCACGGCGCCGGCCCGGGGGCCACATTGCTGTAATGAGTAGATGGGGAAACCGCCGGCAGAGTATTGAAAACCTACAAGGAGAAATGAAGATGAAATCAGCCCAGAGGTTGAAGATGTTGGCCGGTGTTGCCAGCGTCGCATTCGCTTTGAACGTTAATGCCCAGACCGGCAACAACCTGCCGGCCGATCAAACCGCCAGCGACACGACGGCTAGCAGCGGTCCGCATGAAACCGCGGGCGAAGCGCTGCACCACACGGGCGACCGCATCAGCGACGGCACCATCACCACTAAGGTCAAAACGGCGCTGCTGGCTGCCAAGGGTTTGAAGTCGACGCATATTCATGTGCATACGCGCGGCGGCACGGTGCGTCTCACGGGTACGGTTCCGGACAAGGATCAACGGTCGATGGCTGACGACGTGACGCATGGCGTAAGCGGCGTGACCTCGGTTATCAACCATTTGAAGGTTGTCGGAACAGAGTAATTGATGCGTGTGCCCCGGGTGCCGGGGCGCGCATATATTCGCTGAAAGGAGAGAGCGTAATGAGCAAGTCCCTCAAGTTGGTAGTCGCCGCGGCCCTGTCCGCCGGAATCGCCTGTACGGCTTTCGCCCAAGGTAACGGCAACGCCGGTGCAGGCATGGCAGGCCCCGCGGGCGGCATGGGCACGCCGGCTTCGGGCTCGACCGATAACGGCAATGCCATGAGCGGCGGCATGGGCATGGGTGCTTCGTCGACCTCCACTACCAAGCATCACAGAATGCATCGCAAGCACAAAGGTATGTCGACGGGTTCTTCGGCCGCGGCCG
>JBPBQZ010000057.1:0-76728 GCA_050955105.1 Janthinobacterium lividum | reverse complement strand
CCGCTTGTTTTCATAGGCCACCGTATCGCCTGGCAAACCGACCACGCGCTTGATGTAATCCACCGTCTCGTCTTTCGGATAGCGAAACACCACGACGTCGCCGCGCTTGGGAGAACCCAGCGGAATGATCTTTTTATCGATTACCGGCAGGCGAATACCGTAATCGAATTTATTCACCAGGATGAAGTCGCCGACCAGCAGTGTCGGCACCATCGAGCCCGAAGGAATCTTGAACGGCTCGACCACGAACGAGCGCAACACGAACACCAACAGAATGACGGGGAAGAAACTGGCCGAATATTCGAGCCACCAAGGCTGGCGCAAGGCCTGTTGCCGCGCCTCTTCACGCTTGGCCGGGGCATCGGGCGACGCGAAGCGGGTGCCGATGGCGACCTGCTGGCGGTCGAATTCAGCCACCGCCGCTTCCGACTGCCGCCGCCGTGTCGGCAGGAAAACCAGTTTTTCAGCCACCCATGCAATACCGGTCAATACGACCAGAATCAAAAGGATCAATGCAAAGTTCATGACAATCCGTTATTTGTCTTCGACCTGAAGAATTGCAAGGAAAGCCTCTTGGGGGATTTCAACGCTTCCCACCTGCTTCATGCGCTTCTTGCCGGCCTTTTGCTTTTCCAAAAGCTTTTTCTTGCGCGAGATATCGCCGCCATAGCACTTCGCCAATACGTTCTTGCGCAAGGCCTTGACGTTCTCGCGGGCAATGATGTGCGCACCGATAGTTGCCTGAATGGCCACGTCATACATCTGCCGCGGAATCAATTCGCGCATCTTCGCCGACACTTCGCGACCGCGATACTGGCTTTGCGAACGATGCACGATGACCGATAGCGCATCGACCTTGTCGCCGTTGATCAGCATGTCCACTTTCACCACATCGGACGCGCGATATTCCTTGAATTCATAGTCCATCGACGCGTAGCCGCGTGACACGGACTTCAGCCGGTCGAAGAAATCGAGCACGATCTCGGCCATGGGAATTTCGTAGGTCAACTGCACCTGCCGACCGCGATAGGCCATGTTGATCTGCGCGCCGCGCTTTTGCGTACACAGCGTAATAACCGAGCCGACATATTCCTGCGGCATATAAAGATTGACGGTCACGATCGGTTCGCGGATTTCCTCGATCCTGGCCGGATCGGGCATCTTCGACGGGTTTTCCACCTGCACGATCGAACCGTCACGCAACAGCACCTCATAAACCACGGTGGGCGCGGTGGTGATCAGATCCATGTCGAACTCGCGTTCGAGCCGCTCCTGCACGATCTCCATGTGCAGCAAGCCGAGAAAACCGCAGCGGAAACCAAAGCCCAGGGCCTGCGACACTTCCGGCTCGTACTGCAGCGAAGAATCGTTCAGCCGCAGCTTCTCCAGCGAATCACGCAAGGCGTCATATTGATTCGCCTCGATCGGATACAGGCCGGCGAACACCTGCGGCTTGACTTCCTTGAAGCCCGGCAGGGCCTCGGCCGCGCGGCGGTTGACGAGCGTGACCGTGTCGCCCACCTTGGCCGCTTTCAATTCCTTGATGCCGGCGATCACGAAACCCACTTCGCCGGCCGAAAGCGACGCCCGCACCAGCGATTTCGGCGTGAATACCCCGACCGACTCCACCGGGAATTGCGCGCCGCTTGCCATCAGTTCGATGCGATCCTTGGCGCGCAGCGTGCCGTTCATGATGCGCACCAGCATCACCACGCCGACGTAATTGTCGAACCACGAATCGATCACCAATGCCTGCAAGGGCGCGGCCTTGTCGCCTTTCGGCGGCGGTACGCGGGCGATCATCGATTCGATGACGTCGAGCACGCCTTCGCCGGTCTTGGCGCTGCAGCGCACGGCGTCCATCGCGTCGATGCCGATCACGTCCTCGATTTCCTGGATCGCGTTGTCGGGATCGGCGGCGGGCAGGTCGATCTTGTTCAGCACCGGCACCACTTCCACGCCCAGCTCGATCGCCGTATAACAATTGGCGACGGTCTGCGCCTCGACGCCCTGGCTCGCATCCACCACCAGCAGTGCGCCTTCGCAGGCCGACAGCGAACGGCTGACTTCGTAGGAGAAATCCACGTGGCCCGGGGTATCGATCAGATTCAGCGTGTAGACACGACCGTCGCGCGCCCGATATTCAAGCGCGACGGTTTGTGCCTTGATGGTGATGCCACGCTCGCGCTCGAGATCCATCGAATCGAGCACCTGCGCTTCCATCTCACGGTCCGACAGCCCGCCGCACAATTGAATGATGCGGTCAGCCAGCGTCGACTTGCCATGGTCGATGTGCGCGATGATCGAGAAATTGCGGTATTGATCCATTCAGCCAGGCAGACAAAAAAGGCGCGCTCGCCAGCGGAGCACGCCTCGCGTAAAGAAGCACGATGGCCGGCATTCTAGCGGAAAACGCCCCCGAACGAGCCCGGAAGCGCCGTCAAATCGCCGCAAAGTAGCCGTTGAAGCCGGCTATTTCTGCAGTGGGCGCGGCCGCAGCGGCACGAACTGCGAATTGTCGCCACGCTTCACCAGCACCGCCGCCATGCGTTGCGGATCCAGATGGCGCACCACCGTGTCGAAGGTCTTGGCATTGACGATATCGGTGTCGGCCACGCGCAGGATCACATCACCCTTGCGCAAGCCCGCCGCGCGCGCCGGTCCATCGACCGCGACCACCTGCACGCCGAACTTCAGGTTCATCGCTTTCAACTGATCCGCCGACAAATCGGCGACGCTCAGGCCCAGTTGGTTCGGCGCGCCACGCGGTGCCACTGGTGCCGGCGTGTCGGCCTTCACTGAAGACTGGTCGCCCTGCAACTCGCCGATGGTCACTTGCAGATCTTTCTGCTCGCGTTTGCGCCAGATGCGAATGCTGGCGCGCGTGCCGGGCTTCGTATCGCCCACCATACGCGGCAGGTCGGTAGCGCTGCTGACCGCCGTGCCGTTGAACTGCGTAATGATGTCGCCGATCTGCAAGCCCGCCTTGTCGCCCGGACCGCCCGGCTCGACGCTGCTGACTTCGGCGCCTTCGGCGGATGGCAGACCCAGTGAATCGGCCACGTCCTTGCTGACTTCGGTAATGGCAACACCGATCTTGCCGCGCGTGACGCGGCCAGTGGCTTTGAGTTGCGTCACCACGCGCATCGCCTCGTCGATCGGAATCGAGAACGAGATGCCCATGAAGCCACCGGTACGGCTATAGATCTGGTTGTTGATACCGATCACCTGGCCCTGCATATTCAGCAGCGGGCCGCCCGAATTGCCCGGATTGACCGCCACGTCGGTCTGGATGAACGGCAGGTAGTCGCCAGTATTACGTCCCTTGGCGCTGACGATGCCGGCGGTCACGGTGTTGTCGAGGCCGAATGGCGAGCCGATCGCCACCACCCATTCACCAACGCGCACCTTGTTCGAATCGCCGATGCTGATGGCCGGCAAATCGGTAGCGGCGATCTTCAGCAGCGCCACATCGGTGCGCTCGTCCTTGCCAACCAGCCGCGCCTTGAATTCACGCTTGTCGGTAAGCGTCACATAGATGCTGTCAGCGCCGTCGACCACGTGCGCATTGGTCATCACAAAGCCGTCGCTGCTGAGAATGAAGCCCGAACCCAGGCCACTGCTGCGTTCGATATCGCCGCCCGGACCCTGATCTGGACCACTGTCGTCGTTCGGTGGCGCATTGCGGCCATGCGGCGAGCCGGAACCACCAGAACCGCCCGAGCCGTTCGAACCGCCCGGCCCACCCGGACGCGGCAAGGGAATGCCGAAAAAGCGCTTGAACAATTCCGCCATATCGTCATCGTCCATGCTCGGCGGCAAGGCGTCTTGCGCCGCGGCTTGCCGTTCGGTCGTACGAATGTTCACGACCGACGGCCCGACTTTGTCGACCAAGTCGGTGAAGTCCGGAAGATTGGCCGCCGCGGGCGCGGCATGCGCGCTCATCGGCATAAAAGGCAAACAGGCGGCAGCAGCGATCGCCAATACACGGCGCAACGAAAAATGGCTCATAAGCATCAATGGGATGGAGTCGATTTGCCAGGTTTGTATTCGATAGCGGAAGCGAATTGCTGCAACGTTTCCGGAGGCACTTCGCCAACCAATGTCACGATGAAGTCACCGTGTCGGGTAACGAGGATGTGGGTGGCACCGCTGCTGGCGGTACCTTCCTTGCGGTCACTTTTGCCTTGCGGCTCGACGAATACCGAGATCGCCGTCAGCCCGTCGGAGAACACTGCCTGGTCGACCGCCACCGGCGGATCACCGCGCTCGCGCGCCGCCATCAGACGGCGCAATTCGCCGATTTTCTGAAAGCCGGCCACCGGTGGCTGCAAGGTCCAGCCTTGCTGTTCGAGGTTGGCCGGCTCGATCGGCGAGCGAATCGTCTTCCAGCCGGCGGTGGCATTCAGTTCCGCCTGCACCGGATTTTTCTGCGCTTCGGCCGAATCACCGACGGAAATCTGCGAGAACGCGATTTGTTCGAGCACCGCCCCTTGCGCGTCGATGGTTTGCGCCCGCAGTAACAGGCCGGTACGTTTATCCGCCCATAGTTTATAGGCGAAGCGATAAGCGTCGTTCGGCGTCAATTGCGCGACGCGGCAGTCGTTGCCCGCCATCCGGTCGTCGGCAAGAAATTTCGGCGTATAAACCGCCAGCAACTGCCGCGCGTTGACCGTCATGAGCGCGGGGAACGAGTCCTTGTTCTGACGCTTGTCGATAATCAGCGTATGCGCGGCCGGCAATACGGTCACCAATTGATCGTCGCGCCGCAGCACCCGACGCGGCTCGCCGTCGAGGCTTTCCAGGCGTTCGAATTCGGTGCCCGCCCGATCGACGTAATGGAGAATGCGCGACGACTGCACCGCATTGCCATGCTGATAAACGAAGGTGCCGCTATAGGTCAGGGTAAGTGCCGCGCGATGAATCTGATTGAGCCAGGCGACGAATTCGCGTGAATCGCTGCCGCCGCCAGACGTATCGTTTGCCACATCGGTGGGCTTTGAGACCGGCGTGGAGGTGATCGACGCGGTGGTCGCCGCGCCAGCCGTTGCGGCGGCGCGGGCCAAATTCGTCGCGAACAGCAGCGACGGCAACATCACAGCAAGCAATAACGCGGCGTAACGCCTCAAAGCCTCGATACGCGCCATCGCCTACTCGTCGGACGACGCGGAGGCACGGATATAAGGCATGGCGCCCTGTACCACCGGATCGGGCGCGAACTGTTGGTGCGCACGCAGGTACTGATCAAGATCGGCGTCGCGCGCCATATCGCCAGCGCTCGGCGCCCGCGCGGCCACCAGCGCAGCCGGCTGCATCGCATAGGAACGGCCACTGCCCGAGCCCTGCATCGACGCGACGTCGATACCGGAAACTCCGGCCAAACGGCCTTGCATCGGCAAGATCACCCATGTCAGCGCCGCGGCGGCCGCGGCAACTGCCAGCGTCGGTACCGCGCGCCGGCGCAACTCGCTCAGGCGCCGCGACGCGGCAGGAGCCAGGATATGCGGCTCATCGGCCAGTCTGGCGGCGAAACGATCGGTGAACGAGGCGCCTGTCGAGGCCGAGATCGAGCACGATGCATGCGACAAACGCGTGGCCGCCGGCGTTGCGCGGTCGAAACCGTTCAACAGTTCGGTCGAGCGTAGCGAATCGCCGATCAGATGCAGCATCGACCACTGCTCCTGGTCTTCCGGCGTCAATTTGCTGAGGAGATGATCCGCCTCTTCGCCGCACTCACCGTCGGCCACAGCCGATAGAAGTTCGCAACGGGAAAGCGCCTCGGACTGCGACTGCATCGAAACCGACACCATAGTGCTCCTCATCTGACGATCCCCGCGTCTCCGGCCAAGGTCGGGCGGATTGCCCGTTGCCCGCTGGCTGGATATCCCGAATATAAGTGTTGCTTGTCTACCACCGCCGACCCTCCGGCGTGTCCAGCAAAGGCCTGAGCCGGGTGGCAATCGCCTCGCGCGCCCGGAAAATCCGTGACCGGACCGTACCGATCGGGCAGTGCATCATCTCGGCGATTTCTTCGTAGCTCAGACCGTCAATCTCTCTGAGCGTAATGGCGACCCGTAGTTCCTCGGGCAACATCGCCATCGCAGCATTGACCGTCTGCGCGATCTGCTTGCTCATCAACATCGATTCGGGCGTGTTAATGTCCCTTAGTTGGTCTGCGTCCGCAAAAGTTTCCGCTTCTTCCGCATCCGCGTCGGTGGAAGTGGGCGCGCGACGACCCTGCGTGGCCAAATAGTTCTTGGCCGTGTTGATCGCGATACGATACATCCAGGTATAAAACGCCGACTCGCCGCGAAACTGCGGCAACGCCCGGTAAGCCTTGATGAATGCGTCCTGCGCCACGTCCTCGACTTCAGCGGGATCGCGCACCAGACGCGAAATCAGCCGAATAATTTTTCGGTGATATTTGGCGACCAGCAGCTCGAATGCCTTCTTGTCGCCTTTCTGGACGCGCTCGACCAACTGCTGATCGATTTCTTTTTCACTCACCTGATTGATCCGTCAGCAAATTCGGTGCGGCATGGAGGCGTATTGTAGCCCTTCGCAGGACAGGAACTTGCAAGCGTAAATTACGTGCGACGCGCGCCGCCGGCACGACGCCCGACTGCCATGAGCGCCAGCCGATGAAAGCCCGCGGCGGACAGTGCATCGGCCGGCAACAGCAAGACGTGGCTGCGTCCGTCGCAGTCGAGCAGCCGCAGACCCAGCAAGCAGCCTGGCCACAGTAGCGCAGCGCGCGGTTCGAACCACTGCCCGTGCGGCGCACCGCGCTGCCACAGCACCAGGCCATCGCGGCCAATTTCGATGGCAACCGGCTGCTGGCGCAAATAGCGCCGCGCCAGCAGGCCCAGCATGCCGACCGTAGAAAGCGCCAGGGCGCGCGCCAAGCCGGTATCGTCGATCCAACTGATCAGCGTCAACCACACCGCCATGCCTGAGGCGGCGCTGAACAAGGCAAGCACCAGCATGGCGCCGATCGACGGGCACAAGGACTCGCAGACGAACGGGAAAGAAAAAGCGCCCGCCGCCGATTTCACACCGGCATTGCGGGCGCTACGTTCAGACATATCCAGCCGTATTCAGATGCGCTTGAAAACCAGCGTGCCGTTGGTGCCGCCAAAACCGAAGGAATTCGACAAGGCCACGTTCAGCGGCCTCTTGCGCGCTTCGTTCGCACAATAGTCGAGATCGCACTCCGGATCCTGATTCGTCAAGTTGATGGTAGGCGGCACCACCTGATCGCGCAGCGACAGCACCGAATAAATCGCTTCGATGCCCCCTGCGGCGCCGAGCAGATGCCCGGTCATCGATTTGGTGGAACTGACCACCACCGCTTTTGCATGCTCGCCAAACGCGGCCTTGATCGCCAGCGTTTCGGCAATGTCGCCCTGGTCGGTGGACGTGCCATGTGCGTTCACATAATCGACGTCCGTAGCATTCAACTGTGCATTGGCGATTGCCAGCGTCATGCAGCGGCGCGCGCCATCGCCATCCGGCGGCGGCGCCGTCATATGGAAAGCGTCGGCGCTGCGACCGTAGCCCACCAGTTCACAATAAATGCGCGCGCCGCGGCGTTTTGCCGATTCGTATTCTTCCAGCATCAATACGCCGGCGCCCTCGCCCAGCACGAAGCCGTCGCGATCCTTGTCCCACGGCCGACTGGCTGCCGCCGGATCGTCGTTGCGTTGCGACAAGGCACGCGCCGCGGCGAAACCGCCAATGCCCAACGGTGAAATCGTGGCCTCCGCACCGCCAGCCAGCATGGCATCCGCCTCGCCGTACTGAATGATGCGCATCGCCTCGCCGATCGAATGAGTACCGGTGGTGCAGGCGGTGACGATCGACAGGTTCGGACCTTTCAAGCCATAACGGATCGACAGATGCCCGGAACACATATTGATGATCGACGCCGGCACGAAGAACGGCGAGATGCGGCGCGGTCCACGTTCCAGATAGTCGGCCTGCGTATTCTCGATACGCGGCAGGCCGCCGATGCCCGATCCGACGATTACGCCGACGCGCTCGGCATTCTCGTCAGTGATTTTCAGACCGCTGTCATCCATCGCCTGGGCGCCCGCGGCCAGTGCGTAGTGGATGAAAGTATCCATATTCTTGGCGTCTTTGGCCGAGATCTGATGATCTTCGGCATTGAAGCCTTTCACTTCCCCCGCGAATCTCGTGGACATCGCGGAAGCGTCGAATTTGGTGATGGGCGCGATACCGGATCTGCCCGCCACAATATTGGCCCAGCCTGCTTCGACCGTATTGCCGACCGGCGAAATGTGGCCCAGGCCCGTGACTACGACTCGGCGGCTCACAGAAACCCCTTAATCAAGAACGCAATAAAGCGAAGCTGCAGGGACTCCCGCTGCGTCATTCGCGAGCCCTCGCCGCCTCGTCTGTTCAACAAGGACGTAATCCGCTCAGGCCTTGACGTTTGCCTTGGCATAGTCGATCGCATGCTGCACGGTAGTGATCGTTTCGGCTTCCTTGTCAGGAATTTCCATACCGAACTCATCTTCGAGCGCCATCACCAGTTCCACCGTATCGAGCGAATCGGCACCCAGGTCGTTGACGAAGGAAGATTCGTTCTTGATTTCGTCGGGCGTCTTGCCCAGTTGCTCGGCGACAATCTTCTTGACGCGCTGTTCGATATTGTCCATTCACCCCTCCAGAAATGAGTTCAGGTATTCAAGTGCGCGCATTTTAGCAGGTTTGATGTTTGGAAAAACCCGCTTGCGCAAAGGGCCGGCAAGCAAGCCGACCGATTTGAATCTTGATGAAAAACTAAGGCTGACCAAAGACTAATTTAAGTACATTCCGCCATTCACATGCAGCGTCGTACCGGTGATGTAAGCCGCTGCCGGCGAGGCCAGAAACAATACTGCCTGGGCGATGTCGGCGGTGCTCCCCAGGCGTCCCAAGGGAATCTGTGCAAGCAGCGCGGCATGCTGCGCCTCGCCCAGGCTGCGCGTCATGTCGGTATCGATGAAACCCGGTGCCACGCAATTGACCGTAATGCTGCGGCTGCCGAATTCCCTTGCCAGTGCACGCGTCATACCCGCAACGCCGGCCTTCGCCGCCGCGTAATTGGCTTGCCCCGGATTCCCGGTAGCGCCCACCACCGACGTGATGTTGATGATGCGGCCGCCGCGCGCCTTCATCATCGGCCGCAATGCCGCCCGCGACAGGCGGAATACCGACTTCAGATTGGTATCGAGCACGGCATCCCAATCTTCATCTTTCATGCGCAGCGTCAGTTGATCACGCGTTACGCCGGCATTGTTCACCAATATGTCCAGCCGGCCGGCGCGCTCGACCGTGTCTTGGATCAACGCGTCGGCCGCGGCGGCGTCGTTCACATCGAGCACCGCACCGCGACCCGGCGTGGCAGCCGTGGACAGCATGGCCTCGATGGCTTGCGCACCGGTCTCGGTGGTGGCGGTGCCGACCACAATGGCACCGGCCTCGGCCAACGCCAACGCAATTGCCTGACCAATGCCGCGCGAAGCGCCCGTCACCAGCGCGGTTTGTCCCGCCAATATCTTGTCCATCGAAAGTCTCGTGATTGACCCGGGGTCAGGCCTGCAGTTGTTCAAGCGTTTGCGCGATCGTGTCCTGATCGTAGATGGCGCTGCCGGTAAGCGTGCCGTCGATGCGCTTGGTCAGGCCGGCCAGCACACGACCCGGACCGCATTCGACCACTTGCGTCACACCGCGCGCGGCAATCGCCTGCACCGTCTCGACCCAGCGCACCGGGCTTGCGGCCTGCCTGACCAGCGCGTCCTTGATTGCCGCGGGATCGGTCTGGATCGCAACGTCGACGTTGTTGATAACCGGGACCAGTGGCGCGCGCAGTTCGACGCCCGCCAGGTATTCCCGCAAACGCGCCGACGCACCGCTCAGCAGCGACGAGTGAAACGGCGCCGACACCGGCAACAGCAAGGCGCGCTTGGCACCGGCCGCCTTGGCCAGCTCACAGGCTTTGTCGACCGCCTCGCGCGTGCCGGCGATCACTACTTGCGATGGCGCGTTGTAGTTCACCGCTTCCACCACGCCGACCGCACTGGCCTGTGCGCATACCGCGCGCACCTTGTCATCGTCGAGACCGAGAATCGCCGCCATGCCGCCTACGCCCACCGGCACCGCTTCCTGCATTGCCTGCGCGCGAAAGCGCACCAATGGCAACGCGTCTTCGAAGCGCAACGCGCCGGCGACCACCAGCGCGGTGTATTCGCCCAGGCTATGCCCTGCCACCACGCTCGGCTCGGGGCCGCCCGCTTCGCGCCATGCGCGATAGACAGCATAGGCGGCCGTCAGCATCACCGGTTGCGTGTAAGTGGTGAGATTCAGCGTTTCCACCGGACCTTCTGCAATCAAGGCGCCGATATCCTCGCCCAGCGCAGTGGACGCCTCGGCCAAGGTTTCACGCACCACCGCGCGATCACCCAAGGCGTTCAACATGCCGACAGATTGAGACCCTTGGCCGGGGAATACGAAGGCGAAATTCATGGAATCGGATTAAGAAGAAGAATCGGGGATCGTGAGACCGGCGGCGCGCATACGCACGCCGCTCAGATGCGCGCCAGGACGGCGCCCCAGGTAAAGCCGCCGCCTACGCCTTCCATCAGCACGTGATGGCCGGGCTGGACGCGACCGTCGCGCACCGCTTCGTCCAGCGCCAGCGGAATCGAGGCCGCCGAGGTGTTGCCATGCCGATCGACCGTGACGATCATCTTGTCGCGCGGCAGGCCGAGCTTGCGACAGGTGCTTTCCATGATGCGCAGATTGGCCTGATGCGGAATCAGCCAGTCGACGCGGCTGGCTTCGAGCCCCGCCTGGTCGAGGGCTTCGCGCGCCACTGAATCGAGCACCCGCACCGCTTCCTTGAAGACCGCAGGGCCGTCCATGCGCAGGAAGACGTCGCCGGTGACTTTGCCGCCGTTGACGTTGCCAGGCACGCACAAAATGTCGGAGCGGCTGCCGTCGGCATGCAGTGCACTCGACAGAATGCCGGCTTCGTCGGACCCGGTAAGCACCACCGCGCCGGCGCCATCGCCGAACAACACACAGGTACCGCGCTCGTTGAAATCGAGGATGCGCGAGAAGGTTTCGGCGCCGACTACCAGCGCGTTCCTGGCCATGCCGCCACGAATCATGCTGTCGGCGGTTGCCAGCGCGTAGGCGAAGCCCGAGCAGACAGCCTGCAAATCGAAGGCAGCGCCGCCCGTGCGAATGCCGAGCTTGTTCTGCAGCAAGCAGGCGGTGCTGGGGAACACGAAATCGGGGGTCGAGGTGGCGACAATGATCAGGTCGATCGATTGCGGATCGACGTCGGCGGCTTCGAGCGCGCGCCGCGAAGCCGCGAGCGCAAGATCGCTGGTGGCCACGTCGGCCGCCGCGAAATGCCGCTGCCGAATGCCGGTGCGCTCGCGAATCCAGGCGTCGCTCGTCTCGATACCTCGTTCGGCCAATTGGGCGGCCAACTGTTCGTTGTCTACACGGTTGGGGGGCAGGTAGCTGCCGGTGCCGATAATGCGTGAATACGGTCGGGTCTTTACCATCATGCTCTGGACGTGAACGCTGCCACCCCTGCGGGCGACGGCACCCGCGTTGGCGCAGCAACGTCGCCAAGCGGGTCGGTATTTTCCTCGAGGGCGCGCACCAGTCGCTGCTGCACGCCATTTTTTACGGCATCATACCCGCGTTTCAAAGCGTGCTCAAAAGCATACGCGTCGGCTGAGCCGTGACTCTTGATGACGACGCCGCGCAGACCCAGCAGCACCGCCCCGCTGTATTGCCGATGATCGAGCCGGCCTTTCAGGCGCGACAGCACCGGCCAGGCAATTACCGCAATCGCGCGCGTCAGCCACGAACGACTGAATTCCTGCCTGAGGATCTTGGCCAGCATCTGCGCCAGGCCCTCGGACGCCTTCAAGGCGACATTGCCGGCAAAGCCGTCGCAGACAACCACGTCGGTGGTGCCTTTGTAAATGTCGTTGCCTTCCACGTTGCCGTGGAAGTTGAGCGTGCTCGCGCGCAGCAGTTCGCCGGCGCGCTTGATCACGTCATTGCCCTTGATGATCTCTTCGCCGATATTCAACAGGCCGATGGTCGGTCGTTCCTTGCCTTCGACCGCCGCCATCAGCGCGTGACCCATCTCGGCGAACTGCAGCAAGTGCTGCGGCTCGCAGTCGACGTTGGCGCCGAGATCGAGCACCACCGTAAAACCGCGTTCGGTCGGCAGCAGACTGGCCAGCGCGGGACGCTCGATGCCGGGCAAGGTCTTCAGCACATAACGCGAGACCGCCATCAGCGCGCCGGTATTACCCGCGGACACGCAGGCGCTGGCCTGGCCGTCCTTGACAAGGTTGAGCGCCACGCGCATCGAGCTGTCTTTTTTTTTGCGCAATGCGATTTCGATCGAATCGTCCATCGATACCACCTCGCCGGCGGGCACCAGCGTCACCCTCGGCGTGTCTTGCGCCTTGCAACGACGCAACTGCGCGCGGATCGGCTCTTCGAGGCCAACCAGGATCACTTCGGCGTCAGGATGCGCGGTGACGAACTGAATCGCCGCCGGCACGGTAACGCTCGGGCCGTGGTCACCGCCCATGCAATCGATCGAAATTTTGACGGTCATGCGCCGCGATAGCTGGTTCGGACACAAAAAAGCGGCACTTCAATGCCGCTATATCGAGCCGATTGGGGCAACGATGGACCGGCGCTGCGCCGGAAACCGTTCATGACCCGCTCAGTCGTTCTTGGTCTTGACTACTTTACGACCGCGATAATAACCGTTCGGGCTGATGTGGTGACGCAAATGCGTTTCGCCCGACGTCTGTTCGACGGCCAAAGGCGCCGCGCTCAGCGAATCGTGCGAACGGTGCATGCCGCGCTTGGACGGCGACTTCTTATTTTGCTGGACAGCCATGAGAACTCCCAAATAGAACGCGATTTTAACATGGACGGCGGACGATTCCGGCCGCCACGCTGAATCTCTTCACAGATTCGGCAAGCGCTGGATTTCAGCGCTTTTTTTCTTCATCGGCCGGCGGCGGCGTCGAGCGCAAGGCCGCCAGCGCCGCAAACGGATTGCGGCGCGCCGGCGCCTTGGCATCATCGCCGGCCTCGGGCGGCGCTTGCCGGGCGGCTTCTTGCCCCGCCTGCTGATCGGGCTGCTGCTCCCGATCCTGCCCCGCTTGCCGCGTCGCATCGACGGCTTCCGTCGCCGATGCGGATGCTGCATCGGCCTCGTCCGGCGCTGGCGCCGTCAACGCGGCGTGCACCGTCGGACAGACCGGATGTTTCGGAATAATCGGCAAGCTCAACAGCACTTCTTCTTCGATTAACTCGAGCAGATCGAAATGCCGTGAACCGACGATGGTGTCTTCCTCGTCTTCGAAATCGGCCTGTTCGGCCTGCGCTTCGGTTTCGACGATGACGAATTGCGTGTCGATCGCGAGCGGCTGCGCATACGGCGCCAGGCAGCGTTGACACTCCAGCCAGATTTCGCCCGAGACCGACAAGGCCAGCGTCGGCCGCAGTGCGCTGGCGCCAGACGATTCGTCGCGCAGACCGCCGACTATCCGCCAGTGCAGCACGCCGCCGTCGGCAGGCGCCTGGTCGACCGTCTGGCCGAGCACTTCGGCCGGCACTTCGGTTACCATGCGCGGCAATCCGGCCACCGCCTGACTGCCCGCCGCATGACCACCGCTGCGCGCGAACTCGAAAATATCGACGTTTTGCGGGTTGGCGATGACGCTGTCGACCGCTTGCGTCGCGCCGCCGGCCTGCTCGCCCTCGGTCTGCACGCCAGTGGACGCCGGCTTGGCATCGCTCGGCTGGCGACTGGCTAAATCGGCTTTGCGGCCGGGCTTCTCGGTCATCGGCGATGTGTCCCGGTTACACCGCGGGCATGCCGCGGAAAAGCGCGTGAGTCTACACGTATCATCCTTTGTGGTCAAACACTTAACTGCGGCGCCACCGGCCGCGAAAGCCTTTTATGAATAGCATCGCGCCGCCATCGCGCCCCGTGGTTCTTGCCTCCAGCTCGCCCTATCGCCGGGCACTGCTCGGCCGTCTGCAATTGGCATTCGAGGTGGTCGTGCCCAATGTGGACGAAACGCCGCGCGCACACGAAGCCGCCGCCGATACCGCACTACGCCTGGCACGCGCCAAGGCGCAAGCCGTCGCGGCGCTGCGTCCTGATGCGCTGGTCATCGGTTCCGACCAAGTGGCGAGTTGCGCCGGCATGCAAATCGGCAAACCCGGCGACCATGCGCGCGCCTTGGCGCAGCTGCAAATGATGCGCGGACAGACGGTCGAATTCCACACCGCGCTATACGTGATCGATGCACCATCGGGCGCCAGCCGCGAGGCCGTGGTGCCGACACAAGTGCGTTTCCGGCAGTTGTCAGACGCGGCGCTGGATGCCTATTTGCGGGCCGAACAGCCGTATGACGTGGCCGGCAGCGCCAAATCGGAAGGTTTGGGCATTGCGCTGCTGGAAGCGGTGACCAGCGACGATCCGACCGCGCTGGTGGGATTGCCGCTGATCGCATTGGTTGGCATGTTGAACGAATTCAGCGTAGGAGGCTTCGCCTGAAATGACCGGCATTCTTTATCTGATCCCCAACACCCTGGCCGCGGGCGAACGCGCGGCGCTCGACGCGGTCTTGCCGACGCCGGTTTCGGCGCGCGCCGCCAGCCTTGCCTATTACGTCGGTGAAAACGCCAAAAGCACGCGGGCGTTCCTCAAACGCGTCGGGGTCCAGCGGCCGATACAGGAAATCGAGATTCGCGAACTGAACGTCAACACGCCGGATACAGCTATTGAAGGCTTGTTGGCGCCGTTGCTGGCCGGCATCGATGGCGGCCTGGTGTCGGAAGCAGGCTGTCCGGCGGTGGCTGATCCCGGCGCGCTATTGGTGCGGCGCGCTCATGCGGCGGGCATCCGCGTCGTGCCGCTGGTGGGACCGAGCTCGATCTTGCTGGCGCTGATGGCTTCTGGCCTGAACGGGCAGAGCTTTGCGTTTCACGGCTATCTGCCGACCGACGGCGCGGCGCGCGCGCAACGGCTCAAAGAACTGGAAAGCGAATCGCAGCGGCACCAGAGAACGCAGATTTTCATCGAGACGCCCTATCGAAACCGCGCGCTGTTCGATGCCTTGACGCAAACTTGCGCACGCTCGACGCTACTGTCGATCGCCGTCGATCTGACCGCCGAAACCGAGGAAATCCGCACCCGCAGCATCGCTCAATGGTTGAGCGGGGCGGCGCCCGAACTGCACCGCCGGCCGGCCATTTTCATGTTCCTGGCAAGCAGATAAGGCGCACAGGCGCCTTTAGCGCAGCCTGGGGTTTCCGCTGGCGGCTTGCAAGCCAACGTTCGACAGCGCGTGCAGCGCGGCGTCACCGATCGATTCGCCGAAGCGCCGCGCGATGCGTTCGGTCAGGCCTTCTTTAACCGTGTAGTCGACGATGTCGTTCGCTTTGATGACCTCGCGTGCGACATAGTCGGTATCGCCGAAACCATCCGCCAGCCCCAGATCGACGCTTTGCTGACCGGTCCAGAACAGGCCCGAGAAAATATCCGGCGTTTCCTTCAGACGCTTGCCGCGCCCCTGCCGCACCGCGGCGATGAACTGGTCATGCACCTGATCCAGCATCTCTTGCGCATGCTGCCGCTGCTTGTCGGATTGCGGCGAAAACGGATCATAAAAGCCTTTGTTCGCGCCTGAGGTTATCAAACGCCGCTCCACGCCCAGTTTGTCCATCAGCCCGGTAAAACCGAAACCTTCCATCAGCACGCCGATCGAGCCGACGATACTGGCGCGGTCGACGAAAATCTTGTCGGCTGCCGCCGCCACGAAATAGCCGCCGGAAGCGCAGACATCGCTGACGACCACGTACAAAGGCTTGGCTGGATACTGGTTGCGCAGCCGGCGAATCGCGTTGTAGATCATGTCCGACTGGACCGGGCTGCCGCCCGGGCTATTGATTTGCAGCACCACGCCGGCGGTGTTCTCGTCGTCGAAAGCCGCTTCCAGCGCCGTCACGATATTGTCGGCGCTGGCGCTGCCGTGCGCCGCGATCTCGCCGTCCAGCGTAACCAGCGCGGTATGCCGGCCGGTCGTGGCTCCCAGCGAGTGCGAGTCTGAAAACCAATAGGCTGCCAAGGCCAGCAATACGACCACCAGCAACACGAAACGGAAAAAGATTTTCCAGCGGCGCGCGGCACGCTGCTCACGCAATGCGTCCAGCGCAAGCTTTTCGAGGACGCGGCGTTCCCAATGGCTGTCGGTGCCCTCGACCAGCGGCGATGAAGTGATGGAAGACGAGGACGGAGACAAATCTGACATTCGCGGCTTTGGTAGACAACGCTGGAAAAGACTCAAGCCGGACGCAATTGCGCATCGGGCAACCAGAAAACCGCCCTGCCCGCGGGCGTGTCGCGCTCTTCGACATGCAGCGCGCGCAGACGAGCGCCGACGCATGGACCGCCCTCGCACCGGCCAGTATGGGGAGCGTAGAGCGCGCCGTGCGTAGCGCAGATCAAGTATAAACCCGAAGAGTCGAAGAACTGCCCGGGATTCCAGTCGAGTTCCATCGGCATATGTGCACAGCGGTTCAGATAGCCGTAAACGGTGCCACCGTAGCGCACGAAGAACACCGAGGCGTGGCCGCCGGCATCCACCGCGTCGCGCAAAACGCCCATCTTGCCGTCATGCAAGGCGCTGGATGGGCAGATCCACACCACATCAGGCATTCGTGGTCAGCCAATCGTGCAAGTCGGCGATATCGCGCGCGCAATGCAGCGGCGCCAGCGCCCGCAACGGCGCTTCGGCATGGGCGCCGTACAGGACCGCGATCGACGCTGCGCCGGCGTTGGTCGCCATCTGCAAGTCGTGGGTGGTGTCGCCGATCATCACGGTACGAGACAGCGACTGGCCGAGTTCCCGCGTCAACTCTTCGAGCATGGCCGGGTGTGGCTTCGAGAAGGTTTCGTCGGCGCAGCGCGTTGCGTCGAACAAGCTGGTCAGGCGCGCCGCATCGAGCACGCGATTCAGGCCAACGCGGCTCTTGCCGGTCGCCACCGCCAGGAAATAGCCGGCATCGCGCAACTCGACCAGCATTTCACGCGCGCCTTCGAAGAGTTCCAGATGCTGTTCGCCGGTCAGGTAATGAAAACGATAGCGTTCCGTAAGCTTTGGGTAATCTTTTGGATCAAGCGCAGGCGCTACGATCTGCAACGCATCGCGCAAGCCCAGCCCGATGACGTAGCTGGCGGCTTCGCGTGCCGGCTCCGGCAGCCCCACGTCGCGGCAGGCGCCCTGGATACTGCGGGCAATGTGCGCGGTGGAATCGCTGAGCGTGCCGTCCCAGTCGAAGGCGATCAGATCAAACCGTTGTCGGGCCATGGGAAAACGCCTGTTTGAGTTGGTTCAGAAACTGCCCGCATTCAGCAGGCAATGGCGCTTCTACGACAGTAAGCGCCCCGCTCACCGGATGCGCGAAGGTGAATCGCGCCGCGTGCAGGAACATGCGTTTGATACCGGGGCGCGCATCGCCGCGCGCCAACTGCCGGTTTACAGCGAAATCGCCATATTTGTCGTCGCCGACGATCGGCATGTCCAAATGCGCGAGATGCACGCGTATCTGGTGCGTGCGGCCGGTCTTCAGTTCGGCCTCCAGCAAGGAATAGGCGCCGAAACGCTCGAGCAAGCGAAATATCGTATGCGACGGCGAGCCGTCTTCCTGCACCCGCACGCGCCGTTCGCCGTTGCCGTCCACATATTTATATAGGGGCGCCTTCACCACTCGTCGGGCATCGTGCCAGTCGCCGACCACGCACGCAAGATAGCGTTTATCGGTACTACTGCCGCGCAATTGCTCGTGCAGACTCAGCAGCGCCGAGCGCTTTTTCGCCAACAGCAGCACCCCGGACGTATCGCGATCCAGGCGATGCACCAGTTCGAGGAATGGCGCGTCGGGGCGCGCCTGGCGCAGTTGCTCGATCACGCCGTGGCTGACGCCGCTGCCGCCGTGCACCGCCACGCCGGCCGGCTTGTCGATTGCCAGCAGGCCGCTGTCTTCGAACAGGATGGGGAAATTGGCGGCCGGCGCGCGCGCGCGCGTGTGCGAGGCCGGCGCGCCGACTCGCATGGGGGGCAAACGCAGTCGATCTCCCGCCACCAGCCGGTAGGTAGCATCGATGCGGCCTTTGTTCACGCGCACTTCTCCAGAGCGCAAGATCCGGTAGATATGGCTTTTGGGCACGCCTTTGCAGACGCGAAACAGGAAGTTGTCGATCCGCTGTCCGGCGCTTTCCTCGTCGATATCGACGAAGCTCACCTGAGCGGATTCCGGGCTTTCCGTGGAACTTTTGCCTAACTCATTCATTCTGCATATAATTTGCCATCAGTCGAAGGCCGAGCCGTCGAGCAGCGCTGCAGCGCTCGCATCGTTCGAGCGCTAGACTGCGGGACAAGCGGCGATCCGCCATTTTACTTGCTTGTACCCCGGACGGTTGCTCGACCGGAAAAACGAGCAACGAGTCGCATGCACGAAGGTCGGGCCAGCAGGAACCGATGCCCACAGGCACGTTCGGCCGCCGCGAGCTTCGCCAAGGCAGCGAGTTTTGGTCTAAAAGAATTTTTCCCGCCAGCTGGCGAACTCCGGTTCACGGCTGGCGGGATTGCGTAAATGCCGGCGTTCTTCCGAACGGCTTCCGGCTTGTCGGGAAACGTCTTGTCTGCCGCGCGATGTTGCGCGCGAACGTTCTCCCTCACGGCGAAGCGGTGCGGTAACGGAAAGCAGTTCAGTCTCGAATATTCAGGGGGCGCTCAAGGAGCCGCCTGACTGTGCCGGCCGGCAACCCAAAGCGGCGGCGCCTCGGACGTCTGAAAGCGGCTTCGCGCATGTCCTGCCGCCCTCAAGGGGCGGCGGCAATCTTCCCACCAGAACTCTCGGCCCAGCGTGCTTTTTTGAAAAAAATAAGCGCGGCGCGCCGGCGTAAGCAGCCTTTTCGAAGGCCAGCCGGCTCAGTCGCTCTGGAGCCGTTCAATGAAACGAATGTTGTTTAACGCAACGCAGCAGGAAGAACTGCGCGTTGCCATCGTCGACGGCCAAAAGCTGATCGATATCGATATCGAAGCAGCTGGCCGAGAACAACGCAAGGGCAATATCTACAAGGGTGTCGTTACCCGCATCGAGCCCTCGCTGGAAGCCTGTTTCGTCAACTATGGTGAGGAACGCCACGGCTTCCTGCCTTTCAAGGAAGTAGCCCCCCAGTTTTTCCGCGACGGCGCCGACGCGCGCACGGCGCGGATTCAGGATGCACTGCGCGAAGGCCAGGAGATCATCATCCAGGTGGAGAAGGAAGAACGCGGCAATAAAGGCGCTGCGCTCACCACCTATATTTCGCTGGCCGGCCGCTATCTGGTGCTGATGCCGAACAACCCGCGCGGCGGTGGCGTGTCGCGCCGCATCGAAGGCGAAGAGCGCCAGGAACTGCGCGAAGCGATGGGGCAGCTGGAAATGCCCGCGGGCATGAGCATCATTGCTCGCACCGCCGGCATCGGCCGCAGCGTCGAAGAACTGCAGTGGGATCTGAACTACCTGATGCAACTGTGGAAGGCGGTCGAAAAGGCCGCCGGCGAGCTGCAAGGCGCGGCCCTGATCTATCTCGAGTCCAGCCTGGTGATTCGCGCGATTCGCGATTACTTCCAGCCGGATATCGGCGAAATCCTCATCGATACCGAGGAAATCGACGAACAGGCGCGGGCCTTCATGACGGTGGTGATGCCCGACAATATGCACAAGGTCAAGCGGTATCACGACGACGTGCCGCTGTTCTCGCGCTTCCAGATCGAACACCAGATCGAAACCGCCTATTCACGTACGGTGCCGCTGCCTTCGGGCGGCGCGATCGTGATCGATCACACCGAAGCGCTGGTTTCCATCGACGTGAACTCGGCGCGTGCCACCAAGGGCGCCGATATCGAGGAAACCGCGGCACGCACCAATCTGGAAGCGGCCGACGAAGTGGCGCGCCAGTTGCGGCTGCGTGACTTGGGCGGCCTGATCGTCATCGATTTCATCGACATGGAAGCTGGCAAGAGCCAGCGTGAAGTCGAGCAACGACTGAAAGACGCGCTGAAACATGATCGCGCCCGCGTGCAGATGGGCAAGATCTCGCGTTTCGGCCTGATGGAACTGTCGCGCCAGCGGCTGCGCCCAGCGCTCTCGGAAGGCAGCCATGTCACCTGCCCGCGCTGCAACGGCACCGGCCATATCCGCGATACCGAATCCTCGGCCTTGCAAGTCCTGCGCATCATTCAGGAAGAGGCGATGAAGGAAAACACCGCGGCGATCCATTGCCAGGTGCCGGTCGAAGTGGCCGCCTTCCTGCTGAATGAAAAACGCCCGGAAATCAACAAGATCGAGACGCGCTTCAAGGTCAATTGCACGCTGATCCCGAACAAGCATCTGGACACGCCGCATTACAAGCTCGAGCGCCTGCGTCATGACGATGCGCGCCTCGACGAGCCGCGCGCCAGCTATCTGCTGGCCGAGGAAGCGGCGCGCGAACTCGAAGCCGAACTGGTCTACAGCAAGCGCGCGGAAGATACGCGGCCGAAGCAGGAAGCGGCGGTCAAGGGCATTACGCCCGAACGGCCGGCTCCTGGCGCCACGCCGCGTCCGGTGCTGCCCGCTGCCGCCGAGACGACGGTGACAGTGCCCGCGGCGCGCAGTAGCGCGGTGCCGGCCGACGCCGGTTTCATCGGCTGGATCAAGAAATTGTTCGGCATTCAACCGGCAGCGCCGGTGGTAGCGCCGGCGCCAACGCCGCTCGCCGACAGCGATGCCGCGGCGGCGCGTCCGACGCGTGCACGCACTGAGCGCGCAGGCCAGGAACGTAGCGGCGAACGCGGCGACCGCAACGGCGGCCGTGGTGCACGCCGCCCGAACGGCCAATCGGCCGGCGGCCGCGACGCGCAGGCGCGCGGCGGCCAACGGCGTGACGAGAAAGACGCCGGCGAGACCCGCGAAGCCAAAGAAGTGCGCGAGCCGCGAGTGCCGCGCGAACCGCGTGAAGCCCGTGCGGAACGAGCGCCTCGCGAACGTAATGAAAGCACCGCGCTGGCAGAAGTCAGTGAAGGCGGCGAGCGCCAGGAGAAAGCCGAGCGGCCCGAACGTGGCGAACGCCGCGAACGCGGTGGCCGGCAAGAGGGTGCGGAACGCAGCGAGAGTCGTGAACGGGGTGAGCGCCCTGAGCGCAGCCCCCGCGGCGAGCGACCGGCGCGCGGCGAGCGCAAGCCAGCGGACGGCGTTTTCGCCGCCGCCGACGCGCCGACCAGCGACCGACCGACTGTGGAACTCGAAGAGTTGCCGGTGCAGCAAGCGCGTGCCGAAATCCCGCAACGCGAATCGCGCGATTTTGCCGCCGACGAAGACAGCTTCGATGGCGAGCAGGAATTGAGCGGCGAAGCGGTGCAAGCGGCATTGACCGATGGCGTGGAAGGTCGGCAAGGCGACGAACGGCGTCGCCGCCGGCGCGGTCGCCGTGGCGGACGTCGGGAACGCGGCGATGAAGCCGTGAACGTCAACCACGCAGCGGATGTTGCCGAAGGCGAAGGTCATATCGCGCCGGTGCATCCCGAAGCGCAGGCGCTGGCCGGGATAACGGAAGATCCGGCCAGCCGCCAAGGCAACCGTGCAGCAACGGCCGGCGCGCAGGAAGCGCCACGCGAACAACCGTCCACGTCGTTCGCGGCAGCGGAAGCGGAAGCGGTGCAGCAAGTACCGCAGACGCAGGCGCCAACGCCAGCGCCAGCCGCCACCGAAACGTGGAACGACTGGCCGCGCGGTGAACCGTCGCACAGTCAGCCGGCCCCTGCCCCGGCCGAGGTCGATGCGTTGCAAGCGCATACGGAGTCCACCACCCCAGCCGCCGCAACGCCGGCGCGCGAAGCGCAGTCCACCGGGCACACCGCCAATGAATCGGCGGAATCGCCGTCGGTGCTGGGCACCCCGACCGAATCGGCCGCGGAGCCGGTGGCGGCGCAAGACGTGGCAAGCGAGCCAGCGCGCGTAACGCCGTTGGAATTGCTGCCGGCTCAGGCGCAGGAAGCCACGGCGCCTGCGCATGTACCGATGGCCGCCCCGGCATCGGCGCCGTCGCGCGAATCGAGCGAGCCGCTTGCATCGGCACCTGAAACGACAGCGGCGCCGCAAGCGCCAGCTTTCGACGCTGACGATGCCACGGCCGCGGTCGCCGCACCAACGCCAAGCGCGCCTGCTGCGGAGCAACTCGCCGCCGTCGCGACCATGCCGCCGCCGGAACAGCCGCAACCGTTGACCGAAATTGGCGAGTCGGAGGCTCAAGAGAGTGGTGCCGCCAGCAGCCAAGCCGTTGGTCATGCGGCCAATACCGGCAACGGCGCCGCTCCCTCCGCCTCGATCTCGATCGAAACGCTGAAGCCGAAGCTGGAGTCAGCCGGGCTGGTGTGGGTCAACACGGATAGCGACAAACTTCGTGCGGCGCAGGAAAGTCTGTCCAGCGGTGCGGCGCCCCGCGTCAAGCGGCAGCGCAAAGAGCGCCCCGTCAGCGCACCCGTCAGCTTGATGCAGGTCGAAACCCGCGGCCCGTCCGCCGGGACACCGGCGGACGGCGTGACGGGCAGCGATGCCGCGCCCGACGCGCAGTAAGTGCCTGCGGTAACAGTGCTTTAAGCAGGCGGCCTCGGTTGCCTGACTGATTTACGGGCATCCGGCCCCTGCTGCACCGGACCGACCGCCGCGCCCGCAAGGCCGCGGCGGTTTTTTCGTTAGAATGACCTATCCGTTCCGCTTCATTCCCCGAGCAACGATGACTGTTCACCATATCCCTGTCTCAGATATCCGGCGTGGCTTGCGCTCGGTCGGGCTTGTGCCCGCCGTCGGCTTGTCGCGCGAGGATGATGGACCTGGGCCGGCGGCAGGCACGCACGGCGCGGATCGCCTTGCTGGCGATGTTCTCCCGCTCGTCGATACGCTCGGGCGCGCACTGCGCGACTTGCGCATTTCCGTCACCGACCGCTGCAACTTCCGCTGCACTTACTGCATGCCGAAAGAGATGTTCGGCAAAGATCATCGCTTTCTACCGCATTCCGCGTTGCTGAGCTTCGAGGAGATCGAGCGCGTCGCGCGGAGCTTCGTCGAACAGGGCGTCGGCAAGATTCGACTGACGGGCGGCGAGCCGCTGCTGCGTAAAGACATCGAAAAGCTGGTGGCTCGGCTTTCGCGGCTGCAAACGCCGGATGGTACGCCCATCGACCTGGCGCTCACCACCAACGGCTCGCTGCTGCGCCGCAAGGCCGCCGCGCTGAAAGACGCCGGGCTACAGCGCGTTACCGTGAGTCTCGACGCCATCGACGATGCGACTTTCCGCGTCATGAACGACGTCGATTTCCATGTAACCGACGTGCTGGACGGCATCGACGCCGCATTGGCCGCGGGGTTGGCGCCCATCAAGGTCAACGCCGTCATCAAGCGCGGCGTCAACGACCACCAAATCGTCGCCATCGCCCGCCACTTCCGGCATACGCCGGTGGTGCCGCGCTTTATCGAATACATGGACGTGGGCGAAACCAATGGCTGGAACCTCGGCCAGGTAATGCCATCCGGCGAGGTGCTGGCGCGGCTGGCCGAAGCATTTCCACTGCTGCCGGCGGCACGCAGACCGGCTGGCGGCACCGCTGAAATTCGCCACTATGCTGACGGCGCCGGCGCGGTCGGCACGATATCCAGCGTTACCGGCGCATTCTGCGGCGACTGCACGCGCGCGCGGCTATCGCCCGAAGGCAAGTTGTTCACCTGCCTATTCGGCACACGCGGCTACGATCTGCGCGCGTTGCTGCGCGACGCGGACATCGCCGCGGACGATCATCGGCTAAGCACCGCTGTCGCGCGTATCTGGCACGCGCGCGGCGATCGTTACTCCGAGTTGCGCAGCACGCAGCCGGCCACCGGTACGCGCCTCGCGGAGAACGGCGGCGCGCAAGCGATGGACGTGACGGCCGAGCCTGATGAACAACGCGCAGGACGCGTGGAGATGTCGTATATCGGCGGCTGATTGCTGGCGTACAGCGGCGGCATTTGGCAACAAGCAAGTATCTGACGTTTTCCTGGCGCTAACTCCTCGGGCCGCACGTAGAGTCTCAAATCCAGCCACCATCCACTGCCCGGACGCCGACATCACCACGCCCACGCACATTCTCCAAACCAGCGGCCTGCTGCTCGCGGGCGGCCGTGGACAGCGTATGGGCGGGGTTGACAAGGGGCTGCAAGTGTTCGGCGACCGTCCCTTGGCCGCGCATGTCTTCGAGCGCCTGCGACCGCAGGTGGACGAGATGTTCATCAGCGCGAATCGGCACGCCGACTGGTACGCGGGCCTCGGTGCCCCAGTCCTGCGCGACGAGAATCCCTCCTTGAATCCCTCTTTTGAGGGGCCTTTGGCCGGCATCCTCGCCGGGCTCCGCCGTGCGCACCGGGAGTTTCTCGTGGTGGTGCCCTGCGACGGCCCGTTCTTGGCCGCCGATCTGGTCGCGCGCCTGCATACCGCATTGCTGCGCGACAATGCTGACATTGCCTGCGCCTGTACCGATGCCCCGACCGGTGGCGTCGACCGGCATTACGTGTATGCATTGATGCGCACCACACTGGCGCCCGACCTGTCTCAATATTTCCTGGATGGCGGCCGCGCAGTGCGAGCGTGGTACGCGCGCCACAAGCTTACGGAAGTAAGATTTGACGATCCACGCAGCTTTTACAATATCAATACTGCGGAGGCGCTGGCCGTGCTTGAACGCCATTCCGGCCCAGCACCGACGGGTAACGCCGGCTAACGGTCTCCATCGCCCGCCTGCAACGCTCAGGCATCCAAAGAATCAATGAAGACAGTCGATACGATCGCCCACGGCGTCGGCGCTTACCGTGCCGACGCCGACGTGCCGCTCGATGTGGCGCGCCAAGTGATTGCCGCCACCATCGACGCCGTCGATGCCGCCGCGCGAGACGCCGGCGTGCGTGCCGACGCCGGACGCAAAGCGTGCGAAACCTTACCGCTGATGCGGGCGCTCGGACGCGTGCTGGCGGCTGATGTGGTCGCCCCGATCGACGTGCCGTCTGACGCCAATTCGGCGATGGACGGCTACGCGTTCGCTTTCGCCTCGTACCAACACGCGCCCGCGAGCGGACTGCCGATCGTCGGACGTGCATTGGCGGGACGCCCCTTCGGCGCGCCGGCGCCGGCGGGCGGCTGTGTGCGCATCATGACGGGGGCGGTGCTGCCGGCGGGCTGCGACACCGTGATACCGCAGGAATTGGCCGAGGTATCGACCGCGGCAGACGGCGTGCGCCACGTGCGCTTTCCCGGCAAGCCAGTGCAATCCGGCGTGAACATCCGCCAGGCTGGCGAAGACCTGACGCGCGGCGCGGTAGCGCTGCGCGCCGGCACCGTGCTGCGGCCCGCGCATATCGGGCTGTTGGCGTCGCTCGGATTGGCGGAGGTCGCTGTCAGACGGCGTCTGCGCGTGGCGTTCTTCTCCACCGGCGACGAGTTGCGTTCAGCCGGACAGACACTGGACCCGGGCTGTGTCTATGACAGCAATCGCCATACGATCGCCGGCATGCTCGATCGGCTGGGCGTCGAAGCCATCGACTTGGGCGTGGTACCCGACCAGCGCGACGCGCTGCACGCCACCTTGCGCCAGGCGGCGGCCGGCGCGGACGCGGTCATCACATCAGGCGGCGTATCGGTAGGTGAAGCGGATTTTGTGCGCAGCTTGCTCGACGAGCTAGGCGACGTGGTGTTCTGGAAGATGGCGATGCGGCCCGGTCGTCCTTTCGCGTTCGGCCGGCTGACGAACGTCGAGGCCGGGCGCAGCGCCTTGTTTTTCGGTCTGCCTGGCAACCCGGTGGCCGTGATGGCCTGCTTTTACCATCTGGTGCGCGACGCCCTGCTGCAACTGATGGGCGCAACCGGTATGCCATTGCCGACCGTATCGGCGCTGATGGCCACACGCGTATCGAAGCGCGCCGGGCGCACCGAATTTCTACGCGGCATCGCTGAAGCGCAGCCCGGCAGCCATGAGCTGAGCGTGCGGCTCACCGGCCCGCAGGGCTCGGGCATTCTTAAGTCGATGAGCGAGGCCAACTGCTTCATCGTGCTGGAGCATGCGCGTGACACCGTGGAAGCCGGGCAACGTGTTGAAGTGATTTTTTTTGAGGGACTGGTATGACGAGCCCAGGCGGCTCCAGATCGGTGCCTGCGCAGCGCGGGGCCACGCTGCATCGTTGTGCTTGTGTTTGATTTCCCGCCGCGCCTCGAGAGCGCGGCCCTTTTACTTCGAGCCCGCTCATGAAAAAGCAAATTTCCTATATTGCTCCTGGCCAGACCGCCAAGGCGCTGATGCTCATTTACCTCACGTTCAGCGTGCCTATCGTGCTGCTCGGCATCGTCGTCGCGTTTATTCGCTATGGCGAGATGCCGGTCAGCACGGTCTTCACCGCCTTGTTCCTCAATGTGGTGGTCGGCTTCGCTTTGCTATGGGTGGCCTGCCAGGCCTACAACTGGGTCGCCGGACGCTTCGGCGGCATCGAAGTGACGTTGAGCGATACGCGCGAAAGGTCATAACGCATGTAGTGCACGGCCAGGCGCGCGATGCGCGGCGGGTGAGTTGTCCGCATGTCGCGTGATCGGCCAACGCGAGCTCGATCAACGCTCTCTAAAGCGCTTTCGGCTCGCTGTCTTCTTCCAGTTCGGGCGAGGCCGCTGGCGCGAGACGCGCCGCCGCTTCTTCTCCCGGCAAGGCTTCGACCTCGCGCAGCGTGCGATTCATCACCCGCGTGCGCCGCTCGGCCATTTCGATCGAACGCGCCACCGTCTCCAACTGCGTCTTGGTCTTCGCCAGCACGTCGCCGAATTTCGAAAACTCGGTTTTCACCGCGCCCAGCACTTGCCAGACCTCGCTGGAACGCCGTTCGATCGCAAGTGTCCGAAAGCCCATCTGCAGGCTGTTCAGCAAGGCCGTCAAGGTAGTGGGCCCCGCCAGCGTGATTCGGTAGTCGCGCTGCAAGGAGTCGCTCAAACCGGGGCGCCGCAGCACTTCGGCATACAAGCCCTCGGTCGGCAGAAACAACAGGCCGAAGTCCGTGGTGTGCGGCGGCGAGATGTATTTCTCCGAGATAGCGCGAGCTTCCTGGCGGATGCGCAGTTCGAGGGCACGCGCAGCTTCCTCCACCGCGAGCGGATCGGCGCGCTCCTGCGCCTCGATCAAGCGTTCGTAATCCTCGCGCGGAAACTTGGCGTCGATCGGTAGCCACACTGGCAAGGTTTCATCGCTGCCGTGCGACGCCACGGCGCGGCCTGGCAAGCGGATCGCGAACTCGACCCGCTCGTTGCTGCGCGGCACGGTCGCCACGTTCTTTTGATACTGGTCTTGCGTGAGGATCTGCTCCAGCAACGCCTCCAGCTGCACCTCGCCCCAGGTGCCGCGCGTCTTGACGTTGGTCAGCACTTTCTTCAGGTCGCCCACGCCGGAGGCCAAGGTCTGCATTTCGCCGAGGCCCCGGTGCACCTGCTCAAGCCGCTCGGAAACCAGGCGGAACGATTCGCCGAGGCGCTGTTCCAGTGTGGCATGCAGCTTCTCATCGACCGTGCGACGCATCTCGTCGAGCTTGCCGGCGTTGCTGGCTTCCAGCTCCTTGAGCTTTTGCTCGAGCGTGGCACGCACCTCGGCGAAACGTAGATCGTTGCTTTGCGCAAGCTGCGAGAGTTGCTGGTTCAGGGTATCGCCGAAACGCTTCAGCGCACTGCCCTGCTCGTCGCGCGCATGCTGCGCCTGCAGTTGCAGGCTCGCGCGTACCGCCTCCAGCTGCGCGGCATTGCTTTTCGTCAATGCCGCAAGTTCCTGGGCGAATCCATCGATCTGGTGGTTCTGCACGGTGGCGATGCTGGTCAATTGCGTCGCCAGCGTCTGGTGGAAATGCGCCAACGTGGTCGCGGCTTCGGCGCGCGCCAGGCGCGAACTCTCGCTGATCTCGGTGCGCAATTCCTTCTGCAGCCGCTCGTCGCTGCGCGCCCGGCTTTCCTGCGCTTCTCTAAGGCGCTCGGCCAGGCCCTGCAAAGCGATGGTCTGCGCTTCGCGTTCGCGGGCCGCGGCGTCGCTCCGATGTGCGGCATCGTTGCGAGCAGCGCCACCGCGCATCAGCAAACCCGCCACGAGACCCACCGCGACGAGCACCAATACGCCGATCACCAGCAGCAGCACGGATGCGACCGACAAGTTCATCGCGCGCGCAGCGGCAGCACCTGTGGGTTGATCGGATTGGGCACATCGTGCGCGGCGGCGCCCGGCGTGAGCGCGGCGATCAAATTGTCGACGCCCAAGCGCAGCATGGCGCGACGCGACGACACAGTGGCGCTGCCGATATGCGGTGCCAGCACGACGTTGGGCAGCGCCAGGAACCCTGGGTTCAAGGCCGGCTCGCCCTCGAACACGTCCAGGCCTGCCGCGGCAATGCGGCGCGCGGCCAACGCGTCGACCAAGGCCTTGTCGTCGACGATGCCGCCGCGCGCGATATTCACCAGCGTGGCGCTCGGCTTCATCAATGCCAGTTCGCGTGCGCCGATCAGGTGATGATTCGCCGCCACATAGGGGACCACCAGTACGACGTGGTCAGCTTGCTGCAACAAATCATCCAACGGTACGTAGTGCGCGCTCAGTTCGGCTTCGATATCGGCCGATGCGCGCGATCGGTTGTGATACAGCACGCGCATATTGAATCCGCGCGCGCGGCGCGCGATGGCCCGGCCGATGCGTCCCATGCCGACAATACCGAGCGTGGTGCCGAACACATCGGCACCGAGGAATTGGTCGAAGCTCCAGCCCTGCCAATGGCCGGCGCGCAACCAATGCTCGGCTTCGGTCACACGTCGCGCCGCGGCCATCAATAGCGTCCAGCCGAAATCGGCAGTGGCTTCATTCAACACGTCGGGCGTGTTGGTCGCCAGCACGCCGGCTGCCGTGAACGCCGGCACGTCGAAGTGGTTGTAGCCAACGCCCACGTTCGCCACCACTTTCAAGTGGGGTGCGGCCGCCAGCATGGCGGCGTCGATCGGGTCGCCGGCCACCAGCGCACCGTCCTTATCGGCCAGGCGCTGCAACATCGCCGCGCGCGTCAGCACGTCGCCACTGTCGTTGACGTCGACTTCGAAATGGGCGCGCAGTCGATTGATTTCTTCGTCGAGGAATTGCCTCGCCACCAGTATCTTTTTCATGGAATCGCTTGGCCTAACGGATATGGAAAAACAACCAGGTCATCAATGCATAGAGCGGCAACAGGATCGCCCCTGACCACAGCATGTAGCCGAAGAACCCGGGCATTTTCACGCCGCGTCCCTCCGCGATCGACTTGACCATGAAGTTGGGCGCGTTGCCGATATAGGTGTTGGCGCCCATGAACACGGCGCCAGCCGAGATCGCGGCGAGCGTCGATGCGGCGGCCGTCATCAAATGTTGCGCATCGCCTCCGGCCGAGTTGAAAAATACCAAATAGGTCGGCGCATTGTCGAGGAACGAAGAGAGTAGCCCGGTAGCCCAGAAATACATTGAGTCGATCGGCTCGCCTGCCGCGTCACTGACCACGCGCACCACCGCGCCGAACGCCCCGGCCTCCCCGGCGCGCAAGATCTCGATGACGGGTGCGATGGTGAGGAAGATGCCGGCGAACAGCTTGGCGACCTCGACGATCGGCTCCCATTCGAAGCGGTTCGCCACGCGCGCGCTACGCGGCGTCCACCATAGCGAAAGCAGCGCGAGTACCAGCAACAGACCATCGCGCAGCAGATTCTGCAAGGCGACCGGGGTTCCCGCAACGTCGAATTCGATGCCCGGCTTCCAGAAGCCACTCATCAGCACCAGTGCCAGCACGCCGGCCAACAGCAGGAAATTCACCGAGCCGCTAAGACGAATCCGCGCAGGTTCCGCCTGGGCGTCGGCGTCGGCGTCGGCGTCGGCGTCGGCGTCGGCGTCGGCGTCGGCGTCGTTAGCAGTGTGCTGCACGTTGGCTACAGCCGACGAAGGTGGCTCATCCGCTACGACACCGGTTACACGGCCCGCCGCAGTTAGCTGCGGCGCGTTGCGCGCGCGCCGGAACGCCAGTGTATCGAGCAGATAGAACAAGGCCAGCAGGCACACGCTGGCAAACAGCATCGGCGCGAACAAATGCTGCGTAGTCCAGAAAAACGACACGCCATTGAGAAAACCTAGGAATAGCGGCGGGTCGCCGAGCGGCGAGAGCGAACCGCCGATATTCGCCACCAGGAAAATGAAGAACACGACGACGTGCGCCATGCGCGGCCGCGACGCGTTGGCGCGCAGCAAAGGCCGAATCAACAGCATCGCCGCGCCGGTGGTCCCCATGATGCTGGCCAGCAGGCAACCCAATGCGAGCATGCCGGTGTTGATGCCAGGTGTCGCGTCGATGCGTCCGTGCACCGCAATGCCGCCGGCGATCACATAGAGCGCGCCCAGCAATATGACGAAGGGCAGATATTCGGCCAACAAGGCATGCGCGACGGCGCTTGACGCGGCAGCGGCGCCAAACTGCAAGGTGAAGGGCACGAGCAAGGCAAGGCTCCAACCCAGCGCGATCTTTCCGTAGTGATGGTGCCAAAATGCCGGTGCCAGCAGGGGCATGCAGGCGATCGACAGCAGCATGCCGGCAAAAGGCAAGCCCCAGGCCGGCGTCAGTGACGCGGCGTCGACGTGCCCCGCCGCGCGCGCCAGCGTCGACGACAGCATTAGGAACAAAGTGATGAAACCAAACTTCATGAAAGGTGCAAACGTGATGGCCGTTTATGCGCGGCGCCAGTTGGTTGAAAATACCTGAGACCGTTCAAAATTCGCGATCGGCCGGAATGTCGAAGACCTGCCGCAGATAGGCGATATAAGCTTTGTCGTCGCACATATTCTTGCCGGGCGAATCCGACAGCTTGGCAACCGGCTGACCGTTGCACCGTACCATCTTGATGACGATCTGCAAGGGCTCGTAGCCGAGATCGTTGGTCAGGTTGGTGCCCACGCCGAACGCCAGTTTGCAGCGTCCATGGAAATGGTCGAAGATGTCCAGCACCTTCGGAATATCGAGCGCGTCGCTGAACACCATCACCTTGGAACGCGGATCGCAGCGGTTCTCTTCGTAGTGCCGCAACAGCTGCTCGCCCCAGGCGATCGGCTCACCCGAATCGTGCCGCGCACCGTCGAAGAGCTTGCAGAAGTACATATCGAAATCGTTGAGAAACGCTTTCATTCCATAGACGTCGGACAGCGCGATGCCAAGATCGCCGCGATATTCCTTCGCCCACATCTCGAAGCCGAAGGTTTGCGAGTCGCGCAGTCGCGGGCCGAGCGCCTGGCAAGCCTGCAGGTATTCATGCGCCATCGTGCCCAGCGGCGTCAGACCGTATTGCATCGCGTAGTAGACATTGCTGGTGCCGGCGAACTGCTCACCCAGCCGGTCGCGCAGCGTCTGCACCACCTCGTGATGCCAGCGTTTGGAGAAGCGTCGGCGCGTGCCATAGTCGGCGATCTTGCAATCCGCGTGGGCCGGCCGTGCCCGTAGCAATTCAATCTTGCCGAGCAGCCGCTCGCGTCCGACCGCATAGTCGGGCGTCGCGCGCGTGTTGCGGAAATAGACTTCGTTGACGATGGCCAGCACCGGAATCTCGAACAGAATCGTATGCAGCCATGGCCCGCTGATGATGATGTCGATTTCGCCGTTACCCTTCGGGCTCGGTGCGACCTGCACGCGCTTTTCGTTCAGATGGAACAGCGCGAGGAAATCGATATAGTCGCTTTTGAAGAAGCGAAACTGCCGCAAATAGTCGAGTTCTGCCGCGCTGAAGCGCAGTTGGCAAAGACTCGCCACCTCGCTGCGGATTTCGTCGACGTACGGGGCAAGGTCGACGTTCGGCGTGCGGCAACGAAAACGATACTCGACGTCCGCCGCCGGAAAATGATGCAATACGACCTGCATCATGGTGAATTTGTAGAGATCGGAGTCGAGCAGGGAAGTAATGATCATGGCTTGAGCCAATCGTGACGCGCGCCGCAGGCAGGGAGCCAGCGTGTTTCGCATGGTAACCGAAACCCTCCTGCCGATGGACCCAGGCGCGGCCGTACTAGCTGATGTCGCCGGCGGCGCGCGCCGGCCACGCCATATGCAAATCACCAATCTGTCTGCGCGGGCTGTTCCCGGCCATGGCTTTCGGGCGTTTCGGTGCGTTACAATAGCCGTTTTCCCGAAATGCGACGCGCTCAACGTTTGCAGGAGTTTCAATGACACACGTCGTGACCGAAAGCTGCATCAAATGCCGCTATACCGATTGCGTGGATGTCTGCCCGGTGGACTGTTTTCGTGAAGGCCCGAACTTTCTGGCGATCGATCCGGACGAGTGCATCGACTGCGCCGTATGCGTCGCCGAATGCCCGGTCAACGCGATCTACGCCGAAGAAGACGTGCCCGGCGATCAGCAGCAATTCATCGCACTCAATGTCGACCTGGCCAAATCGTGGCCCAGCATCACCAAGACCAAGGCGCCGCTCGCCGATGCGGAAGATTGGAAAGATGTAACCGAAAAAGAGCATTTGCTCGAACGTTGATCACGGCTGGGACGCGCGACGCGGCCGTGCTGGTCGACGTCGCCGCGCGCTCCCTTGCTCGTTTGCGTAGCGCGCGTCAGGCATTCGCCGAGGCGCCAAGCAATGCCTCGCCTTCCCACCGGCTTTTCCAAATCTGATCCGCTGCATCGTCCACACGGCCTTATCGGCCGCGCCTCCCGTATTGCGGCGCTATGCGCATTCCACTCGCCCTTTCGGAACGCCTGCTGGCTCGCTCGGCAGGGGGGTCAATCGCTATGGTCTGTGGACAAAGACCAATGCTAGTATCCAATGGCTTTACCAATAAGCATCGACAACTACCCGATCAGGAGACACGCATGTTGAAAAGGGCCCTACCAGGCGCGATAGGATTGCTGCTGTGCGCAGCATTGACCAACGTGGCATTCGCCGCGAAACAGTATGGCCCGGGCGCCAGCGACACCGAGATTCGCATCGGCAACACCATGCCTTACAGTGGTCCCGCTTCGGTCTATAGCGCTGAAGGCATCATGCAGATGGGCTATTTCAAAATGCTCAACGAGACCAAGGGCGGCGTCAACGGTCGCAAGATCACGCTGCTGTCGCTCGATGACGGCTACAGCCCGCCGAAAACCTTCGAGCAAGTGCGCAAACTGGTCGAGCAGGAAAAAGTGCTGGGCATCTTCGGCTCGCTCGGCACGCCCACCGGCCTGTCGGTGCGCAACTATCTGAATCAGAAGAAAGTGCCGCAGATGCTGCAGCTGAGCAATAGCTCGCAATGGAACAAACCTCATCAATACCCCTGGTCTACCAGCCTGAATCTGGCCGCCGATCAGGAATCCGCCGCGCTGGCAAAGTGGCTGTTGAGCACTAAACCTGACGCCAAGATCGGCATCATTTATCAGAACGACGATTTCGGCAAAGACTATGCGGCCGGCTTCGTAAAGGGCTTGGGCGATAAATCCGCGCAGGTGGTCAAGCAGGTTGGCTATGAAGCGACCGATTCCAATGCCGATTCACAAGTGCTGGAATTGAAATCATCCGGGGCCGACGTCGTAGTGGTTGCGGCAACCGCCAAGTTCGCCGCCTTGACGATTCGCAAGATTGCCGACATGCAATGGAAGCCGCTTGAGATTCTGTCGACCGGCGCGAACTCGCTGAGCGCGGTGCTGAAGGTTGCCGGCACGCAAAACGCCGTGGGTGCCATCACCGTTGCGTCATATAAGGATGTAGCCGATCCGACCACGGCCAACGACAAAGATGTGCAGGACTACGTGGCGTTCGTGAAGAAGTACGCGCCTAACATCAATCCAGGCGACAGCTTCTCGGTGCTGGGCTACGTATCGGCCGAAGTGACCGCGAAGATTCTCGAAGGAGCGGGCGATAACCTGACGCGCGAAAACATCTTGAAGGTCGCCACGCACTTGAACATTACGTCGCTGCCGATGCTGGCCAACGGTGTCACGATCAAGACCTCGCCGACCAGCTATCTGCCGTTCCACGAAATCGTCATCCAGCGTTTCGACGGCACCGCATGGCGCAGTTTCGGCAAGCCGATTCCGGCACCCGAGCAGTCCCCGGCGGGCTGATCGACGGCGCGCTGTAAAGACATGGCGCGCACTCCTTGCGGGAGCGCGCGCCATTTTTATCGCGACCGTCCGTCCAGGCGATGCGGCCAGAGCGCTACAGGATCGCGCCGCTACGACGCAAAGCCCCAACCTCTTCCCGATCGAATCCCCAGGCCTGCAAGGCCCCTTCCGCATCCGCGCCAGCGGCTTCGGCCAGGGTCGGCGTGTGCGGCACCGTGCGACTGAAACGCGGCGCCGGCGCTGGCTGCACGATGCCCTCGATGTCGATGAAGGTTTTACGGGCCTGATTATGCGGATGCGCAATCGCCTCCGGAATGCTCAATACCGGCGCGAAGCAGGCGTCGCTACCTTCCATCAACTCACACCAGGCGGCGCGGGTCTTGGAGGCGAACACTGTCTTGAAGCGTTCGCGCAATGCGGGCCAGTTGGCGCGGTCGTCGCGGCTCGGCAGGTTTTCTTTATCGAGTCCGGTCAAGCGCAGCAATTCCGCATAGAACTTCGGTTCGGCCGACGCCACGCTGATGTATTCACCGTCGCTTGTTTCATACACCGCATAAAAAGGCGCGGCGCCGTCGAGGATATTCTCGCCGCGCACATCGCTCCACGTGCCGGCAGCGCGACCTGCCAGCATATATGCCATCAACGACGCCGCACCATCGACCATCGCCGCATCGACCACCTGGCCTTTGCCCGAGCGCTGCGTCTCGAACAATGCGCAGACCATGCCGAATGCCAAGTACAGGCCACCACCGCCGAAGTCGCCCACCAGGTTCAGCGGAATCGCGGGCGGCTGGCCCTTGCTGCCGATCGAGTGCAACGCGCCGGTCAGCGCGATGTAGTTCACGTCATGCCCGGCGCCTTGCGCCAGCGGCCCGTCCTGGCCCCAGCCGGTCATGCGCCCGTAGACCAGCTTCGGATTCAGTTCCAGGCAAGTATCAGGGCCCAAGCCGAGACGTTCCATCACGCCCGGACGAAAGCCTTCGATCAGGCCGTCGGACTGCGCGATCAGTCTGCGCACCGTGGCCAGCCCGTCGGGCGACTTCATGTCGACGGCTATCGACCGACGACTACGGTTCAACAGATTGGCTTCCGGACGCTTGCCATCGTTGCCCGAACCCGGCCGATCGATGCGAATCACTTCCGCCCCCATATCGGCCAACATCATTGCGCAGAATGGTCCTGGCGCCAGGCCTGCCATTTCGACAATCTTCAATCCAGCCAACGGTCCCATCTTTATCTCTCCAAAACCGGAGGCAAGCCTGCATGATTCAGCCGTCTCCTGGTCATCTTCTTTTTATCTCAATAACCGAGTCGGATAGTAGCAAGCAGGGATGGGCGTCGCAATGCGTGAAGCCGAACTAAGCTTGACAGCGCCGGCCCGGCCCGCCTAGAATCTCGCTTCTCGGCAATTCCCCGATAGCTCAGTTGGTAGAGCGACGGACTGTTAATCCGCAGGTCCCTGGTTCGAGCCCAGGTCGGGGAGCCAATAGATGCAAAGGCTTAGTCGCAAGACTAGGCCTTTTTTCTTTGTAGACGCCGCGCGCATGTGTGCGACACAAGCGCCCCCCTTTCAAACCGCCCTGCCGCCCCCGGTGAGGCGCAAGCCCCCATCAAGCTGCAGCACCGCGCCGTTGAAAAACGCGCCATCGGGCGACACCAGGAAGCGCACTGCCTGCGCGATCTCTTCAGGCCTTCCCAACCGACCCAACGGCACATGCGTCAATTCCTCTGCTTGTGCCGTCTCGCTTAATGGCGTGCTTTCAGCCCACATGATGTGCCCGGGGGCAACCGCATTCACCCGCACACGCGGCGCGAGCTCGACCGCCAGCGTTTCAGTCAGCGACCACAGCGCCGCCTTGGCCGCTGAATACACCACGAACTCGGGCCGTGCATGTTGCGCCAGCGTATCGATGATGTTGACGACCCGCGCACCATCGCCGAAGTATTCGGCACATGCTTGCGTGAGGAACAAGGGTCCGCGGAAATTGGTGTGGATCAAATCGTCGAACGCGGCCTCGGTAATGTCGCCGAAGGGCGTGCGATGAAAGGTCGACGCGTTATTCACCAGCACATCGAGCCGTCCCCAATGCGCATGGCTGCGCCGGGCCAGTGTCGTCAGGCTGCTCACTTGTTGCAGGTCCGCGGCTTCGCACACGGCCGTGTCCGGTCGCAGGCGATTCAAGGCCTCGACCTGCTGGCGTGCCGCGTCGGACGACTCGTGGTATTGAATAACTACTCGCATGCCCGCCGCATGCAGCGCGCTGGCCACCGCGGCGCCGATACGGCGGGCGCCCCCGGTGATCAATGCGACGCCTGTCAGTGGCGCTTCCTGGCTTGTCTGCATGACTTGGCGTTCCGATTCCCAATAAATGACAGGAGAAACTCATGAACCATACGCTACTGATCGGTGCCGCCGCTGCGCTGGCGCAACTGCCCGACTGGCGCGCCGCCGATAGCGGCGATGCGCTCGAGCGCACGTTGACCTTCGCGGATTTCAATACGGCGTTCGGCTTCATGACGCGCGTGGCGCTGATGGCCGAAAAACTCGATCATCATCCCGACTGGACCAATAGCTACAACAAAGTGACTATCGTTCTTTCCACGCACACAGCGAACGGCGTGACTGATCTCGATCTGCTGCTTGCGCAATTTATCGACGCCGCCGCGAAACTATCGCAAGCGGCGCAGTGACCGCACCCGCCGTATCGTAACAAACGCCGCGGTTCGCGAGGCACGCCAATGCGTTGCGGGTAAATCCTGCACATCTTTGCAATTTCTGACATTCGGAACCTGTTAGAGTGTGCCCAAGGCGGTCCGCTTGCGCGCTCAGCGTCGCCGCGCCAAACATTCCGCCTTTCGATTGACGCGCGATTTCGCCACGTTGCTGCGCTCGGTCGCTGCTGGGCACTGACCGCCGCGTCACTTGGCATAACCATTGCTAAATAACCCGCGACCAGATGTGAATTACGCTCTTGCGCAGTTCCTCTTGTCTTAGGTCTCCCCGCCGTCGAGCCCCCGTGAGGCGGCGGATATTGGCCCGCGTTGGGTGTCCCGATCGCGGGCCATTTTTTTATTCGACTGGGAGGCAGGTTTGCCGCATGCGCTGATCGTCGACGACGATGCGAACACGCGCGCCGCGCTGGCTGAACTGATTACTTCGCACGGCATTACCGTAGCCCAGGCCGAAGATCTTCGGCAGGCGCGCATCCAGCTGGTTCGCCAAATTCCCGATGTTCTGTTCACCGACCTGAAGTTGCCGGACGGCCAGGGCATCGAATTGATGGACGACCTGGAAAAAGACACCAATACCGATTTCATCGTCATCACCGGCCACGCGTCGGTCGAATCCGCAGTCGAGGCGCTGAAACTGGGTGCGGTCGACTATCTGGTGAAGCCGCTGGCGTTGCAGCGTGTCACCGCGATCCTCAAACGGCTGCCGCGCACCGGCGAACTCAAGGCACAAGTTGAATCGCTGCGCGGCGAATTGCGCCGCTTCGGACGGTTTGGCCGGCTGCTCGGCCGCTCGCCGTCGATGCAAACCCTCTATGACCAGATCGGCAAGATCGCGCCGACCGCGGCGTCGGTGCTGCTGACCGGCGAGAGCGGCACCGGCAAGGAACTGGTCTCGCGCACCTTGCACGACCTGAGCGTGCGCCGCAAACGCGCCTTCATTGCAGTCAATTGCGGCGCCATCTCGCCGAACCTGATCGAATCAGAAATGTTCGGCCACGAGCGCGGCAGCTTCACCGGCGCCGACCGCCAGCACAAGGGCTACTTCGAACGTGCCAACGGCGGCACGCTGTTCCTCGACGAAATCACCGAGATGCCGATCGAGCTGCAGGTGAAACTACTGCGGGTGCTCGAGACCGGCGCGTTCATCCGCCTCGGCACCACGAAAGAGATCGATACCGACGTACGCATCATCGCCGCTACCAATCGCGACCCGCAGCAAGCTGTGCTGCAGGGCAAATTGCGCGAAGATCTGTATCACCGCCTGAACGTGTTTCCGCTGATTCTGCCGCCGCTGCGCGAACGCGGCGATGACATTCGCCTGCTCGCCGAACACTTCCTCAACGACTTGAACGCGCAGTACAGCACGCGCAAGCGCTTCGCGCCCCCGATGCTCGACGCCTTGTGCCAACACGCATGGCCGGGCAATGTGCGCGAGCTGAAAAATCATGTGGAACGCGCGCACATCATGGCCGAGGAAGAGATCGATGCGCGACCCTCCACCGCGCCGAGCGTGGCAGCCGCCAGCGCGGCTTCGTCGATCACCGTGCCGGTTGGTACCTCGCTAGACGATGCCAATCGCGAATTGATCTACGCCACGCTGTCGCAATGCGGCGGTGTAAAAACGCGCGCCGCCGAAATTCTCGGCGTGAGCCTGAAGACCCTTTACAACCGGCTTGCGCAGTATGAAGACGAGGCGGATGCCGCCGAATCTTGAGAACCCCCAAGATGGCCGGCCTGGCTAGCCGGCTTGATGCGAACACCCTTAAGCCATCCCAAGGACAACAGGAGAAACCCATGAATATCACGCTCGGCCTAGGCCCCCTGGTTTCGCTGATCGCCGGCATCTTGATTCTGATCATGCCGCAGTTGCTTAACTACATTGTCGCGCTCTATCTGATCATCATCGGTCTGATCGGCCTATTCGGACTGGGCGCCACGCACTTCTGACGCGCTCCATACAGTCGCCGGCTTGAATCGCGGCAGACTGTCACAGGCCACCGGCGCCCCTGATATCAGGAAAAGGGCCGCCGGCAACGGCTTGGCAGCCGGCGTACGCTTACTTCCGGTTACAGGCAAATAGCCGACACAACCAGTAATCTCCAATTCGTCGACAATAATCGATGCGAAGTCCTCTCCATCGACGCGACGCACCCCTGCTCTACCATGCTGCGCCCTAACAAACCGCATTCCCGGAATTCGATTGATGCCTTCGAAAATTGAAGATTACGCGGTTATCGGCGATGGCCATACCGCCGCCCTGGTGTCCCGCGACGGTTCCATCGACTGGCTATGCTGGCCGCGCTTCGATTCAGGCGCATGCTTCGCCGGCCTCTTGGGCACCCCTGACAACGGCCGCTGGTCGCTGGCACCACAGAATGTGGTGTCGTCGACGCGCTGTTATCGCAAGGAAACCCTCGTACTCGAAACCCGCTACGTCACCGAGGAAGGCGCCGTCACCGTGGTCGACTTCATGCCCATGCGCAACGGCTGGTCGGAACTGGTGCGCGTGGTCATCGGCCAGCGCGGCGAAGTGAAGATGCAAATGGACATGGCGCTGCGCTTCGACTACGGCTCCTCGGTGCCGTGGGTCAGCCAGTTGGAAGACGGCAGTGGCATCAAGGCTATCTCCGGACCGGACATGGCGGTGCTCAGAACCACCGCACCGCTGCGCGGCGAAAACCTGCGCACGGTTTCGGAATTCACCATTATGGAAGGCGAGTCGATACCGTTCGTGCTTGCTTATGCGCCATCGCACCACAACGTGCCGCCGGCCGGCGACCCCAGCAGCACGCTGGCGCGCACCGAAACCTTCTGGCGTGACTGGACTTCGCGCTGCAAGGTGGAAGGCGAATGGGCCGACGACGTCAAGCGTTCGCTGATTACGCTCAAGGCGCTGGCTTACGAGCCTACCGGCGGCATCGTCGCGGCGGCCACCACCTCCTTGCCGGAAAAGATCGGCGGCACGCGCAATTGGGATTACCGCTTTTGCTGGCTGCGCGACGCTACCCTCACGCTGCTGGCCATGATGCGCGCGGGTTTCTACGATGAAGCGCGCGCCTGGCGCGCCTGGCTGGTGCGCGCGATCGCGGGTTCGCCCGAACAAGTGCAGATCATGTACGGCATCGCCGGCGAACGGCGTCTGGCCGAGTGGGAATGTGACTGGCTGCCGGGCTATGAAGATTCGAAACCGGTCCGCATCGGCAATAACGCCGTCGGACAGTTGCAGCTGGACGTGTATGGCGAAGTGATGAGCGCGCTGCACGTAGCGCGCGTCGGCGGCCTGGATGCAGACGACGCGGGCTGGGCTATCCAGTGCAAGATGATCGAGCGGCTTGAAGAAATCTGGCGTCAGCCGGACGAAGGCATTTGGGAAGTGCGCGGCGGCCGGCAACAGTTCACGTTTTCGAAAGCGATGGCGTGGTTGGCAGTCGATCGCGGCATTCGCTCAGCCGAGGAATTCGAACTGGAAGCGCCGCTCGATACCTGGCGCACGCTGCGCGACACGATCCACGCGGATATCTGCGAGAAAGGCTTCAACACCGAGCTGAACTCGTTCGTACAGTGTTATGGCGGCAAGGAACTGGATGCCAGCCTGCTGACGCTGGCACCGATCGGCTTCCTGCCCGCCACCGATCCACGGATCGCCGGCACCGTCGAGGCGATTGCTCGCGATTTGACCGAAGACGGGCTGGTCAAGCGCTATCACACCACGCAAACCGACGACGGCTTGCCGCCGGGCGAAGGCACCTTCCTGGCTTGCAGCTTCTGGCTGGCCGACAACTTGTTGCTGCTGGGCCGGCGCGAAGAAGCCGCCGATCTCTATCGGCGCCTGGTCGGGCTGTGCAACGACGTCGGTCTGCTGGCCGAGGAATACGACACGCTCGACAAGCGCATGGTAGGGAATTTTCCGCAGGCGTTCTCGCACGTGGCGCTGGTCCACACCGGCATGAATCTGATGGAACATGCCGAAGCGCTGGAAAACGCCGCGGGCCATAAGACCAGCGAAGCAGCCTGAGGGTAGCCGGGGCTTTGCGCAGCGCGGTCGCCCGCCGCAGACGGCGACCGGAGCGGAAAAATTTGCTGCTCTGCACAAAAGCGCTGCTTCGGCTATGATTTGCGCTTCAGACAGCCGCGCCGCACGGTCAGTTTCTGGTCCGTCCCCGGTCGTATCCGTGCCTCGAATGCACGTTTTACGACCGAACGATCGCCGCCGCGCGCACTGCCGCGTTGTGCCAAGTTTGGGGAGGGCGAGATGCTCTATCAACTCTATGAAATCCAGCGCGCCATGCTCAGCCCGCTGAGCGCGTGGGCTGAAGCAGCATCGAAATCGTTTTCCAATCGCGCGAGCCCGCTGGCCTACGTGCCCGGCGCTACGCGCTTCGCGGCCGGTTACGAATTGCTCTATCGGCTGGGCAAAGACTACGAAAAACCCGAATTCAACATCAAGAATGTGGTGAAAGACGGCCACAGCATTCCGGTGGTCGAGCAGACCATCATGGAAAAGCCGTTTTGCCGCCTGCTGCGCTTCAAGCGCTATGCCGACGACGCCGAAGCCGTCGCACAAATGAAAGACGAGCCCACGGTGCTGGTTTGCGCGCCGCTATCGGGCCACCATGCAACCCTGTTGCGCGATACGGTCGCCACCTTGTTGCAAGATCACAAGGTCTACATTACCGACTGGATCGACGCACGCATGGTGTCGCTGGATGAAGGCAGCTTCAGCCTGCACGACTACATCCGCTATATCCAGGAATTCATTCGCCATATCGGCGCGAGAAACCTGCACGTGATTTCGGTATGCCAGCCGACCGTGCCGGTGCTGGCCGCGATTTCCCTGATGGCCTCGCGCGGCGAAGATACGCCGCTGACGATGACGATGATGGGCGGCCCCATCGACGCACGCAAGAGCCCCACCGCGGTCAACTCGCTGGCCACCCAGCATTCGCTCGAATGGTTCGAGAACAACGTCATCTTCACGGTACCGTCCAATTATCCGGGCGTCGGACGCAACGTCTATCCGGGCTTTTTGCAGCACTCCGGCTTTGTCGCGATGAATCCGGAACGACATCTGGCGTCGCACTGGGACTTCTATCTCGACCTGGTACGCGGCGACGAAGACGATGCCGAATCGCACCGGCGCTTCTACGATGAATACAATGCCGTGCTGGACATGGCGGCCGAATACTATCTGCAGACCATCCGCATCGTGTTCCAGGAACATCGGCTCGCCAATGGCACCTGGGTGGTAGATGGCGAGCCGGTGCGTCCGCAAGACATCACGCGCACCGCCCTGCTCACCGTTGAGGGCGAACTGGACGACATCTCCGGCAGCGGCCAGACGCGCGCCGCGCACGATCTGTGCACCGGCATCCCGGCTGCCGACCAAGCGCACTTGACCGCCGAGAATTGCGGTCACTACGGCATATTTTCGGGACGCCGCTGGCGCGCGGTCGTGTATCCTCGCGTGCAGCAGTTCATTCAGGAACACGCACAGGTGCCAACACCCGTAACCGCCTGAGGCGGCACCGCGTGGCCTGGGTGCCGACTTAACGACGAAACGAGTATCACCCTTGATCGAAGCCGAGTTGTCGCCGCTGGCGGCACGAATCGACGCGCTCCTGCCGCAAACCCAATGCACCAAGTGCGGCTACGACGGCTGCGCGCCTTACGCCGCCGCCATCGCCGAGGGTAGCGCGCTGCATAACCGCTGCCCACCGGGCGGGGCCGAGGGCATTGCCCGACTGGCCGCGCTGCTTGGGCGCGCGCCACTGCCGCTGGATGCCAGTTGTGGCGTGGAGCGGCCGCGGCCGGTCGCCGTCATCGATGAATCGCTTTGCATCGGCTGCACGCTTTGTTTGAAGGCCTGCCCGGTGGATGCGATCGTTGGCGCACCCAAGTCGATGCATACCGTGTTGGCGGATAGCTGCACCGGCTGCGATCTTTGCGTGCCGCCCTGCCCGGTCGACTGTATCGAGATGCGGCCGGTAACCGGCACGGCCACGGGTTGGGACGCCTGGTCGGCCGAACGGGCGGACCAGGCGCGGGCCGAATATCACCGGCATCTGGCACGGCCCCCCGCACAGGTCCGCAAATCGGCGCTGACAGCAGCGCCGCGGCAGGCCGGCTCGAGCGCTGGCGCCGACGCGGACACGACACTCACCTCTTCAGCCAGTTCAGGCAGCTCGAATGCCGCAGCGCCATCGAATCTCGGCGCGTCGATCGAAGCCGAGGCCGAGGCCGAACAAGCGCGCAAACGCGCGATCGTTCAAGCGGCGATCGAGCGTGCGCGGCTGCGCAAGCTGGCGCTGGCTGCCGAGGCGGAGAAAACCGGCCAATGAACGCAATCAAGCGCCGCGCCATCTACGAAACCTTGCGCAGCATCGAGCCCAATCCCACGACCGAGCTCGAATACGGCTCGCCGTATCAATTGCTGATTGCCGTGATGCTGTCGGCACAAGCGACCGACCGCTCGGTCAACAAGGCGACGCGAGGTTTGTTCGCCGCCGCTGGCACGCCGGCGAGCATGGTCGCGCTAGGTGAAGCGGGCGTCTCGGACTACATCCGGACCATCGGCCTGTATCGAACCAAAGCAAAAAACGTTATCGCCGCGAGCCAGCTATTGCTGGAACGGCATGACGGCGAAGTGCCGCCAGTGCGAGAAGCACTGGAAGCCTTGCCAGGCGTGGGCCGTAAAACTGCCAACGTCGTGCTGAACACGATTTTCCAACACCCGTCGATCGCCGTGGACACGCATATCTTTCGCGTTGCAAACCGCACGGGCTTGGCGCCCGGGCCGAACGTGCGCGCGGTGGAAGACAAGCTCGATCGCGTCACGCCTGAAGAATTTCGGCAAAACGCGCATCATTGGTTGATCCTGCACGGCCGCTATGTCTGCCGCGCGCGCCGCCCGGAGTGCTGGCACTGCGCCATCGAAAACCTCTGCGAGTACAAGCAGAAGACGCCGGCGCCAGCCGAGTCGTAGGCAACGCTCGGGGAAATCCCCCGCACCTTGTCGTACGCCTCTTTGCACGCACCTGATCACATTCACGCACCCGGACCCTGGCTATGTTCAATCCCAGCCGCGACGAAGTCCGCAGCTTTTTCTGCGAAACCTGGCGCAAACAGCATGCGCATGAAGTGTTGACCCCGCTCGAAGCCATCGCGGCCGAGTGGATCGATGAGCATCCGGAATACGCAGACAATCTGCGCGCGCCCGACGCGGCGCTGGCGCGCGACTTCACGCCGGAACAAGGCGAAAGCAATCCCTTCCTGCACTTGTCGATGCATCTGGCGATCAGCGAGCAGATTTCGATCGACCAGCCGCCGGGCATTCGCGACGCGCACCAAAGGCTGGCGTCGCGCCTGGGCTCGACCCATCAGGCACAGCACAAGATCATGGAATGTCTGGGGCAGACGCTGTGGGAGGCACAGCGCAATGGCACGCCGCCCGACTCGGACGCGTATCTCGAACGCATCCGTCGCACGGCGTCATAGCGGGCGCGCTGAACAGCCGCCCGAGTCACCAACACCGCCGCGACGCACGCGGGCACGCAACCCGCACGCCGACCAGGCGGCGGCTTTACTTCTTCTGCACGAGATCGCCCGGCAGCGATTGTACGTAGGCGGCGATATCACGCAGATCGTCTTCCGACAGGTTTTGCACCTGCGCGCTCATGATCGCGTTGTTACGGCCGAACAAGGGACTGCTGCTGCCGCCGGCCTGATAGGCCCGCAGCGCGAAGTACACATAGTCTTCGTACTGCCCGGCCAGCTTCGGATATTCGGCGCTGATCGGCTTGTTCAATCCCGCGCCGTGACAGGCCGCGCAATTGGTGCGCTCGACGATCGCCTGGCCGTTCGACGCATCGGCCGCCAGTACCGCCGCGCTGCTTCCCATGGAGCCGATGATCATTGCGGCCGCCAATAGCTTTTTCATGAATTCTCCTGTCCCTGTCGACGGGCTATTTGACGGGGTTCGGCTTGCTCGCGGATGTTTGTTCCGCGTAGTAAGTCGCGATATCGGCGATGTCCTGATCCGACAGCGATGCCGCTACCGCGTGCATCGTCTGGAATTTACGCTGCCTGGTCTTGTACTCTTTGAGGGCATTCTCGATGTATTGGGCGTTCTGGCCGCCCAGCATCGGTACGTGATAAACCTCCGGATAGGCAGTCCGATAACCGGGTATGCCATGGCAGCCGATACACATGGCCACCTTGTCTCTCGCCGCTATCGGGTTTCCGACGATGTCAGCCGCATGCGCGCCGACAACCGAAAGCAACAGCGCCGCCGTTATGGCGAATTTTTTCATAGTGATCAGACCTGTGCAAAAGGGAGACCCACCGTGAAGCAGGCGGGTCCGCGCGGGTATTCTGCAACGGCACGTGGGGTGCGCGGCCCAAAAAAAGCCGCCCATTGTAACGCGCTGTCGTTGGACTAGTCCACAACGGGGCCTTCGGCTTTATACTAGGATTTTTCCGACCGGCACCCGACATGCGCTTCGAAGGCTCATCTCAGTACGTCGCAACCGACGACCTCAAGCTTGCGGTCAATGCCGCCAGTACACTCGGCCGCCCACTGCTCATCAAGGGCGAACCGGGCACCGGCAAGACCATGCTGGCCGAGGAAGTAGCGGCCGCTTTGGGCATGCCGCTGCTGCAGTGGCATATCAAGTCCACCACCAAGGCGCAGCAAGGCCTGTACGAATACGACGCGGTGTCGCGCCTGCGCGATTCGCAACTGGGTGACGAGCGCGTCAAGGACATCCGCAATTACATCATCAAGGGCGTGCTGTGGCAGGCTTTCGAGGCGGAAGAGCCCTGCGTGCTGCTGATCGACGAGGTCGACAAGGCCGACATCGAGTTCCCGAACGATTTGCTGCGCGAACTCGACCGCATGGAGTTCTACGTCTACGAGACGCGCGAACTGGTGAAGGCGAAGCGTCGTCCGTTGGTGATCATCACGTCCAATAACGAGAAAGAACTGCCCGACGCCTTCCTGCGGCGCTGCTTCTTCCACTACATTCGTTTTCCCGATGCAGCCACCATGCAGCGCATCGTCGACGTTCACTATCCAGACATCAAGAAAGAGCTGGTGGCTGCCGCGCTGCAAAGTTTCTATGAACTGCGCGATGTGCCGGGCCTGAAGAAAAAGCCTTCCACTTCCGAACTGATCGACTGGCTGAAGTTGCTGCTGGCCGAAGACATCGGCCCGGAAGCGCTGCGCAGCCAGGATCAAAAGCAGATCGTGCCGCCGCTCGCCGGCGCATTGCTGAAAAACGAGCAAGACCTGCATCTGTTCGAGCGGCTGGTCTATATGAATCGCGGCAATCGATAAACCCGCGATACGCGCCGCCACGGCGCTCGCTCATGCGAGGCGCGGCGGCGAGGAGGCAATATGTTGATCGACTTCTTCTTTACGGTGCGCAATGGCGGCGTGCCCGTCACCGTGCGGGAATTCCTGACCTTGCTGGGCGCGCTCGAACAGGGCGTGATCGGCGCATCGGTCGATGATTTCTATCATCTGGCGCGCCTGACGCTCGTGAAAGACGAGAAATATTTCGACAAGTTCGACCGTGCTTTCGCCGCCTATTTCGAAGGCGTGGCGATGATCCCGACGTCCAAGCTGGAATTCCCGCGCGAGTGGCTGGAAAACCAGATGAAGCGCGAATTCACGCCGGAAGAAAAAGCCCGCGTGGAAGCGCTGGGCGGCCTCGACAAGCTGCTCGAACGCCTGAAGCAGTTGTTCGAGGAACAAAAAGGACGCCACGCCGGCGGCAAGAAATGGATCGGCACCGGCGGCACTTCGCCGTTCGGTAATGGCGGCTACAACCCGGAAGGCATCCGTATCGGCGGCCAGGGCGGCAACCGCAGCGCGGTGAAAGTCTGGGAAGCGCGCGCCTACAAAGACTACGACGATCAGCTGGAAATCGGTACCCGCAACATCAAGGTGGCGCTGCGCCGACTGCGCCATTTCGCGCGCGAAGGCGCGGTGGAAGAGCTGGATCTGGAAGACACGATTCGCAGCACCGCCGCGAATGCCGGTTGGCTGGACCTGCGGATGGTGCCCGAGCGGCACAATAAGGTCAAAGTGCTGATGCTGCTCGACGTGGGCGGCTCGATGGACGACCACATCCGCCACACCGAAGAGCTGTTTTCGGCTGCCAGCAGCGAATTCAAGCATATGGAATTCTTCTATTTCCATAATTGCGTCTACGACCATGTCTGGAAAAACAATCACCGCCGACATGCCGAGCGCTATCCCACCTGGGACATCATCCATAAATTCCAATCCGACTATAAATTGATCTTCGTCGGCGACGCGACCATGGGCGCCTACGAAATTCTGCAGCCCGGCGGCTCGGTCGAATACAACAATGACGAAGCCGGCGCGGTCTGGGTACAGCGCCTGCTAGATCATTTCACATCGGCGATCTGGTTGAATCCCGAACCCTCGGGGGTTTGGCATTACCGCCAGTCCATCGACATCATGCGTAATCTGCTTTCTGACAGAATGTATCCGCTCACCGTGGCGGGCCTGACCGACGGCATGCGGGCGCTGCGCACACGCTGACAGATCGGCTGATAAATCGGCCGACTGAGCGACAGGCGAAGCGCCCTGCAAGCTGCGCGGCTCCAATCGGCCCATTACAATAGAACTCGATCTTTGCAAGGAGCCGCTCATGTCGACTACCCTCGACCAGCTGAAGCAGTTCACCACCGTCGTCGCCGACAGTGGTGATTTCCAACTGCTGGAACAATACCGTCCACAAGACGCAACCACCAACCCGTCGCTGATTCTCAAAGCCGTGCAGAAGGACGAGTACCGTCCGCTGCTGGAAGAAACCGTCAAGCAACACCGCACGCGCCCCTTGAGCAGCATCATGGATGAACTGCTGGTCGCCTTCGGCCGCAAGATCCTCGACATCATTCCAGGCCGCGTCTCCACGGAAGTCGACGCCCGGCTGTCGTTCGACACCGCCGCCACGCTGGAAAAGGCGCACACCATCATCTCGCTGTACGAGTCGTATGGCGTGCCGCGCGAGCGCGTGCTGATCAAGATCGCCTCAACCTGGGAAGGCATCCGCGCGGCCGAGGTGCTGCAGCGCGAAGGCATCCATTGCAATATGACGTTGATGTTCAGCCTGCCGCAAGCGGTGGCCTGTGCCGAAGCCGGCGCCACGCTGATTTCGCCGTTCGTCGGCCGCATCTACGACTTTTACAAGAAGGCCGCGGGTGACAAGTGGGACGACGTGAAAGACGGCGGCGCGAACGATCCCGGCGTGAAATCGGTCAAGCACATCTACGCCTATTACAAGAAGTTCGGCTATTCGACCGAAGTCATGGGCGCGAGCTTCCGCACGCTGTCGCAAATCATCGAACTGGCCGGCTGCGACTTGCTGACCATCAGTCCCGATTTGCTCGATAAGCTGAGCAAGTCCAACGATCCAGTCACCCGCAAACTGTCTCCCGAAATCGCCAAGGACGATCCTGTCGAGCGCATTGCGGCGGACGAGCCTTCGTACCGCTTCGGCCTGAACGAAGATCCGATGGCTACCGAGAAACTGGCCGACGGCATCCGGCAATTCGCCGCCGACGCGATCAAGGTCGAGAAGCTGATTACCGCATTGATCTGATTTAGCGATCGAATCAGCGGCAGCGTAAAAAAGGCCGGCGGAAGCAATTCCGCCGGCCTTTCTCATGCTGCTCACGTCGAACTTTCGGGGTTGAGGGCCGCGCTGCCGCAGCCCTCAACCGTCATCAACCCTCGACGACGTCCAGATAGTCTTCAGCGCGCGTCAGATCCTTCGAACTGGTCATGCCGACCGCGCGGAACAGGAAGCTCAGCACGAACGACACCACGAGGTTGACCACCAACGCCCAGATCGCCGCATAGCCGGGAATCACGTGGCCGGCGAAATGGATCGGATAGGTCGACCCCGCCAGCTTCAGCGACGCCGCCATCCAGGTGCCGGTAACGATACCGGCCAGCCAGCCGATCAACAGCGCGCGATGATCGAGTACGCGCGTGTACAGGCCCAGCACGATCGCCGGCAGCGTCTGGATAATCCAGATACCACCCAGCAACTGCAACTGGATCGCATACGTCAGCGGCAGGAAGATGATGAACGCCACCGCGCCAACCTTCACCACCAGCGACACCAGCTTGGCGATATCGGTTTCCTTGTTGCCCGTCATGCTGCGGTTGAAGTACACGCGATGGATATTACGCGTGTACAGATTGGCGGCCGCAATCGACATGATGGCCGCCGGCACCAGCGCACCGATGGCAATGGCCGCGAACGCCACACCGACAAACCACGACGGGAAGAAGTGCAGGAACAGCGCCGGCACCGCGAAGTTCGAGCCGTAAGCCTTGAAGAACGGCACGAACTCGGGCATGTCTTTCACGCCCGCGGCCAGCGCCATGAAGCCCAGCAAGGCCAGCAAGCCCAGCACCAGCGAGTAAGCCGGCAACAACGCCATATTGCGGCGAATCGTATTGCCTGACTTCGAACTCAACACCGCGGTGATCGAGTGCGGATACAGGAACAACGCCAGTGCCGAACCGAGCGCAAGCGTCGAGTAGGCGCTATAGCCATTCAGGCTGGTCGTGTCAGGAGCCTTCAACAACAGCTTCGACGCATCGGCTGCAGCAAAAATATGGCTGAAACCGCCCAACTGCGCAGGGATCACGATCATTGCCGCGATGATGGTGATGTAGATCAGCAGATCTTTCACCACCGCGATCATGGCCGGCGCGCGCAAGCCGCTGGTGTAGGTGTAGCCGGCGAGAATCGCGAAGGCGATGATCAGCGGCAAGTCACCGACGAAGCCACTGGTGTCGAAACCCAGCGCGCCGATCACGACTTCGATACCCACCAGTTGCAAGGCAATGTAAGGCATCGTCGCGATAATGCCGGTTACGGCGACTGCTAATGCCAGCACCGGGCTGTTATAGCGCGCATGCACGAAGTCCGACGCTGTGACGTAGCCGTGCCGCTTCGAGATTGCCCATAACTTCGGGAACACGACGAAGGCGAACGGATAGATCAGGATCGTATAAGGCAGCGCGAAAAAGCCGGTGGCACCGGCACCGAATACGAGCGCGGGCACGGCGACGAAGGTATAGGCGGTGTAAAGGTCGCCGCCGAGCAGAAACCAGGTCACCATGGTGCCGAAGCGGCGGCCGCCCAGGCCCCACTCATCCAGCAGGCCCATGTCGCCACGACGCCAGCGTGCGGCGAAAAAGCCGAGCACGGTAACACCGACGAAGAACAATACGAAAACAACGGTGGCGGTTACGTTGACGGTCATCGCGCACCCCCATCGCGCCGAGCCAGCGGATCAGGCTTGTATAGGCTCTTAGTCTTCACGTAGACCAAAGCGGTGATGACCGCGCTGATCAATACCCACGCCAACTGATACCAATAGAAAAACGGAAAATCCCACAACTGCGGTTCGCTCTTGTTGTAGAACGGTACCCACAGCACTCCGATAAAGGGCAGCAGAAGTAGCCAAAGCCAGTGTCTGCTCGCCCTGCCCCCGGTCACGGGACGGGTCATGATTGACTCCTTTTAATTTTTGAGACGCGCCGGGGTTTTATCTCGAAAACGGGTCCGAACGCAAGTGCAAAAGAGTATAGGAGCGCCCGCAGCGGGGTCAATCGCGGTTTACAGCAAGCCTGCGGTGATCGGTCTGATTGTTGGATGCAGGCAACTGACAGGGCTGCGACACCCGCTCAAATAGCCAGGCTCGGCGCATTGTCGCAAACATTTCGCAATGCTTTCACCCACGATTTGGCCGGCAATGCGAAGGTCTTTTGCAGATAGGCGGCCCGTTCGGCCAGGTCGCTCCAACTGAAATCGAGCGCCGGTCCATTGAAGGCCAGTACCACACGGTTGCCCTCGTGCACTTCCGGCAAAGCCAGCGCGCGGCCACCGAATGCCGCGCGGATGTGGCGCATATTGCGCGCGAAGCTGGGATGGTCGCCGAACAGGTTGACGACCAGCATGCCGGGCTCCTGCAGGCAGTTGCGGCAGGCGCGATAAAAAGCCACGCTGTCGAGCACCGGGCCGCGCGCGGTGGCGTCGTATAGATCGACTTGCAGCGCCCCGAAAGCGCCACGCTGCCGTGCATCGGTGACGAAATCCCAAGCGTCGGATTCGATCACCGATAAGCGCGCGTCATCGGCGGGCAAGGCGAACATGGTGCGCGCCGCCACCACCACGGCCGGATTCAATTCGACCGCCGTGACCTCGGTGGCATTGAATTCGCGATAGCAGAATTTCGTCAACGCCGCGGCGCCCAGCCCCAGTTGCGCTACGCGCGCCGGCGGGTTCAGGAACAACAGCCACGACATCATCTGTTGCGCGTATTCCAGTTCGATGCGCCAGGGGCGCGACAGCCGCATCGCGCCCTGCACCCACTCGGTCGCAAAATGCAGAAAGCGCACGCCGCCTTCTTCCGAAAAGGTTACCGGTGCAAAGCGCGGCTGGCGCCCAGGCTTTTCGAGTGTATCGAAATCTGCTTCGTGATCGTTGTCGGCACGGTTGCCCTGGCCCGCGCGTCTGTCACGCGGCGCGCCATGAGCGTCGCCGCGACGGCTGGCCGTGTCCCGGTCGTGCTGACGCTTGAAAGCGCGCGCCTCGGCGGAGCCCCGGCGAATCGGTTGAGTCATGCAGCGGCCTCTTGGCAGCGGTCAGCGAAGAATGCTTCGCCAGACCGCGAGTTTCTTGTCGAAATCGAGCGCCGCGTAAGCTGGGCTCGACGAAGGAAGAATGCGGGTTTCAAAACCCGCGGCGCGAATTATGGGCTCGAAGCGTGCCGCCGTCTTGCCGTTGAAACATACGCGCAGCAATTGCGGCGCTTGCTCGCGCAAGCGCGCGAAATCATTAGGCTGAGCCTCGCGGATCGCAGCGTCCAGGCTGCCCTCGCGGCGGCAAGCGGCCAGCACGTCCCACACGCCTATGCCGCGCGCCAACAAGCGTTGTAGACGCGCATCGTAATCGAGGTCCGTCAGGGGCTCGGCGAGTACCGCGCCGAGCAGGCGCCAGAATTGATTCCGCGGATGCGCATAATATTGCGCGGCCGCCAACGACGCTTCGCCGGGAAAGCTGCCGAGCAACAAGATGGTGGTGCGGGCATCGAGCACCGCGGGAAAGCCCTGCAGCATCAGTCCACTCCGCTCAGCAGGCTCCAAAGCGATGGCAACAGACATTCAACCACCAGTAGCGGCTGCCCGCGCCGCATAAAGACGGAGCGCCGCGCCGGCAGCGCCCGCTCCAGTTGCGCCAGGTTGCGCGTGCCTGCCGGATCCGCTGTGTTCTGAACGCTTGCGCGGCCAGCCAATGCATAAAGCGGATCACCTCCCATCACCCGCCGACTCACCAGTGCCGAACGCGTCACCGAGCGATCGTGGTAAAGCAGGCTGCCCAGCGGCCGCGTATGCAAACCGCGCATCGCTCGCCACGCGCCGCGACTGGCATGCAGCGGCGTCACGCTATGCGCGGCGACGCAAGCCCGGCCATCCACCCTCAGCACCACCTCGCGCAGCCAGATCGGCGCGCCGATGCGGGCTCGCAAGCAGTGTGCGTCGCTGCCCCGGGCCGCTGTCGCGCCTTCGCTCAGCACCTCGATCTGCACCGCGCCTAAGGCCTGCAAATGCAAAGTCAGCGAACCACCGCGTGTCAGCCAGTCTTGCTGCGCTGGCGACCAGACGGCCGACGGCCGCGCCCGCCAGCCGCCCGCGCGGGCTTGCTCCGCGTGGTGCTGGCCGGCGCCGCGGTCATGCGGCGCGTTGAGGTCGACTAGTCCCAGCTTTGCCTCACAGTTGCTCGGTGAGCAGCGTGTTGGTGCGGCGCACATAGCTGGCCGGGTCTTCCAACGTGCCGCCCTCCGCCAGCAACGCCTGGTCGAACAGCAAATGCGACCAATCGTTCAAGCGCGGCGAATCGGGCGTCAGCCGCGCGATGAGCGGATGCTCGGCGTTGATTTCCAGCACCGGTCGCGCATCGGGCGCTTTCTGTCCGGCCGCTTTCAACAGCCGTTGCAAATGTCCGCTCATCTCGCCTTCGTCCACTACCAGGCAAGAGGGCGAATCGGTGAGTCGCGCGCTTACCCGCACTTCCTTGGCCTTGTCCTGCAACGCTTCCTTCATCGCCGCAATCAACGGCCCGAGCGTTTCGCTGGTCTTTTCGCGGGTCTCTTTCTCGCTGGCGTCTTCCGGCAGATTCAGGTCGCCGCGCGCCACGCTGACAATCGGCTTGCCTTCGAATTCGGTAAGGAACGACAACATCCATTCATCGACGCGCTCGCTGAGCAGCAGGACTTCCAGCCCCTTCTTGCGGAACACTTCCAGGTGCGGACTATTGCGCGCCGCCTGCCAGCTATCGGCGCTGACGTAAAAGATTTGCGTCTGGTCTTCCTTCATCCGAGCGACGTAGTCTTCGAATGAAACGGTTTGCGCCGAGGTGTCGCTGTGCGTCGAAGCAAAGCGCAGCAACTTGGCAATGCGCTCGCGGTTAGGCGTGTCTTCGCCGATGCCTTCCTTCAGGACCTGGCCGAACTCGCTCCAGAACAGCGGATACTTTTCATGCTCCGGCACGCCCTTCTCGGCCAGCACCTCGTCGGCCGGCGCATCTTGCGCAGCAGCGTCGGCGGCCGCCGTGGTCGGCCCTTCCTTTTCCTTGCGTGCCAGATCTTCGAGCATCGACAGCGCGCGCTTCGTCACGCCTTCGCGGATCGCCTTCACATCGCGGCTTTCCTGCAAGATCTCGCGCGACACGTTCAGCGGCAGATCATTGCTGTCGACCACGCCACGCAGGAAGCGCAGATAAGCCGGCAACAGTTGCTCGGCGTCTTCCATGATGAAAACGCGCTTCACGTACAGCTTCAGACCACCACGTTGACCGCGGTCGTACAGATCGAAAGGCGCGTGTGCGGGCAGATACAGCAACTGGGTATATTCGCTGCGGCCTTCGACGCGGTTATGCGTCCAGGCCAAGGGCAACTCGTTGTCATGCGCGAGGTGACGATAGAACTCTTGATACTGGGTATCGGTGATGTCGTTGCGCGAACGAGTCCACAGGGCGCTGGCCTGGTTCACCGTCTCCTGTTCGTCACGCAATACCATTTCCTTCTTCTCTTCGTCCCATTCTTCCTTGGGCATCAGAATTGGCAGTGCGATGTGATCGGAGTACTTCTGGATGATCGACTTCAGGCGCCAGGTCGACAGCAATTCATCTTCGCCTTCGCGCAGATGCAGCGTGATGGTGGTGCCGCGACTCGCGCGTTCGATCGTCTCGATGGTGAATTCGCCATCGCCCTGGCTCTCCCAGCGCACGCCTTCCGCGGCCGGCAGTCCGGCGCGGCGACTTTCCACCGAGACGCGGTCGGCAACGATGAAGGCCGAATAGAAACCGACGCCGAACTGGCCGATCAAGGCCGCGTCCTTTTGCTGGTCGCCCGACAGATTCTGGAAGAACTCGCGCGTGCCCGAGCGGGCGATGGTGCCGAGATTGGCGATCGCCTCGTCGCGGCTCAGGCCGATGCCGTTATCGCTGATCGACAGCGTGCGCGCCGCCTTGTCGAAAGCCACACTGATCTTCAGATCGGCATCGTTTTCCAGCAGCGACGGGTTGGCGAGTGCCTCGAAACGCAACTTGTCGGCCGCATCCGATGCATTGGAAATCAGCTCACGCAGAAAGATTTCCTTATTGCTATACAAAGAATGGATCATCAGCTTCAGCAGCTGCTTGACCTCGGCTTGAAAGCTTAGAGTTTCTTGCGCCATGCTTCGATTCCTAGAAATATCGTCTGATAAGAAAGAGTGATGAAAGCGGCTTGGTACCCGGGCCTTGTGCGGCCCGGCGCAGCCAGCTTTCCGACGCGCTCATAGTGGGGTCGTGCGGTGGCATTTCAAGGCCCCGCGCGCCGCGCGCCAGCGTTATCCGGGTTTTTACCCAGATTTTTCGCCAGAAAAGCTTCGAGCGCCGGGTCGCCGCAATTCGCGATGTTGAACCGCATCCAGGTCGACGGACTTTGGTGCGGAGAAAATAAGCTGCCCGGCGCCAGCAGGAAGTTTTCCTCATGTGCGCGCACCGTCAGCGCCGCCGTATCGACACCCGCGTCGGCCCAGAGGAACATGCCCGCGGGCGGCTCGCAGAACAGTTTCAGCCCCAGCCGCTGCAGCAGCCGCGCGGTGGGCTCGCGCACCGTGTCGAGCCGCTGCCGCAGCCGTTCCACGTGGCGCCGATAATGTCCTTCCGTCAGTACCTTGTAGACCAGCCGCTCATTGGTTTCCGGCGTCGTCAACGTCAATAAAATCTTCTGGTCGGCGAGCATTTTAGCAATGCCCGGCGCGCAGGCCGCATAGGCGACGCGCAGATTCGCGGCGAGGGTCTTCGAGAAACTGCCCAGGTAGATCACGCGCCGCAATTGATCGAGGCTGGCGATGCGCGTGAATGCTTGGGAAGCTGGGCAAAGATCGCCGTAGATATCGTCTTCCACCACCAGAAAATCGTAGCGCTCGGCGAGTTGCAGAATACGGAAGGCCTGCGCGGCACTGAGCGACGTGCCAGTGGGGTTGTGCAAAACCGAGTTGATGATCATCAGCCGCGGCCGCCAGGTTTCCACCAGCACTTCGAGCGCGTCCAGGTCCGGGCCCGCGGGTGTGTAGGGCATGCCCAGCAGATTCACGTCGTGACGCGTGAGCGTGCCGAACATCTGGAACCAGGCCGGATCGCCGACGATCACCGCGTCGCCCGATTGCAGATAACAGCGCGCGATCAGATCGACCGCCTGGGTGATACCGGACAGCAGCACGATCTGTTCGGGCGGAGCGCCGATCTCGATTTCGGCCAGGCGTGTCTGCAATTGCTGCCGCAATGGCAGAAAGCCCTGCGGATGCGCATAACTGAGTAGTTGCGCACCGCTTTGCCGGGCGATCGCGCGCAGGCCCAACGACAGCATGTCGCCATCGAGCCAGCGATTGGGCAGATAACCGAGACCCGGCCCGCGTTCCGGTTCCGTGGTCTGAAGGATATTGCGCATCAGCCAGGCGACGTCGATGGTGGTCGGCACGGTCGTACGCGCTGGCTGCGGCTGCGGGGCGTTTTGCTGCTCGCGCACAAAAAAACCCGCGCCGCGCCGCGATTCCAGATAACCGTGCGCCACCAGCCTTTCGTAGGCCTCGACTACCGTGAAGCGCGACACCCCTTGCTCGACCGCCATCTGGCGAATCGACGGCATGCGCATGCCCGGTCGGAACACGCGCTCCTGAATGCGGCGCTGGCCCCATTGAAAGAGCTGCTCGACCAGCGTCAGTTGCGGCGATTCGAGCGGACGCGGGATCTGTTTAGAAGCAGGCAGTCGGGACATGGCCGAATGGAAAATACCGAAAAAACGGCTCGGCAGGCGACCCCGGGCGACAATCCGGGGCCGTCCGGCGCTTTCCGAACCGGAAGGAATCGGACGATTGTAGCGTTGCCTTCCCCGGCGCGGCGCCCTATATTCGGACCCATACACGCCACGCCGCAGCCCGTTTCGCGACACCGCGCAGGCTGAGCCCGCGACCAAGGCGCCGGTTTTACATGCAGGCCGTCACCGAACTTTGCAGAGAATCATGAACGCTTCAATTCAGCCGGCCACGCACGCCGGTGCGTGGCAACTGTCCGAACGGGCGCGCAAGCTCACCAGTTCGGCGATCCGCGAAATTCTTAAAATCACCGAGCGGCCCGATATTATTTCGTTTGCCGGCGGCCTGCCCTCGCCGGCGGCATTTCCAGTAGCGCGCATCCGCGAAGCCAGCCAGCGGGTGCTCACCGACGATCCGGCGGCGGCGCTGCAATATGGTCCCACCGAGGGCTATGCACCGCTGCGCGAGTGGGTCGCGGCACGCGTCTCGACCTCCGACGTGCGCATCCGCGCCTCGCAGGTATTGATTACTACCGGCTCGCAGCAAGCCCTCGATCTGCTGGGCAAGGTCTTTATCGATCCGGGCAGCCGGCTGCTGGTCGAAACACCGACCTACCTGGGCGCGCTGCAGGCGTTCTCGCTGTTCGAACCGATTTGCGTGCCCGTGCCCTCGGACGACGGCGGCCTGATTCCCGAGGCGCTCGACAGCGTGATGGATCAACAGCCACGCCTGCTCTATGCACAACCCAATTTCCAGAATCCGACTGGGCGACGGCTGTCTCTGGCGCGGCGCATCGCGCTTACCGCGTTCGCCGAACGCACCGGACTGCCGATCATCGAAGACGACCCTTACGGCGCGCTGATCTATCGCGGCAGCCCACTGCCGTCGCTGCTGTCGATGGCCCCCGCGCAGGTCATCCATCTCGGCTCGTTTTCAAAGGTGCTGGCGCCCGGGCTGCGCGTGGGCTACGTCGTAGCGCCGGAGCCGATTCTCTTCAAGCTGGTGCAAGCCAAGCAGGCCAGCGATCTGCATACGCCGAGCCTGACGCAGCGCATCGTCTATGAGACCGTGCAGGATGATTTCCTGGCGCAGCATATTCCGGGTGTGGTAACCCGTTATCGCGAACATTGCGATGCCATGCTGGCCGCACTCGAGAAACACATGCCAGCGGGTGTGCAATGGAACCGCCCCGAGGGTGGCATGTTCATCTGGGCGCGACTGCCCGCGCATATCGATACCCTGAAGCTGCTGGATACGGCGGTCGAACAAGCCGGCGTGGCCTTCGTGCCGGGCGCACCGTTCTTTGCCGGCCAGGCCGAACACAACACCTTGCGTTTGTCTTTCGTTACCGTGCCACCGGCGCAAATCGACGATGGCATCGCGCGCCTGGCCGCCCTCGTCATGTCGCTCGGCAACGGCTGAGGGGCTTGCTTCCCGCCATGTCGTTCCGGGCGTCGCGCCCTGTAAAGCCGGCGCGCTGCGCGCTATGCTTGTGGCCCGGCGGCATTGCCGCCAACGCTAGTCATAGTCCACGTCTTATTGAGGGAGAAGTACGCATGACCCAGAACGTTTACGACACGCTGAAGGAACTCGGCATCGAACTGCCGAACGCAGGAGCGCCCGCGGCGGCCTATGTCATGGCTGTGCAAAGCGGTGCCCAGGTGTTCCTGTCGGGTCATATCGCCAAGCAGGATGGCAAGGTCTGGGCAGGCAAGCTAGGTGAGAGCTTAAGCACCGATGAAGGAAAGCAAGCCGCGCGCGCAGTGGCCATCGACTTGATGGCGACGCTGCATGCCCACGTCGGCGACCTGAATCGCGTCAAACGCATCGTCAAACTGATGGTGCTGGTGAATTCGACGCCCGCTTACACCGAGCAGCATTTGGTGGCGAACGGCGCATCAGAGCTGATCAGCAAGGCGTTCGGCAGCGCCGGCCAACATGCCCGCTCGGCGTTCGGCGTGCCGCAGATTCCCATGGGCGCGTGCGTTGAAATCGAATTGATCGCGGAAGTCGCCTAGCGGCCGACTCCGAGGCTGTCTCCGAGGCTGTCTCCGAGGCAGGCTCGGAGACAGCCTGAGATAGCCAGAGGCGGGGGCAGTGCGATGCGCTGCCGGGAACATCTCGGCTTCCTAAACCGCCGCCCTTTGGTTACTATCGACCTCTGAACGGCGGCGCGGGGAACGCAGCACGCAGCCGGCGGACGCCGTCTGTTCGGGCGGCGATTAAAACACTTATATCAGTCAAACTGAACGCCATGCCGCATGCCGTTACTGGTTTATGTTGCGGTACCGACGCACGGCAGCCCGCCGCCGCGCGATCGTCAATGGACCACCGCCGTAGCGCGCGCCGATGACCGCGCAGGTCGAGCGGCGCCAGCCGCAGCCAGCGATGCTGACCACGCTTTCACGGCGTGGCCGCAAACGCATGCTCTATGCAATTCCCGCGCTCGGCGCCATCATCATCGCCTTGCTCTGGACGGTCATCTTCGCGCGCCTGTCTTTCGAAAAAGAAAATGTCTATCACGATTCGGCGTCGTCGGCGGCAATCCTTTCGTCGGCACTTGAACAGCACACGGTCAAGGCTATACACCAGGTCGACCAGGTCACTCGCTTCGTCAAATTCGAATACGAAAAGTCACCTAGCCATTTCGACCTGATCAGCACGGTGAACAAAGGCGTGGTGCAAAACGACACGCTGTTGCAGATCTCGATCATTGACGAACAGGGACTGCTGCGGGCCTCGACCGTGCAGGCCAATGCGCCCGCCGGGCCACCTGTCAGCCTGGCCGACCGCGAGCACTTTCGCGTGCACCGCGATCGCGATACCGACCAACTGTTCATCAGCAAACCGGTGCTGGGCCGCGTCTCCGGGCAATGGTCGCTGCAGATGACGCGACGCCTGAATCACCCCGACGGCAGCTTCGCGGGCGTAGTCGTGGTGTCGGAAGACCCCACTTATTTTACTAACGACTTCTACAACAAAGCCGCACTGGGCCACAACGGCATGATTGCCGTCATAGCCGACAACGGCGCGGTGCTGGCACGCAGCACCGACGCCGAGAAGAACGCCAGCAGCACTTTCTCGGCATCCGGCAGCTATCCGATCGCGCGCCATATGTCGGGGACCTATCGGGATCCGATCGACGGCATCGAGCGCATCGTTTCGTTCAGGCACCTCGACGGCTATCCAATGGGCGTGCTGGTGGGCCTGTCGGTGGCCGAAGAACTGGCGCAATACCGACACACGCGCAATGTCTATGTGCTGATGGCCGGCTTTATCTCACTGGCCATGGCAGGCTTCTTCGGCGTGGCGACCGGACTGATCGCCAAGCTGCTCGGCCGCGAGCGCGACATGACCATGCTGGCCGAAAACGATCCATTGACCGGACTGCCGAATCGCTATCGCACACTGCTGTGGCTGCGGCAACAGGTCGCCGAGCCCGACAGCCTCGGGCACTTGGCGCTGCTTTTCATCGATATCGATAACTTCAAGACCGTGAACGACACGCTCGGCCACAACGCCGGCGATTCGGTGTTGCAGATGAGTGCGCAGCGGCTGGCGGATACGGTGTTCGCCAGCGTCGCCGAAGACTCCTTCCTAAGCCGCGTCGGCGGTGACGAATTCCTGGTGGGACTGCGCGGCCCCACTGTCGAAGCGCAGGCTGTCGACTTGGCTGAAGCGATCGCCGAGGCCTTGCGCAAGCCTTTCGACGTGCGCGACCGCCCCTTCGTGCTGAGCGCCAGCATCGGCATCTCGCTGCACTCGATCAGCCACGAAAGCGAAATAGATCTGCTGAAAAAAGCCGACCTGGCGATGTATAGCGCGAAGGAAGCCGGCAAGGGATGCTATCAATTCTTCTCGCCGCACCTGTCGCACCGCGCCGATCATCTGATGAAATGGGAGCAGCAGCTACGCGTGGCCTTGGACGAGCGCCAGTTGTTCCTCGAATATCAACCCAAGATTGCGCTCGACAGTCGTCGCATCACCGGCTTCGAAGCGCTGGTGCGCTGGCAGCATCCCGAGCACGGGCTGATCCTCGCTGGCGAATTCATTCCGATCGCCGAGCGCACCGGCTTGATCGTGCGCCTCGGCGAATTCGTCATCGAGACGGCTTGCCGGCAACTGAATGCCTGGCAAGCAGAGGGCTGGGGGCCGTTGTCGCTGGCGGTGAATATCTCATCGATGCAGTTCTGGCGGGGCGACCTGCTCGAGGTGGTGGAACGCTGTCAGCGCGAATATCTGATCGGGCGCGGTCTGCTCGAACTTGAAATTACCGAGACCGCGATGATGGAATATCCGGAATTGGTGGCCGAGAAGATCGGCGCACTCAAACGCATGGGCGTTCGCATCGCGCTCGACGACTTCGGCACTGGCTATTCATCACTGTCGTATCTGAACCGTTTCGCGGTCGACACCTTGAAGGTCGACCGGTCTTTCGTGCAGTCGATTCCCGACGACCCGGGCGTATGCGCGATGATTTCGGCGATTATCGGATTGGCCCGCTCGCTCGAACTGACCGTGGTGGTCGAAGGCATCGAGACCGAAGAACAATCCGCGTGGCTGCAACGCTTCGGCGGCATCGAAGCGCAAGGCTTTCTGTTTTCGCGCCCGATTCCGGCCCACGCCGTGGCCGACCTGATCAAGCGCTTCGGCGTGTTCGGCGTCCGCGATTAGCCCAATATACCCAGCGTCGCGAAGGCGATGGTAATGAAGCCCAGCACCAGATTGATAGTGACCATGGTGCGGATCGACGTCAGGGTACGCGCGCCATCCGGCCACTTCTGCGCCTGCACCGCACGCCTGAGCCGCGGATACAAGGCAAAGCGCATGTGGCCGAAGATCAGCATCATCAACACGCCCGTGCCAGCCATTGCGTTCATCGGCCACGAGGGCTGACCGCCGCCCATCTTCATGATCATATAGCCGCCGGTCAGCAAGATAACGATGACCGACGCGCCGACCCAGCCGAAGAACCGCTCGAACACGGCTTCCCACAATGGCAGCCGCAACTGCGGCGACAGATCGCCCATCGCTGGTCGCAGGCAAAGATGCGCGAAAAACATTCCGCCGACCCAGACGATTACGCCCAGCAAATGGAGAAACAGCGCGACTTCAAGGATTCGGTTCATTTGAGCTCTTTTTTGTATTAGCGAGGTGCCGCGCCACTATACGCGGCGGACGACGCGGGCGGATAGGCGCCTGCGTCGACAAACATCACGACGCCGGCAGGACCGGGCGCAGCGCGGTGATCTTGAAACGCACATCCGGCGCTCGGCCGGCTCTGCCGCGGCGCCGCTCATGCGGCGACAGCGCGTCTTTCGAAAGGCTGGTTTCCTGCGGCTTGCCGCCACGACCGACACCAGCGAGTACCAGCCCACGCGGTCCGATCGCAATCGCCTGGAACAACTTCTCGCCATCGGCCAAGGCGCTCAGCAACACGCCGCGCCCACCGCTGGCCAGTATCTTCAGCTCACCGATGCCGAACACCATCAAGCGTCCGCCCGTGCTGAAGCAAGCGATCTGCGTGGCGCCGTCGACCACCGGCGCGGGCATCAGCGGTCGGCCATCGCCTTCCAGCGTCATGAACGACTTGCCGCCGCGGTTGCGGCTGACCATATCGCCAATTGTCGCCATGAAGCCCGTGCCCGTGTCGGCAGACAGCAACAGCGGCTGACTGACGCCGGCCGCATAGAAATGCAATAGCTGCGTGCCCGTCTCGACGTCGACCAATGACGTCAATGGCACGCCATCGCCGCGACCACCGGGCAAGGCCGACACCGGCACCGAATAGCAACGGCCGTTGCTGCCGAACGCGATCAGCACGTCGGGGGTGCGACATTCGAACGCACCGTATAGCGCGTCGCCGGTCTTGAACGTGAAGCCGGCGGCGTCGAGCGCATGGCCCCTCAGGCTGCGCACCCAGCCCCGGCCGGACACCACCACCGTTACCGGTTCGTCGATCACGCGCGCTTCCGCGCTGGCGCGGGCTTCGTGCTGAATCAGCGTGCGACGCGCATCGCCATGGCGCTTGGAATCGGCCTCCACCTCGCGAATCATCAGGCGCTTCAGTTCGCCCTCGTCGCTCAGCAGTTTCTCGAGCGCTGCGCGCTCTTCGTGCAGCGCGGTCAGCTCTTTTTCCAGCCTGATGCGTTCGAGCCGCGCCAATTGCCGCAAACGAATCTCGAGGATATCGTCAGCCTGCCGCTCGCTTAGGCCGAATGCGGCGATCAGTGCCGGCTTCGGCTCATCGGCCTCGCGAATGATGCGAATCACCTCGTCCAGATTGAGGAAGACGATCAAGCGGCCTTCGAGAATATGGATACGGTCGAGCACCTTGTCGAGCTTGAAACGCGTGCGTCGCGTCAAGGTCGCGCGCCGGAAGGCGATCCACTCGTTGAGTATGTCGAGCAAAGGCTTCTGGCGCGGTCGGCCGTCCGCGCCGATCACCACCAGATTGACGGCGGCGCTCGACTCCATGCTGGTCTGCGCCAGCAAAGTATTGATGAATTCCGCCTGGTCGATACGCGACGATTTCGGCTCGAACACCAGGCGCACCGGCGCGGTCTTGCCCGACTCGTCGCGCACCGTGTCGAGCATCGCCAGCAAGGCCTGCTTGGACTGCAGCTGATCGGCATTCAATGACTTCTTGCCCGGCCTGATCTTCGGGTTGGTCAGCTCTTCGATTTCCTCCATGACCTTTTGGCCGGAGGTATTCGGCGGCAGCTCGGTGATCACCAGTTGCCACTGCCCGCGCGCCAGCTCTTCGATATTCCAGCGGCAGCGCACCTTCAGGCTGCCGCGCCCGGTGGCATAGCACGCTGCAATCTCGGCGGGGCTGGAGATGATCTGCCCACCGCCCGGAAAATCGGGCCCTGCCAGCTTCTCGAGAATGGCAGGCAGCTCGAGACGCGGATTGCGGATCAATGCCACCACCGCGGCCGCCACCTCTTTCAGGTTGTGCGACGGCACTTCCGTCGCCAAGCCCACGGCAATGCCGGAGGCACCGTTCAGCAACACGAACGGCAACCGCGCCGGCAACAGCTTCGGCTCTTGCATGGAGCCGTCGTAGTTGGGGATGAAGTCGACCGTGCCCATGTCGATTTCATCGAGCAGCAGCTGTGCGATCGGCGTTAGCCGCGCTTCGGTGTAACGCATCGCTGCGGCGCCGTCGCCGTCACGCGACCCGAAGTTGCCCTGCCCATCGATCAGCGGATAGCGCATTGAAAAGCTTTGCGCCAGGCGCACCAACGCGTCATAGGCCGAGCGGTCGCCGTGCGGGTGAAACTTGCCCAGCACGTCGCCGACCACGCGCGCCGATTTCACCGGCTTGGCATCGGCGGACAAGCCCATCTCGGCCATCGAATACAAAAGTCGCCGTTGCACCGGCTTTTGCCCATCGCTCACTTCGGGCAGCGCGCGGCCCTTGACGACGCTGATCGCGTAGTCGAGATAAGCGCGCTCGGCGTATTCGCCAAGCGTCAGAAATTCGCCCTCGGGCGGGGCGACGAAATCGATATCCTGTTGTTCCATCTTGTTTGTCCAGTCGAGCGCTGCGTCGGGTAAAAGCTCAAGCAGTTCCTAGACGTCTACCTCGACCTCATTGCCCTTTTCTTCGAGCCAGCCGCGCCGCGCGGCCGCTTCGCCCTTGCCCATCAGCATCGTCATGACACCGCTGGTTGCGGTGAAGTCGAGATGCCCCAACATCACCGGCATCAGCCGGCGCGTATCGGGATTCATGGTGGTGTCCCACAGTTGTTCGGCGCTCATTTCGCCAAGCCCCTTGAAGCGGCTGATGCTCCATTGCGTATCGCGCACGCCGTCCTTGCGCAGCTTGTCGAGCATCGCCGTCAGTTCGCCATCGTCGAGCGCATAGAGCTTCTGCGCGGGCTTTTTGCCGCGCGCCGGCGCATCGACGCGGAACAATGGCGGTCGTGCGATGCAAACGTTGCCGTTGTGCACGAGTTGCGGAAAATGGCGGAAGAACAGCGTCAGCAACAACACCTGGATGTGCGAGCCGTCGACGTCCGCATCCGACAAGATGCAGATGCGGCCATAGCGCAGGCCGCTCAAATCAACCTTGTCGCCTTCGGCATGCGGATCGACGCCGATCGCCACCGCAATGTCGTGCACTTCGTTGTTTGCGAACAAGCGGTCGCGTTCGGTTTCCCAGGTGTTCAGCACCTTGCCGCGCAACGGCAAAATCGCCTGGAATTCCTTGTCGCGGCCCATCTTCGCCGAACCACCAGCCGAGTCGCCTTCCACCAGGAACAGTTCATTGCGAGATATATCGGTCGATTCGCAATCGGTCAGTTTGCCGGGCAGCACCGCCACGCCGGAGCTTTTGCGCTTCTCGACCTTTTGTCCGGCCTTCGCGCGCGCCTGGGCCTGCCGAATCACCAGTTCCGCCAGCTTGCGGGCGTGGTCGACGTGCTGGTTCAGCCACAGCTCGAGCGCCGGCCGCGTGAAAGAAGAAACCAGGCGCACCGCATCGCGACTATTCAGCCGTTCCTTGATCTGCCCCTGGAACTGCGGGTCGAGCACGCGCGCCGACAGCACGTAAGACACACGCGAGAACACATCGTCGGCCAGCACCTTCACGCCTTTCGGCAAGAGTCCGTGCAATTCGATAAAGCTCTTGACGGCTTGGAACAAGCCATCGCGCAAGCCCGCTTCATGCGTGCCGCCAGCGGGCGTGGGAATCAGGTTGACGTACGATTCGCGCGCCAGCGGTCCTTCATCGGTCCAGGCGACTACCCAGGCGGCCCCTTCGCCCGCGGCGAACCCATCATCGCCAGCGGCGGCGAAACGCTCGCCTTCATAGAGCGGGATCAACGGCTCATGGCCAGCCAGCCCCTCGGTGAGGTAGGCCCGCAAGCCGCCCTCGTAGAGCCAGCGCTCGGTTTCACCGGTTTTTTCGTCGACCAGCACCACCTCGACGCCCGGCAACAACACGGCCTTCGAGCGCAGCACGCGCCGCAGCTCTTGCGCCGGCAGCAGCGCCGCATCGAAATATTTAGGATCGGGCAAAGCGGTAACGCGCGTGCCCGAGCGTTTTTCGCCGCGCGCGGCGGGGCGCAATTCGAGCGGTTTCACTACGTCGCCGTTGGCGAAGCCGATCTGCGCGACTTTGCCGTCGCGCCAGACGGTGATGTCCAGCCGCTTCGACAGCGCGTTGGTCACCGACACGCCCACGCCGTGCAAACCGCCGGAAAACGTATAGGCACCGCCGTCGGCCTTGTCGAATTTGCCGCCGGCATGCAAGCGCGTGAAAACGATCTCCAGCACTGGCAAACCTTCTTCTGGATGCGGGCCGAAGGGAATACCGCGACCGTCGTCTTCGACCGTGACCGCACCGTCGGCATGCAAGGTCACGTGCAGCCGCTTGCCATGGCCGCCGAGCGCCTCGTCCGACGCGTTATCGAGCACTTCCTGGATGATATGCAGCGGATTTTCGGTACGCGTGTACATACCGGGACGCTGTTTGACCGGTTCGAGCCCTTTCAGGACGCGGATCGAGGCCTCGCTATACGACGGAGTTATCTGCTTTCGGGACATAGAATCAGGATGCCGGCCAGTGGCCTTGAATCGACTGCAGCTTGCCCGGAGATCGGGCAACTATTGCGCGGTCATTCTACTTGTTTAGACCCGTCGCGCATCTCGGCCATTCGGCCAGGCGAAGCGGGCGAGTCGCACGTAAGCCGCGCACGGCCGCCATGGCCCAAGCGCGATCATGCTATCCGTTGGAGCGCGCTTCCAACGCTTCCCAGCGCTCGAGCACGCCCAGCAACTCGGCGTCGAGCGTCGCAAAACGCTCGGCAATACGCGCGCCTTCAGCCGGATCACTCACGAATATCGAGCCATCTTCCAAACGCGCGGCGATCTGCCGCTGCTCGGCCTCCAGCGCCGCGATGCGCTCGGGCAAGCCCTCGAGTTCGCGCTTTTCCTTGAACGACAGTTTGGCTTGCGCCGGTGCCGGGCTCGGCGTCGGCGCAGGCCGCGCGGCTTGTGTGGCACCAGCCGATGCGGAACCCGCCGACGCCGGCTGCCCGGCAGGCTGCTGCGAAGCCGGTGTCGACAACGCCGTACGCCCACCACCCGCGGCGCCACGGCCTTTGGTCACGGTACCACCGGCGGCATCGCCGGCCACCGCATCGGCCGCCATCGTCGCCGCCCGCTCCGACTGCAATTGCCAGTCGCTGAAACCGCCCACGTACTCGCGCCAGCGTCCCGCGCCTTCAGCGGCGATCACCGACGTCACGACCTGATCGAGAAACGCCCGGTCATGGCTGACCAACAGCACCGTGCCGTCGAAATCGGTCAACAACTCTTCCAGCAACTCGAGCGTGGGAATATCGAGATCGTTGGTCGGCTCGTCGAGCACCAGCACATTCGCCGGCCGCGCGAACAGGCGCGCCAACAGCAGGCGATTGCGCTCACCGCCCGACAGCGACGACACCGGCGAACGCGCGCGCTCGGGCGAGAAGAGGAAATCGCCGAGATAACTCATCACGTGCTTGCGCGCGCCGTTGATCTCGATCCATTCACTTCCCGGGCTGATAGTGTCGATCAGGCTGTGGTTTTCGTTCAACTGCTCGCGCATTTGGTCGAAATAGGCGACCTGCAGGTTCGCGCCATTGCGGATACGCCCGGCATCCGCCTTCAATTCGCCGAGAATCAGGCGAATCAGCGTGGTCTTGCCGGCACCGTTCGGTCCGATCAAGCCGATCTTGTCGCCACGCATGACGGTGCAGGTGAAATTATCGACAATCGTGCGCGCGCCAAAGCGCTTCGACACGTCGATCAGCTCGGCGACAATCTTTCCCGACTTCTCGCCCTGCGCCACGTCCAGGCGCACGTTGGACTCCTGCCCGCGCCGCGCCACCCGCTCATTGCGCATACTTTGCAAACGCTGGATACGCGCGACACTGCGCGTGCGCCGCGCTTCCACACCCTGCCTGATCCAGACCTCTTCCTGCGCCAACAACTTGTCGAACTTGGCATTTTCGACCCGCTCCACCTCGAGCTGCAGCGCTTTTGCGCGTTGATATGCGGAGAAATTGCCCGGATACGACAGCAGTCGGCCGCGGTCGAGCTCGACGATGCGGGTAGCGACCCGATCGAGAAACGTGCGGTCGTGAGTGATGAAGAAAACGCTGGTCCGCAGGGCGATCAGCAGCGTCTCCAACCAGCGAATGCCTTCGAAATCGAGGTGGTTGGTGGGTTCGTCGAGCAGCAGCACGTCGGGCTTGGCCACCAGCGCGCGCGCCAAGGCTACACGTTTGCGTTGTCCGCCCGATAGCGACTTCACGTGCGCGCCGCCATCCAGCCCCAGCCGGTCGAGCGTGGTGGCGACGCGGTTTTCCCATTGCCACGCATCGGTGGCTTCGAGCGCGGCCTGCAGGCTGCCCAGACGCGCCATCAGGCTGTCATGGCTGGCGACCGGCGCACCTGCGTCGCCTTCCGAGGCTTCTGGCGACAGACCCGCCGAGACGCGCTCGTATTCGTCGAGCAGCGCACGTTCGCGCGCGAGGCCTTCAGAAACTGCTTCAAAAATCGTGACGTCCTCATCGAAGACAGGTTCCTGCGGCACATAGACGGTGCGCACGCCCTGCTGGCGCGCGATCAACCCGTCATCAGGCGGAATCAAGCCGGCGACGATTTTAAGCAGGGAAGACTTGCCGGCGCCGTTGCGGCCGATCAGCCCCACGCGTTCGCCGGACTCGATCGAAAAATCCGTGGCGTCGAGCAGCGCGACATGGCCGAAGGCGAGATGCGCGCCGGTAATGGAGAACAGCGACATAGAGAGGAGACGGCTCGCGCAAAAACGTCCATTTTAGCTTGCGCGGCCTGTGCGCCGCGGCAATTCAAAAGCCGCATCGCCAGTGCGCCGGGGCGGGCGTCCGCCGCCATGCGGGTTGAACACAATAAATCGTTACTTAGCTCGTTTACGAGTCTCGTATGAATCGTCGCGAAACGAACGCTCGTTAATATCCATCTCGTTGTGGCGCTGCGCCGAGAAGTCCACCGATTCACTGGGCGCGCAGCGATGACATTACCCGAGTGAGGGTGCCCGAAACCGCTTTCGATCGGCATCTTTACTTTTAACGATTTGGAGTGCGAATGAAAAAGACGATTCTCTCAACGCTGGTTCTCGGCATGCTTTCAAGCACGAGTCTGTTGGCTCATGCCGAGCCGGCCTTTTCACCCTACGTCGACGTGACGCTGTGGGACAAAGGTGCGCCCGAGGAAATTTCTTACCATTTCGATCAAGCCGCCATTCGTCACGGCATCCAGCAACTGAATCTTGCCTTCGTGGTTGCGAAGAACCCGGATAATACTTGCCAAGCCAGTTGGGGCGGCTACTACGGCATCGATGAGAAAGACGAAGAAGCCGTCAAGATCAGCCGCGCCATCAAGTTCTATCGCGAAAAAGGCGGTGAAGTGCTGATTTCGCTGGGCGGTGCCAACGGCACGCCGCTGGCGGATGCCAAAGGCTGCCAAGATCCGGCCAAGCTGCGCGCCGCCTATGAGAACGTGCTCAACACCTTCGGCGTATCGCGCATCGACTTCGATCTGGAAGGGCAGGCCCAAACCAACAAGCCCGCGCTGGACCGGCGTTTCAAGATACTGGCCGAATTGCAGCAGGCGCGCGAGGCCAGCGGCAAACCCATACAGATCAGCTTGACGCTGCCAGTGCTGCCAAGCGGGCTCACCGATGATGGCGTAGCGGTAGTCGACGCTGCCGTCGCGCATGGCGTGAAAATTTCGCTGGTCAATGTCATGGCCATGGATTACGGCGCGCAGTCGCTGGCTGGCCGTTCGATGTCGGTTGCCGCGACAGATGCCGCCACCGCGCTGCAGCGCCAGCTCGGCGAGGTCTACCAGAAGCACGGCCAAACCCTGTCGAGCCAGCAACTGTGGAAGATGGTCGGCATCACGCCGATGCTCGGTGTGAACGACGTCAGCGACGAGATTTTTTCCACTAAAGATGCGCAAGCCTTGCTGGACTTCGCAAAGAGCAAGGACATCGGTCTGATGTCGATGTGGTCGCTCACGCGTGACCAGCGTTGCGCGGGCGGTGCGAAGACCGCGGCGGATCCGTATTGCTCGAGCGTCGATGCGCCGAACTACGCATTCTCGAAAATCTTCATGAAGCTCAAGTCGCATTGGGGCAAGGGCTTTACCGCAGACCCCAGCTACGTGCCGCCCGATGGGCATGGCGCCGAATGGACGCCTGATCTGTCGTATGAAGCCGGTGCGACCGTGACCTACAAGGGCAGCACTTATCGCGCCAAATATTGGACCAAGGGCGACACGCCGGGCGAAGGCGAATGGGGACCGTGGGAGAAGATCGATGGTGGCCATGCGAGCGATGCCGGTGACGCACACCATTCCGATGCCGCTGATACGGGGCATGGCGATAGCGGCACCGACAGCAGCGTAGTTCCCGATCGTGGCGGCGACGCTGGCAAGGGCGAAGCCGGGAGTGCCGACGACTCGAACCACGACGCAAGCGGTAGCGACGCCACCCAAGGTGCCGACACCAGCAGCCCCGTCGTACCGAATGCACCCTGGAGCGCCAGTCAGGTCTACAACGCGCAAGATGCCGTCACCTACAACGGTCATCAGTACATCGCGCAGTGGTGGACCCGCGGCGACGTGCCGGGCGCGTCGGCGGTGTGGGCGCTGCAAGGCGGCGGCCAGCACGAATGGGCGGCTCAGGCGGCTTACAGCGAAGGCACCGTCGTAAATTACAAGGGCCACGGCTATCGCGCCAACTGGTGGTCGCAAGGCGTCAGTCCGGATGCCGGATCGCCGGAATGGACGTTGACGAAGTAAACATGCGCTAGCAGCGTGAGATGGCGCGAGCGGCAGAAATGCCGTTAGCGCCGTCATCACAAAATTACCAAACGAGGCGAGGCACCGGACGATGTCTGGCCCGTTTGTCGTTCGAAGACATCCCCGTATGAAGAAAGCGATTTTTGCAGCACTGTTACCTTGCCGACTTTGCGGCACCACGTTAGCGGTCCGTGCCGAAACGGCCTTCGCGCCCTATGTGCCCTTTAATCTAAGCGTGCCTTACAAGCCTTGGTTGGAGCCGAGACTTCTCTTTATCTTCGCCGAAACTTTTCAGATCCCGCAGTTGCAGCTCGCCTTCGTCGACGAACATTCCTATTCGAGCGGATGCAAACCAAGCTGGGACGGCGAACATGTCGTAGACGACAAAAGTGATCCTGTCGCCGACGAAATCCGCTCGCGTATTGAGGACTTCCGTGAGCAGGGTGGCGAAGTACACCTACGGTTCCAACGGCGGGACGATGGCCGATTCGATAAAAGCTCAGGTTACTGCACTGCGTACACAAGTCAGTGACATTTTCAGCAAACACGGCAAGCCGCTTTCATATCGGGAAAGTTGGCAGAAAATCGGCATTGCGCCGACCATCGGTCGTGACGCAATATCCGATAAAGTTTTTTCGATAAAAGACGCCGAAGAGTTGGTGAGCTTCGCCAAAGCCAACGATATCGGCTTGGTCTCGATGTGGTCGATGGCGCGGGATCGGCCGTGCGAGGGCGATGAAGGGTATGATGCGGCCGCCTTTTGTTCGGGGACAGATGCCTCGTTATTCGAGTATTCACTTGCGTTCCAGGAACTGAAAGGACACTGGGGATCGGGCCTGCCTACCGATCAAGGACAAGACGCCCGACTGACGATGCAGCGTTTATTGGGCGAAAAGTCGGCGGCGCGCTCGAGGTAGTTCAGCGTGTTATGCTAACGCCCCGCACTATCCCGCCCTCTCCGTGGTTCAATGGATAGAACAAGCGCCTCCTAAGCGCTAGATACAGGTTCGATTCCTGTCGGAGGGACCAGATAAGCGCCTACGGTTGCCAAGGTTCTACAACGAGATCGCCGTGGCCGGCGATTCGGGCGACAACAATAGCTATCATGCCCTGCGCGCGCTGCGACAGGCTGTCCGTATCGGATCTAATGCCCGTGGGGCAAATCTGGCGGTTATCACGACCTTCTCGTTTCACGCATCGTTGCCGTCGCTGGTGCTGGCGAATCGAATCAACGGGATGCGACGCGCGAGCCTGGACTGGAGCGGCAGATCGGCACGATCCACTCGCTTTTTGCCCGAAGACGTTTCAGGCTTTGGTAGCCTGACGTCGAATGGATAAGGAGAAAGAGAGTGGAATTCCCACGAAGAGCCGGATGTTAAGATTGGCGAGTTGCAAACAATTTCTGAAAAACAGGTGCCTATGCCGGCCGCCCAACCCCAGACGAAGGCGCACGAAGCTTTCCTTGCTCTCGTTGCGATGGCCGAAAATGGTACCCGTCCTAGCGATCTGGACTTGAGGCGCGTTGAGCGCGTCGCGCGCGACAGTATCGGCGTTGATGCTGTCAACGCGTATCAGGCACTAGGTGTTGTTGGAATGCTTCGATGGTCCATCGAAATGGTCCGCGAAAACTTTCGGCATGCGATGCGATTGAGCTCAAGTGCCGACATCTTGGCAAATTTCGCACGTGCATTGGCTGATATCAATCAACCGTCCGAGGCCGCCGAGCAGATGGAATCTGCCGCATTGAGGGAACCGGAGAATCTAGAGTTTTTACGGGGCGCGATTGCATATCGTTTTTGCGCGGGAGAGTGGTCGAGGGCTGACGAACTGTTGAAAACTTTGGCATTGCGGATTCTCGATTCTGATGACGAAATGCAAAGCTTCAAAAATGCGATTGATCTCAGCAAAGCTATTGGAGTACGAGAGGAAACCGTACGGAAGACAATCGATTGCGCTCTACGGTTTCTGAGCGAAAGGAAGATTTGCGCCAAGCATTTTTCGCACGGCAGCGACCGTATGCCGGGCGAAGAGTGTATCTATATCAATCTCCACATTGATCCGTCTGATGGAAATGCGCGAGCACTTGATGAAGAGTTGACGCCGCTTTTATTTGATGAGATTGATGACCTTCAGTTGGGGTCGTTTGTCTTGTATATCGAACCGACAGATTCGACGCATGTTCCCATCCGACTTCATTGAAACGGCACGCTCATTAGCCGACCCGTCGCGCAGCGAGGCTGACCGCCGCACATCCGTATCCCGCTCTTACTACGGGGCCTTTCATTGCTGCGCAGCCATGATTCCTCAAGAGTTCGCACCTCCGCGCGATATAGTGCATGACGCCGGCAGCCACAAAGCATTGATTGAAGCAATGGCGGTCTGGGGCGTAGCTTGAGAAGCGGTCGAACTGACGCCCAATCAGCGGCTCGGCAATTGGCGAAGCTCAAGCGGAGCCGGATCGTCGCCGATTATCAAGTTACCGAAGAATTCAGACTCGACTCGGAAGGCTGTGTTGCAGACGCCGAAGCTATTGCTGTCCGCATCACTCGTGCCAGAGCAAGATATGAAATGGCCTAGATTCGCGTTCGCACTTCGGCTGTATGGCGAGCATGATGCAATCATCAAGAGTCCGTTGGCGAAGAAACTTGTAAACCCGCTGTATTCGCAATAGAATCCCCTGGAGATTGCTCCCAGAACAAAGCCACCCTAACCCGGTGGCTTTTTGCATTTTGGCCTGCATCAGCCGCTCTCCCGCTGCGCTACGCGGGGCATTGACGTGTGGCGAATCTCGGCCTTCGGGTGTTGAATAGGTTAAACGAAACGCATGCCTTGAGAGCAATCAAAAGTCGAGTTGCGCCAGGTTTATGCCAAGCGCCGCAGCGATATTTGCCTTGGTCGCTTTGCGCAGACGCATTTCGCCGCCTTCTTGTGCGGCAAAAGTCGGCTGGGATACGCCTAGGCGCTCCGCGACTTCTTTTTGTAGTGAGGCCCGGATGCTAGCGCCAGGCACGGACGAGGGAAACCTCATCACGGAACACGCGACTGACCACGGCGTGTGGCATCATGCCATTGCGCACAGGAACGCTTGCCAGTAATCGGCATAGGGCATAACGACAAAGGCCGGCTTACCGTCCGGCCCGTTCATAACTTGGACGTTAATAGGTGCGTTCATCGCGCTTTCTCACCTCGTCGATTTCGACAACCTGAACTGCGCCGTTCCAGTTAAACAGAACTCGATAGTTGCCAACCCAAAGGCGATAGCTTCATGTCGTGCGAGGACCTTGCGCGCAAACGCCCGAGCAGGCAGCGGAGGGCGCAGTCGCGGCGATCGACAACCGAAACAACAGCAGTGGCGCCGTACTGCGCCATCAAAAGAAAATCGTGTTCATTTGATCCTCAAGCCGCCCGCGAGGATCTGCGCGAGGTCAAGGTCGCGCAGGCCATCATGCATCAGGCGCGCGAGGTCTGGCTGGCCGCGGACGCCAGCAAATTCAATCGGCCGGCGATGGTGCAATTGGCCGATCTGTCGCAAATCGATTGCCTGTTCACCGATATGGATCCGCCGCCGCCCTTCCCGGCATTGCTCGAAGGCGCGCAGGTGCGCTGCGAAGTCGCGCGCGCAGCGGCGACGCCCGAGGCCGGGTCGGAGCGTAGATCGCTTCGTACATCCCCACGCGCACCGGTTCGGAAGACCCCATGACTTATCTGCTCGCCCTGGACCAGGGCACCACCAGTTCGCGCAGCATCGTGTTCGACCTCGACGGCCGCATCGTGGCGATGGCGCAAAAGGAATTGACGCAGCACTACCCGCGCCCCGGCTGGGTCGAGCACGACCCGCTGGAAATTTGGCGTAGCCAGCTGCAGACAGCGCGCGATGTGCTGGCGCAAGCCGGGCTGTCAGCGCGTGATATCCATGCGCTCGGCATCGCCAACCAGCGCGAGACCACCGTGCTCTGGCATCGCGCCACCGGCCAGCCGGTGCACCCAGCCATCGTCTGGCAAGACCGGCGTGCCGAGCCGCTGTGCATCAAGCTGCGCGAGGACGGCCTGAGCGACACGATTCGCGACAAGACCGGCCTGGTGATCGATGCCTATTTCTCTGCCTCCAAACTGCGCTGGCTGCTGGACAACGTGCCCGATGCGCGCGCGCAGGCCGCGCGCGGCGAACTGGCGTTCGGCACCGTCGATAGCTGGCTGATCTGGCAACTGACCGCCGGCAAGCTGCACGCGAGCGATGTCACCAACGCATCGCGCACCATGCTGTACAACATCCACGACAACTGCTGGGATGCCGAGCTGCTCGAGCTGCTCGATATTCCGGCGTCGCTGATGCCGGAGGTGCGCGCCTCGAGCAGCTTTTTCGCCGAGATCGATGCCGAGCTGCTCGGCCATGCGCTGTCGATCTGCGGCGTGGCGGGCGACCAGCAGAGCGCGCTGTTCGGGCAGGCCTGCTTCACGCCCGGTCTCGCGAAAAACACCTATGGCACCGGCTGCTTCTTGCTGATGCATATGGGCGGCGCCTCGCACCCGTCGCGCAACGGCTTACTGGTGACCAGCGCGGCGCAGATCGGCGCGCAGCGGCAGTACGCGATGGAGGGCAGCGTGTTCGCCGGCGGCGCGGTGGTGCAGTGGCTGCGCGATGGACTGAAGGCGATCGATCAAAGCGCGCAGGTGCAGGCGCTGGCGGAAAGCGTGCCGGACTCCGGCGGCGTGATGATGGTGCCGGCGTTTACCGGCCTGGGCGCCCCCTATTGGAATGCGGACGCGCGCGGCACGCTCACCGGGCTTACGCGCGGCACCAGCGTTGCGCATATCGCGCGCGCCGCGCTGGAGAGCATCGCCTACCAAAGCGCGGCCTTGCTGCAGGCGATGAGTCTCGACGTGGTTGACGCCGGCGGCGCGCCGGTGATCGAGTTGCGCGTCGACGGCGGCGCCTGCGTGAACGATTTGTTGATGCAGTTCCAGGCCGATCTGCTGGGCATTCCGGTATTGCGGCCGGCGGTCATCGAAACCACCGCGCTCGGCGTTGCCTATCTGGCGGGGCTGGCGAGCGGCCTGTATGACAACGTCGAGCAGTTGAGCCGTCTGTGGCGCGTCGAACGGCGCTTCGAGCCGAACATGCCGCGTTCGCAGACGCTGGAATTGATGCAGCGCTGGGAACACGCCGTGCGGCAGACGATAGCCGACTGAAAGGCGGCCGCCGGCGGTCAGCATTTGACCATGGGGAAATTTTTGAGTGATCTCTTAGGCCAATTTAAGTCGAGGGCGGCCTAAGTCGAAAGTAAACCTCTGTTTTCTGAACGGGTCAGCGCGTTTAATGGGAGGGCGGCCTTGCGTCATTCGAGATCTATTCAAGGATCTACTCGTCCTAATGGGCCGCATCAACGAAGAAACCGGGAAGGCGCTAATGGACGATCTCGCGGAGGTAAAAATGTTGCTGGATCAATTTAGAATGGCTGCTCCACCGGCACCTCCACAAGGGCCGGTTGACGGATCCGCGTCGAGACGAGATGATGGCGACATGGAATCACGACTAGCAAAACTCGAGGCGACTGCCGAATATACCAAAGAGACGATCAGTGATCTGAAGGCTGACGTGCGCGCTGTTCGCGCCGATATCGCCGGCATCAGAACCATTGATTTCAGGATCCTCTTCAGCGCGATAATCGGCCTCGCGGGAATCATGGCAAAAGGTTTTCACTGGTTCTAGCATCACGCTCGCCGCACCGAAAAAAGCCGCCCGCCAAGGCGGCTTTTTTGCGTCCGGCCGATGAATGGTCGCCGATAACAGCGGTACTATCGGCATCGATTCGTTCTGCACAGACGGCTAAAACCAAGGCCGCGCAAGCAGACCATCCCCAAAATGACGTTCGGAGAAGACGATGGCAACTTTCGTTTTGGTACACGGTGCCTGGCACGGCGGCTGGTGCTGGGAGGAGATCGTTCCCCTGTTGGAACATGACGGCCATCGTGTGATCGCTCCCGACCTGCCCGGCATGGGCCGCGACCGCACACCGCTCAGCAGCATCACCCTCGCCGGCTGGGCCGATTTCGTGGCGGATCTGATTCGCGCTGAGCCCGAGCCGGTAATTCTCGTGGGTCACAGCCGCGGCGGCATCGTCATCAGCGAAGTCGCCGAGCGCGTGCCCGAGCGCATCCGCCGCCTGGTCTACCTGGCCGCGTTCCTGCCACCGAGCGGTGCCACCTTGAGGTCGCTCTCGGCACAAAGCAAAGCGCCGCGCAATGCTGGAATGATGGTGATGTCCGAAGATGGCGCCACGTCGACGGTGGCGACAAACCTCGCCGGTGCGATTTTCTACAACACGACAGACGCCGCGACCATTGAGCGCGCGGCCACCCGATTGACACCGGAACCCATGGTTACCTTCGTCACGCCGGTGCAGCTTACCGAAGCAAGGTTCGGCAGCGTGCCGCGTGCCTATAT